>NZ_CP107836.1:6032695-6635964 GCF_036346615.1 Streptomyces sp. NBC_00523 | reverse complement strand
CGCTCCGCTGGTCCTCACCGGCCCCGTCTTCGCGCAGCCGGACGGCTCCGCGTTCGCCGCGTACCGCAAGGCCCTCCACGCCTACTTGACGGGCGACGACCCCGAAACGGCCGCCCAGCCGGCGCTGCGGGAGGCGGAGAAGGCCAAGGACTGGGGCTTCCCCATGCCGCCCGCCGTGCTGCTCTCCCAACTCGTGGAGGGTGACGAGGAGAGCTTCAACCTCGCCCTGGCCGACGCGCTCGAAGCCCACCGGGCGCACCACCAGGTCGCCGACCGAGGCGACGACCCCGACGCCTCCGTCAACCTCGACGTGCTCGCCCTGGCCTGCCACGCCCGCCGTCGCGGGTGGGCGGTCCGCGTGGACAGCCCCTACCTGCCGCTGGACCTCCTGCGGACCGCCGAACCCTTCTAGGGCCTGTCGTCAAACTGGCGTCGTCCGCCCGGCAGACGGCAGTTTGACGACAGGCCCTGGCGGACTGCCCGCCGACCGGCGCGCTCCGGACTTCCGTGCGCATGCTGGGAGGGTGAGGAGAACGGTACGCGCTGTGGGTGCGGCGCCTGTGGAATCGGTGTGGAAGCGGTACGTCCGGACCGCCGCCTGGAGCTCGTGGGCCCCGCAGATCCGGGCCGTGGAGGCGGAGGCGGAGCTGCGGGCGGGCATGCGGGGGCGGGTGGTGCCCGTGGTGGGGCCGGGCGTCGACTTCGTCGTCGAGGCCGTCGACCATCGGGCCCGTACCTGGCAGTGGCGCGTCCGGGTGGGTCCCGTGCGGATGCGTCTGTGGCACGCCGTGCGGGCCCGTACGCCGTCCGGCACGGAGGCGGAGCTGCACCTCGACGGGCCCGCCCCGGTCGTGGTCGCGTACGCGCCGCTGGCCCGCCGTGCGTTGCGCCGTCTGGTACGGGACTGAGGCGGGCCGGGCGGTCAGGACCCGGCGGGTGTCGCGGTCAGCCGGTCGGGGCCGAAGGTGCCGGGGTTCATGTCGGCGGCGAGGAGCAGCAGGCGCAAGGGCTGGGGCTGAAGTCCGGTCACGGTGATCCTGCACTCCGGGGCGCCTTCCCGCGCCCGCGGCGGCAGCAGGAGGTGGAGGCCGGAGACGTCCATGAAGGGTGTGCCGCGCAGGTCCCACTGCACCTCGGTGACGTACGCCGGGAGTGCCGAGGCCGCCGCGCGCAGCGGGGTGAGGGTGTCGGAGTCGATGTCGCCGCACGGGGTGATGCGTGCGGATGTGCCGTGGATGGCGGTGGTGATGTCCATGGTGGGCGCGCCCCCTTCCGGGGGTTGTTGAGCCCAAGGGCGAAGCACCCCCGTGGGGGGCTACGACGATGGCAGGGGGCCGGATGCCCGGGACGGGGGCAACGCCCGGCTCCCCGAAAGACCGTCACCCGTGGCGGGGCCGACGGTCGGTCTCGTGTCAGCCCACCGTCGCACACTTACGTCCCGTCCTGCGAGTCCCCCCGGGGGCCTCCTACGAGAGAGACTGCCCGCCCAGTCCCCGAGAACGATCGAAGGCCGGTCTCGGAAAATTCCGAAACCGGCCTCTGACCTGCGACTCCTATGAGTCGGGACGACAGGATTTGAACCTGCGACCCCTTGACCCCCAGTCAAGTGCGCTACCAAGCTGCGCCACGTCCCGCTGCCGTTCACCCGGTCCGGCCGGGTGGTGGCTGCAGGGAAAACATTACCTCACTCGGTGGACCGGATCGACGCGCGTGCCTGCTCGGCGCGGGCGGCCAGTCCTTCCGCCCCGCAGGCGGTGGCCAGTTTGTGCGCGCGGGCCAGTTCGCGGGGCGAGCGGGTGGCGATGCCGTAGTCGACCAGGGCCTGGGCGAACTCGTAACCGGAGGGTGACGCCTCCAGATGGCGGACCGCCTCGCCGAGGAGGTGCACGGACTCCTCCGGGCGCGCGAAGAGGGCCACGCAGCGCAGGGCCTCGCCGATCGCGGTCTCCGTGCCGAAGCGCTCCGCGTGGACCCGGGCCGTGTTGGCGAGCTG
This sequence comes from Streptomyces sp. NBC_00523, assembly GCF_036346615.1. Taxonomy (NCBI): domain Bacteria; kingdom Bacillati; phylum Actinomycetota; class Actinomycetes; order Kitasatosporales; family Streptomycetaceae; genus Streptomyces; species Streptomyces sp. NBC_00523. The sequence goes on along the minus strand of NZ_CP107836.1, from coordinate 6,633,971 downwards.
GGCGGCGCGGCCTGGGTCGTCGTCGGCGAGGGCACGGGCCAGGTCGCCGGCCCAGGGGCCCCAGATGCCGTTGAACCTGCCGCGCGGTTCCAGCGAGCGCCCGGCCGCCTCCAGCTCGGTCACCGCTTCCTTCGTACGGCCTTCGGCCAGCAGCAGGCGGCCCCGGACGCACGGCGCGTCCGGCAGCACCATGGCGCTCGGGTACGGCAGACCGAAGTCGTAGTGGTCGGCGACCTTGCGGGCCTCGGGGACCCGGCCCCGGGCGAGCAGGGTGTCGATGAGCAGGCAGGCCGCGTCCCAGTGGACGGGGAGCCCGCTGCCGACGCGGTCCGCGAGGCGCAGTCCCTCGCGCAGGAAGCCCTCCGCCTCGGCGAGGCGGCCCCGGCGGCGGTGGACCAGGCCGAGCAGGGTGTGCGCGAAGGCCAGGTGGGCGCCACTCCAGCCGGAGATCTCGAAGGCCCGGACCGCCTCACCGAACAGCTCCTCGGCGCGGTCGAGCCGGTCCGTGAAGGCGTAGGTGATCCCGACCATGGCGGGGAGCTCGAAGCCCCACTCCGAGTCGGTCCAGCCGAGTCCGCGTGCGGGGTGGCCGTTCACCAGGGCGCGCTCGCAGAAGTCGACGATGACCTCGGCGTTCTCGCCGCGCAGCATGGCGTCGAAGGCGCGGAGCGTGAGCAGGGCGCGTTCGGCGTTGTCCCGGCCCTTGAGGTGGTCGGCGTTGGCGGCGAGCCGGCGCGAGCGGCCGGGGCCGTCCTCCTCGGTGGCCTGCATGCCCTCCCAGAGGAAGTGGGCGGCCTGGAGCCGCATCAGACCGGGTCCCGGTGCCGTGCGCTCGGCCTCGGCCGCGAGGGCCAGGGCCGCCTCCTTGAGCTGGTTGTTGTGGGACAGCGCGGCGGCGAGCCGGAACGTGGCGTCCACCCGCAGATCGTCCACGAGGCCCGGCATGTCCAGGGCGGCGCGCAGGTGCTGCACGGTGGTGGCCGGGGAGCTGAGCAGCGTCGCGCAGCCCAGCTCGTACAGCAGAGTGGCGCGTACGTCGTGGCGCGGCGGCTCTTCGAGCGCGCGTTCCAGGCAGCGCCGGGCGGCCTCGGGGGCGCCGACGGCGAGGTGCTGGTTCGCGGCGGCCCGCAGCTGTGCGACGAGTTCCTGGTCGTCGTCCGGGTGGACTTCGAGCAGGTGGCGGGAGGCCGCGGCGGGGCCGAGCCCGGCGTTGGTGATGGCCCAGGCGGCCCGGCCGTGCATCGCGGTGCGGGTGGCGGGCGGGATGGAGCGGTAGACGGCCGAGGCGATCAGCGGGTGCACGAACTCCAGCGGGTCGAAGCCGGTGACGATACGGGCCTCGCGCAGCCGGGCCGTGCAGTCCGCGGCCTCGGCGGAGCTCATCCCGGCCAGGGACGCGGCGACGTCCTGGGAGATGTCGGTGCCGAGGACGGCGGCCGCCCAGGCGAACCGGTTGGCGTTGGTGCCGAGCCGTTCGAGGCGGGCAACGAGGCCGCTGCCCCGGGCGGAGGCGCCGAGTTCGCGCAGGAGCCCGGCGGACTCCTCCAGTGGGGCCAGCTCCTTGTCCTGGACCTTGGCGACGAGCTCGACCGCCTCGTAGGGATTGCCGCCGGTGACGGCCCAGACCTCACGACAGAACGGGTCGTCGGCGTGCTCGCCGAGGGTGGCGCGGACCAGTTCGGCGGTGGCGTCCGGGGTGAGGGCACGCAGGGCGACGCGGATCTGCGCGGGGTGGCCGTCGGCCGCGTTGCGCGCGGCCTCGCGGGCGGCCAGCTCCTCCGGGCGGTGGGCCTGGACGACGAGCACGCGCAGGTCGCCGAGGCGGGCGGTGAACGAGGAGAGCCAGGCCAGGGATTCGCCGTCCGCCCAGTGGGCGTCGTCGATGATGAGGAGCAGCGGACGGTGGCTGAGCCGGGAGGCGAGCCGCTTCACGACGTAGTCGAGGCCGTCGCGGACACCCTGCGGATCGGGCTGCGGGCCGGAGGGCTCGGCGAGCCCCAGGGCCGGGGCGGCGCTGTCGAACCAGGGGCCGAACAGGGCCCGTACTTCGTCGGGCGGGAACTGGCCCAGGGCCGGCTGGAGCAGCTGCCGTACGACGTGGAACGGCACCGAGGTGACCGTCTCACCGCCGCGTGCCGACCAGATGGTGCACCGGTCCGCCGCCATGGCCCGGATCTCGTCCAGGAGCGCGGTCTTGCCGATGCCTGCCTCGCCGCTGTAGATCAGCAGCCCGCCGGTGGCCTGTGCCCCGCAGAGCGAGTCGATGGCTTGTGCGGCAGTGGCGAGTTCCGGTTCGCGCTCATAAAGCGGCCGGGACGGCTTCATGCCTACCCTCCCCCAAAGTGGTGACCATGGTGGTCGAGCCTAGTCGCGCGCGGGGTCCCACGGACAGTGGTTCGGACAGTTCACCGCAGGTGCGGGGCACAATCGGGGGCGTGAACGAGACACGCAGGGACCGGGATTCCGAGGGACGGGCGCACAACGCGCGCCCCCGTGACGGGCTGGGGCGCCCGCTGCCGTACGGGACGCCGGGGGTGGAACGCCAGCCGGAGGGCGTCGAACGCACCGCCGGTGAGACCGTCCGGGAGGCGCAGCGGCTACTGGACGCGGGCATGCCGTTCCACGCGCACGAGGTCTTCGAGGACGCCTGGAAGTCTGGCCCGGAGTCGGAGCGGGACTTGTGGCGCGGGCTCGCCCAGCTGGCCGTGGGCCTGACCCATGCCGCCCGGGGCAACGCGACCGGCGGGGCGCGGCTGCTGCGACGCGGCGCGGCGGCGCTGGAGGCGTACGGCACGGGCGAGGCGCACGGGATGGGGCTCGGGGAGCTCACCGGCTGGGCGCGGGGGCTGGCGACGCGGGTGGAGCGTACGGGCGCGGGGCCGGTGGACGCGGCGGCGGAGGCACCGAGGCTGCGGGCGGAACAACCGTGAACCACAACTCGGCCTGGTTTCGACGGTGTTGTTTGACAACGGCGAACAGGCCGGGGTGGAACCATTACGATCCCGCGTCATGAGCACTTCTGACCAGGACCGAGCCGTGGACGCCCCGATAGCCGAGGACACCGCCGAGACCACCGCCGAGGACCCGGCCGAGGACGTCACGGACGACCTCTCGGACGACGTCGAGGGCGGTCTCGCGGAGGAGGGTGAGGACACCGGCGAGCGCCGGCTGACCCCGCGCCAGGCGAGACGGCTGCGCATCGTGCTCTCCTCGGTCGGCATGGTGGCGATGGCGGTGGTGCTCGGGCTGCGGCTCGCGAGCCGCGCCTCCGTCCTGGTGGTCGGGGTGTACGGGCTGGCGCTGATCCTCTGCGGGATCGTGATCGAGCTGAGCCGGAACGGCCGCACCCGGCTCGGAAGCTGGCTGCTGGCCGTCGGGCTGGTCGCGGCGATCGGCGCGGACTGGCTGCTGATTCCCTGAGCGGTACGGGGGTCAGGCGATCCGGAGGTGCACCGTGCCGCCGTCGGGCTCGACGCGTCGCAGCCAGTAGGCGGTGAGGGTGAAGGAGCGGCCCGGCGCGACGGACCGCGCCAGGCGTCTACGGTGCAGCAGCGCCCCGTCCTGGCTGACGACGAGCAGCGGTGCGGTCAGCCGTCGGCCCGTCCGCAGCAGGAGCCGGCGCCCGCCGGGCCCGGTGACGTTGGGGGCGGCCCATTCCAGCGGTGCGGCGACGGCGAGGGGCGCCCCGCCCGTCGGCCAGCTGCCGGTGTCCAGGTGGGCCAGCACGGGTCCGGTGACGGCCCGGCCCTCGCGGGCGGCGGTGGCCGCGCTCTCCCCGCCGTGCAGGAGGTTCCCGACGGCGAAGACCCCAGGCTGTCCGGTGCGGTACGCGGGGTCGTGCGCGGGTCCCCTGGTCCCGGGGTCCATCGGGAGGCCGCCGCGCCGGGCGAGTTCGTGGTCGGGGATCCAGTCGGCGGTGAAGACCACGGTGTCGCAGGCCAGGGTGGCGGTCCGCCCGTCCGCGTGGCGCACGCGAACGCCGGTGAGACGGGGGCGGCCGGTCAGGGCGGTGACGGTGGTGCGGGTGAGCAGGGGTGCGCCGCCGGACGGGCGTACGGCCGCGAAGGGGCGGGGCGGGTGCTCCGTGACGCGGGCGACGAGGCGGACCCCGGCGGTGCGCAGGGTGTCGGCGGCGGCGAGGCTGACCGGTTCGTCGCCGACGACCACGGCGCGGGTGCCGATGGGCTGGTGGTGCAGGTGGACGGACTGCTGGAGTTCGCCGGTGGTGTAGACGCCATCGGGGCGGGTGCCGGGGACGAGCCGGGCGGCGCGGGAGCGTTCGCGGGCGCCGGTGGCGAGGACGACGGCCCGGGCGGTGATGCGTTCCAGGCCGCCGGGGCCGGTGGCGTCGAGGGTACGGGGCCCGGCCCAGCCGGTGACCGTGATGCCGGTGCGGAGCGTGGCGCCGGCCGTGCGGGCGTCAGCAGCGCAGCGCAGGGCGTACGCGGGACCGGTGAGATCGCCGCTCGCGCGCGTACCGAATCCGCCGTGGGCGCAGTGCCTGGGGGCGCCGCCCGGCTCCTGGTCGCGCTCCAGCACCTCGACGCGCGGCACCCCGGCGGCGGCGAGACCGGCCGCCGCCGCGAGGCCGGCCGGTCCGGCGCCGACGATCAGTACGTCGACCGGGCGTTCGCGGCGGCTCATGGGCGGGCCTCCTCGATCCGGGCGCGGAGCGCGGCCCCGCAGTGGAAGCCCTGGCAGCGTCCGTTGCCGGCCCGGGTCCTGCGGGCGAGCCCCGCGGCCGAGCGCGGCGGGAGCACCGAGGCGAGAGCGTCGCGGATCTCGCCCTCCGTGACGCGCTCGCAGTGGCAGACGACCGTGCCGTACGCGGGATCGCGCGCGATCAGACCGGCGTCGAGGTAGGGGCGCTCGGAGGTCTCACCGAGACCGGGCAGGGTGAGGGGGGCCGGTTCGGCGGGCTCCCCCGGGTCGAGTCCGGCGCCGGGGAGCAGGGAGACGACGTACTCGGCGATCGCCATGGAGGCGGTGAGTCCGGTGGAGCGGATGCCGCCGACGGTGATGAGGGCCAGGTCCGGGTGGGCCGTGATCCGGTAGTCCTCCTGGCCGGTGGCGGCGCGCAGGCCCGCGTAGACGGCGGTGACCTCTTCGTCGAGCAGCCGGGGCAGGACGCGGCGGCCCTTATCCCGCAGCAGGGCGAGCCCTTCGGCGGTGGACTCGGTGGCGTCCTTGTCGTCCAGGTCCTCGGCGGTGGGGCCGAGCAGGACGTTGCCGAAGACGGTCGGCGCGACCAGGACGCCCTTGCCGGCGGCGGTGGGGACGGGCAGCAGGATGTGGTGGACCAGGTCGCGGGCGAGCTTGTCGAAGACGATGAGCTGGCCCCGGCGGGGGCGCACGGTGAAGGTGTCGAGGCCCAGCAGCCGGTCGATCGCGTCGGCGTGCAGCCCGGCGGCGTTGATCAGCAGGCGGGTGCGCAGGGTGCCCCGGGCGGTGGTGAGGGTGTGCAGGCCCCCGGCGTACGCGATGTCCTGGACGGGGCAGTCGAAGTGGAGGTGGACCCCGGCCAGGACGGCTTCGGTGGCGTAGGCGAGCGGGGTGGTCCAGGGGCAGATGACGGCTTCGTCGGGGATCTCCAGGGCGCCGAGCGCGCCGGGCCCGAGGTGCGGTTCGCGGGCGGCGGTCTCCTCGGCGTCCAGCAGCCGGGCCGCGTGGTAGCCGTTGCGTTCGGCCTTGGCCAGCAGGGCGGGCAGGGCGTCGAGTTGTTCCCGGTCCCAGGCGACGAGGAGGGCGCCGACGCGCTCGACGGGGATGCCGGTGCGGGCGGCGTACGCGGAGAGCAGGCGCTGCCCCTCCCGGACGAGGCGGGCCTCCAGGGTGCCGGGGGCGGCGTCGAAACCGGTGTGCAGGATGGCGGTATTGGCCTTGGAGGTGCCGTTGGCGATGTCGTCCGTGGCCTCGACGAGGGCGGTGCGCAGGGGGTGGCGGGCCAGTGCGCGGGCGATGGCGGTGCCGACGACTCCGGCGCCGATGACCGTGACGTCGTAGGGCGGTTCGTCGGGGAGCGGGTCCGCGGCGCGGGTGACGGTGGGCCGTGTCGCGGCTACCACGTCGTCGGGCCTGTCCGATGGGCCTTCGCGCTCACGCCCGCTCCAGCAGCCCGCGCACCGCGGTCCGGAACGTGTCGAGGCGTTCGGCCGCCTCGTCCGGGCCGATGCGGGGTTCGTAGACCGCGGCCGGTTTCCAGTCGGGGACGGCCCGGGCGAGCGGGAGCGTGGGGTCGGCGCCCATGCGGGCCACCGCGCCGACGCCGAGCGCGGTGACGTCGGGGAGCGCGGACACCTCGACCGGGCGTTGCAGCAGGTCGGCCTGGGTCTGCATGAGGAGGGCGGAGCGGGTGAGGCCGCCGTCGACGCGCAGGACGGACAGGGGGGTGCCCCGGTCGGCGGTGACCGCGGCGGCCAGCTCCACCACCTGGGCGGCGATCCCCTCGCACAGGGCGCGCACCAGGTGCCCGGCCGAGGTGTCGAGGCCGAGCCCGGTGACCGAGCCGCGCAGGTCGCTCCGCCACCAGGGGGCGGCGAGGCCGGCGAGTGCGGGGACGAAGGTGACGCCGCCGGTGTCGGGGACGGTGGCCCCGACCGGGTCGAGATCGGCGGCGCCCGCGATCACCCCGAGGTCCGTGAGCCAGCGCACCGCGGAGGCCGCCGTGTAGACCTGGCCGTCCAGGCAGTAGCTGGTGCGCCCGCCGAGCCGCCAGGCCACGCAGCTGACCAGTCCGCCGGTGCTGCGGCGCGGTGCGGTACCGGTCCCGGCGAGGAGGAACGCGCCGGTCCCGTAGGTGCACTTGGCGACGGACGGGTCCAGGGCGCTCTGGGCGAGCAGGGCCGCCTGCTGGTCGACCAGGAGCCCGGTGAGCGGGAGTTCGCCGCCGAAGACCCCCGTCGTACCGAAGGATCCGGCGGCGTCGGTCACGGTCGGCAGCCGCTCGTCGCCGAGGCCGTACGCGTCCAGCGCGGCCGGTGACCAGGCGACGCGGTCCAGGTCGAGGAGCTGGGTGCGTCCGGCGGTGGCGGCGTCCGTGACGAAGGCGCCGGTGAGCTGGTGGACGAGCCACGCGTCGCTGGTGGTGACGACGCCCTCGCGGGTCAGTTCGCGGCGGATCCAGGCCATCTTCGGCGCGGCGAAGTACGGGTCGAGAGGGAGTCCGGTGAGGTGGTGCAGTTCGTCGCCGCGGGGCGCGAGTTCCGCGCAGACGTCGGCGGCGCGGCGGTCCTGCCAGACGATGGCCTCGGTGAGCGGCCGCCCGGTGTCCGGGTCCCAGGCGAGGACCGTCTCGCCCTGGTTGGCGAGCCCCACGGCGTCGACGGTGCCGCCCGATTCGGCCAGCGCCTGCCGGCCTGCCGCGACGACCGAGGCGAGCAATGCGGCCGGGTCCGTCTCGACGGCACCACCGGGACCGTAGCGGGGCCGTACGGGGGCGGAACCGGACCCGGTCACGCCGCGCTCGGGACAGATCACCAGCGCTTTCGTTCCCGATGTGCCCTGGTCGATTGCCAGCACCGGGCCTGTCATCGGTTCTCCAGCGGTACGCGAGCCCGAGGGCTCGAACGGAATCGTGATCTTCGATCGCGGCCACCCAGAGTGGTGCAGCCCAGCGGTTACGTCAAGCACGCGCCGGCCGTCTGTCCGGAACCGTTCGAAGGGGGCAGGGAGGTGCCAACACGAGTAACCAGTAAGCGACTTGGGTGGAATCAATGATTCGTTCGAGAGTTCCGCGCAAAGGGCTCTACACTCACCGCCGAGCAGCAACCGGAAGCCCAAAAGCGGTTCGTTCTTCAACTGTTTCTCCGCCGCAATAATCCCTGAGGATCGATGAATTCAGCACCCCGTCCCGAGCGCGTCCATGGCCAACGGTGAATTCCGGCCGGTTTACCATCCGGCCGGCCACGACAAGGAACTCCGAGCGGCGTTACAGGACTTACGCACCGGCCGCTGGATCGCCATGCGCGACCTGCTGGCGGGCACCCCGGACTGGGCCCGGTGGACCCAGCGCACCCAGGTCCTCGGCGCGGTCGCGGCGGGGACGGACGCGATACGGACCTGGCTGACCGAGGAGCCGGAGAGCGTCGCGGGGGCCGTGATGCGCGCCCGGGTCGCCGTGGAGCGCGCGGTACGGGCCAACCGCTCGGGCCACCCCAGCGGCCGGGAGCTCTGGCAGGAGGCGTGGGAGGCGTGCCGTGCGGCGGCGCACGCCGCACCGGCCGACCCGGTGCCCTGGGTGTGCCTGCTGGCCCTGTCCCAGCTGGACGACGACCAGCGCCTAGCCGAGCACCGGCTCCCGCCGCCCGGGCCCATGCTGTTCCCCGGCCCGTGGGGGCTGCTGGCGGAGGCCGACCGGCGGGACCCGCACAACCGCGAGGCGTACCACCGGATGCTCCAGTTCGTGTACGCGCGCAGGGCGGGCGGCACGCTCTCCGAGGCGGTGAACTTCGTTCAGTGGGCGTCGTCCACGGCGCCCGAGGGCTCGGCCCTCCATGCGCTCCCGCTGTACGTCCGGGTCGAGCGCTACCGCCGCGAGCACGACCACGACAAGGCCCTCGACCTGCACTGGGTCACCGAGGACGCCGAGCGCGAGGCGGTGCGCGCGCTGGACGTCTGGTACCGCCGCTCCCCCGCCGCCGGCCGCACCCTGCCCGACCTCAACCACCTGGCGCACGCCCTGTGGGGGGCGCTCCGGTTCGCCGACGCGGCCGAGGTGTTCCGCGAGCTGGGCCCGTACTTCACCTCGCTGCCCTGGGCCTGCCGCTCCCGTACGCCCGACGATCCCGGCGGTGCCGAGGAGGTCTTCGTGCGGGCGAGGGCCCGTGCGCTGGCGGCGGACCCCGGCTGAGCACCCGCCCCCTTTTCCGAGTTGCCCATCCACCCCCCAGGAGGTCCTCCATGTCCGTGTCCACCTCGCCCCGCAAGGGTGCCGGGACCAGTGCGCCGAAGGACGAGGAGCAACGGCTCCGTGAGCTCGGCTACCAACCGGTCCTGGCCCGCCGCATGGGCGGGTTCGGCAACTTCGCCATCAGCTTCTCCGTCATCTCGATCCTGTCGGGGTGCATGACCCTGTACGGCTTCGGCATGTCGACGGGGGGGCCGGCCGTGATGCTGTGGGGCTGGGCCGGGGTCGGCCTGTTCGTGCTGTGCGTCGGCATGGCGCTGGCCGAGGTGACGAGCGCGTATCCGACGTCGGGGGCGCTGTACTACATGGCGGACCGGCTGGGCGGCCGTAAGTGGGGCTGGTACACCGGCTGGCTCAATCTGCTCGGGCTGCTCGGCGCCATCGCGGGCATCGACTACGGCGCCGCGCTGTTCACGGGCGCGCTGATGAACCTCCAGTGGGGCTTCACGCCCACCCCGGGCAAGACGATGATCATCTTCGTCTGCATCCTGCTGCTGCACGCCGTCCTCAACCTGTTCGGGGTGCGGCTGGTCAGCATCCTCAACTCGATCAGCGTGTGGTGGCACCTGGCGGGTGTCGCGGTGATCGTCTCCGTACTGGCGATCGTGCCCTCGCACCACCAGTCGCCCTCGTTCGTCTTCACCGAGTTCGTCAACGACACCGGCTGGCACAACCCCTTGTACGTGGCGGCGATCGGACTGCTGCTCGCGCAGTACACGTTCTGCGGCTACGACGCCTCGGCCCACCTGTCGGAGGAGACCTCGAACGCCTCGGTGTCGGCGGCGCGCGGCATCGTCCGGGCGATCTGGGTGTCGTGGGTGGCCGGTTTCGTCCTGCTGGCCGGGCTCACCTTCGCCATCCAGGACTACGCGGGTACGCAGAACAGCGACACCGGTGTGCCGCCCGCGCAGATCCTGATCGACGCGCTGGGCACCTCGGGCGCCACGGCGATGCTGCTGATCGTGATCGCGGCGCAGCTGTTCTGCGGCAACGCCGAGGTCGCCGCCGCCAGCCGGATGGTGTTCGCGTTCAGCCGGGACAACGCGCTGCCCGGCTCCTCGCTCTGGCGGAAGGTGAGCGCGCGGACGCAGACACCGGTTCCGGCGGTGTGGCTTTCGGTCATCGTCGCCGGGGTGCTGGCCCTGCCGTCGCTGTACTCGGAGACCGCGTACGGCGCGGTGACCGCGATCAACGTCATCGGGATCACGCCCGCTTACGCGATCCCGATCTTCCTGAAGCTGCGCGCCGGGAGCCGCTTCCAGCGCGGGCCGTGGCACCTGGGCCGCTGGTCGAAGCCGGTCGGCTGGATCGCGGTGGTGTGGGTGGCGATCGTGACGGTGCTGTTCCTGCTGCCGCAGTCGTCCCCGGTGACCATCGACTCGATGAACTACGCGTCGATCGCCCTGGTCGCGGTGCTGGTCCTGGCCACGGTGTGGTGGTTCGTCGCGCGGCGCTCGTACGGCACGCCCTCGGCGTACGGGAACGCGCGCGAGCAGGCGGAGATCGAGGAGGGCATCATCTGACCGGCCCCGCCGCCCTACGCGAGACGGCCCCCGCGGACGCGTGTCCGCGGGGGCCGTCGGCGTAACGCGTTCAGACCAGGAGGAGCTGGAGGCCGCCGACGACGGTGGCGGCCAGGACGATGCGTTCGAAGAGCCGCTGGTTGATGCGGTCGACGCATTTCCGGCCGATCCAGGCGCCGGGCAGGACGAACACCAGCAGGCAGGCGTCCAGCAGCAGGGAGCGCCCGTCGATCAGTCCGAGGCCCACGCTGAACGGCACCTTCGAGGTGTTGACGATCAGGAAGAACCACGCCGAGGTGCCCAGGAAGCCCAGTTTCCGGAATCCGGCCGAGAGCAGATAGAGCGACATCACCGGGCCGCCCGCGTTGGCGACCATGGTCGTGAAACCGCCGAGCACCCCGTACGAACGCGCCTTGAGCCGTTCACCGGCGGTCGGCGGTCCATCGTCGGCGCCGGGCTCGGCGACGGTCTCCGCCGTGCGGCGGCGCCAGACGGTGACGCCGGCCATGAAGACCAGGATCGCGCCGATCGAGGTCCGCACGGTGGCGTCGTCGGCCCACATCATGAACAGCGTTCCCGCCACCACGCCGGCCGCGACGGCCGGGAAGAGCCGCAGCAGGGTCGGCCAGTGCGCGTGGCGCCGGTAGACGAGGACGGCGAGCACATCGCCGGCGATCAGGATCGGGAGCAGTACCCCGGTGGATTCGCGGGCGGGGAGCACCGCCGCGAAAACCGCGAGGCTGATCGTGTTGGCGCCGCTGACGGCCGTCTTGGAGAAGCCGACAAGTGCGGACGCCGCGGCCAGTGCCGCCAGTTGCCAGAGGGTAAGTGTGTCCATGCCAGGCAGAGAGCGTAATCCCGCCCGGCATGAGCACCTAAACGTCTGTGCGAATCACGACCGCGAGGGTGCGCGGGCCGTGGACGCCCTCGACCCGCTCCAGCTCGATGTCGGAGGTGGCCGAGGGCCCGCTGATCAGCGTGGTCGGGCGCTCCGGCACCAGCCGGGCCACCGCCTCCGGCACACCCACCTCCACGGTCGACAGGTCGACCACGCACACATGAAGGTCGGGCACGAGGGACAGCGCCCGTCGCCCCTGGTCGGGCGAGCCGTCCAGGAAGATGGTGCCGGTCTCGGCGCAGCTGACGGCGGACGCGGTGACGACCCCGTCGAGGGCGTCCAGGCGCGGCGCCGGAATGTCCGCGGAGTCCTGCCGGACCTCGCCCTTGTACGCGGCCAGCCACCCGGTGTCGAGTCCCGGGGGCACACCGATGCGCGCGGCTCCCCGCTCCCGCAGCACCTCGGCGATCACCTCGGCGGTCCGGTCGGCGGTGCACGGGTGGACCTGCGCCTTGTAGTCGACCAGCCGGTCGGTGAAGAGGGCGAGGCGTTCCTCGTCGGGGAGGGTGCGCCCGGTGCGGTAGACGCGCGGGCCGGGGGTCTCCCCGGCGGGTGTCTCACGGGCGGGCGCGAGGGCGAGCGCGTCCCGGACGCGGCCGAGCACGGTCTCACGGGCGGTCGTCATGCGCCGTCCTCCTGCTGCTGGTTGCGGGTGTGTTCGGCGGACGCCTCGCGCATGGCGGCCGCGCCCTCGGCCGAGGCCAGCCAGGCACGGAAGGTCTGCTTCGGCGGGGCGGGGGTGTCGCGGCTGTCGCTCCAGCCGTTGAGCGGGGGCGGCAGCGCAGGGAGCTTCCCGTCCCGGGCCAGGACCCGGCCGAGCCGAGCGGCCTTCTGCGCGGCGGTGTACACCTTGGGCCGGCCCATGACCGCACCGGCCGCCTTCATGGCGAGCTTCTCTGCGGTGGTGCCGGACTGCTCGGTGTGCTGGTGGCGCAGTTCGACCAGCAGCGAGGGGATGTCGATCTTGACGGGGCAGGCGTCGAAGCAGGCCCCGCAGAGACTGGAGGCGTACGGCAGCGAGCTGTTGGGGTCGTCCTTGGCGGCGTCCATCCCGGCGAGCTGCGGAGTGAGGACGGCCCCGATCGGTCCGGGATAGGTCGAACCGTAGGCGTGGCCCCCGGCCCGTTCGTACACCGGGCAGACGTTGAGGCAGGCCGAGCAGCGGATGCAGTTCAGCGCCTCGCGGCCGATGCGGTCGGCGAGGGCTGCGGTCCTGCCGTTGTCGAGGAGGACCAGGTGGAAGGTCTGCGGTCCGTCCCCGGGGGTGACGCCGGTCCACATCGAGGTGTACGGGTTCATCCGTTCGCCCGTGGAGGAGCGCGGCAGGAGCTGGAGGAAGACCTCCAGGTCCTGGTAGCGCGGGAGGATCTTCTCGATGCCCATGACGGTGATGAGCGTGTCGGGGAGGGTCAGGCACATCCGGCCGTTGCCCTCGGACTCCACGACGGAGAGGGTGCCGGTCTCGGCGATCCCGAAGTTGGCCCCGGAGACGGCCACCTTGGTGGTCATGAACTTCTCGCGCAGGTAGGCGCGGGCGGCGGCGGCCAGGTGGGCGGGGACGTTGTCCAGGGCCGGGTCGACGCCGGGGATCTCGTTGAGGAAGATCTCCCGGATCTCGTCCCGGTTGCGGTGGATCGCGGGGACGAGGATGTGCGAAGGCTTGTCGTGGGCGAGCTGGACGATGAGTTCGGCGAGGTCGGTCTCGTGCGCGGCGATGCCGAGGGATTCGAGGTGTTCGTTGAGGCCGATCTCCTGGGTGGCCATCGACTTGACCTTGATGACCTCGTCGCTGCCCGTCTCCTGGACCAGCCGGGCGACGATCTCGTTGGCCTCGACTCCGTCGCGCGCCCAGTGCACGGTGCCGCCGCGTGCGGTGACGTTGCGTTCCAGCTCCTCCAGGAGTTCGGGGAGCCGGTTCATGGTGTCGGTCTTGATGGCCGACCCGGCGTCGCGCAGCTCCTCCCAGTCGGGCAGTTCGCCGGTGGCATGGAGGCGTTTGGCCCGGATGGTGTGGGTGGCCCGGCCGAGGTTGCGGCGCAGCTGCTCGTTGCCCAGCTCGTCGTGGGCGGCGGCGGGGAACTTGCGGTCGCCGCGCAGGTTTCCCGTGCCGTACGGGGAGCGGGGCGGGGTCGCGGGCATGCCGAGAAACGTCGCGCTCATCGGGCGGCCTCCGTCAGGACGTGCGGCGAGGTGCGGGTGGCGGACAGGATCTGGGCGAGGTGCAGGGTCCGCGTCCCGGCCTTGATGCGGGAGAGCCCGCCGCCGATGTGCATCAGGCAGGAGGAGTCACCGGCGGTGCACACATCGGCTCCGGTCGCGGTGACGTGGCGCATCTTGTCCTGGAGCATGGCCGTCGAGGTGTCGGCGTTCTTCACGGCGAAGGTGCCGCCGAACCCGCAGCAGGAGTCGGCCTCGCCCAGCTCGACCAGGTCGATCGCGTCGACGGCGCGCAGCAGCCGCAGCGGTTTGTCGCCGACCCTGAGCATGCGCAGCGAGTGGCAGGTGGGGTGGTACGTGACCCGGTGCGGGAAGTACGCGCCGACATCGGTCACGCCCAGCACATCCACCAGGAGTTCGGACAGCTCGTACGTCTTCGCCTTGACGGTGGCGACGCCCGCGCGCAGCGCCGCGTCCCCGTACCGCTCGGCGACGATCTCGTGCTGGTGGCGGACCGATCCGGCGCAGGAGCCCGACGGCATGACGACGGCGTCGATGGAGGCGTCGCCGAACTGGGCGGCGAAGTTGCGGACCAGCGGGACGGGCTCGCGCTGGTAGCCGGTGTTGACGTGCATCTGGCCGCAGCAGGTCTGGCCCGGCGGGAACACCACGTCGTGACCCAGGCGGGCCAGCAGCACCGCGGTGGATTTCACCGCCTCGGGGAAGAGCGTGTCTCCCAGACAGGTGGCGAAGAGTCCGATACGCATGGAACCTCCCCGATCGCAAGTTATGGTCCGACCATACTACCCTCCGGCCGTCTCCGGCGGGGTGCAGGCGCATCCGGGGAGCACCCGAAGAGCCTCTGGAGCGCGAAGTGACCTGGCCAGCATTTGGTCTGACCTTATTGACATACGACATCTCCGGTGTCCTACTGATCGCTGAATCAGCTGCGTCACTCAGCGAGGAGTAATTCCGTGGCTTCCGCACCACCCGCCACCGTGCCGGCTTCGTACGCGCCGGACGTCCACGCCATCGGGGGCAGCCTCCTGGCGACCGCGCTGGTGAGCCTGATCCCTCTGGCCGTGTTCTTCGTGCTCCTGATGGCGGCCAAGCGCTCGGCGCTGGTGTCCGCGCTGGGTTCGGTCCTCACAGCGCTGCTCGTCGCGGTGACCGGCTTCGGGATGCCGGTCGGACTGGGGCTGCTCTCGGCGTCCCAGGGACTGGTCTTCGGCCTCTTCCCGGTGATGCTGATCGTCGTCGCGGCCATCTGGTTCTACGAACTCACGGTCGTCAGCGGCCGGTTCGAGGATCTGCGCCGTTCGTTCAGCGCCGTCGGCCGGGGCGACCTGCGGGTACAGGCGATGCTCATCGCGTTCTGCTTCGGCGGTCTGCTGGAGGCGCTGGCCGGCTTCGGCGCGCCCGTCGCCATCACGGCCGTGATGCTGCTGGCCCTCGGCCTGCCCCCGGTCAAGGCAGCGGTCACGGTGCTCCTCGCCAACACCGCGCCGGTCGCGTTCGGCGCCATGGCCATCCCCGTCACCACCGCGGGCAACCTCACCGGCATTCCCCCCGAGGACATCGCCTCGGTCATCGGCCGCCAGTCGCCCCTGCTCGCGATTTTCGTACCGCTGCTGCTTCTGTTCGTCGTGGACGGCACGCGCGGCATCCGTCAGCTGTGGCCGATCGCGCTGGTCACCGGTGGCGTCTTCGCCCTGACCCAGTTCTGGTGCGCCAACCACTTCGCGTACGAGCTGACCGATGTGGTCGCCTCGCTCGTCGGGTTCGGCGTCGCCGTGCTGATGCTGCGGTTCTGGAAGCCGCGGACGCCGGACGACCAGCGCTCCCAGGTGGAGAACGAGCCGCTCACCCGGCACCGGGTCACCTATGCCGTCCTCCCGTACATCCTGGTGATCGCGATCTTCGGGATCGCCAAGCTGCACGTGGGCGGTCTTGACATGCCCGAGGTGCTGGGCCACGCCAACCTGAAGATCGAGTGGCCGGGCCTCTACGGCGAGCTGATGACCACCGGCGGTACGCCCTCGTCCAGCGCGGTGTACACCCTGGAGGTGCTGGGCAATCCGGGCACCCTGCTGATCATCTCCGGCATTCTGGTCACGCTGGTCTACCGCTTCGCCAAGGACCGCGACGTCTATCCGATGACCGCCGGCACGGCGCTCTCGGCGGCGGGCCGGACGCTGAAGAACATGCGGACCGCCATCGCGACGGTCGCCACCGTGCTCGCGCTGAGCTACGTGATGAACCAGTCCGGTCAGACCGTTGCCATCGGCACCTGGCTGGCGACGGCGGGCGGCCTGTTCGCCCTGCTCTCGCCGGTGCTGGGCTGGCTCGGCACCGCCGTGACCGGCTCCGACACCTCGGCCAACGCGCTGTTCGCCAACCTCCAGCAGACGGCCGGGCAGACCGCCGGGATCGACCCGACCCTGCTCGTCGCCGCGAACACCTCCGGCGGAGTGGTCGCCAAGCTGGTGAGCCCGCAGAACCTGACGATCGCCGCCACCGCGGTCGCGATGCCGGGCTCGGAACGCATCCTGCTGCGCAAGGTCGCCGGATACAGCGTGGCCATGCTGGCCGTCCTCTGCGTGCTGGTCTACCTCCAGTCCACGGCCGCGCTCTCCTGGATGCTGCCGTAGGACCGTGCGGCGGGGGTGCTACTCCGCGCCCTCGCCGCCGGAGCCGGTCCGGTCCTCGTCCACCAGCGTGCCGTGGAAGCCGCGGATGTGACGCTCGGCCAGGTCGGCCGCCGCCTCGCCGTCACCGGTACGCACCAGCCTCAGCATCTCCGTGTGCTCGGCGTTGAGCCGGGCCTGGGTGGCGGGCCAGTCGTCCACCTCTTCGAGGGCCCGCAGGATGAGGGGCCGTACGGACTCCCGTACCGCGGCGGTCAGTGTGGAGGTCAGCGCGTTGCCCGAACCGCTCGCCACCTTGACGTGGAACTCCGTGTCGAGTTCGTTGAACTCCTCCGGCCCGATGCCCTCCCGCGCCATCCGGGCCACCACCGCGCCCGCCCCGTCCAGGT
Source organism: Streptomyces sp. NBC_00523 (assembly GCF_036346615.1). NCBI lineage: Bacteria > Bacillati > Actinomycetota > Actinomycetes > Kitasatosporales > Streptomycetaceae > Streptomyces > Streptomyces sp. NBC_00523. The sequence continues at coordinate 6,617,451 of NZ_CP107836.1, read as the reverse complement.
CCTCGTCGGACGCGTGCTCCGCGGCGGCCGCGAAGCTGGAGCGCTCCAGGGCGACCCGGGCCTCCATCACGTCGTGCAGGCTGTAGCTGCCGAGGGCGAAGTGCAGGCGCAGCAGCCGGCCGAGCGCGTCGTCCGGGTTGCGCACGATACGGGCGCCGGAGTCGTGGCCCCGGCCGGGCTGCGCGACCAGCACGCCGATCGTCTCGAGCACCCGCAGCGCCTCCCGGAGCGCGGAGCGGCTCACCCCGAACACGGGGGCCAGCTCGCGCTCCGGCGGCAGCCGGTCCCCGGCCCTCAGCTTCCCGGCGAAGACCTGCTCCTCGATGCTCTGGAGCACGAGTTCATGGGTCCGGGCCTGCCGTACGGGCTGCCACTCGACAGGCATCCGCTTCTCCACTCCCCGTTCGGGCGTATGCGTACATCACGACTATGTCACACACGCCATGTGGTCGGACCACAAACGGGGCGCCGGCCCGCTCAGTAGGTGACGGTGATGCGCCGGGCCACACCGTCCACCCGGATGGTGCCGCCGAACGGGATGATGACCTGCGGGTCCGTGTGACCGCAGTCGACGTCGAAGACGGCCATCGTGTCGGGGGCGTACTCCGCGAGGGCGCGCAGCACCGCCTCCCGCTGCTCGCGGCAGTACGCCGCCCCGGCTTCCGCGTCGAGCGGCCGGTCGAAGGACCAGTTCTTGGCGCGCGCCATCAGCAGGGCGGGGAAACGCCGCAGCAGGCCCCGCTCCCCCATGTTGCGCAGGATGCGGTACACCTCGTCGGCGCTGGGCAGTTCCTCGGAGGTTTCGAGGAACAGCACCCGGCCCTCGTAATCCTCCGGGGGCAGGATCTCCCGGTCGGCCATCAGCATCCAGGCCAGGATCTCCAGGTTGCCGCCCCAGCTTGCCCCCTCGACCACCCGGTCGGCGTGGTGCCAGGTCCAGCCATCGGCGGGGAGCAGTTCGGGCTCCTGCTCGAAGGTGTGCGGGTCCCTCCAGTCCCGGTTGGTGCTGCCGGTCTCCTTCGCGGGCGCCAGCTCGTACGCACCGTGGGTGAAGAGTGCGGCCCGCAGGGACTCGGCCGTCTGCGGGTGCAGCGCGCCGGGGCGGCCGAACTCGACCATGACGGTGCCGCCGTGGTAGCCGACGATGCCGAGGTTGTCGAGGAACACCAGCAGGTTGGTGTTGTCGCTGTAGCCGAAGAACGGTTTGGGGTTGGCGCGCAGCAGTGCGCGGTCCAGGTGGGGCAGCACGGTGATCTGGTCGTCGCCGCCGATGCTGGCTATGACGGCCTTGATCTCCGGGTCGGCGAACGCCGCGTGGAGGTCGGCGGCGCGTTCCTGCGGGGTGGAGCCCATCTTCCGGGTGCAGGGATACTCCACCGGCTCCAGGCCGAAGTCCTCGCGAAGCCTGCGCAGACCCAACTCGTAGGGCAGCGGCAGGATTCCGGGCAGACCGGAGGCCGGTGAGAGCACGGCGACGCGGTCGCCGGGACGGGGCTTGGAGGGATAGCGCGAAGGTGTCATCGGGTGAGCCTATGCAGCGCCGCCGGGGCTGTCCGCCGGATATCCGGCGGCGGCCCGGTCGGGACCGGCCGGGGTGCCCTGGTGGAAGTACAGCCGCCACCGCTCACCGGTCCTGCGCCACAGCGAACTGCGCCTGAACAGCAGGCCGTTGCGCTCGGTGACGTACGTCAGGTGGACCAGATCCGGGGCGAGCAGGGTGCCGGAGAGCTCGGAGACGACCGGGGCGGGGTCGTCGTCCTCGACGGCGGAGGTGACGGCGAGGATCGAGGCGCGGTCGTAACGTCGCCCGGAGGCGCCGAATTCGGCGAACTCCGGGTCGAGCAGTTCCGTCACCGCCTCGGGCGACGCCCGTACCGCCGGGTCGAGCAGTCGCAGTTCGCCCGCCATGGCGGCCCGTACGGCCCGCCCTTCCTCGTCGCTGAGCTTCATACGGACCGACCTTACGTCGGCGGGGCGCGCGGTCAGGCCAGGACCAGCAGGTCCATCCAGCTCACGGCGGGCCGGTCCGGCTCCTGCTCCGCCGCCGTACGCAGGCGGCGCATCCCGCGCTCGAACTCGTCGTCGCCGAGGCCGCGCAGCTTCGCGTCGGTGTCCCGCCTGATCCGGTCGGCGAACGCGGCGAGGCTCGGCGCGCTCTCCTGCGGCACCGCGTGCAGCGCGACGCGGGTGAAGCCGGCCCCGGCAAAGGCGGCGCACGTCCGCTCCACCGTCGGGTAGCCGTCCACGATGCGTTCGGCGCCGGGGAAGAAGCGGACCCGCAGGTCCCGTGCGCACCGGCCGGGGAAGGAGTTGCGGATGAGCACGGGGGCGCCGGGCTTCAGGGCTCTGCGCAACTCCCGGGCGGCTGCGGCCAGATCGCCGATGTGGTGGACGACCGAGCCCAGCCAGGCCGCGTCCGCGCAGCCGTCCGGCACCGGCAGCGCCTCGGCCCGCCCGTCCAGCGCCTCGATCAGCCCGTTTTGGGGGATCAGCGCCCGCATGGCGGCGGCCGGTTCCACGGCCAGGACCCGGACGCCGAACCAGTCGGCGAAGGCGGAGGCGAAGGAGCCGGTGCCCGCGCCCACGTCCAGGACGGTGGCGCCCGGTGCGAGTTCCACCTCGGCGGCGACGGCGGCGCGCCAGGCGGTGAGCCCGTCGCGCGGGATCTCCCGGGCGAGGCGGTAGTCCTCGGCGAAACGACGGTCGGGGGCGGTCGCTTCCATGGGGCCCTCACTTCTGGGCGCGGTCGGGCGGGTCCACCGCGCCTCGTCGGCGGATGCTAGCGACACCCCCTCCACATGTCTAGACCAAGGAAGGCGGCAGCTGCGGGCGGTGGACCGACGGGGTTCCCCCACCCGGTTCATAGGATTCTCAGGCAGTCCGGTTAACGTGTCGGGCGTGACCCAGACGAGCCCGCCCGGCTGGCATCCAGACCCCGGGTATTCAGGATTTGGCCCCCGCCACGAGCGCTGGTGGGACGGCACCCAGTGGACCGACCATCTGCGCGTACCGCCGGCGGCCGTCCGCAGTAGGCGCATACGCATCGGGGCGGGCATCACCGCCGCCGTGGTGGTGCTGGCCGCCATCGGGGGTGGCGTCTATCTACTGACGGACGACTCGGACGGCAAGAGCGACACCGCTGCCACCACCCCCTCCGCCTCCCCATCGCCCGGACCCGACCGGCAGCGCGGCGGCGGCCCGGGCGGCAGCGGCGGCAACGGTGACGAGCGCGGCAACGGCGGCTCCGGTGACGGCGGCGACAACCAGTCGCCGGAGCAGGGCCAGCCGCAGATCGAGGACGGTTACGCGACGGACCTGGCCAGCGGCATCAGCATCCCGGTCCCCGACGGCTGGAAGGGCGAGTCGGGTATGGGCGCCGGGGTGACCACCGGGTCCTACGCCTGCCCCGGTGACACCGAGCAGAAGTGCGTGCGCGGCGGGGTGTTCTCCGCCCCGGCCGAGGCGCTGAAGCTGACCACCAAGACGGCGCAGGCCACCGCCGAGAAGGACATCGAGACCAACGCCAACGAGTCCTACGGTGAGAAGATCTACGGCGGCATCACCTCGCACGAGGAGCTGAAGTCCGAGGCGGTCACGGTGGCCGGGCAGCAGGGCTACCGGGTGCGCTGGAAGGTGGTGACGAAGAACGGCGACGACGGCTACGTCGAGTCGCTGGCCTTCCCGTCCCCGCTGGCCAAGGACATGCTGGTGGTGATCCGCTCCGGCTTCGACATCAACACCAAGGCGCCTTCGCTGTCCGTCCTGGACACGATCACGAAGGGCATCAAGGCGGCGTCGGGCGGGGGCTCCGGCACCAACGCCTGAAGGTCCGGCGGGCGCGCCGCACGGTCCGGGTGAGTATCCGGGCCGTGCGGTCTGAGTACGTACCCCGATCCCGGGCCGGGGCGCCGCCGCTGAAATGGGGTCATGGCTCCCGACCCGAAGCGCCTCCGCGTGCGGCACGTCACCAGTGCCGGCACCTCCCTGGCCCTCTCGCTCGCCCCGCTCGTGATCGGCGTGCTGTTCGCGCGCACGATGGCCCTGGACCCGCACACGCCGGTGAACGCCCTGATCACCCGGGGTGGCCGGGGTGTGGGTCCGTCGCCCGCCGAGTGGCGCGGCTGCGGCCGGAGCGCGCTGCGCCGGTGCCGGAGCGCCTGCCGGCCGCTGGGTCCGGGACGCACCCGGCCGAAAAACCGGTTCCCCCGCACGCCCCGCCTTCCCTAAACTCGCCCCACACCGCGCGCCGGCCGTCCGCCGTCGCGTCCGCCGTGACCGTTGAGGGGAGACCGCCGTGCGTTACCGCACCGCTGCCGTCGTCCCCCCGTCGCGGTTCGAGGTGATCCTGGTGTCTCGCGCCGCCCGGAGCCGGCTGCGCGGCCGGCCCCGGACCCCGTGACGAACACCCGGTCCCCGCACATTTTCTGACATGCAGTCATGTCGAGTGGGGCCCGCAGGCCCGCATCCGGGCCGCTTCGTCCGGGGGTATCGCGCCGTCTTCTTCCGGATCATCCCGAAAGGCCACCGGCCGTGCGTACCCACCAGCACCGTTCTCCCGTCATCGCTCTCACCACCGTCCGCAACCTGGGCATCCTCGCCCATGTCGACGCCGGCAAGACCACGGTGACCGAGCGGATCCTCTACACCACCGGCACCACTCACAAGCGCGGTGAAGTCCACGACGGTACGACCATCACGGACTTCGACTCCCAGGAGCGCGACCGGGGCATCACCATCTTCGCCGCGGCCGTCAGCTGCACCTGGGACGGTCACCGGATCAACCTCATCGACACCCCGGGTCACGTCGACTTCGCCGACGAGGTCGAGCGTGCGCTGCGGGTGCTCGACGGTGCGATCGCGGTGTTCGACGCGGTCGCCGGGGTGGAGCCGCAGAGCGAGTCGGTGTGGCACCAGGCGGACCGGCACTCCGTTCCGCGCATCGCCTTCGTCAACAAGCTGGACCGAGCCGGTGCGGACCTGGACACGGCGGTCGCCTCGATCCGGAACCGGCTGCACACCGTTCCGCTCGTGGTGCAGCTGCCCATCGGGGCGGAGGACGCCTTCCGCGGTGTCGTCGACCTGGTGCGCATGCGCGCCCTGGTGTGGGCGGACGGCGCCGATGCGTACGAGGAGGGCGAGGTGCCCGACGGGCTGCGCGAGGAGGCGGTCCGGCGCCGGCGGCTCCTGGAGGAGGCGGTGGCGGAGCTGCATCCGGCGGCCCTGGAGGAGTTCTGCGTACGCTCCGAGTTGTCGGCACAGACGCTGACCGGGGCGCTGCGAGATCTGACGCGGACCGGTGAGGGGGTCGTGGTGCTCTGCGGTTCGGCGTACCGGAACCGGGGTGTCGAACCGCTGCTGGAGGCGGTCGTCGCGTATCTGCCCTCCCCTCTCGATGTGCCGCCGGTACGGGGCACGCTCGACGGGGCGGTGCAGGAGCGGGCCGCCGATCCTCAAGGGCCGTTCGCCGCGCTGGCGTTCAAGGTGAACGCGACCGCGACGGGCCGGCTGACGTATCTGCGCGTGTACGCGGGAACGATCCGGAAGGGGGAGACGGTGCTGGACGCGACCACCCGGCGCAGTGAGCGCGTCGGGCGCATCCTGCGGGTCCAGGCGGACCGGCATGTGGACGTGGACGCGGCGGTGGCCGGGGACATCGTCGCGGTCATCGGTCCGAAGGCCGTCCGTCCCGGTGCCACGCTGTGCGCGCCCGGTGCCCCGCTGGTCCTGGAACCGCCCACGGTGGCCGATCCGGTCGTGTCCGTGGCGGTGGAGGCGCGGCGGAGCACGGACACGGAGCGGCTGATGGCCGCGCTGGTGCGGCTGGCCGAGGAGGATCCGTCGCTCGTGGTGCGGGCGGACCCGGAGACCGGTCAGACCGTTCTCTCGGGCATGGGCGAGCTGCATCTGGAGGTGGCCGCGGAGAAGATCCGCCGCGACCACGGTCTGGATGTCCGGGTCGGCCGCCCGCAGGTCGCGCACCGGGAGACGCTGGTGCGCGGGGTGTCCGGTCTGGTCTACCGGCACGTCAAACAGGACGGCGGGGCAGGGCAGTTCGCGCATGTGGTCATCGACGTCGAACCGCTGGAAGCCACCGGCGGGGACGGCGGCGAGGCGGCGGCGGAGTTCGCGTTCGGTTCCGCGGTCGTCGGCGGCCGGGTGCCTCAGGAGTACGTGCGGGCGGTCGAGGCGGGCTGCCGGGACGCGCTGACCGAGGGGCCGCTGGGCGGGCATCCGGTGACCGGGGTGCGGGTGACGCTGACCGATGGCGCGACGCATCCCAAGGACTCCTCGGAGATGGCGTTCCGCACGGCGGGGCGGTTCGCGCTGCGGGAGGCCCTGCGGGCGAGCGCGATGGTGCTGCTGGAACCGGTGGTCGAGGTGACGGTCACCGTGCCGGGTGACGCGGTCGGCGGGGTGCTCGGCGACCTGGCCGCCCGGCGCGGCCGGGTCTCCGGCTCCACCACGCGGGGCGGTGCGGCGGTGGTCACGGCGACCGTACCGCTGGCCGAGCTGTTCGGTTACGCGACGCGGCTGCGCAGCCGTACGCAGGGCCGGGGCACGTTCACCACCCGGGCGACGGGGTATGCGCCCGCGCCCGCCGTCACCGCCTCCGGGACCGGCTGACGGTCAGGTCCCGCCCGCCTTCGTGGCGGGCGGGACCTGTCGTCGTACGGGCCGGGGTCAGGCGACGGGGACCGGGAAGGTCGGGTACTCGACGCCGGAGACGTACTGCACGACCCGGATGACCTGGCACGAGTAGCCGAACTCGTTGTCGTACCAGAGGTAGAGGATCGCGTTGTCGCCGTCCACCTGGGTGGGTCCCGCGTCCACGATGGAGGCGTGGCGCGAGCCGATGAAGTCGCTCGACACCGCGTCGGGGGCGGTCGTGAAGTCGATCTGCCGCTTGAGCGGGGAGGTCAGCGACACCTCGCGGAGGTAGTCGAGGACCTCGCCGCGGGTGGCCTCGCGGCCCAGCTTCAGACTGAGGATGGCGATCGACACGTCCGGGACGGGGACGCGGATCGAGCTGCCCGTGATCGTCGCCTCCAGGTCGGGCAGCGCCTTCGCGACGGCGGAGGCGGCGCCCGTCTCGGTGATGACCATGTTGAGCGGCGCGGAGCGGCCGCGGCGGTCGGAACCGTGGTAATTGTCCAGCAGGTTCTGGTCGTTGGTGAACGAGTGGATGGTCTCCACGTGTCCGCGCAGCACGCCGTACTCGTCGGCCATCGCCTTCAGCGGCGGCACGATCGCGTTGGTGGTGCAGGAGGCGCAGGAGATGATCTGCTCGTCGGGCTTGATCATGTCGTGGTTGACGCCGTGCACGACGTTGAGGACGTCGCCCTTGCCGGGGGCGGTCAGCACGACCTTGGCGATGCCCGGGCGCAGGTGCTTGGACAGGCCCACGCGGTCGCGCCACTTGCCGGTGTTGTCGATGAGGATGGCGTCATCGATGCCGTAGGCGGTGTAGTCGACGGAGGTCGGGTCGTCCGAGTAGATGACCTGGATCTCGTTGCCGTTGGCGACGATCCGGTTGTTCGCCTCGTCCACGGTGATCGTGCCCTGGAACTGGCCGTGGATGGAGTCGCGGCGCAGCAGCGAGGCGCGCTTGACGATGTCCTGGCCCGCTCCCTTGCGGACCACGATGGCGCGCAGCCGCAGGCCGTTGCCGGAGCCGGCCTTCTCGATGAGCAGCCGGGCGAGCAGGCGGCCGATGCGGCCGAAGCCGTAGAGGACGACGTCGCGCGCCTCGCGGCGCTCGATCTTGTTGTCCCCGGTGGCGCCGGCGACGGCCTCCGCGGTGAACTCCGCCGCGCTGAGGCCGCGGTCATCGGCCTTGTGGGTGGCGGCGAGCATGCCGATGTCGATCTGGGAGGGGCCCAGGTCGAGAGTGGTGAGGGCCTGGAGGAAGGGCAGGGTCTCGGTGACCGAGAGCTCCGCGCCGTCGATCTGCCGGGCGAATCGGTGGGTCTTGAGGATGCTCACCACCGATTTGTTCACCAGCGAGCGGCTGTGCAGGAGGACGGTGACGTCCCGCTCGCGGTGCAGCTTCCCGATGATCGGAATCATCGATTCCGCGATCTCCTCGCGGTTTTTCCAGTTGGTGAACGCGTCGTCATTGACAGTCACAGGTTTATCTTTCGAGCTAGGCGGCGCTCATATGGTAACCGGACGTTCATTCGACGCCTCACCCCGGCCCGGCCTCCCCGCCCTCACTCCCCCACGCGCACCGGCCGCCCCGTGCGCCGAGAGCGGTCGGCGGCCTCCGCGATCAGCAGCGCCGCCAAGGCGTCTGCCCCGGTGCAGGGGCTGGGCCGCAGACCTGCCGCGACCTCGGTGAAGGCCGCCATCTCGGCGACGTACGCGTCGTGGAAGCGGCTGAGGAACCCGTCGTACGGGGCGGTGCCGGACGGCGTCCCGTCGGCGGTGGTCCGCAGGGGCGCGCGGTCCCCGTACCCGGTGGCCAGCGTGGCCCGCGACCCGGCGAGCTCCATGCGCGCGTCGTATCCGGCGCCGTTGTAGCGGGTGGCGGTGCAGCTGACGAGGGTGCCGTCGTCCAGCGTGAGGACGGCGACGGCCGTGTCGACGTCACCGGCCGCGGCGAAGGAGCCGTCGCCCCGGTTGGCCCCGGTGGCACTGACCTCCACGACCTCACGGCCGGTGACCCAGCGCACGCTGTCGAAGTCGTGCACGGCGCAGTCCCGGAAGATGCCGCCGGACAGGGGCAGGTATCCGGCCGGTGGCGGCGCCGGATCGGCGGTGCACGCCCGTACGGTGTGCAGCCAGCCGAGCTCCCCGGCGGCGGCCGCGTCGCGCAGGGCGGTGTACCCGGCGTCGAAGCGGCGCTGGAAGCCGACCTGGAGCGGCACGCCGGAACCGGCGATACCGGCCAGCAGGGCGTGGGTGGCTTCGAGGCCGGCGGCGACCGGCTTCTCGCAGAAGACGGGCACCCCGGCGGCGACGGCCGCGCGGATCAGCGTGTCGTGGACGGCGGTGGGGGCGGCGATCACGACCCCGTCCAGGCCGGAGCCGAGCAGCGCGTCCAGGTCGCCCGCCCAGTCGGCGCCCAGCTTCCCGGCCAGCTCGCGGGCCTGCTGCTCGACGGCGTCGTGCAGGACGAGACGGCCGACGGCGGGCAGAGCGGCGAGGGTGGCGGCGTGGAACGCGCCGATGCGGCCCGTTCCGATGAGTCCGATGCGCATGCGCGGGTGCCTCCGGGGCGGATGGGGGCCTGCTGGCCGACGCTCCTGATCTTCATCTTTGTATCGTCGCCGATCGCGCCGGGTCAAGCATTTGTACTGACATATATACGTACTGAGCTGGGTGCGGGCTTACGGCATACTGAGTACGTGGCACGACGTTCCGAGGAGCCCGGCATGGAACCGCTCACCAGGCTGATCACCATCGACCGGTCCAGCCCGGTTCCGCTGTACTTCCAGTTCGCGCAGCAGCTCCAACACCTCATCGAATCCGGCATGTTGGCGCCCGGCGCCCGGCTGGAGAACGAGATCGGGCTGGCAGACCGGTTCGGGCTCTCGCGCCCGACGATGCGTCAGGCCATGCAGCATCTGGTGGACAAGGGGCTGCTGTCGCGCAAGCGCGGGGTGGGCACCCAGGTCGTCAACAACCGGGTCCGCCGCCAGGTGGAACTCACCAGCCTGTACGAGGACCTGCAGCGCGAGGACCGCCGCCCGCGCACCGAGGTCCTGTCGATGCGCGTCCGCCCCGCCGAGGGCCGGATCGCCGCCGCCCTCCAGCTCGAACCGGGCATGGACACCGTCGAGTTGCGCCGGCTCCGGTACGCGGACGACGAGCCGATGGCCGTCCTGGAGAACCACCTGCCGATGGGCCTGGCGGACCTCACCGAGGACGACCTGGCCGCGCACGGGCTCTACGCGCTGCTCCGGCGCTCCGGCATCACCCTGCGGTCCGCCGAGCAGACCATCGGCGCCCGCCGGGCCACGGCGGCCGAGGCCCGGCTGCTGGCGGAGGGGCGCGGCGGCACCCTGCTCACCGTGGAGCGCACGGTTCTGGGCGACGGGGGCCGCCCGGTGGAGTACGCCCGCCATCTGTACCGGGCGTCCCGGTACTCCTTCGAGATGACGCTTACGGCACCCTGACGCGCCCGGCCCCGACGCGCTCGGGCAGCCATTGAAGCGGAAGCCGTTCGCCCTGTTTACATCGATGTACATCCGGCCCTACTGTTTCGCCGTCAGCAGCCCCGCCGGACAGGACCTGGGCCACCCCCCACGCCTTCGTGCCCCCGTGCCCCGAGGAAGGAAGCCTGTGCTCTCCTTGCGCCGACCCCCCAAACCCGCATCCCACCGCTCCCCCGCGCCGACAGGCCGCCTCGCTCACTGGGCGGCGCGTGCCGTCGCCCCGGTCCTGGCCGCCGCCATCGGCCTGACCTTCGCCCCGGCGTCGGCCGCCCCCGCGACCTCCCCCGCCGCGCCTGCCGTCGCCGCCGCCAACGGCACGCCGCTGGGCAGCGGGACCGGCCTCTACCCGAGGGTGATCCGGCTGGAGCACAACGGCTCCGCCAACGGCCGGGTGCTCGCCAGCGTCGTCACCTTCAACGGCAACAACGGCGTCGGTGCCATCCACGAGAGCACCGACGGCGGAGCCACCTTCCGGCAGGTGGGCAGTGTGGCCGAACCGGAGTCGTCGGGCGGGCAGGGCCTGTGCTGCTCCACCCTCTTCGAACTCCCGCGCCAGGTCGGCTCGTTGGCGCCCGGCACCCTGCTGTGGTCCGCCTCGTCCGGCGCGGACGAGCAGAACCGCCGCATGGCGCTGCGCGTCTGGCGGAGCAACGACGTGGGCCGGACCTGGTCCTACCTTTCCACCTGCGCCACCGCGAACGGCACGGGCGGGCTGTGGGAGCCGGACCTCTCCGTCGCCGCCGACGGGGCGCTCGTCTGCCACTACGCCGACGAGACGGACCCCGCGCACAACCAGAAGCTCGCCGCCGCCCGTAGTTATGACGGGGTCACCTGGCAGGACCGCCGCAACACGGTCGCCAGCTCCTGGGAGCCGGACCGGCCGGGGATGCCCATGGTGCGCCGGCTGCCGAACGGCACGTACTTCATGAGCTACGAGATCTGCAATCCGGGCGGCCAGTACCAGTGCGTCGTGCACTACCGGACCTCCCCGGACGGCTGGGACTGGGGCGACCCGGCATCGCTGGGCTACCGCCCGGAGACCGTGGACGGCAAGTACTTCCGCGCCGCGCCGACCATCGCCTGGGCGCCCGCGCCGGGCGGCGGGGCCAACGGCCGCCTCCTCCTCATCGGCCAGCAGCTCCTGAACCGCGACGGCACACCCGCCGCCGACAGCGGCCGCACGATCCTCGCCAACACGGAGAACGGCACCGGCCCGTGGTACGAGATCGAGGCCCCCGTGAAGGTCGCGGCACCGACCGCCACGTACTGCCCGAACTACAGCTCGCCGCTGCTGCCCTCGGCCGACGGCCGCACCGTGCTGGAGATCGCGACGGACTGGGACGGCGACGTCTGCCGCCCGTACGTGGCCACCGGCCCCCTCACCGGCAGCGGTGACGCGGCCGGGGTGGCGGACGGGGCGCGCTACCGGCTGCTCAACGCCAACAGTGGCCAGTGCTTAAACGTCGCCGCCGACTCACGGGACGCGGGCGGCAACGTACAGCAGTGGACGTGCAACGGCCTCGGTCCGCAGGCCTGGACGCTCCGGGCGCACGGCGACGCGTTCACGCTCACCGGCGTCAACAGCGGCTTCTGCCTGGACGTGGAGAACGGCTCCGCGACGCCCGGCGCGAACGTACGGCAGTGGTACTGCAACGCGGCGGCCGCGCAGGACTGGCGGCTGGAGAACGCCGGGCGGGGCTACTACCGCTTGGTGGTCAAGTCCTCCGGGCAGTGCCTGGACGTCTCGCAGGGCTCCCGTACGGCGGGGGCCAACGTGCAGCAGTGGACGTGCAACGGCCAGCAGCCGCAGCTCTGGCGGCTCGAACGGGTCTGACCACGACGGATGCCCACCCCCTCGCGGCGAGGAGGGGGTGGGCATCCGTCATGCGCGACCGTCAGCCGGCGTCCGGCTCCTCGATCGCCGCGGGCCGCAGCTGGGCCTCTCGGATGCGGGCGATGTCCAGCTTGGTGCCCCGGTCGAAGCGGTAGACGCCGTTCTGCTCCTGGAAGACGTCGGTCAGCTGGGTGTAGCAGTAGCCGAACATGTCCGGGTCCTCCAGCAGCGCACCGGTCAGACCGGCGAACCGCTCGTGGAACTCGTCCTCGGTGCGCACCCGGTCGCCGTAGCCCCAGGAGACCGTACGGTCGCTGCCCGACTGCTCGGCGGCTGCCTCCGGGTCCCACCAGACCCCGCCGAACTCGCTGACGAAGTAGGGCTGTCCCCGGTACGGCTGCGAGTACGCGGCGCCGTTCTCGTACGCGTTGACGAACGGCTCCCCCTTCGCGAGCCCGGAGACCAGCTGCCGGAAGGCGGCCGGGTCCTGCTCGTAGGTGTGGGAGTCGTAGATGTCGGTCTCCAGGACCCGGTGGGAGTAGCCGGAGGCGTCGATGACCGGGCGGGAGGTGTCCATGGCCTTGGTGGCGAGGAACATCGCGCGGGTCACATCGTCCAGCTGGGTGATCCGGTCGTGGAGCTTCTGGTACGTCTCGTTGAGCGGGCACCAGCCGACGATCGACGGGTGGGAGTAGTCGCGTTCGACGGCTTCCAGCCACTGCGCGACGAACGAGGCGTCGGGCCGCTGGTTGTCGCCGGAGGAGCCGCCGACCTCGCAGCCCCAGTCACCGAACTCGCCCCAGACCAGGTAGCCGAGGCGGTCGGCGTGGTGGAGGAAGCGCTCCTCGAAGACCTTCTGGTGCAGCCGGGCCCCGTTGAAACCGGCCTCCATGGCGAGCTCGATGTCGCGGACCAGGGCCTCGTCGGTGGGGGCGGTCATCAGCCCGTCCGGGTACCAGCCCTGGTCGAGCACCAGGCGCTGGAAACGGGGGCGGCCGTTGAGGAGGACGGCCTTGCCCCGGATGGAGACGGAGCGCAGGCCCGCATAGCTCTCGATGGTGTCGGCGGATTCGCCGTCGGGTCCCAGGAGTTCGAGGCGCAGCCCGTACAGGTGGGGGTCCTCGGGGCTCCACTCGCGGCGCCGGTCCTCCGGGACGGGCAGGTACAGGCGGGGGGCCAGGTCGAGGTCGGCGCGGGCCTCGGCGCGGCAGACCTCGCCGGTGCCGTCGCTGAGGACGGCGCGCACGCGGTGGCCGGGGAGGTTGGCGGACAGGGGCAGTTCGAGGTGGAAGGCCCCGGCGGCCAGGTCGGGGGTGATGCGGGGGCGGCGCAGATGCGCGTCGGCGACCGGCTCGGCCCAGACGGTCTGCCAGATGCCGGTCGTCCGCGTGTAGTTGCAGTCGTGGTTGGCGTACTGGATCGCCTGCTTGCCGCGGGCCTGCGGGCCGGACTTCGGGTCGCGGGCGCGGACGGTGATCTCCACCTCGCGCCCGGCCGGGGCCAGGTCGCCGAGGTCGGCGGTGAAGGGGGTGAACCCGCCCCGGTGGCGTACGACTTCGGTACCGTCCACCCAGACGGTGGTGTCGTGGTCGACGGCGCCGAAGTGCAGCAGCACCCGGCGGCCGGCCCACTCGGCGGGCGCGGTGAACCGGCGCCGGTACCAGACGGCCTCCAGGAAGTCGGTGTCGCCGACGCCGGAGAGCTCGGACTCGGGTGCGAAGGGTACGAGGATCTCACCGGTCAGGTCGCGTTCCAGGAGCCCGCGTTCGAGACCGCTGTCCCCCTGGTCGGTCTCGAACTGCCAGGTCCCGTTGAGGTTGAGCCAGTCGCGCCGTACGAACTGCGGGCGCGGGTACTCCGGACGGGGGACGGAGGGGGTGTGCACAGGTACTCCAGGTGGATCGTGGTGACGGCCGGCCGGGAGACCGGCGCCGGGGCAGGGACAGTCGGCGGGGTCAGCCGCCGCCGAGGCCGGTGGTGGCTACGGAGTTGACGATGCGCCGCTGGAAGAGCAGGAACATGACGATCAGGGGCAGCGCGGCCAGCAGGGCCGACGCCATGGACTGGGCGTACTGGATGCCGTACGCGTCCTTGACGGTGGCGAGGCCGACCGGGAGCGTCATGAGGTCCGGGTCGTTGGTGACGACGAAGGGCCACATGAAGTTGTTCCAGGCGCCGATGAACACGAAGATCGCGACGGCGGCGACGATCGGCCGGGACAGCGGAAGCACGATGGAGGTGAAGACCCGCAGCTCGGACGCGCCGTCGATGCGGGCGGCGTCCTCGAGTTCGCGGGGTATCGCGTCGAAGAAGCGCTTCAGGATGAAGACCATCATGGGCGCCACCACCTGCGGCAGGATGACGGCCGCGTAGGTGTCGACCAGGTGGAACATCGTCATCTGCTTGAAGAGCGGGACGATCAGCAGCTGCGGCGGGACCATGATCGCGGCGACGGTGACCGCGAGCAGCGTCCGGCGGCCGCGGAAGGTGCCGCGCGAGAAGCCGTACGCGGCGAGCGTGGAGACGGCCGTGGTGATCAGGGTGACCAGGACGGAGATCAGCAGACTGTTGAACGCCCAGGTCGGTACGTTGCCGCGGTCCAGGATCTGCCGGTACGCGGAGAGGGTGAAGGCTCCCTTGAACGGCGAGAGGCCCGACTTCATCACGTCCTGCTCGCTCTGCAGCGAGGTGGCGACCGCCCAGACGAAGGGCAGCAGCCAGGCGACGGCGAGCACGGTCAGCGTGGTCCCGGCGAGCACCCGGGGCAGCCGCCCGTGACCGAGCAGCAGGGGCGAGCCGGACTCCTCGCGCGGCCGGCGCGGGCGGCGCACGGGGGTGGAGATGGCGGACACGGTCAGCCCTCCTGACGGAAGAAGCGGAGTTGCAGGACGGAGACGACGATGACGATCGCGAAGAAGATGTAGCTGACCGCCGAGGCGTAGCCCAGCCGGTATCCGGTGAACCCGACGTCGTAGACGTATTCCAGGATCGGGCGGGTCGAGCCGTTGGGGCCGCCCTTGGTGAGGATGTAGATCTGGTCGAACACCTTGAGGGACGCGAGGACTTGGAGCATCGCGACCAGCACGGTGGTGTGGCGCAGCTGCGGCAGGGTGACCGACCACAGCCGCCGCCAGGCGCCCGCGCCGTCGAGCGCGGCGGCCTCGTCGTACGTGGTGGGCAGGGACTGCAGGGCGGCCAGGTAGAGCAGGAAGTTGAAACCGACGGTCCACCAGACGGTGAGGGCGGCGACCGACCACATCGCCACGGACTCGTCGGAGAGCCAGCCGACGGGTTCCATGCCCAGCGAGGTGAGCAGCTGGTTGCCGAGGCCGATGTCGGGCTGGTAGAGCCACGTCCAGATGAGCGTGACCACCGTGACCGGCAGCAGGTACGGGGCGAAGTAGGCCAGCCGCCACACCCATTGGCCGGCCAGTCCGCTGTGCACGAGCAGGGCCATGCCGAGCGCGACCAGGACGAGCGGTACGCAGGAGATGACGGTGAAGAGGACGGTGTTGCCGAGGCTGCTCCAGACGTCCGGGTCCCCGAACGCCTCGGTGTAGTTGGCGAATCCGACGAACTCGGTGCCGCGCAGGCTGAGCGAGGCGTCGGTGAGGCTCATCCAGAGGCCTTGGACGATGGGCCAGACCAGGAAGAGCGCGAACACGACCAGGAACGGCAGGACGAACAGCCCGCCGCCCCGGGTCAGCGAGCGGCGGCGCCGGGGCGCGGCCGTCGTCGCGGAGGGTGGCTGCGGGGGCGCCGCGGCTCCGGCGGGCGCGGTGGTGGTCACGATGCGGCTCCTTCGGCTGTCGTCAGGCGACCGGGTTGGGCTGGCGCAGCAGGGCGTCCGCCTCACGGACCATCTGCCGTACCGCGCTCTCGGCGGAGGTGTTGCCCAGCAGCGCCGACTGGAGCGGCTGGCACATGCGGTTCTGGAAGTTGCCGCCGGCCCCGGCGAACCAGTTCGGCGGGTCGAGCACGGCGATCTCGCCGGCGGCCGCGTAGGACGACTGGGGGTCGAGCTTCGCGTACTCGGGGCGGGCCTGCACCGGCAGGTAGGCGGGGATGTGGCCGGCGCTCGCCCAGGTCAGGCTCTGTTTGACGATCTCGGCGATGTAGCGGTGCGCCTGGCGGCGGCGGGCCGGGTCGGGGTCGTTCTGGTGCGGCAGGACGAAGCTGTGCGAGTCGGCGTAGACGGCCGGGCGGGCGAAGACCTGCGGGAAGGGGGCGGCGCCGAGGTGCTTGATGCCGGACTTCCGGAACGTGGGCAGCTCCCACTCCCCCGCCATGATCATGCCGCCGCGGCCGTCCATGAAGGCGGCCATGGCGCCGTTGTAGTCGAGGTTGTTGGGGTTGGTGCGCCCGTCGAAGAGCTGCTTCATGAAGGTGACGACCTTCACCGCGGCGTCGATGTCGATCTTCGGCGGCCCGCCGTCGGGCAGCGTGAAGGAGGCCCCGGTCTGGGCGTACAGCGCGGCGAACTGGCGCCAGCTCTGGGCGGTGTCGGTGACGTGCCCGAAGAGCACGCCGGACTTGCCGGTGATCTCGGCGAGCTTCTTCCCGGCGTCCAGAAGGGCTTCGGGCGATCCCATCGGCGCCAGGTGGCCGGAGGAGTCCAGCAGTCCGGCCTTGTCGGCCACGTCCTTGTCGTAGAAGACGATGAAGGGGTGGACGTCCAGCGGGACCGCGTAGACCGTGCCCTGGTGCTGGGCGCGCTTCCAGACGGCGGGCGCGAAGTCCTTCTCGCTCACGCCGAATTCGGCGAGGACGTCCAGGTCGAGCGGGTCGAGCAGACCGCCCGGGGCGTATCCGGCCAGCCGTGACAGGTGGAGCACGGCGACGTCGGAGGCCCGACCGCCCGCCGCCGACATGGCGAGCTTCGTGTAGTACGACGGGCCCCAGTCCAGGATCGTGCGGTCCACGTCGAAGCCGTCGGAGCCCCTCGAGACAGCGGCGATCATCTCGTCCATGAGCATGCCGTCGCCGCCCTGGAAGAGGTCCCAGACCTTCAGTGCGGACGCCCCGCCCGCACTGGCCGGCGAGGCGCAGCCGGTGAGCGGGCCCGCCGCGAGCAGCGCGGCTGCCCCGGCCGTGCCGTAACGCAGCAGTCCGCGGCGCCCGATGGCGGGCGGACGGCCGGAGTCCGGGGGTCCGGGCAGCCCTCGTGCGGGAGGTGCAGAGTTCATCACTGACCTTTCGACGCCGGACGACGTGCCCGGCCGACGGCAGGCGCCATCGGCACGGCAGCCGTCGGCCGCCCGTGCACATCGGGGGTGATCCGCGCCGGTCTCCCGATGCGGTGACCTGTTTTTACATCGATGTACATTGGCTGTAAAGAGCTGGGTCATCACCTGTGCCGGATGCACCGCCCATCGGTCCGGGGCCGCCGGGGCGTACGGCATAGACTCGGCGCGTACCGAGGGTGGGGAGTCGCGGGTGGCACGACCGAGGATCAAGGACGTCGCACGGCACGCGGGGGTGTCGGAGAAAACGGTGTCCAACGTGCTCAACGACTATGTGCACGTGTCCGACCGGACGCGGCGGGTGGTGCAGGAGGCCATCGACCACCTCGGCTACCGCATCAACCTCGCCGGCCGCCATCTGCGCAGCGGACGCACCGGCATCATCGCCCTGGTGGTGCCCGAACTCGACGTCCCGTACTTCGCGGAGCTCGCCCGGCATGTCGTCCGGGAGGCCGAAAAGCGCTCCCTGACCGTGCTGATCCACCAGTCGGGCGGCGACCGCGAGCGCGAGAAGGCCGCCCTCGCCGGTTTCGGCTCGGACTTCGTGGACGGCGTCATCCTCAGCCCGCTCGCCCTCGCGCCGGACGACCTGCGCGCCCACACCGGACCGCCGCCGACCGTCCTGCTCGGCGAGCTGCTCAACGAGGGCGCGGACCATGTGGCGATCGACAACGAACGCGCGGCCCGCGAGGCCACCGAGCACCTGCTCGCGCTGGGCCGGCGCCGCATCCTCACGGTCGGCGGCCGGGACGACGGCTGCGTCGGTACGGCCCAGGCCCGCACCCGCGGCTTCCGCCTCGCGCTGTCCGGGGCGGGCCTGCCGTACGACCCGGCGTCGCTGCTGCCGGTGGAGGCGTTCCACATGAGCGACGGCGCGGACGCGGTCCGCCGGGTGCTGGCCTCCGGCGCCCGGCCGGACGCCCTGCTCTGCCTGAACGACCAGCTGGCGCTGGGTGCGCTGCGCGCGCTGCACGGTTACGGGGCACGGGTGCCCGAGGACGTGGCGGTGATCGGTTTCGACAATGTGGAGGGCGGCCGCTTCAGCGTGCCGTCCCTGAGCACGGTAGCCCCGGACAAGGAGGCCGTGGCCCGGGTCGCGGTGGACCTGCTGCTGCACCGCATCGAGGAGGCCACGCGCCCGGACGCCACCGGGAGCCCGGCCGCGGAGCACCCGCAGGACCGGGTGGTGGCGCACCGCCTGGTCCTGCGCGAGTCCACGGAGGGGGCGGCCGGGCGCGACGGGGTGTGGTGAGCGGCGGGCGTCAGCCCGTGAGCAGCCGCTCCAGGGTCCGCCGGAGCGCGGCCCCGCCCTCGAAGAGCTCGGCGGTGAGCCCGAGTTCGCGTGCGGCCCGGACGTTGGCCTCCCTGTCGTCCACGAAGAACGCCTCTTCGGGCGCGGCCCCGAGCAGTCCGAGCGCGCCCGCGAAGGCTTCCTCGGCGGGCTTGGTCGCCCCGAGCGCGCACGAGAACGCGAGCACGTCGAAGCGGTCGTTCACCTCGGGCAGCCGCTCGGGCAGCCCGGCGCGCAGCAACGCGTCGTTGTCCGTGAACAGGGCCGTCGGCCGGTCCCGTACGAGGTCGGCCGCGGCAAGAACGTCGGGGTCGGGCTCGAACGCCCCGCACCAGATGCGGCGCAGCTCCTCCGCCGTACCCGCGAACCCCAGTCGCCGCCTGATCTCCCCCTCCACCTCTTCGGCGCTCCCCTGCCCCCGGTCCCAGGCCGCGATCAGCCCTGCCCCGTACAGCTCCGACTCGACGCGCCGCGCGGGGAGCCCGCACACGGCCCCGAGACGTTCGAGCCGCCGCTCACGGTGAAAGCGGCAGACGACACCACCGAGATCGAAGAGGAACACCCGAGGCTTCATGCAGGGCAATCTAGCCCTGTCCGGCGGACCGTGACCGCGGTTTCCTCGACCGGTGTGGTCGGTCCGCAGGGTCGGTGGACCTTTCCCGGGCCGCGTCCGGGCCCCAGCCGGCCAGGAGGCGTAGTGCCTGTTCGCCTTCGGCGGCAGCCGGATCGACCGACCCGGGTTCTCCCTCGAACCGACGATCGTCACGGACCTCACCGAGGACAACCCGCTGTTCCACGAGGAGGCGTTCGGCCCCGTGCTGTCCTTCTACGTCGTGGACAGTGAGGAGGAGGCGATCCGGCCGGCCAACGCCACGCGCCTCGGCCTGTGTTCCTATGTGCGCGACGCGGACGTCGAGCACGCCCGTCAGGTGGCCGGCCGCCTGAAGGCCGGGATGGTGTACATCAACTCCTGCTTCGCCGACTCGCCCCGGCTGCCCTTCGGCGGGGTCAAGAACTCCGGGTTCGGCCGCGAGGTGTCCGAGCTCGGCATCGGCGAGTTCCTCAACCGGAGGATGGTGAAGGTCGCGAGGTGACCACGGCCCGGGCCCGGCAGCCCGCGGGCCGCCGGGTCAGAGGAAGAGGACGCGGCCTGCGTCCCGGCCGAGCTGCCCGCGCCGCTGCGCGCGGCCCTGGCCCGGATCCGTCCGGGGACGCGCATCGTCTCCATCTGCTCCGGCGCGTTCACCCTGGCGGCGGGACTGCTGGACGGGCGGCCCGTGACCACGCACTGGGTGCTGGCCGACCGGTTCCGCAGCCTGTTCCCGCACATCGACCTCGACCCGGACGTGCTGTTCATCGACGACGGCGACGTCCTGACCTCTGCGGGTGCCGCCTCCGGGCTCGACGTCTGCCTGCACCTGATCCGGTCCGACCACGGCAGCGCCGTCGCCAACCGGGTCGCCCGGCGGCGCTTCGCTGCGCCAGCACCTGCACGCGGTCATCGGGGTCTCACGAAGGCGTACCGCAACACGTTCCGCGCGCGGGCTGTGCGACGGTTGCGGACTGACGGTCACGGCACCTCATGCCCTTCGGCGATCCGAGCTGCCGGGCCACGCTGCCCCTCGCCCCCCATATGGCCGGGCACCACCTACCGGAGCAACTCCCCCTCCGGGCACCATCGTTGCATGCCAAGCTTCAGGGGTACGCCCGGGAAGGAACCGGCGGAGACGGGGCCCGTGGCGACCGTGGACACCGACGAAATCGCGCTCCCCGACCGGTTCGGCTGGTGGAGCGACATGGTCGGCCGGGAAGTCATGCCCGTCTCGATCCGGAGTCCGCACGCTCGACGTTTCCGGGGCTGGGCGGAGGCCATGGAACTCCCCCGCAGCCGACTCGCGGCCTTCGGCTTCTCCCCTCTGACCGCGCGGCGCTCCCCGGCTCAGATCCGCAGGGAGGACCCCGAGGACGGCTTCCTGGTGCTGGTTCGGGAGGGCAGGGTCCGTTTGGAGCAGGGGCGCAACGACGTCGGCCTCGGGCCGGGCGACATGTCCCTGTTCTCCAGTTCGAGACCGCTGGCCTGCGACTTCGTGGACACGGGTGCCCCCGTCCACATCACCCTTCTCCGTCTCCCGCTGGCCCTCCTCCCGTTGTCCGGGAACCGCGCCGACCGCCTGCTGGCCGAGCCGCTGCCGGCCGGGACCGCCTCCGGCGCACTGCTGGTCCCGTATCTGACCTCCTTGCCGAAGGCCGCCCGTACCGCGGGTCCTGCCGAACTCGCGAGGCTGGGCACCATCGCGGTGGACCTGGCCACATCTCTCTTCGCGGCGCGACTCGACGACCGGCGCGCACTGCCCGCCGAGTCGCGCAGAACAGTGCTCCTCGCCCGGATCGACGCCTTCATCGAGCAGCACCTCGATGACCCGTCCCTGGGTCCGGCGGCCGTCGCCGCCCATCACCACATGTCCGTACGGACCCTTCACCACCTCTTCCGCGACGAGCGGGAGTCCGTCGCCGCCACCATCCGGCGCCGGAGACTGGAACGGTGCCGCGGCGACCTGGCCGAGCCCGGCCTGCTGCACCTCACGGTCGGCGAGATCGCCCTGCGCCGGGGCTTCCGGCACCCGGCCGACTTCAGCCGGGCCTTCCGCAGGGCCTACGGGGTCCCGCCCAGCGAGGTCCGGGCCGGGCATGCGCTGAATGCGCCGTAACTCCGCGCTGTCCGCCAAAGACAGGACGCGCCGGGGCGGGCCACATTGGTCCCCCACCACGCCGCACGTCGTGGGGGACGACGAGAACCGGGCGTGGCGCCTCGCGGGGGCCGGGCACCGGAGCCGGGGGGAGCGCATGGAGGCATCCGCGTTGGCGGCCATGGTCGTCGCGATCATCACCGCGACGGCGACCGAGGCGGCGGGCGCCGTCGGCCAGGGAGCGGGAAACGCGCTCGCCGAGGCCCTGCGTGCCCGGCTCGCCGCGACGGAACGGGGGCGGACGGCCCTGGACACGCTGGACCGGGCCCCGGACGACCTCGCCGCGGTGGCCTCGGCCAGGTCCGCGATCCAGGAGGAGATAGAGGCGGACCCGGAGCTGTCGCACCAGTTGCACGTGCGGCTGACCGCCCCCTCGACACGGACCACGGGCAGCCTGATGATCAGCGGCAGCAGGGTCTCACGCAGTTCCATCGCCCTGGGACCGCTGACCGTGCACAACACCCGGGCCGGGCGGGCCGTCATCGCCCTGGTGGCCGCCCTGCTGGTCGCCGTGGTCGTGCTGGCCGTGTACGGAGGCGTGGAGCTGCTCGTACCGAACGGCTCTCCCGGGGCGTCCCGGAGCGGCGACCACAACGCCGTGCGCACCCTGAACGCCGACGAGGTCAGGCGGGTCGTCCCGGACCTCGCGAGCATGCCCGGCGACTGGAAGAGGGACGGGTCCGTCAGTTCCGGCCGGAACGAGAGCGTCAACTGCTCGTGGGCCGAGGGGAGGTTCGTCTCCGCCTACGGGCGCGACAGCTCGGGAACGCTGGTCCGCAGCGTGTTCAGGGTATGGTCCTGCTCCAGCGCGGCGGCGAGCGCGAAGGCTTTCGAGGAGAGCCGGGCGGGCCTGACCACCGGGGCGGACGAACTCCCCCTTGCGGAAGTCGGCGATCAACGTGCCGCGACGACCACGCACGATGCCGCCATGGACGAGACGACGGCACGTGCCGCAATCCGTGTGGGCACGGTCCTCATCGAACTCCGATACGGGCCTGGGCTCTCCTCCGACGAGGAGTGGACCGCGGAATTCGAACAGCTGGCCACGGTGGCCGCCGACCGGGCCCAGCGGGCCCAGAACGCCTGACCGCCGGTTCCGGGTGCGGCAACCGGACGGAAACGATCGAGGGCCGGTCTCGGATGTCTCCGAAACCGGCCCTCGATCTACGACTGTCACCAGTCGGGACGACAGGATTTGAACCTGCGACCCCTTGACCCCCAGTCAAGTGCGCTACCAAGCTGCGCCACGTCCCGATGCCCGTCTGACCTGGGGTTTCCCCTTGGCCGAACGCGCATGAGAACAATACCGCACTTCATCGGGTGGTCACGAACCGCTTTCCCGTGCGACGCGCTCCGTGTCCGGGCGGGCACCCTCAGTGGATCAGGACCTGCGAGAGGGCGATCCGGCCCGTGCCGGTCCTCACGATCCGGACCGTGCGGGTGCGGCTGTCCATGTCCACGACGGTGGGGCGGAGTGCCTTGCCGCTGACGTGGACCGTGGTGTCGTCGGTGACGATGTCGAAGTCGGCCGTCGTCGTGGAGGCGTCGTTCCAGACCTCGACCTGGCGGATGTGGCGGGTGGCCCCGAGGTCCGCCTGCCACCAGGCGCCGTCCTCGGCGAGGGTGCGGGTGTCGGTGTTGGTGTCGGCGTCCAGGGCGAGCGCGGCGGTGGCGGTGCCGTCCGTCGAGGACTGGGTGGCCGTGCCGGTGCGGGCGAGGTCGGTGCGCAGCTGCTCGACCGGGCCGCCGTGGGCTCCGGCGCGGGCGGCGACGGCCAGGGCGGCGGCCGGGAGGCGGTCGAGGCCGGTGTGGTTGCCGGTCATGACGGAGCCGGTGCCGCCGAGGGCGGGGGCGGCGGTGTCGGTCCAGTTGCCGCGCGCGGTGTTCCGGATGCCGTAGTCCGCCCAGTTGGACACCCACTTGTAGCCGATGCGGGTGATGACGTTGTTCTCGACGGTGATGTACGAGGACTGCTCGTCCAGGTAGATGCCGTTGCCGTCGCGCTCGGTGTTGCCGTACGCGGAGCGGTTGATGTAGTTGCCGCCGACGACCGTGCCCGGCTGGGCGCCCTGGGTGTAGATGGCGCCGCCGTCGTGCTGCTGCCGGGCGGCCTCCATGACGTCGGTGATGCGGTTGTTCGTCACCTTGTTGTCCCGGAGCACGGACTTCTGCGCCTCGGGCTGGTTCCAGCCCCAGCCGACGGAGATCGCCGAGTACGGGAGGTGGTCCAGGCTGTTGTGGTCGACAGTGAGCTCCGCCTCGTATCCGGCCCAGATGCCGACCGCGTCGGTGTACTCGACGCCGGTGCGGCTGATCGTGTTGTACGCGACGGTGTTGCGCTCCCCGGTGAGCGCGGCCTCCGGCAGGGGCTCGGTGTCACCGACGTACACCGCGCCCGAGGAGAGGTCGGTGAAGGTGGAGCGGGTGAGGGCGCTGTCCTTGGTGCCGGCCTCCAGGACCGCCCCGGCGCCGCCGAGGTGGATGAAGCGCGCGGAGTCGACGGTGACCCCCCGGCCGCCGCGCACGGTGAGCGCGGCGGCCGGTTTGGTGTAGTAGCGGCCCGCGTGGTCGACGGGGCCGGTGGCTCCGGTCAGGGTGAGACCGGCCTGCATCCCCGCGTAGCCCTCGTCGGTGTCGGGCTGCCGGTAGGCCGCATACGCGAAGCCGATGCCGCTGACCGTGAGGTCGTGGGCGCCGTCCACGGTGAGCAGCTGTTCGGTGTGCGGGCTGACGGCCCGCGCGCGGCGCATGTTCTCGCCCTCGCGCGGGAGGTAGGTGACGGTGCGGTCGGCGGAGTTCCACACGAACTCGCCCGGCTCGTCCAGGAGTTCGGCGGCGTTCTCGAAGAACGCGACCCCGCTGTAGCGGGTGGAGTCGACGGCGGTGGTGTCCCAGGCGGGGCCGGTGCGGTCGGTGCCGCTCGCGGAGTTGGTCCAGCAGGGCTGGGCGAAGGTGAGGGTGTCACCGCTGACGCCCGCGATCCGGCAGTGGTAGTTGCGCCAGCGGATACGGATGACGACCTCGGCGTCCGTGGGGTGCGCCCAGTGGTCGATGCCGGTCGCGGTGGCGCCGGTCATGCCGGTGGCGGTGGCGTCGCAGGTGGCGGCGGAGCACGCCTCGCCCCGGGCGCGGGTGGCGCGGTGGCCGTCCACGAAGAGCTGGCGCGGGGTGACCCCGGCGGGGACGGGGGCGGTCCAGGTGCCGTCGGCGTTCTCGCGCCAGCCGGTGAGGTCCCGGCCGCCGGAGAGGACGGGGTGGGCGCCGGGGGCGGCGGCCCAGGTGGTGCCGGAGTCGGCGGCGCCGAGCTTCAGGGGCGCGTCGAGCCGGTACGTACCGTCCTTGAGGAGTACGCGGACGGCGCGGCGGTGCTCGGTGCGGGCCTGGTCGCGGGCGCCGTCGAGGGTGCAGGGGCGGGCGTAGGTGCAGGCGGAGCCACGGCCGTCCGGGGCGGCGTACAGGGTGCGGGTGCCGGGCGCCGCGACGGCGGGGGCGGCGAGCAGGGCGGTCAGCAGGGCGGCGGTGGCGGACGCGGCGGTGGCTCGTACGACGTTCAGGGGGCGGTTCACGCGGTGGCCTTCCAGTCGGGGTGGCCGGGCATGGGCGGGTTGACGGCCCCGAAGAGCCAGTCGCGCAGGAACGGGTCGAGCGAGCGGTCGCGGGTGGTGTCGACGGTGTGCCGGATGAACTGCTCGGAGGTGTACGTGGAGTCCTTGAAGCGCTTCACCCACTCGCGCATCACGGTGTCGAAGGAGCGCCCGCCGATCCGCTGGTTCAGGGCGTAGAGGACGAGGGCGCCGCCGTCGTAGATGTTGGTGCCGCCGAGCGCCTTGGGCAGTCCGGGCGGGCCGTCGGCGGCGCGGACGGCGTCGAGCTTCTCGTACGTGGCCTTCATCTTGTCCTTGAGGACGGACCAGCCGCGCTCCTCGCCGTACAGACCGGCGTAGTAGACGGCGGGGCCCTCGTTGAGCCAGGCCTGCTGCCAGTCGTCGGGGGTGACGGAGTCGCCGAACCACTGGTGGACGAGCTCGTGGACCATGGTGGTCTCGTAACCGGGCTGTCCCTGGGCGTTGAGCTTGAACCAGTTGGTACCGAAGAGGGACAGCGTCTGGTTCTCCAGCGCGTCGGTATAGCCGTCGTAGATGTGCACCCCGTAGACGGAGAACGGGTAGCGGCCGAACTTCGCCTCCAGCCAGGCCAGATGGTCGGCGGTGCGGGCGACGACCGGGGCGTACGTGTCCTCCTGGCCCCGGGGCACGATGTGCCGCAGGGGCAGGCCGCGGTGGCTGCTGCCATACAGGTAGGTGCCCTTGACGACGGCGATGCCGATGAGCTCGGTGGCCATGCGCTCGCGGAGGGCGAAGTGCCAGACGGTGGAGCCGTCGGCGCGCGGCGTACGGTGCGTCAGCTCGCCGTTCGCGGTGGCGACGTAGCCCTCGGGGGCGCTGATGTGGAAGGTCCACGTCGCCTTGTCGGAGGGGGTGTCGTTGCAGGGCAGGAAGGTATCGGCGCGGGAGGACTGGGCGGCCGAGGCGAACCCGCCGTCGCTGCCGAACCGCCAGCCGGTGAGGCCGAGCCGGGGTGCCTTGCCGTTGCCCCGGTAGCGGACCTCGACGGTGAACGCCTGGTGGTCGCGGAGCGGGCGGGCCGGGGTGACGGTCAGTTCCTGGCCGCTCTGGCCGGGGGTGAGCTGCCAGGTGGCGGGGCGTCCGGCGACGGTGACGGCGTCGATGGTGTGGCCGTCGGTGTCCAGGTTGAAGGCGGACAGGTCCTGGGTGGCCCTGGCGCTGATCCTCACCGTGGCGGTGAAGTCGTACGTCACCGGGGTGAAGTCGAAGGTCAGGTCGTAGTGGGTGACCTGGTAGCCACCGTTGCCGAGGGTCGGGAAGAGCGGGTCGCCGACGCCGTCGGAGCCGGGCTCCGGGTGGAAGCCGTGCGGCCGGGCGGCGGCCGGGCTGGAGAGGGCGGGGACCGTGACGGCTGCCGCCGCGGCGGCGGTGCCGAGTGCGAGGACCGAGCGTCGGGTGGTCACTTCTTCCCCTTCTGGAAGGCTTCCTCGAACTCGCCGCGGGCCTGCTCGCCGCCCTTGGCCAGGTAGTCCTTGACCAGCTGGTCGTAGGCCGACATGGGCTTGCGGCCCGAGATGATGTCCTTGAGCACGTCGCCCTTGAGGGTGCCGAGGCTGCCGGCGCTCTTGGAGTCCCAGGTGGGCGAGGAGTACTGGAGCGTGGGGTCCGGCACCATCATCGGGATCATCTTGGTGAAGGTGTCGTGGACGTGGCGCACGCCCTGCTCGGAGTCGGCGCTGAAGATCGCCGGGACCGCGGACGCGGCGAACTTCCAGGGCACGGTGACGTCCTGGGTGCCCTGCTTGGTGAGCGCCGGGTTGCCCTTGTCGTCGCGGGTGAAGTCCTTGCCCTCGACGCCGTAGTTGATGAGGGTGTATTCGAGGCTGCCGAACGGCGAGGCCGCGAAGTCGGCGAACCGCAGGATCTCCTTGACGCGGTCCCCGGAGGCCTTGCTGATGTGGGTGTTCTGCAGCGCGACGTTGTCCATCCAGGCGACGGCGTCCTTGCCGACGGGCACGAAGGGGCGCGGGTCGAACTTCTTGTTGATCGCCTTCATCGCGGCGATGTAGCCGACGCCCGGCGCGAGGTAGGTGGGCATGCCGTCGTAGACGTACGCGCCCTTGCCGTTCTTGAACATGTCCGTGTACTGGGCCTTCTGCGCCCCGGACATCTGGAGGGTGCCCGGGTAGTAGCAGCCGGCCTTGTACAGCGTGCGGGCCGTCTCGACCGCCGTGCGGTACTCCGGGGTCTCCAGGTCGAGGGTGAACTTGCCCGTCTTCTCGTCCAGCCGCCAGAAGTTGGGCGCTCCGGCGGACATGGCGAGCATGGTGGTGACGCCCGCGATGATGGCGTACCGGTCCTCCTTGGGGCGGGTCAGCTCCTTGCAGACCTCGACGAAGCGGTCCAGGTCGGTGATCTGGTCCAGGCTGGTGACGCCGACCTCCTCGAAGAGGTCGTGGCGGTAGACCCCGGCGCCCGCGGTGCCGGTGCGGGCGATCGGGATGCCGTAGAGCTTGCCGCCGAAGATCGCGCCCTGCCAGGCGCCCTTCGGGATGGCGGCGAGGTTGGGGTAGTCCTTGACCGCGTCCCCGGCGAGGTGCGGGGTGAGGTCGGCGCACTTGGCCTGGAGGAAGGCGGCCTTGTTGTCGACGCCGCCGCTCTCCGGGTACATGAAGAGGTCGGGCAGGCTGTCGCTGGCGACCATCGTGGAGAACTTGGTGCCGTAGTCGTCGGCGGGGACGGCCGTGATGTTCACCTGGCCGCCGAGCAGCTTCTCGATCTCCTGCCAGGCCGCGTTCTTGCCGCGCGAGGGCGGCGGCGGGGAGAAGGTCTCCATGGCGGCGCTGATCGGCTTCGCCCCCTTGAGCGGGGTGGTCTTCGTGGCCCGCAGCGGCTTGGCCGGGTAGCTGAAGAAGCCCTGCGGGACGCCGGCCGCGGTGCCTTCCAGGTCGGGCTTGAGCCCGATGTTGCGGACGGCGCTGCGCGGAAGCAGGGACGCGCTCTTGGCCTCGGCCTTCGCAGTCGTGCCGCCGTCGCCGCAGGCGGCGAGCAGCGGGGCCGCGGCCAGTCCGAGACCGACGCCCGCGCCCAGGCGGAAGAGTGCTCTGCGGTTGATGGGGGTGGAGCTCGACACCTGAATCTCCTTGGAAGAGGGAAGGGAAGGAGTGGGGGACGGCGGCGGTCAGCCCTTGATGGCGCCGGTGAGCACGCCCTTGGTGAAGTAGCGCTGGAGGAAGGGGTAGACGCAGAGGATCGGGACGACGGCGATCACCAGGACCGCCATCTGCACGGCCTGCTGCGGGGCGAGCACTTCGCCCGCGGAGGCGGAGTCGAGGCTCTGGCCCTGGAGGACGTAGGTCCGCAGCACCATGGGCAGCGGCCACTTGTCGGAGTCGTTGAGGTACAGGAGCGAGTTGAAGAAGGCGTTCCAGTACGTCACCGCGTAGAAGAGGCTGATGACGGCGAGGACGGCCTTGGACAGCGGGAGGACGACGCGGACCAGGATGCGGAAGTCCCCGGCACCGTCCACCTTGGCCGCGTCGTACAGCTCCTCCGGCAGGTTCATGAAGAAGGACCGCAGGACGACCAGGTTGAAGGCGCTGACCAGGGTGGGCATGACGAGCGCCGCGTAGGTGTCGTACAGGCCGAGGCCCTTGACCAGCAGGAAGTTCGGGATGATGCCCGCGTTGAACAGCATGGTGAACAGGGCCGTCATCAGGATGAAGCGGGAGCCGGTGACCTCGCGGCGGGAGAGCCCGTACGCCATGCCGACGGTGACGAGCAGACTGGCGAGGGTACCGAAGACGGTGATGCCCACGGAGACGATGAGGGCCCGGCTGACGACGCCGCCGGTGAAGATCGTGCGGTAGGCGTCGAGGGTGGGGTGGTCCGGCCACAGGACGAGGCCGGAGCTCTTGATGATGTCGGTCTGCGAGGCGAAGCTCGTCCCGATGACGCCGACGAGCGGATACGCGACGGCGAGGACGACCACGACGACGGCAACGGCCTTCGCGGTCCGACCGATGCGGGTCGGGCGCTCCATCCACGGCGGGCGGCCGTCGGACTTGCGTACGGGGGCGGGCGCGGGTGCCGGTGTGGTGGTCCGGGCCGTGGCGCGCGTCTTCTCAGCGGTCAGCACCGCGGTACACCCCTTCGTGGCCGAGTCGGTGGGCGAACTTGTTGGCGCCCAGCACGAGTGCGGTGCCGATGACCGCCTTGACGAGTCCGACGGCGGCGGCGACGCCCCAGTCGTTGTCCTTGATGCCGTGGTAGTAGACGTAGGTGTCGAGCACCTCGCCGGCGTCCGGTCCGACCGCGTCGCGCTGGAGCAGGATCTGCTCGAAGCCGACGGAGAGGATCTGCCCGAGGTTGAGGATGAGCAGCAGGATGAGCACGGGCGCGATGCCCGGCAGCGTCACGTGCCACAGCCTGCGCCGGGGTCCGGCTCCGTCGATCGCGGCGGCCTCGTACTGCTGCCGGTCGATGTTGAGGAGGGCGGCGAGGATGATGATCGTGCCCCAGCCGGCGTCCTTCCAGGCAACCTGGAGGGTGAGCAGCCAGGGGAAGGCGTCCGGGTCGCTCATCATGTCGTAGCGGGGCAGGCCCATGCTGCCGAGGAAGTCGGGCAGGACGCCCGCGCCGCCCAGGATCTGCTGGAAGATCGAGACGATGATGACCCAGCCGATGAAGTGCGGCAGATAGACCACGCTCTGCACGAAGCGCCGGATGCGGTCGCTGGCGATGCTGTTGAGCAGCAGGGCCAGGGCGATGGGCACCGGGAAGAAGAACACCAGCTGGACGAGGGCGATCTCCAGGGTGTTGAAGGTCGCGGTCCAGAAGGCCGGTTCGCTGAACGCGGCGGTGAAGTTGGCGAAGCCCACCCAGACGCTGTGCATGTAGCCGAGGTACGGCTGGTAGTCCTGGAACGCCACCACGTAGCCGAGCAGCGGCACGTAGTGGAAGACGATGAAGTAGAGCAGGCCGGGCAGGGTGAGCAGCAGCATCACCCGGTCGCGTTTGAGGCGCTGTCCGAGTGTGAGCCGGTGCGGGGCGGCGAGGGCCGGGCCGGGCGGCGGGGCGGGCTCATCGGCCCGCTTTCGCCGCGTTCGCCGCTTTTCGCGCGGCAGCGGAGGTGCTGTGTCAGCCATGGTGGGTCCTGTTCGGCTGGGTGGCGCGTGGTGTGCCTTCTGCGGCGGCAAGTTAGTAAGCGGTTAACCCAAGCGTCAAGGGATCTGAGCGAACGTCTTCACCAGGCGTCGGCCTTCGGGGCGAATTCCGGGGCGGCAAATCTCAACAAAGCAGCCCTAGCTGCCTATTCGGGCTGGTGGTGCGCTTGACGGTCGGCCGTGGACGTCCCTAGCGTGCCGGTCATTCGATAGAACACGATTACTATCCGGAGGCAGGGTGCGAACCACCGAAGAGGCGCCGGCCCGTTCCGGTCCCGAGGCAGCGGATCCGCCCGGGAGGCGGCCGCGCACGGTTCTGGTCATGAGCACGGGGCTGCTGGACGACGTCTTCCCGCCCGCCGTCCGGTCGCGTCTCGAGGAGACCGCCGAACTGCTCGACCCGGCGGTGATCAGCGAGTTCGACTCCCCCGCCGCCGCCCGGGCGCTGTCCGCCGCAGAGGTGCTGCTGACCGGCTGGGGCTGTCCGCCCGTGGACCCGGCGCTGCTGGACCGGGCACCCGCGCTGCGGGCCGTCGTCCACGCGGCGGGCACGGTGAAAACGTTTCTGTCACCTGCCGCCTTCGACCGCGGGATCGTCGTCTCGTCGGCCGCCGCGGCCAACGCCGTGCCGGTGGCCGAGTACACCCTCGCGGCGATCATCATGGGCGCCAAGCGGGTGTTCCCGCTCGCGGGCCTCTACCGGGCCCGCCGCACCCATCGCACCGCCGCCGACCTGGACCGCCACCACTGGCTCGGCACCCATGGTCTGACCGTAGGGGTGGTCGGGGCCTCCCGCATCGGCCGCCGCGTGATCGAGCTGCTGCGGATGGCGCTGGACGCGGAGATCCTGCTGCACGACCCGTACGTGAGCGCGGCCGAGGCCGCCCTCCTCGGCGTGACCCCCGCCGACCTGGACACCCTCGTGGCGACGAGCGACGTGGTGAGCCTGCACGCCCCGGACACGCCCGAGACCCGGAACATGATCGACGCCCGGCGGATCGGCCTGATGCGCCCCGGGACGCTGCTCGTCAACACCGCGCGCGGCCCGCTCGTGGACACCGAGGCGCTCACCCCGCACCTGGTCAGCGGCCGGCTCGACGCGGTCCTCGACGTCACCTCGCCCGAGCCGCTGCCGCCCGGCCACCCCCTGTGGGACCTGCCCAACGTGTTCCTGACCCCGCACCTGGCGGGCGCCCAGGGCAACGAGGTGGGGCGGCTGGGCGCGCTCGCCGTGGACGAGCTGGCCCGGTACGCGCGGGGCGAGCCGTTCGGCCACCCTGTGCACCGGGCCGACCTGGGGAGGATCGCGTGACCGCCCTTCCGCCGCGGGCTCCGGGACCGCGGCGGACCGGGCCCGCCGCGGCACTAGGCTCGTCGTCACACAACAGCCTTCAGGGGGTGAGCCGGATGCGCCGGCAGAGCACGGCCGGGGACGGACAGCGGCGGGCGACGGTCACCGATGTCGCCCGGCGCGCGGGCGTCTCGACGGCCACCGTCTCACGCGTCCTGAACCGCAACTACCCCGTCGCCGAGGCGACCCGGGAGCGCGTCGAGTCCGCCATGCGCGAGCTCGGCTACGTGGTCAACGCGCACGCCCGCGCCCTGGCCGGCGTCTCCAACCGCACCGTCGGCATCATCGTCAACGAGGTCATCGACCCCTTCTACGCGTACATCGCGCGCGGGGTCGAACGGGAGGCGGCGCTCGGCGGACGGCTCTGCCTGGTCTGCTGCACCCAGGGCGACCCGCAGCGCGAGCTGGCCTTCATCGACCTGATGCACGAGCGCCGGGCGGACGCGGTCGTGGTCGTCGGCGGCTCCATCGCGGACCGGGGCTACACCTCGGAGCTGGCCCGCCGGGCGCGCGAGCTGGACGCGGGCGGCTCGAAGCTGGTCCTGTGCGGCCGGCCCCCGCTCGGCGAGTCCGCGCCGACCGCCGCCGTGGAGTACGACAACGAGGGCGGCGCCTTCGCGATCACCGACCACCTGCTGATGCAGGGTCACGAGCGCATCCTCTACCTGGGCGGTCCGCCCAAACTC
This sequence comes from Streptomyces sp. NBC_00523, assembly GCF_036346615.1. Lineage (NCBI taxonomy): Bacteria > Bacillati > Actinomycetota > Actinomycetes > Kitasatosporales > Streptomycetaceae > Streptomyces > Streptomyces sp. NBC_00523. The sequence continues at coordinate 6,585,411 of NZ_CP107836.1, read as the reverse complement.
TCCACCACCCGCGACCGGCTCGCCGGGCACCGCCGCGCCCTGGAGCTGCGGGGCGTGCCGGTCGATCCCGAGCTGGCCCAGCCGGGCGCCTTCAGCCGTGGCTTCGGGTACCGGAGGATGGCGGAACTCCTGCGGGACGGACCGGAGTTCACCGCCGTGTTCGCGGCCAACGACATGGTGGCGGCCGGTGCCGCGCAGGCCCTGGAGGAGGCGGGCCTGCGAGTGCCCAAGGACGTCTCGCTGGTCGGGTACGACGACATCCCGGTCGCCCAGGAGCTGCGGCCCCGGCTGACCACCGTCCATGTGCCACTGGAGGAGATGGGCCGTCAGGCGGTGCGGCTCGCCGTGTCCGGCGGGGACGAGGACGACTGGCGGGAGCCGACCACCGGGGCACTGCGGCTCGGCACCCACATCGTGGTACGCGATTCCGTGGCACCCCGGACCGGCAGACCGTTCCGCAAGTGACCGGTTACTTCCCGCCTGTCCGCAGTTGGCCATAGAAAATCACAGTAACTTCCCGAGTCCCCTTGCGGCTCGACAGCAACCGCTTACATGCTGGCGGAGCACCCCCCACCGTTCCGGACACCTTCGCCCCTCGTTCATGACTGCAGGGAGAGTTCCGCATGCGTAAGCACACCCCCTCCGCCGCCCCGGCCGCCTCCCCCGCCACCGAGTCCGTCACCGATTCGGCCTCCTCCGTGGGCCGCCGCGCCGTCCTCGGCGCGGCGGCGGGCGCGGGGGCCGCGGCGGTCCTCGGCCTCACCGCCACCGCGGCCCAGGCCCGGCCCGCGACCGGCCGCCCCTCCGGCCGCCCCGTCTCCGTGACCGTCACCGGCCGCCCCGCCGCCGAGGCCGAACGGCTGCGGCTCGCCCAGGCGTTGCGCGGTTCGGAGTTCCAGCCGACCGGCCTGCACGCGCCCGCCGGCACCCCGCTCTCGCTGACCGTCCAACCGCACGACGGCCTCGTGCCCACGCTGTGGATCGGCGCCTGGGACTACTACGGAGAGATCACCGAACCCCGCAGCTACCCGCTGGCCTCCGGCGCCAACACGGTGACCGACCCGCACGGCGGTCCGGTCTACCTGACGCTCACCGGCAACGGCGAGCGGGCGGGCGTGCTCTTCCGGTCCGGGGCGGTCCGGATGCCCGTCTTCACACTGGGCCGGACCGACGAGGCGGACTACCAGCGCCAACTGGACACGCTGACCGATTCGCCCTGGGTGGAGCTGCACGCCCCGCACACCATCATGACGCTGACCCGCGAGGGCGCTCTCCTGTACCGCGACGAGGACCACGCGGCGCTGCTCCGGCTGGTCGAGACCATCGTCGACTCGCATGCCCGGATCAGCGGCCTCGACGGCTCGAAGCCGGTGCACCGGCGCAAGGCGGGGCCGTACCACTTCACCGAGGTCAGCAAGGTGCCCACCGGCGTCGGCGCCTACGCCACGCACGGCTACAACGGCTTCCCGCGCGCCTACCTGGACCGGGCCACCACCGTCGAGGGCCTGCGCACCCGGGGCTGGGGGCTGTACCACGAGCTCGGTCACCTCCATCAGCAGATGGCGTACAAGCCGGGCGGCCTCACCGAGGTCACGGTGAACATCTATTCGCTGGCCGCGCAGCGCACCCTGAAGCAGCCGTCGAACCTGCTCACGGTCGACCCGGCGACCGGTCAGACCGTGTTCCAGAGCTCGCGGGACAAGTTCGGGACGCCCGGTCTCACGTACGAGAAGTCCTTCGGGGCGTACGAGAAGCTGGTGCCGCTGCGCCAGCTGGAACTGGCCTTCGGCGAGGACTTCTGGCCGCGCCTGCACAAGCTGGTGCGCGAGGAGAACCCGCAGTCCGACTACACCGAGGACGCCAAGCGCTACCGGGCCCTGGCCACCTACTCCAGCCGGATCGCGGGCTACGACCTCACGGACTTCTTCGTGAACACCTGGGCGTTCCCCATCGACGCCACGGGCCGCGCCGAGCTCGCCGCGCTGCATCTGCCGCAGCCGCCCGTCGACCCGAGCACGCTCTCCGACTGAGACCGCGACGACGAGGAATGGAGTCATCATGCAGCTGAGCAGAAGGACCCTTCTCGCCGCGAGCGGTGCCGCGGCGTCGGTGGTCCTGACGACGGGTCCGGCCCGGGCGGCGCGGACCGGAGCGACCGAGGAGGCGCCGGTCAACGACTTCGACGTTCTCCTGGAGCGGGCCGCCTCCCTGCTCACCGGCGGCGCGTTCGACGCCTCGGACCCCGACTTCGCGGCCGGAATCGCGGCCCTGAACACCACGGCGGGCGCCCTCTGGGACACCCTGGACCGGAGCGCCGGGCGGACCGCGCTGTGGTCCGACCTCTCGCCGCTCACCGACCCGGGCAACTTCGGCCAGAGCTACACGCGGCTGCGCACGCTCGCCGTCGCGTGGTCCACCCCCGGCACCGCGCTCTCCGGAAGCGCGGAGACGGCCGACGCGCTGCTCGGGGCGCTGCGGTTCGCATACGACACGGCGTACCACCCCTCCGCGCCCGAGGCCGGCAACTGGTGGTTCTGGGAGATCGGGGCGCCGCGCGCCCTGATGGACTGCTGTGTCCTGCTGCGCGAGCGGCTGCCTGCCGCCGATCTCGCGGACTATCTGTCCGTCGTGGACCGGTTCTGCCCGGACGCGGACCGCCGCACCAACTCCCCCACGCTGCCCGAGACCGGTGCCAACCGCACCGACAAGGCGGTGATCGTGGCGCTGCGCGGGCTGCTCGGCAAGGACGCCGACAAGGTGGCGTCGGCCCGCGACGCGCTCTCCGACGTACGCGACTCCGGCCGCAACAGCCTCTTTCGCTATACGACTTCGGGTGACGGCTTCTACGAGGACGGCTCGTTCGTCCAGCACTCCGAGGTGGCCTACACCGGCTCCTACGGCACCGTGCTGCTCGGCGGCGCGGCCTGGCTGCTTTCACTTCTGGCGGGCTCCGCCTGGGCGGTGGCCGACCCGAAGGTGTCGGTGATGTACGAGGCCGTGGAGCGCAGCTTCGTCCCGGTGATCTTCGACGGGCTGATGATGGACGCGGTGCGCGGCCGCGCCATCTCGCGGGAGCGGGCGGGCGACCACCGGGACGGGGCGGCGGCCGTCGCCGCGATCCTGCTCCTGGCGACGGGCGCCCCCGACGACCTGGCGGACCGCTGGCGCTCGCTGGTCAAGGGCTGGTTCAGCCGCAACCGCACCACCCCGTTCACCGCCCTGGCCACTCTGCCCCAACTGGCCCTGGCCAAGGCGATGCTGGCCGACCGCGAGATCCGGCCCGCAGCCCGCACCACGGGCAGTTTCGTCTTCGCGGACATGGACCGCGTCGTCCACCGCCGCCCCGGCTGGGCCTGCACCCTGTCGCTGTCCTCGAAGCGCATTTCCGCGTACGAGGCGGGCAACGGCGAGAACCTGCACGGCTGGTACACCGGCGACGGCATGACGTACCTCTACGACGGCGACGACCTCGGGCAGTACAACGACGGGTTCTGGCCGACCGTCGATCCGTACCGCCTGCCGGGCACCACGGTGGACACCCGCCCGCGCGACGACCTCGGCACCGGCGCGGGCACCTCCACCTACCGGCCGCCGAACGCGGTGGCGGGCGGCGCCGTGCTGGACGGCCGGTACAGCGCTGCGGCGATGGACCTGACCGGCGCCCCGGGCAGCAGCCTGCGGGCCCGGAAGGCGTGGTTCCTGCTCGACAACACGGTCGTGGCGCTCGGCGCGGGGATCACCTCGGGCGACGGCCATCCGGTCGAGACGGTGATCGAGAACCGCAACCTGGGCGCGGACGGCCGCAACCGACTGCTCGTGGACGGGATCCCTGTCCGTAACGGCGCCTCCGGCCAAGCTCGTTGGGCGCACATCGAGGGGGTCGGCGGCTATGTGCTGCCCGGCGGGGCCGCCCTGCGCACCCTGCGCGAGGAGCGCACCGGCACCTGGCGGGCCATCGACACGGGCGCGGACACCGGCGGCAGCACCGACCCCGTCACCCGCCGCTACCTCACCCTCTGGCTCGACCACGGCCCCTCCCCCACCGACGCCGGGTACGCCTATGTGCTGCTGCCCGGTGCCTCGGCGGCGGCGACCGCCGTCTGGTCGGCGTCCCGGCCGGTGCGCGTCCTCGCCAACGACGCCACCGCGCAGGCGGTCGAGGACCGCAGGACCGGTCTGACCGCTGTGCACTTCTGGGCCGCCGGTACGGTCGCGGGCATCACCGCGTCCGGTCCCGCGACGGTCCTGGTGCGGCGGCGCGGCGGCCGGGTCTCCGTGGCGGTCGCCGACCCGGGCCGGACGGGGACCTCGGTCACGGTCGGCCTGCCGTTCGCCGTCCGCCAGGCGTCCGAGGCCGACGACACCGTCGAACTCACTCCGGGCCGCAGGCCGTTGCTCACCGTCGCCGTCGGCGGTTCCCGGGGCCACACCCACCGCGCCGAACTCGTCCAGTAACCACCGCACACACCAGGAGCGCCACCGTCATGTCCGTCGCCCCGCATCTGCACCTGCCGCCCACCGACCGGATCCTGTCCTCCCGCACGGGCTGGACCCGGGCCCACTGGGAGGCGACGGCCGACCGGATGCTGGACGCGCTGACGCCGTACGCGACACCGGGCTTCGCCCAGTACCGGCTGCCCGGCCGGAACAGCTGGTCCGGTGTCGTGTCGGACGGCCTGGAGGGCTTCGCCCGGTCGTTCCTGCTGGCCGCGTTCCGGATCGCGGGCGCGGGCGGGGCGGTCGACCCCGCGCTGATCGAGCGGTACGCGGCGGGGGTGGCGGCCGGGACCGACCCGGCGAGCGGTGAGGCGTGGCCGCGCCTGACTGACTGCTCGCAGCAGCTGGTGGAGGCGGCGTCCGTCGCCATCGCGCTGCACGAGACCCGGCCGTGGATCTGGGACCGGCTCGACGCCCGGGTGCAGGAGCGGGTCGCCGACTGGTTCTCCGGCTTCGTCGGCGGACGCACCTGGGACAACAACTGGCGCCTGTTCCAAGTGGTTTCGGAGCAGTTCCTGGCGTCGGTCGGCGCCCCGTACAGCAAGGCCGACATCGAGGGAGGGCTCGACAGGATCGAGGACTGGTACGTCGGTGACGGCTGGTACACCGACGGCAGCGGGCGCAATTTCGACTACTACATCGGCTGGGCCATGCATCTGTACCCGCTGCTGTGGGCGCGGATCGCGGGGCCGGACGGCGACGGCGGCCGGGCCGCCGTCTATCGGGAACGCCTGAGCCGCTTCCTTGAGGAGTACCCCCACTTCTTCGGCGCCGACGGCGCCCCGGTCCACCAGGGCCGGTCGCTCTGCTACCGCTTCGCGTCGCTGGCCCCCGTCTGGATGGGCGCCGTCGCGGACTGCACCCCGCTCGCGCCCGGGCTCACCCGCCGCCTCGCCTCCGGGGCGCTGCGCCACTTCGCGGAGCGCGGGGTGCCCGACGAGCGGGGGCTGCTGACGCTCGGCTGGTACGACACGTTCCTGCCCACCACTCAGCCGTACTCCGGTCCGACGTCCCCGTACTGGGCGAGCAAGGGCTTCCTCGGGCTGCTGCTCCCGGCCGACCACGAGGTGTGGACGGCGCGCGAACTCCCGTTGCCCGTCGAGGAGTCCGACACCTACACCGCGCTTCCGGCGCCCGGCTGGCTGCTGCACGGCACCCGGCACGACGGGATCGTCCGGCTGGTCAACCACGGCAGCGACCACAACCCGCTCCCGGAAGCGGGCGACACCGACCCGGACGCGGGGGCGGGCGAGGACGATCCGCACTACGCGAAGCTGGCGTACTCGACGGCGACCGCCCCGGAGTCCGCGCCGCACGCCTTCGCCCGGAACATCGACAACCACCTGGCGCTGCTCGCCCCGGACGGCACCCCGTCCCGGCGCCGCCGCATCCACCCGGTGAGCTGCGAGGACCGCGTCGCCGCGTCCTGGTCGGCGGCCCGGCTGCCCGGCGACGAGCGCGCGTACCGGATCGGGACGACGAGCGTGCTGCACGGGCCGTGGGAGATCCGGGTGCACCGGGTCGAGGCGCCGGAGGGCGCCGTGGTCCGGGAGGGCGGCCACGCCGTCGCGCACCGGACGAGCCCGTTCGCCACCTCGGGCCCCGGCTGGGCGCTCGCCCGGACCGCCGACGGCCTGTCCAGCGCGGTGGTCGGGCTGTACGGCTGGGACGGCGGGCCCGAGGACGCCGAGGTGGCGCGGGACGTGGAGTCCAACGCGTACGGACCGCACTCGGCGATCCCGTATCTGCGCGGCGCTCCCCACCCGGGCGGGCAGAGCGTCCATGTCACGCTCGTGGTGCTGTCCCGGGACAGCGTCCACCCGGAGGCGCTGCGCTCGGCCGTGCGGGTGCGGGTGGCCGGGGACGCGGTGACGCTGGGCTTCCTGGACGGCCGCACGGTCGAGGTCTGATCAGAAGCGGGGGCTGTGGTCCTCCCTGCGGTCGAGATGGCCTACGAGTTCCAGCGCCAGGGACTTGATGGTGTCGAGCCCCGCCCTTCCCCAGGGGCGGGGCACGGTGTCCACGGCGCAGACGGCGCCCAGGGCGATCCCGGTGCGGTCGATGAGCGGCGCCCCCAGGTAGGAGCGGATGCCTATGTCGTCCACGACCGGGTTGCCCGCGAAGCGGGGGTAGTCGCAGACGTCCTCCAGGACGAGCGCCTTGCGCCGGACAACCACGTGCGGGCAGTAGCCGTGGTCGAGGGCCACGTACCGGCCGTTGCGGCCGCTGCCCGCCGCGGTGGCCCCCAGGTCCGAGCCCCTGCGGGTCCCGGCGGGGGTGTGCAGTCCGGCGTAGAACTGGCGGTTCCCGTCGATGAAGTTGACCATCGAGAACGGCACGTCCGTCACTTCGGCCACCCTGTCGGCGAAGGCGTCGAAGTTGTCGAACGAGGCGTCGTCCCGCTCCCCGAGTCCCAGGCTCCGCAGCCGCCGCGTACGGGCGGGCGCCTCACCGTCGACGGGGGTGAGCAGCAGCCGCCCGGCGGCGCGCGGGATCACGGCCGGGCCCCGAATCCGGCGTGCCCGGGGAGCGGCACGGCGTCGTCGGTGGCGTTGATGAGGTGCTGGACCAGCGTCACCAGTGTGCCGGTGCCGGAGCTGGCCATGCGGGCGTCGCACAGCACGACCGGCACCTCCGGCGACAGGTCGAGCGCGGCACGGACCTCCTCGGGGCCGTAGCGGTAGGCGCCGTCGAACTCGTTGACGGCGACGACGAATCCGATGCCGCGCCGCTCGAAGAAGTCGACGGCGGCGAAGCACTCCTCCAGCCTGCGGGTGTCCGCAATCACGACCGCCCCCAGCGCGCCCTGCGAGAGCTCGTCCCACATGAACCAGAAGCGTTCCTGGCCCGGTGTGCCGAACAGGTACAGCACGTGCTGGTCGTCCAGCGTGATGCGGCCGAAGTCCATCGCCACGGTGGTGGAGGTCTTCGACTCGACGCCCTCCAGGCTGTCGGTCGCGGCGCTCGCCTGGGTCAGCAGCTCCTCCGTGCTGAGCGGCGCGATCTCGCTGACGGCGCCGACGAACGTGGTCTTGCCGACGCCGAATCCACCGGCGACCAGCACCTTCAACGCGACGGGGAAGCCCTCGGGCGCGGCCTGCGGGGCGGCGTACTCGGCGGTGGCGGTGTCCTGCCCGTACCCGCCGCCGGAGCCGTCGTCCGCGTAGCCGTAGCCATAGCCGGCGCCGTCCGGGTAGCCGTAGCCGTCAGAGCTGTCGTCGTAAGCCATCGAGCACTGCCTCCAGCAGATGTCGGTCGGTGGGCATGTCTTGGAAGGCGGGCGCGTGGGCGGTGACGGCGCCGCAGTCGACCAGGTCCGAGAGGAGGACCTTGGTGACGACCGCGGGCAGTCTCAAGTGGGCGGCGATCTCGGCCACCGAGGTGGGGCCCTCGCAGAGTCCCAGGGCCACCGAGTGCTCGGGGCCGAGGTGGGTCTGCGGGACGCTTCCGGTGGCCATCACCAGGGACAGCAGGTCGAGCACGGCCGTGGGACGGGTACGGCCGTTGCTCACCGTGTAGGGGCGGATGAGGCGGCCCGCCGCGTCGTCGAGCAGCGGCCCGTCCTGGGTGACCGCCATGGTCACAGCCCCGCGGTGCCCGGTGTCCCGGCCGTCTGTCTCACCGGGGTCATCAGATAGGGCCGCACGCTCTTCACCAGCATGGTCATCTCGTAGCCGAGCACGGCGGCGTCGGCGTTGCGGCCGGCGAGGACGGCCAGACAGGTGCCGGAGCCGGCGGTGGCGACGAAGAGGAGCGTCGAGTCGAGCTCCACGACCACCTGCCGGACCTCGCCGTTGTCCCCGAACCTCGCCCCGGCGCTGCGGCCGAGGGAGTAGAGGCCGGCCGCCAGCGCAGCCATGTGGTCGGCGCTGTCGGCGTCCATGCCGTGGAGGGACTTCACCAGCCCGTCGGCGGAGAGCAGGACCGCGCTGCGGGTGTACGGCACGCGCTGGACGAGGCCGCTCAGCAGCCAGTCGAGGTCCGAGACCTGACCGGACGGCATATCGGTCGCCATGGGGCATCTACTCCTTGATGGGGTTCGCTGCGAGTGGGTCGTGCTCGCCGGGGTGGGCGCCGGCGCCGTGCAGTTGCGCGGGCCGGGCGGCGCCCCGGACGGGGAGCGGCCGGGCCGGTGCGCCCAGCTGGGCGGCCGTCGTCATGTGCGTGGCACCGGCCGGGGCCTCGGGCGCGGGCTCCTCATCGGCCTCGGCCCGGGCCTCGGCGAGGTCGATGCCGCGCCGGAAGGCGGCGACGAGCCCGGGGTCGTGCAGGCCGGGTTCGTCTCCGGACCGGGGCGCGGGAGCCTCCCTGAGCTGCGGGACCAGGTGCTCCTGGTTGGCGCGCTTGGGCAGCAGGGGCCGGTCGGCCGTGCTCGTCGGCGCGGTCCCGTCGCCGGACGCGGCCGCGGGCGGGGCGTCGTCCGCGGGCCGGTCCACGCGCTCGGCGCGCAGCGGCAGGGGCGGTACCCCGTCCTGGCGGGCCGGGCCCGGCTGGGCCGGGGTCCGGTGCGGGCTGGGCTGCTGGCTGGGGACGTAGGGCCGGCGTTCCGGCTCGGGGGCGGGCGCCGGATCGCGGGGTGCCGGGCGCTCCTCCAGGGGCGGCGGGCGGTGCACGGGCCCGGTGGGCGGGACGGGCGCTTCACCGGCCATGGCGGGGGCGTCCTCGTCGGCGCCGAGCAGGGTCTGCGGGAGGACCAGGACGGCCTGGGTGCCTCCGTAGATGTTGCTCTGGAGACGTACGGCGATGCCGTGCCGCCGGGCCAGCGAGGCGACCACGAAGAGGCCGATGCGGCCGTCCTGGAGCAGGCGGGCGACGTTGACCTGGTCGGGGTCGGTGAGCAGGGCGTTCATCCGCTTCTGCTCGTCGCCCGGCATGCCGAGCCCGCGGTCCTCGACCTCCAGGGCGAGCCCGGCGGTGACGCGCTGGGCGCGCAGCAGGACCTGGGTGTGCGGGGCGGAGAACACCGTGGCGTTCTCCACGAGTTCGGCGAGGAGGTGGATGACGTCGGCCACGGCGTGTCCGCGCAGGGTGCCGTCGATCGGGGGGACGAGCTTGACCCGGGGGTACTGCTCGACCTCGGCGATCGCCGAGCGCAGCACCTCGGTCATGGTGACCGGGTTGCTCCACTGGCGGCGGGAGACGGCGCCGCCGAGCACGGCGAGGTTCTCGGCGTGGCGGCGGATGCGGGTGGCGAGGTGGTCGACGTGGAAGAGGCCCTTGAGCAGGTCCGGGTCCTCGACCTCGTGCTCCAGCTCGTCCAGCAGCTGGATCTCGCGGTGCACGAGCGACTGGAGGCGGCGGGCGAGGTTGACGAAGACCTCGACCTTCTGGTCCTCGCCGCTGGGCTCGGAGAGGCGGGAGGCCTCGACGACGGCGGCGACGGCGGCCTCCTGCTGGCGGCCCAGCTCCTGGGCCAGCAGCTCGAAGGGGTCGCCGCCGGGCGGCTGGTTCTGCGGGGCGCGCCGGGCGTTCACGGGCTCGCCGCTGCGCAGCTGTTCCACGACGCGTTGCAGGTCGGCCTGGCTCTGGGCGCTGGTCCGGCGCAGCGCGAGGCAGCGGCCGAAGACCGTGGTGGCGGCCCGGTTGGCGGCCAGGAAGGCGGCGAGGATCGCGGCGAGCGCGAGGGCGGCCGCCGAGCCGAGGGCGATCCAGAGCTCCGCGGACGGCCGTGCGTGGCCCGCGCGGGCGGTGAAGATGACGGCCGCTGCGCCCGCGAGGGCGACGGCGAGAGCCGGCAGCACGGCGGTGCGCAGAAGTTGAGGGCGTATGCGCGCCTCGGGGGTCGGGCGGGCGGCACGTGGTCTGGCCGCGGCCGAGTGGGAACGGGCGCCCGGTCGGCCGTGCCGCCCGCCCTCTCGTCGGTCCGGTCGCGCGTCGGGTGCGCGAAGTTGAGACATCAGCGTCCTCGGTACGTGGGGCCCCAGGCATCTGCGTTCATGTGGTGGCGCCTACGGTGGTCGGGCATTCTCGGGTCATCGGCCGGGCAGGCCCGGAGAATATGAGCCCACCGTTGATCACCGGGCACACACGGTAGTCGCCAGAAGTGCGGGCGTGATGGGCAGTTGTGGAACTTGCCCGCCATCCGTCCCGCTCTGGTATGAGCGCTCGCACGGGCGACCGATTCCTGCGGGCCGGTTTCCGGGGCGGTCGCCGTTCCCGTACGCGAGTGAGCCCCCTCGGCGTGGGCCGAGGGGGCTCGTGTGCCGGGGCGCGGAGGTGCTAAGCCTTGCGGAGCCGGGCGATGATTCCGTCGAGGTCGCTCCGGAAGAGGGCGGGGCGGACGAAGTGGCCGCCCGGTTCCTCGTGCCACTCGTGCGGAATCCCGGCCTTGCCGAGCAGCGAGCGGAACTCGCGCTGTCCGGCCAGCACTTGGTTCTCGTTGATCTGGTCGAACCAGTTGACCGGGTCGGGGCTGGTGCCCGCGACCAGGAAGACGCGCTTGTTGCGGTAGCTCTCGATGCGCTGGACCGGGTTGTCGGCGCTGACCCGGGCCTCGTCCCAGAGCGGCACCCCGTAGACCGAGCCGCCCGCCAGGTCGAGCGCGGCGGAGGAGACGTTGGCCCAGTGCGTGACGAGCCCCGCGTCGCGGCGCAGGCTGGCCGGGCCGGAGTGGGCGCTCACGGACGCGAAGTGCCCGTAGTACTTGGCGGCGTACTTGAGCGCGCCGAACCCGCCCATGGAGAACCCGGAGACGGCCCGCCCGTTGTATTCGGCGTACGTACGGAAGTTGGCGTCAATCCACGGGAGGAGCTGGGCGATGTGGAAGGTCTCCCAGTTGCGCGGGCCGGTGTTGGAGCTGACCGGGTTGGAGTACCAGCCGGCGTGTCCGCCGTCGGGCATCACGACGATGAGCGGCTTCCCGGCGGTCCAGGCGCGGATGCCCATGCGGTCGAAGGTGATGAAGTCCTGGTCGGTGCCGCCGCCGTGGAACAGGTAGAGCACGGGGTAGGCCCGGCCGCTCGTGTGATAGCCGTCGGGGAGCAGGACGTTGACGCCCGGGTTCCAGCCGATGGCGTCCGTCGCGAAGCGGTAGTACCGCATGCGCGGGTCGCTCTCGTTCCGGTCCACGATGCGCAGGCCGAATCCGTCCCCGGCCGCGGCGGCCGGTGGGGCGGAGGCCAGGAGACCGGCGGCGCCCAGAGCCGTCGCGGCGGAGAGTCCGCCGGCCGCCCTGAGGACGTTCCTGCGGCTGGGGCGGTCGTTCGCGCGGGCGCTCATGCGGAGTAGCCCTTCGGCGGGATCAGGGTGGCGAGCTGGTCGAAGGAGAGCCAGTAGATCTGGTTGCCGCCGAAGGAGGCGGGGTCGGCGATGAGGACGGTGCGGTCGGCGTCGTCGTAGCCGATGACCGTGAAGTAGTGGTAGATCGTCTGGTTCGACGGGTAGCCGGGCGGCTGGTTTCCGGGCGGGGCCACGATGTTGGTGACCAGCGGGTAGTTGCGGTCGATGTCGAAGACGACGTCGTACCAGAGCAGGTCGCGCTGGGCCTGGGTGGGCGGGTCGTTGGGCATCTCCTTGGTCTCGTACCAGCCGCCGCCGAGGTTGGCGTTGAGCACCCCGGTGACCTGGGATATGTGGTCGGTGCCGTTCACGGTGGTGCCGAGCTGCCAGGCCAGGTCGGACTGGCTCGGCGGGGAGATGCGGGCGGAGAGCGCGATGCGGGTGGCGGCGGGACCGCACCAGTAACCGGTCTCCTGGACCTGGTAGTCGACGTCCAGCCAGTGCGCGGTGGCGGTGCTTCCGGCGTCCACGGTGATCCGGGTGCCGGGCTGGTTGTGCCCGCTGACGACGGCGGTTCCGGCCGACGAGCCGTGGGCGGCGACGGCGGCGGGGGCGAGGTGCGGGTCCGCCGAGGCGAAGGCGGTGCCGGGCTGGACGAGGACTCCGAGGGCGACCGCGGCGACGGCGGCGGACACGAGTCTCCTGCGCATGAAGGCTCCTGAGGGTGGGGGGACGGGCCTTGGGTGCGAAACGGCCGCGCGGGTGTGTGCGCGGCCGTGCGATTCAGGCCCCCAGGGTGGTCCCGCCGCCGCGGGGCCCGCAAGGAACGGAAGCTGGTGCTTACACGCGCAGGTGACGTGCTGTCACGCCGGGGCCGGGTCCTCGGCGGCCAGCAGGGCGCGCCCCTCGGCGGTCGCGACGTGGAAGGAGCGTCCGCCCCGGCGCACGGTGGTGACGAGGCCCGCCTTCCGCAGCACGTTCAGGTGCTGGCTGACGGCGGGGTGGGTCACGCCGAGGAGCCGGGCCGCCTCCAGGGTGGAGCAGCCGGTGCGGGTGGCGCGCAGGACACCGGCGCGGGTGTGGCCGAGGAGCGGTCCGAGGGGGCCGGATCCGGGCGCCGGGCGGGCGCCCCGGGCGGGGACGCACCAGTCGGGGGTGTGGTGGATGGGGTAGACCAGCACGGGGGGCAGCTCGCCGTCGGCCAGGGTGGCGGGGGTGGGCCAGCAGAAGAACGACGGCTGGAGGACGAGGCCCCGGCCGCGCAGCCGCAGGTCCTGGTCGACGGGGTAGGCCACTTCGAGGACGGGCGCCCGCCAGCGGAACTGCGGCCCGAGTCCGGCGAGCAGCCCTTCGGTGCCGCCTTCGAGGAGGCTGCGCAGCCGCAGGGCGCGGTCGGCGTCGATGTCGGCGTGCACCCGGCGCCAGTGCGGTGCGAGCGCTTCCCTCTGGTACGTACGCAGGGCTCCGCCCAGTTCGCGCAGGGCTTCCGCGTCGCCGCCGGCCAGCTCCCCGAGCCAGCCCGGCAGCCGTGCGGGGGCGGCGAGCCGGGCCAGTTCGGCCCGGAGCCGTGGGCGCGGGGTGCTCAGCAGGACGTCGACGGATGCCTGGAGGGAGCCCCGGTCGCCGGTCGTCGGTGTGAGGAAGTCGGGTGAGTAGCCGCGCGGCGGCAGCAGCCGGGAGAGCAGGCGCGGGCTGCCGGAGAGCCGGGGCCGCACCCAGCGCCGCCAGGCGCCGAACTCCCGCTCGCCGTCGCGCCGCTGGAGGGTCTGCACACTGTTGCTGATCTCCCAGAGGAAGTCGGGGCCGGGCGCCACCCGGACCCGTGCGAGGTCGTCGGAGGTGAAGTGCACCCGCAGCATCGCCGCCCCCCTGAGGACGTGACCGTGTCGTCGGCGGAAGCCGTGCTCACCTCACCGCCCGGCGTACGCCCCGCCCGCCCCGTCCCGGACGTACGCCTCGGGATCTCAGGGCTGGGGTGCCCGGTCGCGGTCCCTGCCGGTCTCCTGCGCGGGACGGTCCACCGGTTCGTGGAGCTGTACGTGGACGGGGGGCCAGTTGCCCCAGCCGGGGGCCGGTTCGGCGGCGACGGCGCGCCACCACGGCTCGACGGGCGGCGGATCGGCGGGCTCGAACGGCTGGCCGGGGCGCGGGGCGGCCATGGTGACGCCCACGGACCGGGTGGCGCGCATCGTCCACTCGGCGGGCTCGGCCCAGGGGTGCAGCGCCAGGTTGAACGTCCCCCAGTGGATCGGCAGCATGACGCCCGCGCCGGGGTCGTCGCCCTGGAGGTCGAGGTGGGCGCGCACGCCCTCGTCGGGGCTCATGTGGATATCGGGCCAGGCGCCCGGCTCCGGCAGGCTGTCCGTCCGGTCCTTGGGCCAGTACTGGCTGTAGGCGCCGATCTGGATCATGGTCGCGTCGAACGGGCCGTGCTCGGCGCCGATGGCGCGGAAGCCGGGGAAGTATCCGGTGTCGCCGCTGTGGTAGATCCGGTGCACGGGCCCGGCGACGGCCCAGGAGGCCCAGAGGGTGTGCTGCTGGTTGCGCAGGCCGCGGCCGCAGAAGTGGCGGGCGGGGGTGGCGGTGAGGCTGATGCCGCCGACCGTCGTGGTCTCGTTCCAGTCGAGCTCGCGGAGCCGGTCGGGCGCGACGCCCCAGCGCTCCAGGTGGGCGCCGACGCCGAGCGGGACCGCGAAGACCGTGTCCGTACGGGCCAGGGCGCGGATCGTCGGGAGGTCGAGGTGGTCGTAGTGGTCGTGCGAGATGACCACCACGTCGACCGGTCCCAGGGCGCCGAGCGGCACGGGGGCCGGGTGCAGGCGCCGGGGGCCGGCGAAGGCGAAGGGAGAACAGCGGTCGCCCCAGACCGGGTCGAACAGCACGCGCCGCCCGTCGATCTCGGCGAGGACGCTGGAATGCCCCATCCAGGTGATCCGGAGCCCGGAGGCGGGCGGCCGGGCGAGGTCGGCGACGGTCGTGGCGTGCACGGGCACCGGGGCGGCAGGGGCCCGGAGCACCCGCTCCTCCTTGCGGAAGTAGACCCGGGCGAACTCCAGGGTGGAGCCGGAGGGTCTGATCCGCGCGCCCACCGGGTTCTGGAAGACACCGTCGGCGAAGTGGGGCGAACGTCGGATGCGCTCCATGCGCGCACCGTCCGGGTCGGCCCCGAAGGCAGCGGGGCGCAGCGCACGCAGCCGGGTGCGGAGCGGAAGCCTGTGGTCAGCGCCGGTCACGGGGTCTCCTGAGGAGTCGGGGTCGTCCCATTATGGGCAAGGGGTACGACAGCGCGAGAGGGGAACGTCCGGGGGAGGGCGTTCCCGCCCCGACCGCCTTACCCGCGTTGCTGTCCGTACACATGCTCGACATGGAGCCGTAGGACGACGCGCCGGTCCCGGACCATGGCGGCCCGGTAGTCGTCCCAGTCGGGGTGCTCGCCCTGCACGTCGCGGTAGAGCCGGATCAGCTCCTCCACGGTGTCGTCCGCGGGATCGGCGGCGGTCGCGGACAGCTCGGCGGTGCCCTCCGCGACCGTCCAGGCCCAGCGGTCCTCGCTGGTCACGTGGTAGCTCGCGCGCGGGTCGCGGCGCAGGTTGCGCGTCTTGGCGCGGCCCTCGGTGACCGAGACCCGGACGATGCGCTCTTCGAGGTAGTAGAAGTGGTTGACGTTGGACAGCTGGGGCCTGCCGTCCTGCTTGAGGGTGACCAGGACGCCACCGTCGTTCTCGCCCAGGAGCCCGAGCAGCGCTTCCTGCCGTGCGTCGAATGCGGTCATGCCGTTGCAACGAACAGCCCCGGCCGAGGATTCCGCATTCCGGACGTGATCCGGTCCGCTCCCCCGCCCGCGTCCGCGCACCGGCGCGTTCCGGCCACCGGGCCGCGCGACGGCGGAGGCCGCGTTGACAGGGGCTCCCCGCCTCCCGATACTGACCGACGGTTCAGTAACTGGTCCGGTCGCCTCAGGACCCGGCCCCACCGCGCCCAGGACCGCCCGCCGACAGTGACCGAGGAGCACTCCGATGACGACGCCTCCGGTGTCCCCGCCCGCCCCGCTCATCTCGCTGACCTGGACCGACCACGCCACCGGCTGCCGGGGCCACCTCGTGGTGGACCGGCTGGTGCGCGGGGTGTCCAGCGGCGGCCTGCGGATGCGCCCGGGCTGCACGCTGGAGGAGGTGGCGGGGCTCGCCCGGGGCATGACGATGAAGGAGGCCCTGCACTTCGACGCGGACCGGCCCGGGGCCCGCTACATCCCGCTGGGCGGCGCCAAGGGCGGCATCGACTGCGACCCGCGCGACCCGGCGGCCTACGGCGTCCTGGTTCGCTACCTGCGGGCGATGCGTCCGTACATCGAGAGCGTCTGGACGACCGGTGAGGACCTGGGCCTCTCGCAGGACCTGGTGGACCGCGCGGCGGCGGAGGCGGGTCTCGTCTCCACCGTGCAGGCCGTCTACCCGCTGCTCGACGACGAGGCCGGGGCCCGTCGCCGGCTGGCCGACGCCTTCGCCCTGGAGGTGGACGGCATCGGCCTGGACGAGCTGGTCGGCGGCTGCGGGGTCGCCGAGGCGGTGCTCGCCGCGCTGGACCGGGACGGGGTCGCGTACGAGGGTGCGCGGGTGGCGCTCCAGGGGCTCGGGACCATGGGCGGGGCGACCGCCCGCTTCCTGTCCCGGGCCGGGCTCCGGGTGGTCGCCGTCGCCGACATCAAGGGCACCCTCGCGAACCCGGCCGGGCTCGACGTCGAGGCGCTGCTCGCCGCGCGGGACGCGCACGGCACCGTGGACCGGGGTGCGCTGCGCGCCGGTGACCGGGAACTGCCGGCCGACGCCTGGCTGGCGCAGGACGCGGAGGTGCTGGTCCCGGCCGCCGTGTCCTACGCGGTGGACGCGGTGAACCAGGCCTGGATCAGGGCCCGCTGGGTGGTGGAGGCCGCCAACATGCCGGTGCTGTCGGAGGCCGAGGCGCTGCTCGCGGCGCGCGGGATCACCGTGCTGCCCGATGTGGTGGTCAACTCCGGGACCAACGCCTGGTGGTGGTGGACCCTGTTCGGCGACATCCGGGCCGACGCGGACGAGGCGTTCGCGCACACCCGGCGCGCGATGCGCGAGCTGGTCGGCCTGGTGCTGGCCCGCGCGGCGGCGGACGGCTGCACGCCGCGGGCGGCGGCGCACGCGGTGGCCGCCGACCGGCTGCCGGTGATGGCGGAGCGCTTCGGCTGGTACCGCTGACCTGGACCGCCTGCCCGCCGCCGGTCCGCCCGCCCTGCTCCGGGCGGGCATTGGTTAGGGTGACCGCGTGGCAAGAGTGCGGTTGGGAGTGGCGGAGCGGCGCGAGGAGTTGCTGCGTGCCGCCGTCGAACAGATCGAGGTGCGCGGTGTCGCGGCCGTACGGATCGGCGATGTGGCGGCCGTACTCGGCGTGAGCAACGCCCTCGTGCTGTATCACTTCTCCACCAAGGAGAAGTTGGTCGCCGCCGCCTTCGCGCACGCCGCCGAGAGCGATCTCGCCCATCTGCGCAAGCTGTTGAGCCGCCGCACGACCGCCGTACGCAGGCTGCGAGCGGCCGTCCGCTGGTACGCGCCGACGGGCCAGGCCAAGGGCTGGCGGCTGTGGATCGAGGGCTGGGCGGCCTCCCTCCGCGACCCGGCGCTGCGCAATGTGGCCGGCGATCTCGACCAGCAGTGGAAGGCCGAGTTGGCCGAGGTCATCGAGGAGGGCGCGGCGGCCGGCGAGTTCCACTGCGACGACCCGATGTCCGTGGCCTGGCGGCTGACCGCCCTGCTGGACGGGCTGGCCGTGCAGATGACCTCGTACAACGGTCCGCTGTCCCGGGCCACGATGCTGGAGTGGACCGAGCAGGCGCTCGCCCGTGAGCTGGGCATCGACCACGAGGCCCTGACGGCCTGACCGCCCGCCTTCCTCTTTCCTTTCGGTTCCCCTCCCCCGGTCAGGTCTGCTGAAGCGGTTCGTAGACCTCGCTGTCGAGGCCGAAGGTCCAGGCGACGCCCTCCTTGGCGGTCCTGGTCCTGGGCGGGACCCGGAGCCAGTACGTGCGGTGGGTGCCGTCCGGCTCGGGCGTCGAGTTGACCACCTCGACCATGACGACGTCCTCGTCACCGGCGAGCGCGATCCGCCAGAGGATGCCCGTCTCGTCGCGGTGGACCGGTTCGGCGCCCGACTCGGTGAGGTAGCGGTCGTAGCCGTAGTACTCCAGCATCACGCGGCGCAGCTCCGCGTTCTCCTCGGAGCGGATGCGCTGCGGGGTCAGCGCGGCCAGCTCGTCCAGGAACTCCCGGGGCACGGGCATCCCGCGCCAGGCGTACAGCGCGAAGCCGTCCGGGTAGGAGAGTGCCGGTCCGTCGCCCCGGTCGAGGCGGCCCGCCTCGTCGCGGTGCAGGGCCCCCGGACGCTCGCAGATCACCACGACCCGCTCGTACGGCCACCACCAGCCCGCGTTCCGCGCCACCGCCGCCAGTCCGTCGAGCCGGTCGCCCCGGCCGTCGAAGGCGGCGAGCCACGCCGCGTCGTGCTGGCCGAGGACGGCATCGAGCAGGACCAGGCGCACCCGGGACTCGGCCTCGGTGTCCTCACCGGCGAGGTCGGCGACGACCCCGGCCCGTATCCGCTCGGCGAGGCCCGCCGTGGTCTCCCAGAGCTGGGCGCCGGTGGCCGACCAGAGGGCGGACCAGCCGGCCGGGCCCAGCGCGTCGTACACCCGGCGCCGCTCCTCCGCCCAGGGGCGGGTGCGCACCTCGTCGCGGACCGAGCGCCCCTGGCCTGTCAGCTTCCCGACGGCCTCCACGGCTTCCCTGGGCGAGCCGGCCCATACGAACTCCTCCGGCTCGGCCAGACCCGCGCTGCGGTAGGCGAGCCGCACCCCGTCCTCGGCGGCCGCCCGGTCCGCCGCGCCCGTCGCCGCCGCCACGTCCCGCCAAGAGTCCACGTACTGCATCGGTTTCCCCGTCCCCTGCTTCCGCTGTTCCGCTCTGATTCCCTGATCCCGCACCCTGCGGTCCCGCTGTCCTGCGCGCCCGGCCGTCGCTCAGTCGGCGACGATGCGGACCGCCCCCGGCGCGTACTCCCGCTGGCGCACCACGCGGAACCAGCCCTGGGGCAGCGGGATCGTCGCGTGCTCCTCGTGCACCACGCGGCCGCCCTCGGGGAGGTGGAGCAGCATCGGGCCGAACACCCCGCCCTCCCGGATCAGCCGGCCGGGCCCCGGCACGGCGTGCGCGTGTCCGGTGACCTCACCGAGCGCGAGGACCAGGCGGCCCCGTGCGTCGCGCAGTTCGCCCGCCGCCTCCAGGAGGTGCGCGGGCACCGCCGACTCCTCCAGTGGCACGATCAGTACATCGCCCTGCCGGTACACAGACCTCTCCCCTCCGTGGTGGCACCCGGTGTGCCGGCCACATCGAAAACGCTACGGCGGGGGTCTGACAATCGGCCGCCGAGCCGTCCCGGGCGGGGGCGGTCGCGGCATTGTCAGTGGGCCTTGATAGACCTTGCGGACATCAATCCGCCGCCGTCATCAGGAGCTCAGGGCATGTCCGTGGACCACCTTCACGAGTTGCTCGGCCTTCCGGCCGTCGATTTCCAGTCCGGCACGGACGGCGGCCCCCGGCCCGCCGCCGAGGCCGCCGCCTGGCGGGTGTCGATCGACGCCTACGAGGACGAGGGCACCTGGGAGGAGGAGTTCAACGCCTTCCTGGACGAGGTCGATCCGGCGGGCGTCCGGGCCCTGATCATCGGGCAGTGGGGCGAGTCGTACGAGGAGAAGTCCTCGTATCCGATCGGTCTCGTCATCGCGGCCGCCGACCGGCTGACGTCCCTCGAAGCGGTGTTCGTCGGGGATCTGACGATGGAGGAGGCGGAGATCTCCTGGATCGAGCAGAGCGACGTCACCGCGCTGCTCGACGCCTTCCCCGCGCTGGTGGAGCTGGGTGTGCGCGGCGGCTCCGAGCTGGTGTTCCCGCCCGCGAAGCACGCGCGGCTGCGGGCGCTGACCATCGAGACGGGCGGGCTGCCGCGCGAGGTGGTGCGCGGCGTCCTGGAGAGCGAACTGCCCGCGCTGGAGCGGCTGGACCTGTGGCTCGGCGTCTCGGCCTACGGCGGCGACGCGAACGTGCCGGACCTGGCGCCGCTGCTCGCCGGTACGCGCTTCCCCGCCCTGCACCACCTCGGCCTGCGCAACAGCGAGATCCAGAACGAGATCGCGACCGCGGTGGCCTCGGCCCCGCTGGTGGCCCGGCTGAAGACCCTGGACCTGTCCTGCGGCACGCTCGGCGACGAGGGGGCGGCCGCTCTGCTCGAAGGCCAGCCGCTGACCCATCTCGACGTGCTGGACCTGCACCACCATTTCCTCACCGAGCCGATGGAGCAGCGCGTCACCGAGGCGCTGGCGCCGCACGGGGTGCGGGTGGACCTCTCGGAGCGCTGTGAGCCGTGGGACAACCGGGGCCCGGCGGGCCGCTACGTCACGGTCTCGGAGTGACGGCGCGATGACCGGAATCGATCACCCCTGCTCCTTCCACGACCTGCCCGTCTTCACCCTGCCGGTGCCGGGCGACGACAGCCCGTGGCCCTCGACGCTGCCGACGGCGGACGCCATAGCCTGGCGGCTGGACTGCGGCTGGGAGGAGCAGGAGTTCGCCGCCGTCTGGCAGCACTTCCTGAAGAAGGTCGACCCGGCCCAGGTCCGAGCCCTGGTGATCGGCCCCTGGTGGAACGGCGACTACAGCTCCCTTGCTCCCGTGGTGGAGCTGATCACCTCGGACGCGGCCCGTTTCCCGGCGCTGCGCGCTCTCTTCCTCGCCGATGTCGTGGGCGAGGAGTGCGAGGTGTCGTGGCTCCAGATGTGCGACATCACGCCGGTGCTCCGGGCGTTCCCGCTCCTGGAGGAGCTGGTGGTACGGGGCGGTGGCAGCGGGCTGAACGAGGAGACGCTGGAGCTGCACCCCGTGCGGCACGAGGCGCTGAAGGCGCTGCGCTTCGAGTCCGGCGGGCTGCCCGGTCATGTCGTGCGCGCGGTCGGTGCCTGCGAACTGCCCGCGCTGGAGCGGCTGGAGGTGTGGTTCGGCTCCCAGTGGTATGCGGGGGACGCCACGCTGGCGGACATGGCTCCGCTGCTGTCCGGGGGCGCCTTTCCCCGGCTGCGTCATCTCGGGCTGCAGAACAGCGAGATCCAGGACGAGATCGCCGTGGCGGTCGCCTCCGCCCCGGTCGTCGCGCAACTGGAGTCCCTGGCGCTGTCGATGGGCACGCTCAGCGACGCGGGGGGCCTGGCCCTGCTCGAAGGTCAGCCGCTCACCCACCTGGACTACCTGGACCTGCACCACCACTACCTCAGCGACGAGGTGATGGAGCGCTTCAAGGAGCTGGGCGAGCGCGACGACGTCCACGTCCACCTCGAAGAGGCGGACGACTGGGATCCGGACGACGAGGACGATTCCCGTTATGTCGCGGTCAGTGAGTAGCGGCCCGCCGCGCCTCGCGGTCGTCGGCAATCCGGGCAGCCGCCGCGTCGCCCTGTTCCAGGACGCGGTGGCCGCCGCCGGTCTGCCCGAGGCGCGTACGGTCCCCTGGCTGGACGTGCTGCGGGACGGGGCGCGCTTCCTGCCCGGGGAGACCGTGCGCATCGAGTCGCCCGGTGAGGACGCGGAGGTGGACCGGCTGCTGCGCGGGGCCGACGAGCCGACCCGGGTGGAGGGTTCCGCCCTCTGGTACGCGCGCTTCACCGCCGCCGTACGCGAGGTGGCCCGGGCCGCCGCCGACGCGGGCGCCCACCTGCTCGACGGTCCGGCGGACATCGCCACGCTCTTCGACAAGCGGCTGTGCCACGGGGTCCTGAACGCGGCCGGGGTGCCCGTCCCCGCGTCCCCCACCTCAGGACCGGCCGGGGCGCCCGTGCACGGCTGGGACGAGGTGCGGGCCCTGATGGCCGCCCACCGCATGCCCCGGGTGTTCGTGAAGCCCGCGCACGGCTCGTCCGCCTCCGGGGTGCTGGCCGTGGAGACGGCGGGCGGCGGCAGGATCCGGGCGGCCACCTCCGTCGAGCGGGACCCGGCCGGCCGGCTCCACAACTCGCTGCGGGTCCGCCGGTGCACGACGGAGCGCGAGATCGCGGCGGTGATCGACGCGCTGGCGCCCGACGGGCTGCACATCGAGCGCTGGCTGCCCAAGGCCACCCAGCGCGGCCGGGCCGCCGACCTGCGCGTCGTCGTGGTCGCCGGCCGGGCCACCCACGCCGTGGTGCGCACCAGCGCCTCGCCGATGACCAATCTGCACCTGGGCGGGACACGCGGCGACCTAGCCGGAGTGCGGGCGGCGATCGAGGCGGCGGGCGGCCGTTGGGGCGAGGCCCTGGCGATCTGCGAGCGGGCCGCCGCCGCCTTCCCGGACACCCTCTGCGTCGGCGTCGACCTGTTGCCCCTGACCGGCTGGCGGCGCTTCGCCGTCGGTGAGGTCAACGCCTTCGGGGATCTGCTGCCCAGGCTCACCGGCCTGCCCGGCAGCGGCGCCGAGGGCCTGGACACCTACGCGGCCCAGATCGCCGCCGTACTGGAACGAGCAAGGAACGACCGTGTCAGCACCGCCCCCTGAGTACAGCCCCGAACACCGCCCCGACCCCGATATGAGTGAGGTCGTGGGCAGCCACGACCTGCTGTTCGTCACCCTGGACACCCTGCGGTACGACGTCGCGGCCGAGCTGGCCGCCGCCGGGCGCATCCCGAATCTGGCCCGCCATCTGCCGGGCGGCGTCTGGGAGGAGCGGCACGCCCCGGGCAGCTTCACGTACGCCTCGCACCAGGCGATGTTCGCGGGCTTCCTGCCCACCCCGGCCGCGCCCGGGCCGCATCCCCGGCTGTTCGCCGCCCGGTTCGCCGGGAGCGAGACCACGGCGGAGCGCACCTTCGTGTTCGACACCCCGGACCTGGTGTCGGGGCTCGCGAAGGAGGGGTACCGCACGGTGTGCGTCGGCGGTGTGGGCTTCTTCAATCTGCGCGGCCCGCTGGGCTCGGTGCTCCCCGGGATGTTCCAGGAGGCGCACTGGGAGCCGGAGTTCGGGGTTGCCTCGCCCACCTCGTTCGAGGCGCAGGTGACCCGCGCCGAGGAGGTGGTCGCCGCCCTGCCGCCCGAGCAGCGGCTGTTCCTCTTCGTCAACGTCTCCGCGCTCCACCAGCCGAACTGGTTCCACCAGGACGGGGCGACCCGCGACGCGGGTGACAGCCGTGCGACGCACGCCGCGGCCCTGGAATACGTGGACGCCCACATCGGCCGGCTCTTCGCCGCCGCGAGCAGCCGCCGCCGTGCCTTCGCCATCGTCTGCTCCGACCACGGCACGGCCTACGGCGACGACGGCTACACCGGTCACCGGCTCGGCCACCCGTCCGTCTGGACCGTCCCGTACGCCCACTTCTTCCTGGAACCGGGGGCCGTCCGATGACCGTGACGCACACCGTCCGCCCGTACGAGAGCTATGTGTACGCCTATCCGCACAAGACGGCGTACCGCCCGCTGGCCGGGCAGCCCGGCGGGCGGCCCGAGCTGAGCGAGCTGTGGGCGGGGGAACGCAAGGACGCGCTCTCCCTCTATATGCACATCCCGTTCTGCGAGGTCCGCTGCGGATTCTGCAACCTCTTCACCCGGATCGGCGCCCCCGACGAGCTGACCTCGCGGTATCTCGACGCGCTGGACCGGCAGGCGACTGCCGTACGGGACGCACTGGGCGACGCGGAGCCGGTACGGTTCGCCGCCGCGGCGTTCGGCGGGGGCACGCCCACCTTCCTGACGGCGGGCGAGCTGGAGCGGCTGTGCGACATCGCGGAGAAGCGGATGGGCGCCGATCTGCGGTCCGTCCCGCTGTCCGTGGAGACGTCCCCGTCCACCGCGACCGCCGACCGGCTGGCCGTGCTCGCCGAGCGGGGCGCGACCCGGATCAGCATCGGGGTGCAGTCCTTCGTGGAGGCCGAGGCCCGCGCGGCGGTGCGCCCGCAGCACGCCGCCGACGTGGAGCAGGCCCTCGGAGCCATTCGGGACACCTCCATACCCGTGCTCAACATCGACCTGATCTACGGCATAGAGCGCCAGACCGAGCGGACCTGGCAGACCTCGCTGGACGCCGCGCTGCGCTGGCGGCCGGAGGAGCTGTACCTCTACCCGCTGTACGTGCGCCCGCTGACCGCGCTGGGCCGGCTGGCGAAGAACGAGGCCGACGCGGCCTGGGACGAGCAGCGCCTGCGCCTCTACCGGGCCGGCCGCGACCACCTCCTGGCCCACGGCTACGAGCAGGTGTCGATGCGGATGTTCCGCCGCGCCGACGCCCCGCGCGCGGAGGGGCCCGACGACTACGCCTGCCAGACCGACGGCATGATCGGCCTGGGCTGCGGCGCCCGCTCCTACACCTCGCGGCTGCACTACTCCTTCGACTACGCGGTCCGGATGGGCGAGGTACGGGGCATCATCGACGCCTACACGGCCACCGCGGACTTCTCCCGCGCCGAGGTCGGGCGCTACACCGACGGGGACGAGGCGCGCCGCCGCCATCTCCTCCAGTCGGTGCTCCAGGCGCAGGGCATGCCCGTGGACGACTACCGCGAGCGGTTCGGCACCTCGCCGTACGACGACTTCCCCGAGGAGCTGGCCCGGTTCGAGGACCGGGGCTGGCTGGACGCGGGGGCGCCGGGTCTGCTGCGGCTGTCGCCCGAGGGGCTGGCGTACTCCGACGCGCTGGGCCCGGAGCTCTTCTCCCCCGCCGTGCGGGCCGCGATGGCCGCGTACGAGCTGAAGTGAGGGACCCGTGGACCTGACGATTCTCTACCGGGGCCCGCTCGCCTCCTGCGACTACGACTGCCCGTACTGCCCGTTCGCCAAGCGGCGCGACAGCCGGGAACAGCTGCTGGCGGACCGGGCGGCACTCGAACGGTTCACCGCGTGGGTGGCGGCGCAGACCGGTGACCGGATCTCGGTGCTGTTCACGCCGTGGGGCGAGGGCCTGGTGCGGTCCTGGTACCGCAGGGCGATCGTGGAGCTGGCGGGCCTCCCGCACGTGGGCCGGGTCGCGATCCAGACGAACCTGAGCGGGCGGACGCGGTGGCTGGCCGAGGCTCCGGAGGCGGCCCGCGAACGGATCGCGCTGTGGTGCACGTACCACCCGGGGCAGACGCCGTACGAGCGTTTCCTCGGCCGGTGCGCGGAGCTGCGGGACCTCGGGGTCCGGCACAGCGTGGGCGTCGTGGGGTTCGACGCCCATCTCGGCGAGGCGCGGCGGCTGCGCACGGCGCTCCCGGAGGAGGTCTACCTCTGGGTCAACGCCGCCGAGGGGCACACCTACACGGACGAGGAGGCGGAGCGGTGGACGGAGATCGACCCGCTGTTCCCGTACAGCCGCCATCCGCACCGCTCGGCGGGGCTGCCCTGCCGGACCGGTGAGTCGGTGATCTCGGTGGACGGGGAGGGCACGGTGCGCCGCTGCCACTTCGTCCGGGCGGAGCTGGGGAATCTGTACGACGGGAGCTACCGGCGGGCGCTGGGGCCGCGGGCCTGTCCGCTCGCCGTCTGCGACTGCCACATCGGCTATGTGCACCTGGAGACGCTGCCGCTGTACGACGTCTTCGCGGGCGGCGTCCTGGAGCGCGTCCCGGCGGCGCTGCCGCTGTCCCCGGTCGCCGCGACGCGGTCGCGGGGCGACTGAGGACAGCGGAGGGGGCCGGTCAGAGCGGCAGCAGGTCGGGCCGCTTCGGCTCGACGTGGTCCCCGGACGACTCGCCGCGCAGCCGCCGCCCGATCCACGGGACGAGGTATTCGCGCGCCCAGTGGATGTCGTCGCGGCGGATCTCCAGCGTGCCGCGCGGGGGCTGCGGCGGCCACGGCTGGTCCGGGTCGGCCGGCACGTCGAGTCCGAGGACCTGGGCGGCGCGGAGCGCGACCCGGGTGTGTCCCTCGGGCGACAGGTGGAGCCGGTCGCCGTCCCAGGCGCGCCGGTCCTGCACGGAGCGCAGCGACCACAGGTCGAGGACCGGGCAGTCGTAGCGGTCGGCGATGGCCCGGACGTGGGCGGTGTAGGTGGCGATCTTGCCGCGCAGATGGCGCAGCACGGGGACGCCACGGGTGTCGAAGCCGGTGGTGATCATGACGGTGCCGACCGACCGCGTGAGGTCGGCGACGGCCCGCTCGAAGCGTTCGGCCACGTCGTCCGGGTCGGTGCCCGGCCGGATGATGTCGTTGCCTCCGGCGCAGAAGCTCACCAGATCGGGGGCGAGTTCCTTGGCCCGGGGCACCTGCTCCTCGACTATCTGGTCGAGGAGGCGTCCTCGTACGGCGAGATTGGCGTAGCGGAAGTCCCCGGTCGCCGGGCCGGGCTCCGGGAGCCGGTCCGCGAGGAGTACCGCGAGCCGGTCGGCCCAGCCGACGAACGTTCCGTCCGGGCCGGGGTCGCCGACTCCCTCGGTGAAGCTGTCGCCAATCGCCGCGTACGACCCGATGGCGCCCTGTCGGTCGATGGCGCCCTGTTGAAGGTTGTTCGAATCGTCTGCCACAACCGCATATCCTGCACCCCGGAATGTGACCTACGCGACCGTAATAAGGGGTTGACGGGTGGTGAGATAAACCACCCGGTCAGTTTTCGGTAAAGGGGGAATAAGCAGAGGGACGACGCACCGCCGTGCGCCGTCCCTCTGTGTCGTTCAGCGACCCGGATCACCGGGCCCGTACTGCCTGGATCAGACGTTGATCCCGTGCGACGCCAGGTAGGCGATCGGGTCGATGTCCGATCCGTACTCCGGGCCGGTGCGGACCTCGAAGTGGAGGTGCGGGCCGGTGGCGTTGCCGGTGGAGCCGGAGAGGCCGACCTGCTGGCCCGCGGTCACGGTCTGGCCCGCCGAGACGGAGAGCGAGGACATGTGGCCGTACTGGGAGTAGTGGCCGTCGGCGTGCTTGATGACGACCTGGTTGCCGTAGGCGCCGCCCCAGCCGGCGGTGACGACGGTGCCGGAGGTGATGGCCTTCACGCTGGTGCCGGTGGAGACGGGGAAGTCGATGCCGGTGTGGCTGCCGCTGGACCAGTTGGCGCCGGAGGCGCGGTACGCGGTGGTGTGGTTGCCCGGGACCGGGTGGACGTAGCCGGAGGCGTCGTCCTGGGAGGCGGGGGCCTCGGTCTTGGTCTCGGTCTGTGCCTCGGTCTTGGTCTCGACCTTGGGCGCGGCCTTCGTCTCGGCCTTGGGCGCGGCGGCCTTGGGCGCGGCCTTGGCGGGGGCCTCGGACGTGGTGGCGGCGGGGGCCGCCTTGGCGCCGAGGGTCAGCTTCATGCCCGGGAAGATCAGGCTCGGGTTCTCGCCGACGACCTCGCGGTTGTCCTGGTACAGCTTGTGCCAGCCGCCCTTGAGGTGGTGCTGGGCCGCGATCTTCGACAGGTAGTCGCCGGAGACGACGGAGTACGTGGTGGTGCCGGCGCTCTTCGCGGGCTTGGCCGGGGCGGTGTGCGCGGCGACCGACTTCGAGGTGGCCGGGGCGGACTGCTCCGCGGCGTGGGCACCGGTGGCGCCGAGCAGCGGAAGCGCGATGACGGCTCCGCCGGCGCTCGCGGCGACGACGCCACGGGCGATGGTGCTGGACTTGGGACGGCGGTGCTTACCCGAGTTGGGCATGAAGAATTTCCTCTCCGGCGCCTGCGAGGTGAGCTGTCGGGTTCGGGCTGGAGATGCCCGGCCGCGCCTGGCGCGACTTCACCCCTAGCCGTCCGGTCGTCCCGGTCGGCGGCTTACCTGGTTCCCCCGCTCCTGCCACACGGTGAGTGGGTGCGAATTCCGGACGGCGGCAGGATTGGGCGTTCCATCCGGATGGCATGGAACGTAAGCGAGCCGGGACGACGGAAACAAGCCACGGATTCGGCACCGGATTCCGCACCGGAATTGCGGCGCGGAATTCCGGTCACACTCCGTGGATTACGGATCTTGCCTTTCCGCGCGGCGCGGGGAGTACCCAGCCGGGGCGTCACCACACACCGTCACGGATATGATCCCGCTCACGAACGGGTGATCATCTCCCGCGCAACCAGGGCAAGTTCTACATAATCCGGCAATACGGACATGTCATGGCCATCGTCCACCCCGACGGCGGAGCGGGCGGCCGAGATGATTGCCCCAGGAACCGATGTCGTATCGTCGCGGACGTGGGCCCGTCGGCGACACGCGCCGGGGCAGAGCCTCCAGGAGTGACCGTGACGCAGCAGCTGCCGCAGACCCCGCCGACGGAGCCCGTTCTCACCGGTGTCCGCAACTTCCGCGACGTAGGCGGTCTGCCCACCGCGGACGGCCGCCGGGTGCGCCACGGCAGGCTCTACCGCAGCGGTCACCTGGCGCACGCCACGGTCGAGGACGCGGCCTTCCTCGGCGGGCTCGGCCTGCACACCGTCTTCGACTTCCGCAACGCGGCCGACCACAAGCTGGACGGCCTGGACATCGAGCTGCCGGGCGTACGGAACGTGAGCATCCCGCTCAGCGACCCGGCGGACGGCGCCGAGTTCTGGCGCATGGTGCGCGACGGCAACATCGCGGAGCTGCGCTCGATCCTGGCCGACGGCAAGGGGACCAGCCGCATGGTCGCCTCGTACCGCTCGATCATCCTGGAGCGCACCGCCGAGCACAGCCGGGTGCTGCACGCCCTGGCCGAGGACAGCGTCCCCGCCCTGATGCACTGCGCGGCCGGCAAGGACCGGGCCGGGCTCTCGATCGCGGTGACGCTGCTGGCGGTGGGCGTCGGGCGGGAGACCATCGAGGCCGACTACCTCAAGTCGAACGACGCGCACCGCCGCTACCGCATCCGGCGCAGCGACACCTCGGCGACCGGGATGTCCCCCGAGGTGCTGGAGCTGCTCAACCCGCTCTTCGGTGCCCAGCCCGACTACCTCGCCGCGGCCTTCGCCGCGATCGACGAGACCTGGGGCGGCACCGACCGCTATCTCACCGACGGGCTGAAGCTCACGCCCGCCACCCGTGAGCGGCTGCGCGAACGGCTCCTCGACGAGAGCTGAGGCGGCCCGGCCTACTGGTTGTGCATGCCGACCGCGAAGAGCAGATACAGGAACGCGGCGATGACGTGCCCGGCCACGAGGTAGGCGAAGAGCCGGATGACGAGCCCGCGCGGCATCTTCTTCTCCTGGCTGTCGGCGCCGGGGCGCGGGGCCGGAGTGAGCGGGTCGTAGTGCTCTGAATCGGACATGACTGGCCTCTCTGGCTGCCGGGGTCCGGCGGCCGATACGTCTCAGGCGCGGTGGACCCGGCCGCCGAGGCACAGGTCGGCGGCGGGGCTCTGCAGCAGGGTGTGGACGAAGAGCAGCTCGGCGCCCTCGGGTTCGGGGGCCGCGATCCGGTGCGGGGTGAGGGAGTCGAAGTGCGCGCCGTCGCCGGGCGCGAGGTCGTGCACCGTCTCGCCGAGCGTCACCCGGAGGCGGCCGGTCAGGACGTACAGCCACTCCTCGCCGGGGTGGACGCGGACCAGGTCGCCCTGGGCGCCGTACGGGACGCGGACGCGCAGCGCCTGCATGGCCCGGCCGGAGCCGCCGGCCTGCTGGTACAGCCAGCCGTCGGCGGCCGCGCCCTCGAACGGGCGGCCGCGAACGATGGCGTCCCGCTCCGGGGGCGTCTCGCCGAGGAGCTCGGAGACCGTCGTACCGTAGATCCTGGCCAGCTGGAGCAGCATCGGCAGCGAGGGCTGGCGCCGGGCCGTTTCGAGCCGGGAGAGGTGGGCGGGCGAGAGCCCGGCCCGCTGGGCCGCGGTCTCCAGGGTGAGACCACGGCCTCGGCGCAGATCGCGCAGGCGTGGCGCGACACCGGGCAGCTCATCGGCTGCCAGGTCGTCCGGAGGATTCATGCCTCCATTGGGCCAAAGACTTTCCCCTGAGGCAAATTTCTTGCCTCAGGGGCAAAAACGTCTCAGCGGTTGGCGACGGCCTGCTTCACCAGGGTCCGCCCGAAGTCCCACATCAGTCCCCCGCCGCTGTGCGCGTCGTCCATGACGGCGGTGAACGCCTCCACGAAGCGGTCGACGTCCGCGTCATCGATGACCAGCGGCGGGATCAGCTTGATCACTTCGAGGTGGTCGCCGGAGACCTGGGTCAGGATGCGGTGCTTCTGGAGCAGCGGCACGACGACCATCTGCGCGAAGAGCCCCTTGCGGGCCGCCTGGAGCATGGTCCAGCGGCTGCGCAGCTTCAGCGAGGTGGGGCGGCCGAACTCGATGCCGATCATCAGCCCGCGCCCCCGCACCTCGTGCAGCAGCTCGTAGCGCCCGACGAGCGCGGACAGCCGCTCGCGGAGCAGGTCGCCGGTGCGGCGCGCGTGCGCGACGGTCTCCTCGTCCTCCATCACCGACAGCACCGCGAGCCCCGCCGCCATGGCCTGGGCGTTGGAGCCGAAGCTCGCGGAGTGGACGAGGACCCGGTCCATCGAGGAGTAGACGCGCTTGAAGATCCAGTCCTTGCCGAGCGTCGCCCCGACCGGGACATAGCCGCCGGAGAGCGCCTTGGCGACGCAGACGAGGTCCGGTTCCACGCCTTCCTCGTGCTGGTACGCGTAGAAGTCGCCGGTCCTGCCGAGGCCGGTCTGCACCTCGTCGGCGATGAGGAGGGCCTTGTGCTTGCGCAGCAGCTCCTGGGCCTCGCGCAGATAGCCGGGCGGCGCGGCGAGCACCCCCTTGCCCTGGATCGGCTCCACCACCAGGGCGGCCACGTCGCCGCGCTTCAGCTCCCTGCTCAGCGCGGCGAGGTCGCCGAGCGGGATCGCGGTGTCGGGCAGCAGCGGGGCGAAGCCGTCCCGGAAGCCGCCCTCGCCGTTGACCGAGAGCGAGCCGGTGGTCAGCCCGTGGAAGGCGTGGTCGCAGTACAGGACCCGCGGCCGGCCGGTGGCGTACCGGGCGAACTTGAGGGCCGTCTCGACGGCCTCGGTGCCGCTGTTGCCGAAGAACACCCGGTCCAGGTGCGGGCTGTGGCTGAGCAGCTTCTCGGCGAGCAACCCGGGCAGCGGCTGGCAGTCGAACCGGGTCAGGTCGGCGAGCGAGGCGTCGAGGACGTCGTGCAGCGCCTTGCGTACGACGGGGTGGTGCCGGCCGAGCCCCATGACGCCGAATCCGGCGAGCATGTCGAGGTAGTCGTTGCCGTCCGCGTCCCAGAAGTGCGCGCCCTCGGCCCGTTCGTAGACCTTGTCGAAGCCGATGGTGTGCAGCATGCGCGGGAGCTGGTGGTTGAGGTGCTTGCTGTGCAGCTCGTAGCGCTCGGCGCCGCGCTCGGCGAGAAGCCGCGCCAGATCGAAGCCCTTGGGCTCGTCGTCCTTCATGCCCCGCTCTCCTTGTGCCCGTTGCCCGGAGCGTCCTGCCCCGTGCCGCCGGCCGCCTTCCGGGCGGCCGTGACGGCGCTGATCCGGCCGGCGATCTCGACCGGTGTGAGTCCGATGTCGGCCAGCACCTCGGACCGCTTGCCGTGCGCGAGGAACTGCTCGGGGATGCCGAAGGTGCGCAGCGGCACGTCGACGCCCGCGTCCCGGAGCGCCTGCCCGACCGCCGAACCGACGCCCCCGGCCCGGCTGTTGTCCTCGACCACCGCAATGAGCCGGTGCGCGGCGGCGAGCGGTGGCAGCGCCGCGTCGACCGGCTTGACCCAGCGGGGGTCCACCACGGTGCAGCGGATGCCGGCGCCGGACAGCAGTTCGGCGGTGCGCAGGCAGACGGAGGCCATCACGCCGACGGCGACGAGGAGCACATCGGCGTCCTCGTCGCGCCGCAGCACGTCCATCCCGCCGATCCGGCCGACCGCCCCGATGTCCTCCCCGACCGACTCCTTCGGGAACCGCACCAGGGTCGGCGCGTCGTCCACGGCGACCGCCTCGCGCAGTTCCTCGCGCAGCCGTTCCGCGTCGCGCGGGGCCGCGATCCGCAGCCCGGGCACGACCTGGAGCACGGACAGGTCCCACATGCCGTTGTGCGAGGCGCCGTCGGGCCCGGTGACCCCGGCCCGGTCCAGGACGAAGGTGACCCCGCACCGGTGCAGGGCGACGTCCATCAGGAGCTGGTCGAACGCCCGGTTGAGGAAGGTGGCGTAGACGGCGACGACCGGGTGCAGCCCGCCCGTGGCGAGCCCCGCCGCACTGACCGCCGCGTGCTGCTCCGCGATGCCCACGTCCCAGACGCGGTCCGGGAACGCCTCGGCGAACTTCGTCAGCCCTACCGGGTCCCGCATCGCGGCGGTGAGCGCGACGACGTCCGGGCGCTCCGCCCCGATCGCCGCGATCGCGTCCGCGAACACGGAGGTCCAGGAGGGGCCGGCGGCGGGCACGAGCGGGACACAGGTCAGGGGGTCCATCGCGCCGACGGCGTGGAAGCGGTCGGCCTCGTCCTGGAGGGCGGGAGCGTAACCGCGGCCCTTCTCGGTGATGCAGTGGACGAGGACCGGGCCCCGGAAGCCCTTGGCGCGGTGCAGGGCGGCCTCGACGGCGGCGGTGTCGTGTCCGTCGACCGGGCCGATGTACTTCAGCCCCAGGTCCTCGAACATGCCCTGCGGGGCGACGAAGTCCTTGAAGCCCTTCTTGGCCCCGTGCAGGGCCCCGTGCAGCGGCTGCCCGATGACGGGGGTGCGTTCCAGGAGGCCCTTGCCCCACGACAGGAAGCGTTCGTAGCCGTCGGTGGTACGCAGGGTGGCGAGGTGGCGGGCGAGACCGCCGATCGTGGGCGCGTACGAGCGCTCGTTGTCGTTGACGACGACGATCAGCGGGCGGTCCTTGGCGGCGGCGATGTTGTTCAGCGCCTCCCAGGCCATGCCGCCGGTGAGGGCCCCGTCCCCGATGACGGCGACGACGTGGCTGCCGCGTCCGCGTACCTCGTCGGCCTTGGCCAGACCGTCGGCCCAGCCGAGGACGGTGGAGGCGTGCGAGTTCTCGATGACGTCGTGCTCGGACTCCTCGCGGGACGGGTAGCCGGAGAGCCCGCCCTTGCCGCGCAGCTTGGAGAAGTCCTGGCGTCCGGTGAGCAGTTTGTGCACGTAGCTCTGGTGGCCGGTGTCCCACAGGATGCGGTCGACGGGCGAGTCGAAGACCCGGTGCAGGGCGATGGTCAGCTCCACCACCCCGAGGTTGGGGCCCAGATGGCCCCCGGTCCTGGCCACGGCCTGCACCAGGAACGTGCGGATGTCGTCGGCGAGTTCGCCGAGTTGTGACGCGTTCAGTGCCTTCAGATCGTGCGGCCCCCGGATGC
Source organism: Streptomyces sp. NBC_00523 (assembly GCF_036346615.1). Lineage (NCBI taxonomy): Bacteria > Bacillati > Actinomycetota > Actinomycetes > Kitasatosporales > Streptomycetaceae > Streptomyces > Streptomyces sp. NBC_00523. The sequence continues at coordinate 6,552,465 of NZ_CP107836.1, read as the reverse complement.
TCTGCAGCAGCGTCATGCCCGGGCCCCCTCTCTGTGGTCCTGTTCCTGCTCAAGGTGATGGCCGGGCTCCGCGCGGGAGCCCGGCCGGGTGTCGAGGCTCAGCCGTTGCCGCCGACGGTTTCACGCATGGCACGCAGGGACTCCTTCAGGGAGCCCATGGTGGCGAGGACGGCGGTGGGTTCGTAGCCGCAGTGCGCCATGCAGTTGGCGCAGCGCGGGTCCTTGCCCCGGCCGTACTTGTCCCAGTCGGTGTCCTCGATGAGCTGGCGGTACGTCGGAACGTATCCGTCACTCATCAGGTAGCAGGGCCGCTGCCAGCCGAACAGGGAGTAGTTGGGGATGGCCCAGGCGGTGCACGGGAAGTCGGCCTTGCCCTCCAGGAAGTCCAGGAAGAGCGGCGAGTGGTTCAGCCGCCACCGGCTCCGGTTGCCGCCGGCGAAGGACTTCTTGAACAGCTCGCGGGTCTGCTCGACGCCCAGGAAGTGCTCCTGGTCGGGAGCCTTCTCGTACGCGTAGGCGGGCGAGATCATCATCTCGTCGACCTTGAGGTCGTCGTTGAGGTAGTTGAGCACCTCGATGATGGTCTGCGGGGTGTCGGTGTTGAAGAAGGTGGAGTTGGTGGTGACCCGGAAGCCGCGCCGCTTGGCCTCCTTGATCGCCGCCACCGCCTCGTCGAACACCCCTTCCTTGGCGACCGATTCGTCGTGCCGCTCGCGCAGCCCGTCGATGTGCACGGCGAACGCGAAGTAGGGCGAGGGCGTGAACTTCTCGATCTTCTTGCGCAGCAGCATCGCGTTGGTGCAGAGGAAGACGTACTTCCTCTTCGCCACCAGCTGGCGCACGATCTCATCGATCTGAGGGTGCATCAGCGGTTCGCCGCCGGCGATGGAGACCATCGGGGCGCCCGATTCGAGCACGGCGCCCACGGCCTGGGCCACGGGCATGCGCTGCTTGAGGACTCCGGCCGGGTGCTGGATCTTCCCGCAGCCCTCGCAGGCGAGGTTGCAGGCGTACAACGGCTCCAGCTCGACGATCAGCGGGAACTTGTCCCGCTTGCGGAGCTTTTGTTCAATGAGGTACGTCGCAACCTTGATGGACTGACGAAGCGGCATGGCCATCTAGCTCACCTCCTGGGGAGCAGCAAAGATCGGTGCCATTCATAGAAAGCCGGCAGGACGGCACGAAGAACGCGGAAAGCCGATATTCCACCGCGGAACGTGCCGATGCGGACGAGCTCATGCTCCGGAGCGTCCACGACCACCCGTACGGCGGCAACCGGGCGTGGCCCGGACCGCAGGGCGGTGCGCAGGGTGGCGGCGGACTCCATGTCCACCGCGATCGCCCCGGTGGCCCGCAGCTCGGCCCGCTCATGTCCCCGGACGACATGGTCGGACCCGGTGAGCGGGCCGGTGTGTACGGTGCGCCCCGGTACGGCCCTGGCCAGCGCTTCGGCCAGCAGCTCCGCACCGGTGCACGGGACGGGGTCCCCGGCCGCCCGGGTCTCCTCGGCCACCACCAGGTCGCCCGGGTGCATCCCGGGCGCGAGGCCGGCGCAGAACCCCGAGGCGATGACCGCGGTGTCCGGCGCCCCGCCGTCCCGTCCGAGCGCGCGCGCCACGGCGGTCTCGGCCGCCCTGGGGCCCATGCCGGTACGGAGCACGGTGACCCGGTCCGGGGCGTCCACCGCCCTCCCCCTGCCGGTGCGCAGGGCGAACTGTTCGATGCCGAGCGCGCAGGCGATCAGCAGCGGGCCGGCCGGCCCGGCCTCTGCCATCAGGCCCCCTCGCGCGTCGGCGTGCGGCCCGCGAACGGGTCGCCGTGGACGTACCGCCCGAGGGCGGTGAGCGGGAAGACCTGCCGGTAGAGGTGGTAGTTGATGGAGAAGTCCCAGGGGAACCCGGTGCCGGTGAAGTAGGGCTCGTCCCAGGAGCCGTCGGCCTGCTGGGTCTCGGTCAGCCAGGCGATGCCCCGGGTCACGGCGACGGTGTCCCGCCGCCCCGCGGCGAGCAGCGCGAGGAGGGCCCAGGCGGTCTGGGAGGCGGTGGACGCCCCCTGGCCGATCCACTTCTCCTCGCTGTAGGAGCGCAGGTCCTCGCCCCAGCCGCCGTCGTCGTTCTGGACGGACTCCAGCCACTCGACCGCGCGCCGGATCGCCGGGTGCGACGGGGGCAGCCCGGCGGCGGTCAGCGCGGGGACCACCGACCCCGTTCCGTAGACGTAGTTGACGCCCCAGCGCCCGAACCAGCCGCCGCCCGGGTCCTGTTCGGACAGCAGCCACTCGATGCCGCGCCGGGTGACGGGGTGTTCGGCGCGGCCCTCGACGGCCAGCATCTCCACCACGTGCCCGGTGACGTCGGCGGACGGCGGGTCGATGACCTCGCCGAAGTCGCAGAAGGGCAGCCGGTTGGGGAAGGGGCTGGTGTTGTCCGCGTCGAACGCGCCCCAGGCCCCGTTGCGGGACCGCATGCCGACGTTCCAGCGCACACCGCGCTCGATCGCGGCGTCCACCCGGGCCTGGTCGGGGTGGCGGACCCGGCGCAGGGCGAGGACCACCTCCGCGGTGTCGTCGATGTCGGGGTAGTTGTCGTTGTGGAACTCGAACGCCCAGCCGCCGGGCTCCAGTCCGGGCCTGCGCACCGCCCAGTCGCCCGGCCGGACGATCTCCTCGGCGAGCATCCAGTCCGCCGCCCTCACGAGCGCCGGGTGGTCGGGGGCGACCCCGGCGTCGGCGAGCGCGATGGTGGCCAGGCAAGTGTCCCAGACCGGGGACTGGCACGCCTCGATCATGCGGGTGCCGTCCTCGCGCCACACGGCGAAGCGGTCGAGCGATTCGAGGCCCGCCCGCATCACCGGGTGTTCGAGGTCGTAGCCGAGGAGGTGCAGGGCGATGACCGAGTAGACGGCGGGCGGCTGGATGCCGCCCCAGCAGCCGTCGTTCTCCTGGCGTTCGATGATCCAGCGGGCCGCGGCGTTCATCGCGACCCGGCGCAGCCGGCGCGGCGCGAACCGGTGGTAGACGTGCAGCGCCTTGTCGAGCCGCTGGAAGAGCCCGTCCCAACTCCGCGCGGGCGCCGGGCGCTTGGGCGGATTCGGGTTCGCGGGGTCGGTGTGCAGCTCGTCCAGGGCGAAGGGGGCGGGCCGGACCGGCCGCTTCGCCGACACGATGGTGAGCGGCACGATGGTCTGGCGGGCCCAGCAGCCGAAGTCGTAGATGTTGAGCGGGACCCACTTCGGGAAGAACATCAGCTCCGGGGGGAGCTCCGGCAGGTCGTCCCACTTCCACCAGCCGAAGAGGGCCAGCCAGATCCGGGTGAAGACCCGGCTCGCGGCGATGCCGCCCTGCTCCCGGACCCAGCCCGCGGCGCGGACCATGTGCGGGTCCTCGGGCCGGTCGCCCGCCAGCCTCAGCGCGACGTACGCCTCGATGGTGGTGGAGAGGTCCGCGGGGCCGCCGTGGAAGGTCGCCCACGTCCCGTCGCCGAGCTGTTCGCCGCGGATGAATCCCGCGGCCGCCCGGACCGTGGCGGGGTCCTGGATGCCGAGGAACTGACGGAGCAGCAGGTCCTCGGCGTCCATCGTGACGTTGGTGGCGAGGTCCCCCTTCCACCAGCCCTGCTCGTCCTGCCTGCCGAGGAGGTGCTCCACCGAGCGCTCCGCGGCCCGCCGCGCGGCGGCGAGTACACCGTCCCCGGCGATGGTTGATTCGGTTGTCGTTCTCCTGGCCGAGGCTGCGCGGGGGTCAACGGCCCCGGTGCTTCCGTCGGTCGTCGCTGTCATGGCTTCCCCTTCGTGCAGGTGGTCCTCTGCTGTGCTGGGGTCTCCGTCGGCCGGCGCCCGTGGGGGCGCCGGCCGGCGACTGCGAGTCATATGGACCAGATAGTGATCATCTCTTTCGTACGACGACGAAGTCCGCGAGCGCGGTGAGCTGCGCCCGCACGGGTTCCGGCATGTCGACACCGTGCAGCACCTCTATGGCGACCGCATGCTGACGACGCGCCTCCTGGGCGGTCCACTCGCGGCCGCCCGCCTCCTCGATGAGCGCCGCACGGGCGGCGAACTCCTCCTCGGAGAAGCTGTCGAAGTCGCTGCTCTTGGCGTCGGCGGCGAGCAGCTCGCCCAGGCGCTCGGAGGCCGGTCCGCCCGCGGCGAGCGCGGCGACGACCGGCAGGGACTTCTTGCGCTGGCGCAGATCGCTCCAGGTCTGCTTGCCGGTGGACTCGGGGTCGCCCCAGATGCCGAGCAGGTCGTCGACCGCCTGGAAGGCGAGCCCGAGGTGGTGGCCGTACGCCTCCAGGACGTCGGCCGTGCGGTCGTCGGCGCCGCCGAGCACCGCGCCGATGGAGCAGGCGCAGGCGAGGAGGGCGCCGGTCTTGTTGCCCTCCATCTCCAGACACTCCTCGACCGTGACGCGCTCGCGGTGCTCGTACGAGATGTCCTGGGCCTGTCCGTCGATGAGCTTGCGGCTCGCCGTGGTCAGCCGCCGGGCCGCCCGGCCCGCCTCCGCCGTGCCGAGCTCCAGCAGGACCTCGTTGGCCAGGGCGAACAGGGCGTCGCCGACCAGGATGGCCTGGGCGGGGCCGTGCACCTTCCATACGGTGTCGCGGTGGCGCCGCTGCTCGTCGCCGTCCATCAGGTCGTCGTGCAGCAGCGAGAAGTTGTGCACGAGTTCGACCGCGACGGCGCCGGGAATGCCGGCCTCGGCCGCGGCGCCGGCCGCCTCGGCGGACAGCAGGGCCAGGGCCGGGCGGACGGCCTTGCCGCCGTCGCCGTCGGCGGGCCTGCCCTGGGCGTCGATCCAGCCGAAGTGATAGGCGGCCACGGTGTCCATGGGCGGTGCGAGCCGGTCGACGGCGGCCCGGAGCACCGGCGTGGAAAGGGCCCGTCCGCGCTCCAGAAGCGCGGTGACGTCCGTGGTGTCCGCCACGGTGTCGGAAGCCGGATTCGCCGGGGTCACTGACTCTCCTCTTGTTCCGGTGGTACTGCTCATGCCGCCTCCTGCAGCGGATGTTCATGGGGGCGGCCGAGCGCCAGGAGCGCGGCGTCCGCGGCACCCGCGCCACTGCGGACCGCGCCCTCCATCGTGGCGGGCCAGCCGGTGGCGGTCCAGGCACCTGCCAGGAAGAGTCCCGGGGCGCGGGTGAGCGTCCCGGGGCGCAGCCGGCCGACGCCGGGTGCGGGCGCGAAGGTCGCGGTGCGCTCGCGGGTGACGAAGAAGTCCCGGATGCCGGCGCCCCGGGCGGCGGGCAGCAGCCGTTCCAGCTCCGGCAGGTAGCGGGCGCGCAGCTCGGCGACGGGCAGTTCGATCTCCTCGTCGGCCGCGGACTGGGAGACCGCGAGGTACTGCCCGGGTCCGGTGAGGCCGGAGGCCTCGGTGCGGTCGAAGACCCACTGGACCGGGGAGCCGAGCGCGGCGAAGAAGGGCCGCTTGAGCACCTTGCGGTCGTAGACGACGTGCACGTTGAGGATCGGTGATGTACCGATCTCCAGGAGCTTGTCCGGTGCGTCGAGCGCGCCCTCGGGCAGCAGGTCGTGGGTCTCGCGCTGCGGCACGGCCAGGACGACGGTCTCCGCCTCGATCCGTTCGGCGCCGGTGTCCACCACCCAGTGCCCGTCCTCGGTGCGGGCGAGGCCGTGGGCCTTGGTGCGCAGTTCGGTGCGGACCCCGGCCGAGTCGAGGGCCTTGCGGCTCATCGTGTCGTGGATGTCCCCGAGGGGTACGGCGGCCCAGCCGATGTCGGCGGCGCCCGCGTCGGAGAGCAGCCCGGTCTTGAAGACCTTCGCGGCGAGCCCGAGCGAGGCGTTGGGGGCGGTGGCGTTGAGGGTGGCGACGCCGACGAGGTCCCACAGCGCCTCGATGGTGCGCGGCGACTGGCCGTGCCGGGCGAGCCAGCTGCCGAAGTCCTCGGCGTCGAGGGCCGGGTCGTCCGGGTCGAGCCGGCCGAGGGCGAGCGCGGCGCGGGCGACACCGGCGCGTTCGGCGAGCGAGAGGTGCGGGTATCCGGCGAGCCCGGCGGCGAGGTGCAGCGGGACCGGGAGCGCGTTGCGGCGCAGCCGTCCGAGGCGGGGGCCCGCGGGCCGCCCGACGTCCAGAACGGGCACGTCCAAACGGTTTTGCAGGGGTGCCAGGCGGGCGCCGTCGACCCGGTCGAGGAACCAGCGGTAGGCGGTGCAGCAGCGCAGGTAGACGTGCTGGCCGTTGTCGACCGTCAGCTCGCCCCGGCGGAACGAGAAGGCGAGGCCGCCGAGCCGGGGCCGCCCTTCGAGCAGGGTCACGTCAAGCCCGGCGTCGGCCAGGCGGAGCGCCGCCGTGACACCGGCGAGCCCGCCGCCGATCACGACCGCGCGGGACGGACGCGTCGCGTCGTCGTTCATGCGTCCCCCTCTCGCCGGCTGCTCGCCCATCGGCCCTGCTCGGATCGGTCCTGCCCAGACAGGGACGCGGCGGCCCGGGCGGGGGTTGCCCGCCGTCCGCCGCGTTCGTCCTTGATGCACATGGTGCGCGAGATGTACCTGAGGCGCATTCAGACACGCCCTCGGGCCGTGCGCCGTGAGATGTGCCGGGCGTCGAGACCGGACAGGCCGCGCACCGCGACGTACGCCTTCTCGTGACCCGGGAGCGAGACCCGGCCGCGCAGCACCGCCTCGGGGTCGCGCTCGATGCGGTCGAGGAGCCTGCGGTAGATGCCGGCCATGGCCGCCACGCAGGCGCCGCTGCGCCGGTCGAGCATCGGCAGCAGCCGGTAGCCCTCGGCGAACAGGGCGCGGGCGCGCCGGACCTCGAAGTGGACGAGGCCCGCGAAGTCGGAGCCGGGCGGCGGGGTGGCCCGTTGGAAGCCCGCGGAGCAGCCGAACTTGGCGAGGTCGTCGGCGGGCAGGTAGGTGCGGCCGTTGCCCGCGTCCTCGCGGACGTCGCGCAGGATGTTCGTCAGCTGGAGGGCGAGGCCGAGGGTGTCGGCGTACTCGGGGGCGCGCTCGGCGCCGGGAGCGCCGGGCTCCGTGCCGAACACGCCGAGGCTCAGGCGCCCGATGGCGCCCGCGACGCACCGGCAGTAGACCTTGAGGTCGTCCCAGGTCTCGTAGACGGCACCGTCCACGTCCATCAGGACGCCGTCGATGAGCTCGTCGAGCCCGTCGAGCGGCAGCGGGAACCTGCGGGCGGCGTCGGCGAGCGCGACGGCGACCGGGTCGGTGTCGTCCTCCTCGACCTTGCCGGCGCGGACGCGGTCGAGCAGGGTGCGGGTGCTCTCCAGGCGGACGCGCTTGGTCTCCGGCTCCAGTTCGCCGTCGCCGATGTCGTCCACCCGGCGGGAGAGGGCGTACAGGGCCGACATGGCCTGCCGCTTCTCGGCCGGCAGCAGCCTGATGCCGTACGCGAAGTTGCGCGCCTGCTGTCCGGTGACGGCCTCGCAGTAACTGTAAGCGGCCTGTACCGGTGCCGACATGTACGTCGTCTGTCCCTCCACGGTCCGGCTCATCCCTCTCTACGCGCTTTTCGCAAAACAACTCCCACTTCGCGCAGCAGGCTGGGCTTGGTGGGTCCGGGCGGTCCGGGCAGTACGTCGAATCCGGCGGCCGCGATCGCGGTGAGGGCGGCGCGTCCTCCTCCCACGAATCCGGCGAGAAGCAGCCTGAGCCTGCCGTGGACGCTACCCACCAGGGGGGTGCCTTCATTCAGCAGATCCCGGGCGCGTTCCGCTTCGTACGCGATCAGGGAGCGGACCGAGGCGTTGGCGGTGGGCGCCGCGAGGTCGGTCTCGCCGACGTGGAAGCGGGCCATGTCCTCGGCCGGAAGATAGATGCGGTCGCGGCCGAGGTCCTCGGCGACGTCCTGGAGGTGCTCCACGATCTGCAGTGCGGTGCACACGGCGTCGGAGCGGCGCAGCCGTTCGGGGCTCGCGGTCCCGGTGAGCTGGAGGACGAGGCGGCCGACGGGGTTGGCGGAGAGCTCGCAGTAGGCGAGCAGTTCCTCGTACGTGCCGTAGCGGCGGACCTTCTGGTCCTGCCGGTTGGCCTCGATGAGGCCGATGAACGGCTCGGGGGTGAGCGCGCGGCGCCGGGCGGTGGGGCGCAATGCCCGCATCAACGGGTGGTGCGGGGTCTCGCCGGTGGTCGCGAAGACGCGGTGCAGGTCGGTCTCGAGCGCGTCGAGCATCGCGAGCCGGTCGTCGCTCTGGGCCGGTTCGAGCCCGAGGTGCACGGCGTCGGCGCCACCGGGGGCGAGGTCGCCGTCGCCGATGTCGTCCACGAGCCGGGCGAAGCCGTAGACGGCCATGAGGTCGTCGCGCCAGGCGCGCGGCAGGAAGAAGGGGGCGACCGGAAAGTTCTCGTGGGCTGCCTTGCCGAGGGTTCCGGATGCGGCGGTATCGAGCCGCGCCTGCCGGGTACGGGTCACTGCGGACCGCCCTGCGCGGGGACGGCGTGAGCACCTCGGAGCGGGAGATCTTCCGTCATAGCCGTCACAACTCCCGTTCTACACTGCTGACCCAAAATACCCCATTCCGGACACGCCGCCCGCCCTTCCGAGTGCCGAGGACGGCTCCCGGCCGTCCTCCCAGGCGGTATCGCCCCACTTGCGGCGAATCAGCACCGGTACAGCTTACGTTGTACAACGCTCATCCAAACGCCGGGGTACGGGCCGCACGGCACCGGCCCCGGGGCCCGCGTCAACTTTCCCCCCGCGGGAGCGCGTTCACGTCATCCGGCGGGAGGAGATCGCGACGGCCGCCGTACGACGAGGCGCGGATGTCCGGACTCCGGTCCACACTCCGGACGCGGAACGGCCCCCGCCGGAAGGGTCTCCGGTGGGGGCCGAGTGCCGTGCGACGCGGGGCGTCCTACTTGCCGGTCTCCCGCTCGTAGGCCCGCAGGACCTCTTCGGTCGGGCCGTCCATCAGGAGCTCGCCCTTCTCCAGCCACAGGACCCGGTTGCAGGTGTCCCGGATCGACTTGTTGCTGTGGCTGACCAGGAAGACCGTGCCGGCCTCCTTGCGCAGCTCCCTGATCCGCGCCTCGGAGCGGATCTGGAACTTGCGGTCACCGGTCGCCAGCGCCTCGTCGATCATGAGGACGTCGTGGTTCTTGGCGGCCGCGATGGAGAAGCGGAGGCGGGCGGCCATGCCGGAGGAGTAGGTGCGCATCGGCAGGGTGATGAAGTCGCCCTTGTCGTTGATGCCGGAGAACTCCACGATGTCCTCGTAGCGCTCGCGGATCTCCTCGCGGCTCATGCCCATCGCGAGGCCGCCGAGCACCACGTTGCGTTCGCCGGTCAGATCGCTCATCAGCGCGGCGTTGACGCCGAGCAGCGAGGGCTGGCCGTCCGTGTAGACGCTGCCGCTCTCCGTCGGCAGCAGGCCCGCGATGGCGCGGAGCAGCGTCGACTTGCCGGAGCCGTTCGTCCCGATGAGCCCGATCGCCTCGCCCCGGTAGGCGGTGAAGGTGACCCCGCGCACGGCGTGCACCTTGCGCACCCCGCGCTCCTGGCCCTTCTCGCGGCGCATGATCCGGCTCAGTGCCGCGGTGGCGCTGCCCTTGCCACCGCCGCCGCCGTTGACCCGGTACACGATGTGCACGTCGTCGGCGATCACGGTGGGGACGCGCCCCGCGGTGTTGTCGTCAGCCACGGCCGTACCGTTCCTCTGCCTTCCAGAAGTACACGAAGCCCACGATGCCCACCACGATCGACCAGGCGAGGGCGACCACCCAGACGTGGTCCGGCAGGTTCTCGGAGCCGTATCCGTCGATCAGGGCGAACCTGACCAGGTCCATGTAGATGGCCGCCGGGTTGTACTGGAGCACGTCGGTGATCCAGGCCGGCTTGTCCGCGAGCATCACCGGGATGGAGAACATGACGCCGGAGGCGTACATCCAGGTCCGCATGACGAACGGCATCAGCTGCGCCAGGTCCGGGGTCTTGGCGCCCATTCTGGCCATGGCGAGCGCCAGTCCGGTGTTGAAGAAGAACTGCATCGCCAGCGCGGGGAGCACCAGCAGCCAGGAGAGCCGGGGGTAGCTGCCGAATCCGACCGTGACCGCGATCAGCACGATCATCGAGTACAGCAGCTGCTGGAGCTGCTGGAGCGAGAAGGAGATCGGCAACGAGGCGCGCGGGAAGTGCAGGGCCCTGACCAGGCCGAGGTTCCCGGAGATCGCGCGTACACCGGCCATCACGGAGCTCTGCGTGAAGGTGAAGACGAACACCCCGGTCACCAGGAACGGGATGAAGACCTCCTGCGGGATCCCCTTCTTCGTGCCGAGGATCAGCCCGAAGATGAGGAAGTAGACCGCCGCGTTCAGGAGCGGGGTCGCCACCTGCCACAGCTGGCCCAGCTTCGCCTGGCTGTACTGGGCGGTCAGCTTGGCCCGGGAGAACGCCAGGATGAAATGGCGCCGCCCCTGGAGCTGGCGCACGTACTCGAGGAGTCCGGGCCGGGCACCGCTGACCGCAAGGCCGTACTTCGCGGCCAGCTCGGCCGCGCTCAGGCCGTCGTCGGCTGAGGGCGGGCTGCTCACCGCAACCGCGCCGCCATGGGTTGTGTCACTCACCAGAAGAAACTCTCGTATTCGAAATGCGCAGCCAGTCGCGGGCGCGGCTCAGGGCGGACAGGTCCCGACAAGAAAAATACGCCTCATGCTCCCAGAGGGGAGCCTCTCAGATGACCGGAGGGCGGCCCAGCCTGGTCAGTCGCCACACCGTACGCCACTTCATCGGGCGGCGCGGTCCGCAGGGCGTCCGCCAGCCTTCCCGGAATCCGCCGAACCACGCCTTCAGCGCCTCGCCGGACGGCCTGCGCAGCAGGGTCAGCAGCATCCACACCCCGAGGTACACCGGGACGAGGGGCGCGGGGAGGTTGCGCCGGGCCAGCCAGACCCGGTTGCGGGCCACCATGCGGTGGTAGACGGCATGGCGGGACGGGGCCGTGGTGGGGTGGTGCAGCACCATGTCCGCGCGGTAGTCGATCAGCCAGCCGGCGTCCAGCGCCCGCCAGGCGAGGTCCGTCTCCTCGTGCGCGTAGAAGAAGTCGCCCGGCAGCGGGCCGACCTCGGCCAGCACCCGGGTGCGCACCGCGTTGGCGCCGCCCAGGAACGTCGTCACGCGGGACGAGCGCATCGGGTCGGCGGCGCGCAGCCGGGGCACGTGCCGGCGCTGGGTGACCCCGGTCTCGGGGTCCGCGATGCGGAAACTGATGATGCCGAGCCGGGCGTCCTCGGCGAACGCCTTCCGGCACAGCTCCGCGGTGTCGGTGAGGGGCAGCAGCCCGTCGTCGTCCAGGAAGAGCAGGGCGTCCACATCGGCGCCGGAGGGCCCGAACGCCTCGATGCCGACGTTCCGGCCGCCGGGGATGCCGAGGTTCTCGGGCAGCTCGACGGTGCGGACGCCCGGGGGGACGTCGGGGACGGGCGAGCCGTTGCCGACGACGACCACCTCGATCCGGTCGCCCTCCTGGGCGGCGACCGAATCGAGCAGGGCGCGCAGCTCGGCCGGGCGGTTGCCCATGGTGATGATGACCGCGCCGAGTTTCATGGGTGTGCTCACTTCAGCCTGCTCGATGCCAGGACCGACACGAGGTGCAGCAGGGTCTGGAGCAGGGCGATGCCCGCCAGGACCGCGACCGCGAGGCGGCTGAAGAAGAAGTCGTCCCGCACCGCGTCGAGGATCGCCGCGACGAGGATGACCAGGGACGCCTCGACGCACAGGATGAGCCGGTGGAACTTCAGCGCACCGGCGGCCCGGCGGGCGAACGCCATGCCGGAGGAGCGCGGCTCGGAGGCGGACTCCTTGACCGGCGGCAGTCCGCCCTGGTGGCGGGCGACGCCGACCAGGTCCGTCTCGGCCTTGATCAGGATCGCGCCGAGCGCGGCGAGCGTGCCGAGGAAGGCCCACAGCCAGTCGATCCGGCCGGTGCCCCACAGGTCGGCGGCGCGCAGGCCGAAGCCGACGAGGACGGCCGCGTCGCACAGGTAGGCGCCGACCCGGTCGAGGTAGACGCCGCCGAGCGAGAACTGCTTCTTCCAGCGCGCGATCTCGCCGTCCACGCAGTCGAGCAGCAGGTACAGCTGGACCATGACGACGCCGAGCACCGCGCCCCAGATGCCCGGGACGAGCAGTGCGGGGGCGGCGAGCACTCCGGCCAGCGTCATCAGGTAGGTCAGCTGGTTGGGCGTGACCTTGGTGTTCACCAGGTACCGGTCGATGCGCAGGGAGACCTCGCGCATGTATATCCGGCCCGCCCAGTGCTCACCGCTGCGCCGGTCCTTGACGCCCGGCGGGTGAACGACCGGGCGGAGTTCAGCTACTGATGGTCTTGGCATAGTCGACGTACGCGTCCCTGATCTGGTCGGTGGAGAGGCTGAGGTGTTCCAGGACCGTGAAGCGTCCCGGGCGGGTCTGGGGCGCGTACTCGACGGCCTGGACGAATTCGTCGGCGGTGAAGCCGATCTCCTCGGGCGTGACCGGCAGACCGTGCCTGCGCAGTACGTCGGCGAAGAGGCCGGACTCGTCCACGGCCCCGCGCAGGTGCATGGCGAAGGCGGCGCCGAGGCCGACCTGCTCGCCGTGGCTGGCGGCCCGCTTCGGGAAGAGCAGGTCGAACGCGTGGCTGATCTCGTGGCAGGCGCCGGACGAGGGCCGGGTGTCGCCGCTGATCGAGATGGCGATACCGGAGAGCACCAGCGACTCGGCGAGGACGGTGAGGAACTCGTCGTCGGCGACGGTGCCGGGGTGGCGCAGGACGGCTTCGCCCGCGGTACGGGCCATGGCGGCGGCCAGTCCGTCGATCTGCTCGCCGTTGACCTGGTGCGAGAGCTCCCAGTCGGCGATGGCGGAGATGTTGGAGATCGCGTCGCCGATGCCGGACCGCACGAAGCGGTCGGGGGCGGCGCGGATCACCGACAGGTCGATCACCATGGCGATGGGCATGGGGACGCCGTAGGAGCCCCGGCCGTTGTCGTTGTCCAGGGTGGCGACGGGCGAGCAGAGGCCGTCGTGGGCGAGGTTCGTGGCGACCGAGACCAGCGGCAGGCCGACCCGGGCCGCGGCGTACTTCGCGACGTCGATGATCTTGCCGCCGCCGAGGCCGACCACGGCGTCGTAGCGCTTGCCCTTGATGTCGTCGGCCAGCTGCACCGCGGCGTCGATGTTGCCGCCGGCGACGCAGTACCAGTCGGCGCCCGGCAGGGCCGGGGCCAGCTTCTCGCGCAGGGCCAGGCCGGAGCCGCCGCTGATCGCGATGGCGAGCTTGCCGGAGGCGGAGATCCGCTGGTCGGCGAGGAGACCGGCCAGGTCGTGCATGGCACCCCGGCTGATGTCCACGAAGACCGGGGACGGGATGAGTCGGGTCAGTACCGGCACGCGATCTCCCGGCCCTTCGCGAGGTCGTCGTGGTTGTCGATCTCGACCCAGCTGACGTCACCGATGGGGGCGACGTCCACGGTGAAGCCGCGGTTGACGAGCTCCTGGTAGCCGTCCTCGTAGTAGAGGTCCGGGTCGCGCTCGAAGGTGGCCTTCAGCGCGTCGGCCAGTTCCTCCGCGGCCTCGGCCTCGATGAGGGTGAGGCCGATGTACTCGCCGGTGGCCTCGGCCGGGTCCATCAGCTTGGTGATCCGCCGGACGCCCTTGCCGTCCTCGACGACGACCTTCATCTCCTCGTCGGCGAGGGACTTCACCGTGTCGAGGGCGAGGATGATCTTCTGCCCGTCGCCGCGCGCGGCCAGCAGGGTCTTCTCGACGGAGACCGGGTGCACGGTGTCGCCGTTGGCGAGGAGCACCCCGCGCTTCAGCTGCTCACGGGCGCACCACAGGGAGTAGGCGTTGTTCCACTCCTCGGCCTTGTCGTTGTCCACGAGGGTGAGCTTCAGGCCGTACGTGGCCTCCAGCTCCTCCTTGCGGGCGTAGACGGCCTCCTTGCGGTAGCCGACGACGATCGCGACCTCGGTGAGCCCGATCTCGGCGAAGTTGGCCAGCGTGAGGTCGAGGATCGTCTTGTCGCCGTCCACCGGCACGAGCGCCTTGGGCAGCGTGTCGGTGTAGGGGCGCAGGCGCCGTCCCGCGCCGGCTGCCAGTACGAGGCCGATCATGCGGTTTCTCCTTCGTCGTGAACGGCGGGCGCCCCGGAGGACACCCAGAAGCGGATGGACTCCACCAGCACGATCACTGCCACGGCCACGGCGAGCACGGTGAGCGCCGTGGTGAAACCGGAGGCTCCGGTGAGTGCGGCGGCGAGCACGGCCACGACCAGGGTCCGGCCCTCGTGTCCGCCGATCGTGCGCACCAGCCACTGGGGCGGGGCGCCGGTGCCGCCTCGGATGCGGTACACCGTGTCGTAGTGATGGTAGGCGACGGCCGAGACCAGGCCGAAGGCCGCGGGGAGCGCCCCGTCGATGTCGCTGCGGGCGGCCAGGATCAGGACCGTGCAGTACTCGGCGGCCCGGAAGACCGGGGGCACGAGCCAGTCGAGTGCGCCCTTGAGGGGGCGCGCCACGGCTATCCCGGAGCAGACCGCGTAGAAGACGGCGGCGATGACCGTCTGGCGGCTGCCGAAGGGCTGCTGGAGCGCGGCGGCGATCAGCGCCCCGGTGCCGACGAGGGCGACCGCGGGGGCGGTCCAGGCGCCGCCGATCTTCGGGCCCCGGGCGGCGATCAGCTGGGCGATGGGGCCGGAGTCCGCGAGATCGGCGAGGGCCTGGGCGGCGCGGTCGGTGCGCCGGGCCTTGCGGGTCAGGGAGCGCAGGAGGCGGCCCGCTGTGGTGTAGCAGGCGGCGAAGGCGCAGCCGATGAGGAGGGCGTAGAAGACGATGCGCGGGGTGGTGACCGCGGTGAGGACGGCGATCATCGCCCAGCGCTCGCCGATCGGGAGCACGATCATGCGGCGCAGCCAGACCGTCCAGCCGACGCTGTCGAGCTTGTCGGAGAGGGCGGCCGTGGGGCTGCTGTTCGCCACCGCGTCGTGGTTGGCCTCGTTGAACGAGAAGTCGATGATGTGGCGGCAGGACTGGAGGACCATCGCGCCGAGCGCCAGCGCCCAGACGTCGTCGCCGTTGCGGGCGGCGCCGAGGGCGAGGCCCGCGTAGTAGGCGTACTCCTTGGCGCGGTCGAAGGTGGCGTCCAGCCAGGCGCCCATCGTGGAGTACTGCAGGGAGTAGCGGGCCAGCTGCCCGTCGGTGCAGTCCAGGACGAAGGAGAACAGGAGCAGGACGCCCGCCGCGACGTAGCCGCCCCGGGTGCCGGTGGCCGCGCAGCCGGCCGCTATCAGCGCGGTGAGCAGGGACGCGGTGGTGACCTGGTTCGGGGTGAGCCCCCGGCGCGCGCACCAGCGGGCGATGTAGCGCGAGTACGGGCTGATGAAGTGGGTGGTGAAGAAGCCGTCGCGGGCCTTCACCGCGCTGCGCAACCGGACCGCCTCGTCGTCCACGGCCTCGACGTCCGTACGGGCGGCGGCGCGGGCGGTCTCGTCGGCGGGCACGGTGGCGACGAGCGAGCCCAGCTCGGGGCGCTGCACCTCGGTGCCCCCGGCCTCCATGGCCGCGGCGAGCCGGCCGGGCACCGTGCGGTCGGTGACCGTGGCGGTGCCGCCCGCGGGCACTCCGGCGCCGACCGCGTCGGTGGTGGCGCGCAGGGCGCCGACCAGGGCGGGGCGCGCCTCGGCCTGTGCGGTGAGGGCGCCGGGCACGGCCGCCGCGGGGAAGCGGGGGTCGGTCAGGGCGAGCCGCAGGGCGTGGCGGTGGCCGACGAAGCGGGGGTCGACCAGGGCGACGCGGTGGGCCGCCGGGACGGCGGCCAGCAGGGTGGCCGCTTCGGTGACGTCGGCGGCTGCCCGGACGTCGAAGCCCAGCGACCGCAGATCGTCCTCCAGTGACGATCCGGGCAGCGGAGCACCTGTGAGAATGGCGGTCGACAGACGAACTCACTCCTTGGGTGCTGACACGGATCGGCACGCGACAGTGCGGCCAGAAGCGGCCGGCGGCATGTCGGCAGAGGCTATCGGATGAACGGAAGCGCGAGTTCACTGCCCGTTCGCGCCCCGTTCCAGGTGGGGCCGGACCACGCGCTCCGTCCGCGATCATCATTGTCGATGGCCGCCCCGCCTGACAAAGCCGGGTGGCCCTCCGCCGTACCAGCGCTCTGACCTGCACACGTTTCCGCAGGTCAGGGACGTTGATAACGGTGTTCAGTGCCGTGTTGCCCGATACCCCCCACCCGTAGTTGACTGGCAGAGCCCGGGCCGGAAGCCCGGGTCCGCGAGACGACCGGGAGGCGTCCCCATGGGGGCAGGGCACGATCACGGACATGCGCACGGGCCGGCGCTCACCGGCACGGCGGCCGCCGCGCACAAGGGGCGGCTGCGCATCGCGCTCTGCATCACCCTGGCCGTCACGGTCATGGAGGTCGTCGGCGGTGTGCTGTCCGGCTCGCTCGCCCTGATCGCGGACGCGGCCCACATGGCCACCGATTCCCTGGGGCTCGGGCTCGCCCTGCTGGCGATCCATTTCGCGAACCGGCCGGCCGGCCCGAACCGCACCTTCGGCTACGCCCGGGCGGAGATCCTGGCAGCCCTGGCCAACTGCTGTCTGCTGCTCGGGGTGGGCGGCTATCTGCTCTACGAGGCCGTACAGCGCTTCATCGATCCGACGGAGACCCGGGGCGGGCTCACGATCGCCTTCGCCCTGGTGGGTCTCGTCGCGAACGCGGTGTCGCTGTCGCTGCTGACGCGCGGGCAGCAGGAGAGCCTCAATGTGCGCGGCGCCTATCTGGAGGTGCTGGCGGACACGCTGGGCTCGGTGACGGTGCTGGTCTCGGCGGGCATCGTCATGGCGACCGGCTGGCAGGCGGCGGACCCCATCGCTTCACTGGTCATCGGGCTCATGATCGTCCCGCGCGCGGTGCGACTGCTGCGCGAGACGCTGAACGTGCTCCTGGAGGCGGCGCCCGCAGGCGTCGACATGGCCGAGGTGCGCGACCACATCACGGCGCTGCCCGGCGTACTGGACGTCCACGATCTGCACGCCTGGACGATCACCTCGGGGATGCCGGTGCTCTCCGCCCATGTGGTGGTGCAGCAGGACCTGCTCGACTCGATCGGCCACGAGAAGCTGCTGCACGAGCTCCAGGGCTGCCTCGGCGACCACTTCGACGTGGAGCACTGCACCTTCCAGCTGGAGCCGAGCGGCCACGCGGAGCACGAGGCGCGGCTCTGCCACTGAGCCCCGGATCCGTGTGCGGTCCGAGGTGTAGGGTTTCGCGGACGTGTACGAACCGGCCCGCCGGCCGGTGCCCGCCCACCCGAGGGTCCCCACGTTGACCGACATGACCTGGACCGTCCGTCCCGAGACGCGGGACGACTTCCCCGCCGTGCACGCCGTGAACGCCGCCGCGTTCCCGACGGAGGCGGAGGCCGCGCTGGTGGAATCGCTGCGCGCGGATCCCGACGCCTGGATGCCCGGCCTCTCGTACGTCGCACAGTCGCCCGACGGCTCGGTCGCCGCGTTCGCCCTGCTGACCCGCTGCCGGGTGGGTGGCGCGCCCGCCCTCGCCCTGGCGCCGGTCGCCACGGCGCCGGAGCACCAGCGCCGCGGCGCCGGCTCGGCAGTGGTGCGGGGTCTGCTGGAGGCGGCGCGGGAGTACGGGGAGCCGCTGGTGCTGGTCCTCGGGCACCCCGAGTACTACCCGAGGTTCGGCTTCGTACCGGCCTCGCGGTACGGAATCCGGCCGTCCTTCGACGTTCCGGACGAGGCGATGATGGCGTTGGTGCTCGATGATTCCGCGCCGGTCCCGAGGGGCACGATTGAGTATCCGCCCGCCTTCGGGGTCTGAGAAACCGGCCGGGGCGGGGCGGACATGCCAGGACCCTAAGTACGGACAAGCCGCTTTTGTACGGCAGACTTGAGCAGACTCGACGGGACCGGCTGCACGGGGCCGGGACCACAGCGAAGGATGGGTATGCCGACCACACCAGTCACCGCGGCGAACACCTCGTCGAACGGCACAGCGGAAGCGATCATGCTCGAACTGGTCGATGAGAACGGCACCACCATCGGTACGGCGGAGAAGCTCGCCGCCCACCAGGCGCCCGGCCAGCTGCACCGCGCGTTCTCCGTGTTCCTCTTCGACGAGCAGGGCCGGCTGCTGCTCCAGCAGCGCGCCCTGGGCAAGTACCACTCCCCCGGTGTCTGGTCCAACACCTGCTGCGGCCACCCCTACCCGGGTGAGGCGCCCTTCGCCGCCGCCGCCCGGCGCACGTACGAGGAGCTGGGGATCTCGCCGTCGCTGCTGGCCGCGGCGGGCACCGTCCGCTACAACCACCCGGACCCGGCGTCGGGCCTGGTGGAGCAGGAGTTCAACCACCTCTTCGTGGGCCTCGCGCAGGAGCGGCTGCGGCCCGATCCGGAGGAGGTCGGCGGGACGGCCTTCGTGACGGCGGCCGAGCTGGCCGAGCGGCATGCCCGTGAGCCGTTCTCCGCGTGGTTCATGACCGTGCTGGACGCCGCCCGGCCGGCGATCCGCGAGCTGACCGGGGACGGCGCCGGCTGGTAGGTCCGGTGCGGCGGAGGGGTCAGAGGGCGGTGCTCAGCGGCAGGGCCGCCCAGATGACCTTGCCGCCGCCCGCGGTGTGCTCGACGTCGCAGGTGCCGCCCGCTTCCCGGGTGATCTCGCGGACCAGCAGCAGGCCCCGGCCGCCGGTCTGCGCGTAGTCGGTCTCCAGGGCCGTCGGGCGGTACGGGTGGTTGTCCTCGACGGACACCCTGACCCAGTCCTCGCCCACGGCCACCTCCACGGCGAGCTCGGGCGAGAGCAGCGCCGCGTGCTTGACGGCGTTGGTGACCAGCTCGGAGACGATGAGCAGCAGGCCCTGGGCGATGTCGTCCTCGATCGGCACGTTCTGGCGCTTCAGCAGATCGCGTACGGCGTGCCGGGCCTGGGGTACGGAGACGTCCGAGGCCGGGGCGGTGAAGCGCCAGACCCCTTCGTACGGCACGGGCCGGGCGGGGGTACTCCCGCGGCTCTCCATAGTCCGGTACCCGCTCTCCACTCGTAGTGACTTCACGTCGAGTACAGGGTGGCGGGCGGGGTTGCTCCGGTCCGTACTATTGAACAGAAGTCGACTCCTATTGACCGGACTCGACTTCATTCGCGCGAGAGCGTCAGTTTTCGGACCGCTTCTGACCGTCCTGGGTGAGCGGGTCCGTTCCTTCTCCCTTGTCCCCCTTGTCTTCACCCGACGCCATCTGCTCGGAGACCATCGAGACGATGCGCCGGCCGCCGATCCCGATGGCGATGAGCCCGAGCCCGTCGAAGAGCAGGGCCAGCGAGAAGAAGCAGCCGAGTACGTAGAGGCTGCTGTGCGGCCAGTCGAAGAGGACGAGCAGGCCGAGGAGCAGCCCGAAGGCGCCCTGGAGCAGGGTCCAGCCGAACTGCGGGCCGCGCACCACGACGCTGCCGACGAGCCGGAAGACCCCGCCGGTCAGGAAGAGCAGCGCGGCGAACATGGTCAGCGCCTCGGCGGTGCCGTGCGGATGGCGGATGACGACGACTCCGGCGGCGATGTTCAGCGCGGCGACCACCACGCCCAGCCAGAAGTAGTTGGTGCCGCGCGACTGGACGGCGTGCACCAGGCCGACGAGGCCGCCGACGAGGAGCAGCCAGCCGAACAGGATCATCGAGGTGAGCGTCGCGACGCCGGTGTAGACGAGGCCGACCAGGCCGGCGATGACGAGCAGGATGCCGAGCAGGGCCAGACCGCCGAAGCTGCGGTGGAGCTTCCTGCCTTCGCGTTCGGGACCGTCCACGTGGGGCTCCTCGGGTGCGTGCCTGTTTCGCGACCCCTTCTTGATCGTAGGTTCGAACACCACGGATAGCATCCGGCCATGGACCGTACGGAACCCCGGCTGGAGCAGACCGTCGCGGACGGCGTCGCCACCGTCGTCATCAGCAATTCCGCCAAGCGCAACGCGATGACGGCCGCCATGTGGGAGGCGCTGCCGGTCCTGCTCGGGAAGCTGGCCGCCGATCCCTTCGTGGGCGCCCTGGTCCTGACGGGCGCGGGCGACACCTTCTGCGCGGGCGCCGACATCTCCTCGCTGCGGGATCCCGGGAGCGATCCGCAGAGCCTGGCCGTGGCGGCCGAGGAGGCGCTGGCCGCGTTCCCACTGCCGACCCTCGCGGCGGTGCGCGGGTACTGCGTGGGCGGCGGGAGCCAGCTCGCCGCCGCCTGCGATCTGCGCTTCGCGGCCGAGGGCGCCCTGTTCGGGGTCACCCCGGCCAAGCTGGGCATCGTCTACCCCGCGTCGTCCACCCGCCGCCTCGTCGCCCTCACGGG
This sequence comes from Streptomyces sp. NBC_00523, assembly GCF_036346615.1. NCBI lineage: Bacteria > Bacillati > Actinomycetota > Actinomycetes > Kitasatosporales > Streptomycetaceae > Streptomyces > Streptomyces sp. NBC_00523. Next base: position 6,532,156 of record NZ_CP107836.1, on the reverse strand, counting down.
TCCGGCGACGGCCAAGCACCTGCTGTTCTCCGGTGAGCTGATCGACACGGAGCGGGCGCTGCGGACGGGCCTGGTGGACGAGGTGCTGCCGGCCGACGGGCTGGACGAGCGGGTCGCCGCCTACGTACGCACCCTGGTGTCCCGGTCCCGGCTGACCCAGGCCGCCGCCAAGGAGTTCGCGGCCGGGCGCGAGGACCGGGACGCGCACTGGGCCGGGCAGGCGCGGGGCAGCGGCGACACCGCGGAGGGGGTCGCCGCCTTCCTGGAGCGCCGCGCGCCCCGCTTCACCTGGGCGCCTACTGAAGCATGAAGCGGCTCCGGCCCCGCCACTCCTCGACCAGGTCGGCCGGTGCCTTGGCCGGCGACCCGGCGTCGTAGGGCGGCTGGGGGTCGTACTCGGTGAGCAGCTGTACGGCCTGGGCGGTCCGGTCGCCGGCGATGCGGCCGAGCAGGGTGAGGCCCATGTCGATCCCGGCCGAGACACCGGCGGCGGTGACGTACTTGCCGTCGAGGACGACGCGTTCGCCGGTGGGTTCGGCGCCGTGGCCCTTCAGGGTGTCCAGGGCGAGCCAGTGCGAGGTGGCGCGCCGCCCCTTCAGGAGCCCGGCCGCCGCCAGCAGCAGCGATCCGGTGCAGACGGAGGTCGTCCAGGTGGTGACCTCGTCCGCGCGGCGCAGCCACCCGAGCAGGTTCTCGTTCTCCATCTGGTGGTGCTGACCGGGGCCGCCGGGGACGATCACCAGGTCGGGGGCGGGTACCTCGTCGAAGGTGCGGTGGGCGACCAGGTCGAGGCTGCCGCTGTCGTTGCGTACCGAGCCCGCCCGTTCGGCGACGAAGACCGCCTCGGCGCCGGGGGCGCGGGACAGGATCTCGTACGGGCCGACGGCGTCCAGCGCGGTGAAGCGGTCGAAGAGAGCGATGGCGATCTGCATGGTTTTCCCGTCTGTCGAGTGGATCAGGAGTGGTCGGCGGTGTGGGAGCCGAAGCGGCGGCGGTATTCGGCCGGGCCCGCGCCGAGCGCCTTGACGAAGGCCCGGCGCATCGCCTCCGGGGTGCCGTAGCCGCAGTCGCGGGCGATCCCGGCGACCCCGTCGGTGGTGTCCTCCAGGAGCCGGCGGGCGTGTTCCAGGCGGACCTGGTCGACGTACCGGCCGGGTGTGGTGCCCGTCTCCGCCTGGAAGGCGCGGGCGAAGTGGCGGGGCGAGAGCCGGGCGCGGGCGGCCAGGGCCTCGACGGAGAGGTCGGCGCCGGGGTGCTCGGTGATCCAGTGCTGCACCTCGCGCAGCGGTTCACGGCGCGCCGTCTGGGCGCTGAGCTGTGCGCTGAACTGGGACTGGCTGCCCGGCCTGCGCAGGAAGACGACCAGGTGCCGGGCGACCGTGAGGGCGACGTCCCGTCCGTGGTCCTCCTCGACCAGGGCCAGCGCGAGGTCGATGCCCGCGGTGACCCCGGCGGAGGTGGCGATCCTGCCGTCGCGTACGAAGATCGGCTCGGGGTCGACCTCGACGGCGGGGTGGTCGCGGGCCAGCTTCTCGCACACGTTCCAGTGCGTCGTCGCCCGGTGGCCGTCCAGCTGTCCGGCCGCCGCGAGCAGCAGCGCCCCGCTGCACACGGAGACCAGCCGCTCCGGCAACGGCCCGTGCGCGCGGAGCCAGTCGACGAGCGCGGGGTCGGGGTCGCGGGTGCCCCAGCCGCCGGGGACGACGAGGGTGTGGGGCACCGGCGCGTCGGCGAGGCAGCCGTCGGGGACCAGGGTGAGGCCGCAGGAGGTGCGGACCGGGGCGCCGTCCAGCGAGGCGGTGCGCAGCTCGTACGAGACCTCGGGGAAGCGGGACGCCCCGGCGAAGACCTCCATGGGGCCGGTGACATCGAGGCTCTGAATGCCGTCGAAGAGGACGACGAGCACGGATCGCTGCTTCATGTCCGCCATCCTGGGCGGCCGCCGGAATGGCCGCAATGACGGGTTCCCCACCTTTCCTGCCATCGACCGCTGCGGCACAGCTCACGTGGACCCGGGGGTTCCTCCCCGTACCGACCAGTCGGTAACGTGCGGGTATGAGTACTCTCCCGCCTCGTGCCGGCCGGCGCTGCCACAACGCCCTCAACCCGCTGCACTCCTCGCTCTACTTCTCCCCCGACCTCGGCAAGGAGCTCGGCGGGATAGGGATCGAGGATCCCTCCGCCGCCTACTTCGCCACCCGCGCCGCCGCCATGGGCGCGGTCGGGGCGGACACGGTGACCGCGACCTTCTACAACTTCAACCACGCGCTCGTGGCGCAGCACGTGCCCGCGATATGGGACATCGCCTCGCCCGCGAAGGTCCTGGACGCGCGGCTGCGCGCCGCCGACGCGACGCTGCGCCGGCTGCTCGGCGAGGAGGTCATCGCCTCGCCGGAGATGGCCGAGGCGGCGCGGCTCGCCCTGCGCGCCACGGAGGGCTGCACCCGGCACGCCCGTCCGCTGTACGCGGCGCACGCCGGTCTGCCGGTGCCGGACGAACCGCACCTGGCGTACTGGCACGCGGCGACGCTGCTCCGCGAGCACCGGGGCGACGCGCATCTCGCCGCGCTCCTCACCGCGGAGCTCGACCCGCTCGAAGCGCTGGTCAGCCACACCGCGACGGGCAAGGGCATGGCGATCCGCTGGATCCTGGCCAGCCGGGGCTGGCGGCGCGCCGACTGGGAGGAGGCGTCGGAGCGGCTGCGCGGGCGCGGGCTGCTCACGGCGGAGGACGAGCTCACCGAGGAGGGCGCCGCGCTGCGTACGGAGGTGGAGGAGGCCACGGACCGGATGGACCTGGGCCCGTACGAGCACCTGGGCGGGCCGGGGGTGGCCCGGCTGACCGAGCTGGGGCGCGGCTTCCTCGCCACGGCCGCGGCGGCGGGCGCCTTCCCGGCGAGCGCCACGGGCTGAACGTAAAACCACGGCCTCTCCCTGGGGTGGCCGGGCGACACGGCGCCCGGCCACCCGGCACAATGCAGGGCGTGTGGCTCCGGGACCGTCCCCGTGGCGGTCCGGGGCCCGACCAGCACAGCCAGCAGGAGAAGGCGAGTCGGTAGAACCGTGACGACGTCCATCGAAGGCAGGATCGCCGAGGAGCTCGGCGTACGCGAGCGACAGGTGAAGGCGGCCGTCGAGCTGCTCGACGGCGGGTCCACCGTGCCGTTCATCGCGCGCTACCGCAAGGAAGCGACCGAGATGCTCGACGACGCGCAGCTGCGCACGCTCGAGGAACGGCTGCGGTATCTGCGGGAGCTGGAGGAGCGCCGGACGGCGGTCCTCGAATCCGTACGGGAGCAGGGCAAGCTGGACGAGGCGCTGGAGGCGCGCATCCGGGCCGCCGACACGAAGGCGCGGCTGGAGGACATCTACCTCCCGTTCAAGCCGAAGCGGCGGACGAAGGCGCAGATCGCCCGGGAGGCCGGCCTCGAACCGCTCGCCTCCGGCCTGCTGGACGACCCCTCGGTCGAACCGCTCGCCGCCGCGGCGGCGTTCGTGGACGCGGACAAGGGCGTCGCGGACCCGGCGGCGGCCCTGGAGGGCGCCCGCGCCATCCTCACGGAGCGCTTCTCGGAGGACGCCGACCTCATCGGCGAGCTGCGCGAGCGCATGTGGACGCGCGGGCGGCTGGTGGCCCGGGTGCGGGACGGCAAGGAGGAGGCGGGCGCCAAGTTCGCGGACTACTTCGACTTCGCCGAGCCGTTCACCGCGCTGCCCTCGCACCGGGTCCTCGCGATGCTCCGGGGCGAGAAGGAGGACGTCCTCGACCTGGTCCTGGAGCCGGAGGAGCCCTCCGAGGCGCCCGGCCCGTCCTCGTACGAGAACATGGTCGCCCGGCGCTTCGGCGTGAACGACCGGGGGCGCCCCGGTGACAAGTGGCTGGCCGACACCGTGCGGTGGGCCTGGCGGACCCGGATCCTGGTGCACCTCGGCATCGACCTGCGGCTGCGGCTGCGTACGGCGGCCGAGGACGAGGCGGTACGCGTCTTCGCGTCGAACCTGCGCGATCTGCTGCTCGCCGCGCCGGCCGGGACGCGGGCCACGCTGGGGCTCGACCCCGGTTTCCGTACGGGTGTGAAGGTCGCCGTGGTGGACGCGACCGGCAAGGTCGTCGCGACCGACGTCATCCACCCGCACGTCCCGGCCAACAAGTGGGACCAGTCGCTGGCGACCCTGGAGCGGCTGGCGCGCGAGCACCACGTCGACCTCATCGCCATCGGCAACGGCACGGCGTCCCGGGAGACGGACAAGCTCGCGGGTGAGCTGTGCGCGAAGCACCCGGAGCTGAAGCTCACCAAGGTGATGGTCTCGGAGGCGGGCGCCTCCGTGTACTCCGCCTCGGCGTTCGCCTCGCAGGAACTGCCCGACATGGACGTGTCGTTGCGCGGCGCCGTCTCGATCGCGCGCCGGCTCCAGGACCCGCTGGCCGAGCTGGTGAAGATCGACCCGAAGTCGATCGGCGTCGGGCAGTACCAGCACGACCTGTCCGAGGTGAAGCTCTCGCGGTCGCTGGACGCGGTCGTCGAGGACTGCGTGAACGGGGTCGGCGTCGACGTCAACACCGCGTCCGCGCCGCTGCTCTCCCGGGTCTCCGGCATCGGCACCGGGCTCGCCGAGAACATCGTGGCGCACCGCGACGCGAACGGGCCGTTCCGGTCCCGCCGGAGCCTGAAGGACGTGGCCCGGCTGGGTCCGAAGGCGTACGAGCAGTGCGCGGGCTTCCTCCGCATCCGCGGCGACGACCCGCTCGACGCGTCGAGCGTGCACCCGGAGGCGTATCCGGTGGTGCGCGCGATGGTGAAGAAGACCGGCGGGGACGTGGCCGCGCTGATCGGGAACACGGGTGTCCTGCGGTCGTTGCGGGCCGACGACTTCGTGTCCGAGAAGTTCGGGCTGCCGACGGTGGGCGACATCCTGAAAGAGCTGGAGAAGCCCGGGCGCGACCCGCGTCCCGCCTTCAAGACCGCCACCTTCAAGGAGGGCGTCGAGAAGATCGGCGACCTGGAGGCCGGGATGGTGCTGGAGGGCGTCGTGACGAACGTCGCCGCGTTCGGGGCGTTCGTGGACATCGGGGTGCACCAGGACGGGCTGGTGCACGTGTCGGCGATGTCGCGGACCTTCGTGAAGGATCCCCGGGATGTGGTGAAGCCGGGGGACGTGGTGCGGGTGAAGGTGATGGAGGTCGACATTCCGCGGAAGCGGATTTCGTTGACGCTGCGGTTGGACGACGAGCAGGCGGCCGGTGGCCGTGGGGCTTCGTCCGGGGGTGAGCGGGGCGGGCGGCCGCCGCGGCCCCGGCAGGGGGGCGGGGGTGGCGGTCGCCAGTCCCGTGGCGGCGGCGGTGGGGGGCGGTCCGCGCCTGCGGCGGCTCCGGCGAGTGGGGCGATGGCCGATGCGTTGCGGCGGGCAGGGCTGTTGAAGGGCGAGTAGCGGGTGGGGGTGGGGGCGGGTGGGGGCGCCTGCGGCGGGCCTTGTCCCCTACCCGCCCCTTCCCGAAACCGGGGGCTCCGCCCCCGGACCCCCGCTCCTCAAACGCCGGAGGGGCTGAAATCACGCGGCGTCAGGCCGTCCGCGACCACGCGGCCCTCGTGCAGCACCGTGCGGTCCTCGCTGCGGTCCATGACCGCAGACGTCACCGTCTCCCCCTCCAGCAGGAGCAGGTCCGCCCTCGCGCCCACCGTGACGCCCGGGCGGTCCGTGGTGGACGTCAGGCGGGGCGGTCCTTCCTGGAGGATGGACGCGCCGCCCATCGTGGCCACGGCTACCGCGTGTTCGATCAGGTCGTCCGCGCGGTAGCCATTCGTGAAGGCCAGTTGCCAGGTGCGGTCCAGCATGTCGCCATTGCCGTACGGGGACCAGAAGTCGCGCTGGCCGTCCTCGCCCAGGCCCACCCGGACGCCCGCGGCGGTCAGGTCGGCCAGGGGCAGGGAGTGGTGGCGGGCGGGGGCCACCGTCGCCATCGCGATGTCCAGTTCGGCGAACTCCTCGATCAGGCGGCGCGTCGTCGCCTCGTTGACCGAGCCCAGGTCGTAGGCGTGCGAGAGGGTCACCCGGCCGGCCATGTCCAGGGCGCGCACCCGCTCCAGGATCAGGTCGACGCTGAACACCCCGAGGGCGCCCGGCTCGTGGAGGTGGATGTCGACCGGGGCGTGGTGGCGCTCCGCGAGACCGAAGACGATGTCCAGGTGGCGTACGGGGTCGCGGTCCAGGGTGCACGGGTCGATGCCGCCGACCACCGCGGCCCCGGAGGACAGCGCCCGGTCCATCAGTTCCGGCACGCCCTTCTCGCGGAGCAGGCCCGCCTGCGGAAACGCCATGATCTCGACCTCGCACCGCCCGGCGTGCGCCTCCTTCGCCGCGAGGACGCCCTCGAACCGCTCCAGGCCGCAGTCCGCGTCGATCTGCGCGTAACTCCGTACGCGGGTGGTGCCGCGCTCGATCATCCGGCCCAGCGTGTACGTGGCCCGGCGGGCGACGTCCCACTCGTCCTCGCGCCAGTGCTCGCGGTCGTTCAGCATCATGCCCCAGACGCCGGGGGCACCCGTGTGCGGGCGGAAGGGCAGGCCCATCCGTGTGGAGTCCAGGTGGCAGTGGACGTCCGAGAACGACGGCAGGGCGAGCCGCCCCCGGCCGGCCACCGTGTCCTCCGTGGCGGGGCGGGCCGGGTCGTGCGGGGTGATCGCGGTGATCACCCCGTCCTCGACGGTGAGGTCGCTGGGCTCTCCGCCCCACGGACGGACGTCGCTGATCAGCATGTGGCGCATCTCCTGTGTGGGTGTGTGGGTGCTACGGGGTCACTCGGCCGGGAGCGTCCCGGTCAGGGCCGTCAGGGACGGCTCCCTGCCCCGTTCGATGTGCGCGTACGCGAGTGCCGCGGCCAGGTCCGGCTTGCCCGCGTGGATCGCGGCGCAGATGTCCCGGTGCTCGGCGCACTGGACGCCCGGGTCGCGGCCCCCGGTGAGGCTGAACAGCCACTGCACCAGGCCGAGGGAGGGCTGCAGTGCGTCCCGGAGCAGGCGGTTGCCGGTCATCGCGACGATCTCCGCGTGCAGGGCGGTGTTGGCCGCCGGGATCTCCGCCGCGTCGCCCCGCGCGGTGGCCGCCTCCGCCGCCTCCATCGCGGCCCGCAACGGCTCCCCGTCGCCCCCGGCCGCGCATGCCTCGGCGGCCCTGCGGGCGGCGAAGACCTCCAGGCTGAGGCGGAGGTCGAAGAGCTCGGCGACGTCCCGCAGCGACAGGTCGCGCACGGAGGCGCCCCGGCGCGGGGACATGACGACCAGGCCCTCGCCGGTCAGGCGGGTGAGCGCCTCGCGGACCGGGATGCGGGAGACGCCCAGGCTCTCGGAGAGCTCGCGTTCGCGCAGCCGTGAACCCGGGGGGTACGCGCCGGACAGGATGCCGGCGCGGATCGCCCGCTCGGCGTGGTCGGCGTGTGAGGCGGCGGGGTCGCCCGCTTGAGTCATCACCAGGCGACCGTAGCACTTGGTATGCCAAGTGCTACGGTCACGGGGGGTGGAATCAGCGGTTATTCAGGCTTCAGCGATCTGCGTCTGCTGTTTGGTATGCCAGATGGGGTCAGGCCTCCGTTACACGGCCCTCTGCCACCTCGATCCGGCGCGTCGTGCGGACCGCTTCCAGCATCCGGCGGTCGTGCGTGACCAGGAGCAGGGTGCCGGTGTACGAGTCGAGCGCGGACTCCAGCTGCTCGATCGCGGGCAGGTCCAGGTGGTTCGTGGGCTCGTCCAGCACCAGGAGGTTGACGCCCCGCCCCTGGAGCAGGGCGAGCGCCGCCCGGGTGCGCTCCCCCGGTGACAGGGTCGTCGCCGGGCGCATCACGTGGTCGGCGCGCAGTCCGAACTTGGCGAGCAGCGTGCGTACGTCGGCGGGCTCCGTCTCCGGGACCGCCGCGCAGAACGCCTCCAGGAGCGTCTCCGAGCCATGGAAGAGCTGGCGTGCCTGGTCCACCTCGCCGACCACCACGCCGGAGCCCAGGTGCGCGTTCCCCGAGTCCAGCGGGAGGCGGCCGAGCAGCGCGGCGAGCAGGGTCGACTTGCCGGAGCCGTTGGCGCCCGTGATGGCGACCCGGTCCGCCCAGTCGATCTGGAGCGAGGCGGGGCCGAAGACGAAGTCGCCGCGTACGACGCGGGCCTCGCGGAGGGTGGCGACGACCGAGCCGGAGCGGGGCGCGGAGGCGATCTCCATGCGCAGCTCCCACTCCTTGCGCGGCTCCTCCACCACGTCGAGCCGTTCGATCATGCGCTGCGTCTGGCGGGCCTTCGCGGCCTGCTTCTCGCTGGACTCGCTGCGGAACTTGCGGCCGATCTTGTCGGAGTCAGTGGCCTTGCGGCGGGCGTTCTTGACGCCCTTGTCCATCCAGGAGCGCTGCATCAGGGCGCGGCTCTCCAGCGACGAGCGCTTGTCCGCGTACTCCTCGAACTCCTCGCGGGCGTGCCGCCGGGCGCGCTCGCGCTCCTCCAGGTAGGCCGCGTAGCCACCGCCGTACAGGTTGATCTGCTGCTGGGCCAGGTCGAGTTCGAGGACCTTGGTGACCGTGCGCATCAGGAACTCGCGGTCGTGGCTGATGACGACGGTGCCGGAGCGGAGTCCGGAGACGTACTTCTCCAGGCGTTCCAGGCCGTCCAGGTCCAGGTCGTTGGTGGGCTCGTCCAGCAGGAAGACGTCGTAGCGCGACAGCAGGAGCGAGGCGAGTCCGGCGCGGGCCGCCTGGCCGCCGGAGAGCGCGGTCATCGGCAGGTCGAGGCCGACGGTGAGACCGAGTTCGGCGGCGGTCTCCTCGGCGCGCTCGTCCAGGTCCGCGCCGCCGAGGGACAGCCAGCGCTCCAGGGACTCGGAGTACGCGTCGTCCGCGCCGGGGGCGCCCTCGACCAGGGCCTCCGTGGCGGCGTCCATGGTGGTCTGGGCCTCGGCGACGCCGGTCCGGCGGGCCAGGAACTCCCGTACGGTCTCGCCGGGGCGCCGCTCGGGCTCCTGGGGCAGGTGGCCGACGGTGGCGGTGGGCGGGGAGAGCCGCAGCTCGCCCTCCTCCGGCCGGTCGAGGCCGGCGAGCAGCCGGAGCAGGGACGATTTTCCGGCGCCGTTGACTCCGACGAGACCGATCACGTCACCGGGGGCGACCACGAGGTCGAGCCCGGCGAACAGCGTGCGGTCGCCGTGTCCGGCGGCGAGATCCTTGGCGACGAGAGTGGCAGTCATCAGGGTGCAGATCCTAATGTGCCGGGGGCGGCCGGGCGGGCGCCCAGGTGTGCGGACCGGAAGGCGGCAGTGGTGGCGGACGTGATCGTGGTGGGCGGCGGGGTCAGCGGACTGACCACGGCGAAGGTGCTGGCCGAGCGGGGCGACCGGGTGCGGGTGTGGTCGCGGGAGCCGGCCGGTGACACGACGTCGGCCGTGGCGGGCGCCCTGTGGTGGCCCTACCGGATCGAGCCGCTGGACCGCGTCGGCGGCTGGTCGCTGGCCGCGCTGCGGTGGTACGAGGAGCTGGCCGTACGCCCGGAGAAGACCGGCGTACGTCTGGTGGAGGGGCTCCACCGGGGCGAGCGGCTGGCGAACCTCGGGGCGTGGGCCGGGGAGCTGAAGGGCGCCGTGGAGACGGCCGACGGTCTGCGGTGCCGGCTGCCGCTGATCGACATGCCGGCGCACCTGGCGTGGCTGGAGGACCGGGTGCGGGCGGCCGGGGGCACGGTCGAGCGCCGCACGGTCACCTCGTTCGCCGAGGCCGCCGCGGAGGCGGGGACGGTGGTCAACTGCGCCGGGCTCGGCGCCCGCGAGCTGGTGCCGGACGCCGGGGTGCGGCCGGTGCGCGGGCAGTTGGTGCTGGTGGCGAACCCGGGGATACGGGAGTGGTTCACGGAGGCCGACCCGGCGTCGAGCGCCACCACTTACTTCTTCCCGCAGCCCGGCCGCCTGGTGCTCGGCGGCACGGCGGAGGCCGACGACTGGACCGCGTCGCCCGACCCCCGCACGGCCGAGGAGATCGTGGCGCGGTGCGCCCTGATCCGCCCGGAGATCGCCGACGCGAAGATCATCGGCCACCGCGTGGGCCTCCGCCCGGCCCGCGACGCGGGAGTCCGCATCGAGGCGGAGGACCTGCCCGGCGGCGCCCGGCTGGTGCACAACTACGGACACGGGGGCGCGGGCGTGACGGTGGCCCTGGGCTGCGCGCGGGAGGCGGCGCGGCTGGTGGCCTGAGGGGCCGGCGAAGCCGGCGCCTCACCCCGCCACGGGGCGCAGTCCGGACCGGAGTGCGCCGCCCCGGGCCGAGACCCGCCCGCCCCGCGGGCCCCGTGGGCCCGCTACGCCGGGCTGGAGCCCCCCGGCTTGTCGCCGTCGTGGCGTTCTGTTGTGATCTGGCTGCCGCCCGGGCCGATGCGGATCTCGAAGTCGCCGTCGTACTTGGCGTGGCCCTCGATGACCGCCGACTCCACGGCCTCCACGCCGAACTCGCGGCGCACGATCAGGGGGTCCTGGCGCAGGTCGCGCATCAGGGCGACGCACATGCAGATCATGACGATGGTGAAGGGCGCCGCGACCAGGATGGTGAGGTTCTGGAGGCCCGCCAGGGCGTCGCCCTTGCCGTTGCCGATGAGCAGCATGATCGCGGCGACCGCGCCGGTGACGACGCCCCAGAAGATGACGACCCACTTGGCGGGCTCCAGGATGCCCTTCTGGGACAGGGTGCCCATCACGATGGACGCCGCGTCCGCGCCCGAGACGAAGAAGATGCCGACGAGGACCATCACCAGGATGCTCATCAGCGTGGCGACGGGGAACTGCTGGAGTACGCCGAAGAGCTGCGCCTCCTGCGTTTCGGCGCCGCTCAGCTTGCCGCCCTCCTGGAGCTTGATCGCGGTGCCGCCGAAGATGGCGAACCAGATCAGGCTGACGGTGCTGGGCACCAGGATGACGCCGCCGATGAACTGGCGGATGGTGCGGCCCTTGCTGATGCGGGCGATGAACATGCCGACGAAGGGCGTCCAGGAGATCCACCAGGCCCAGTAGAAGACGGTCCAGCTGCCGAGCCAGTCCGCGACCTTGCCCGCGCCGGTGGCCTCGGTGCGGCCGGCCAGCTGCGGGAGGTCGCCGAAGTAGGAGGCGATCGAGGTGGGGATGAGGTCGAGCACGATGATCGTGGGGCCCGCGATGAAGACGAACACGGCCAGGATCAGGGCGAGCACCATGTTGATGTTGGACAGCCACTGGATGCCCTTCTCCACGCCGGAGACCGCCGAGGCGATGAACGCCACGGTCAGCACGGCGATGATCAGGACGAGCAGACCGGTGCCGGTCTTCTCCTTCCAGTTCAGCTCGTGGAAGCCGCTGCCGATCTGGAGGGCGCCGAGGCCCAGCGAGGCGGCCGAGCCGAAGAGGGTCGCGAAGATGGCGAGGATGTCGATGAACCGGCCGAGGCCGCCATGGGCGTGGCGAGGGCCGATCAGCGGCTCGAAGACGGCACTGATGGTCTGCCGCCTGCGCCGCCGGAACGTGCTGTACGCGATGCCGAGGCCGACCACCGCGTAGATCGCCCACGGGTGCAGCGTCCAGTGGAACAGGGTGGTGGCCATCGCCGTCTGCATCGCCTCGGCCGCGTCGGCGGGGCGGGTGCCGGGCGGCGGGTCGGTGAAGTGGGCGAGCGGCTCGCTGACCCCGTAGAACATCAGACCGATGCCCATACCGGCGCTGAACATCATCGCGACCCAGGAGACCGTGCGGAACTCCGGCTCCTCGCCCTCCTGGCCGAGCGTGATGTTTCCGTACCGGCTGATCGCGAGCCACAGGGCGAAGACCACGAAGCCGGAGGCGGCCAGCATGAACGCCCAACCGCCGTTGTGGATGAGGCCGTTGAGGGCCTTGTCGGAGACGTCCTCCAGCGAGTCGGTGGCGGTGGCCCCCCAGATGACGAAGGCGAGGGTGAGGCCGGCCGTGACGCCGAACACCACCCGGTCGGTGACGGGGCGCCGGTTCTGGGACGGGTCGCCGGGGAGGTCCGCCGTCACCGACACGTCCCCTCTGCCGTCCGCTCTCTGATCGTCCTGCGACACGAATGGCACCTTTCACGGAAGCTGACAAATAGCTCTCCGTAGGCAGTACCACACCAAACGTCAATCTTTCGGGATCAACAAGCGGTATCGGGTTGACCGTTTGTGAGGTGATATGCGGCCCGTACGTCCAGCAGGAGCGGGATCAGCTTCCGGGCCGGCTGCCGCAGGGGTACGTAGACCCCGTCTCCGTCGGGGCGGGAGGTGACGGCGTGCAGCGCGAGTTCGTCCCCGACACGGGCGAACTGCTCCGGCGTGAGGCGGTAGCCGCAGGGCGGGTCGGTGAGGGTGTCACCCCGCGCCGGGGCCTCGTCGTCCGAGCCCCCGAGGAAGACGGGCCCCCGGTCGTCCGCCCCGGCCGCGCGGGAGGCGGCGGTGGCCGCGGCGATGCCCGCCCGCTGCTCGTCCGCGTACCGGAAGAGCGCCTTGAGGACGACGAGTTGGGAGGTCACGCGGCGGCGGGCGTTGAGGGCGGGGTCGGCGCGCTCCTCGGCGGAGAGCGCGTCAGTGCGGGATTCGGCCAGGAGTCCGACCGCGTGGGTGAGGCCGGCGATGTTGCGCAGGATGCGCTCCTGGCCGTCGCCGGCTGTCCGCTTGACCGCATGGCCGGTGGCCGGGTCGGTCCAGACGCCGTACAGGCCGGTGCCGAACCCGGCCTTCCCGGCGGCAGGCCGCACCCGGTCCAGGGCCAGGGACCGCGCCTCGTCGTGCAGCCGTGGGTCGGTGTTGGGGTTGCGGGGCCACAGGACGAGGAGGTCCTTGTCGTAGTACGGCGCGGTCGCGGGGTACTCGTGCAAGTCCTCGATCACATCGGGCTCGTGGTCGCGCAGTACGGCGGCGACGGCACGGGCCTCCGGGCTGCGCAGGGCGAGGTGGTCGCGGTTGATGTCCACGCCGTCGCCGTTGGTCCGGGTCCCCGCGGCCAGGCCGTCGGGGTTGGCGGTGGGCACGACCAGGACCTCGGTCCGGGCGAGGAGGGCGCGGGTGCGGGCGTCGGTGGCGTACGCGAGGTCCCGGACCGTACTCAGGCACGCCTCGCGCGCGGCGGGTTCGTCGCCGTGCTGGCCGCAGACCAGGAGCACGGTGAGCGCGTCGGGCTCGGTGCTGCCGATCCGGAAGAGGCGCAGCGGGCGGCCCTGGGACGTGGTCCCGATCCGTCGCACGGAGACCCGGTCGCCGCGCCGGGCGAGGCCCGCGAGCAGGGACGCCTCCTCGGACTGCCGGGTCCAGCGCGCGCCGCCGGAGACCTCGAAGCCGGTCCGGGGCGCGGTGGTGCGGGCGGCGTCGGAGGGGACGCTGAGCAGGGGGACGGTCAGGGCGGCGGAGACGACCGCCAGGGCGAGATCGCGGGCACGGCCGCGCCGGGGCAGCCGCCGTCCCCCGGCCGTCGGCGCGATCGGCATGGGCGGAAGTTACAGCGGCGGCGTCCCCGGCGATAGCCCCGTGCACGGCGGATTTCCGGAAACGGGCAGGAGGCTCCAGCCCGTTGGGCGCGGTCCCGACCCACCTGGGCCGGGACTAGGCTGGCGGGGCCGGCCGACCGGCCGGACCCGATGTGCCACAGAGGAGCGTCCCTTGCCCGGTCCGTCCCCCGATGCCCCGCTTCACGCCCGTCCCACGCTGGAAGCGGTGGCGGCCCGTGCCGGAGTCTCCCGGGCGACGGCCTCCCGGGTGGTGAACGGGGGTGCGGGCGTCCGGCAGCCGCTCGTGGACCAGGTGCGCAAGGCGGTCGACGAGCTGGGCTATGTCCCGAACCACGCGGCGCGCACCCTGGTGACCCGGCGCAACGGGGCGGTAGCGGTGATCATCGACGAGCCGGAGGTGCGGATCTTCTCCGACCCGTTCTTCTCCCAGCACATCCGGGGCATCAGCCGTGAACTGAACGCGCACGACGCCCAGTTGGTGCTGCTCCTGGTGGAGGGCCGGGGCGACTTCGACCGGGTCAGCCGCTATCTGGGCGGCGGCCATGTGGACGGGGTGCTGGCCTTCTCGCTGCACACCGACGACGAACTCCCGGCCGCCATACGGCGTTTCCGCGTCCCGGTGGTCTACGGCGGCAGGCCCGGGCGGCCGGGTGCGCCGACCGACGCGGTGCCCTTCGTGGACTGCGACAACCGGGGCGGCGCCCGGGAGGCCGTACGACATCTGGCCGGGCTGGGCCGCCGGAACATCGCGCACATCGCGGGCCCGCGCGACCAGACCTCGGCGCTGGACCGGATCGACGGCTACGCGGACATCCTGCCGGACGCCGACCCGGCGCTGTTCGCGGAGGGCGACTTCACCGTGGAGGGCGGCGCCCGGGCCATGGCCGGGCTGCTGGAGCGGCGGCCGGACGTGGACGCGGTGTTCGCGGCGAACGACCTGATGGCGTCGGGCGCGCTGCGGGTGCTGCGGGAGCGGGGGCGGCGGGTGCCGCAGGACGTGGCACTGGTCGGCTTCGACGACATCGAGTCGGTCGCCGAGGCGACGGACCCGCCGTTGACGACGATACGTCAGGATGTGGTGGGCATGGGCCGGTTGATGGTCCGGTTGCTGATGGAGCGGCTGGAGGACGGCGGCGCGGGACCGGAGTCGGTGATCACGCCGACGCGGCTGGTCCGCCGCGCCTCGGCCTGAGCCCACCCGTACGCGTCGCCCGGTGCGCCGCCCGCGCCCGGCGGGCCCGGGGCAGGTAGCGCAGGCGCTCCGGCAGGACGGGGACGACCAGCCGGACCACCGTGCAGAACCGCCGCAGGGCGCGCTCCTGCGCGTCGGTCCACTCCAGGCCGATGGCCTCGCGGGCCTCGGGCGGCATGAGCCCGACGGTGAGGAACGAGCGGAACCGGGCGAGCGGCGGGAGCAGCACCGGCCACACCGCCCTGAGCAGCAGCCGCAGCGCCCACGGCCCCCGGTCCGGCGGCGGAACGGCGGTGTCGGCGGCGACCAGCTCCGCGACGACGGGGGTCTTCTCGATCTCGTCGGCCAGCATGGCGCGGAAGTACGGCCAGAACTCCTCGATCGTCTGCGGCATGTCCCGGTCCTGGATGCCGAGCACCCGGCCCACCTGGAGCCATTCCGCGTACAGGGCGCGCTCCTGCTCGTGGCTGAGCGGGCGCAGCAGATAGCGGGCACCGTGCATGTAGACGGGGTAGCCGGTGGCGTGCACCCAGGCGTAGTTGGCCGGGGTCAGGGCGTGGTAAGGGCGGCCCCGGGTGTCGGCGCCCTGGATGGTGCGGTGAAGGCGGCGGAGCCTGCGCCCCTCCTCGGCGGCCTCCTCGCCTCCGTACACCCAGAGCTGGAGCGAACCGAGGGAGCGTTCGCCGCGCCCCCAGGGGTCCGTACGGAACACCGAGTGCTCGTCCACGCCCGCGCCGACGGCGGGGTGGGCGACCTGGAGGGTGAGGGCGGCGGGCAGCATCAGCAGGGCCCGCACATCACCCGACAGGCTCCAGAGCACCCCGCCGGGCGGAGGCGGCGCGGGGTCGTTCCTGTGGCTCATGCGGTGCTCCCGGCGGTGGTGTTGACGGCGTCGATGAAACAAGTCGATAGTATTTGTAACTTTGACTCTCCGGAACAGACGTGCCGTCACCTCGTTCCGCGACGGGCGCGTTGAAGCCGGGCCACGGACAGGAGGGCGCACCATGGGCCGGTACAGCCGCCTGCGTGAGATCCGCCGGATGGATCCGGCGCGGGACTACGCCGAGATCCTTCGGTTGATCACCCAGTACGAGTTCCCGTGGGACTACCGGCAGGGCGTGAGCGTGGCGTTCCTGCGTGATTACGGTGTCCCCCGGATCTCCGTGCTCCTCGACCGCACCCAGGAGTTCGAGCGCCACGGGCAGAAGCGGTACGACGACACGGTGCTGATCGGGTACGAGATGGCGGTCGACGGCTTCGACTCGGAGCGGGGGCGGGCGGCGGCGCGGCATCTGAACCGCATCCACGGCAAGTACCGCATCGAGAACGACGACTTCCGGTACGTCCTGGCGACGACGGTCGTGGGGCCGAAGCGCTGGATAGACCGGTACGGCTGGCGCCCGCTGTGCGCGCAGGAGGTGCGGGCGCTCGCGGAGGCGGCGCGGAGGACCGGGGCGATGATGGGCATCGAGGACGTGCCCGACACGTACGAGGGGTTCGAGCGGCTGCTCGACGCGTACGAGGAGCGGATGTTCGCGTACGACCCGGCGAACCGGCGGGTGGCCAGTGCCACGTTCCGGACGATGGCGAGCTGGTACCCGCGCCCGCTGCGGCCGTTCGTCGCCCGGTTCGCGCTGGCCCTGCTCGATGAGCCGCTGCTGAGGGCCCTGGGCTTCCGGCCGCAGCCCCGGTGGGCGCGGACCTCGGCGTCGGCGGCGCTGCGGCTGCGGGCGCGGTGCGTACGCGGGATGCCGGCCAGGCCCCGCCGCCTCCCGGCCCGGCCGCGGCCGCGTTCGTACCCCTTCGGCTGGCGGCTGGACGATCTCGGGCCGCACTGGGCGCGCAGCCGGCCGCTGGAACCGCTGCCGGACGAGGCGACCGCCGGTCCGGGGGCCGAGTGCGGCTGAGGCGCTCGGTCAGGCAGCGTCGATTCGGGCCAGCAGCTCCCGGGCCTCCACGGTGCGGTAGTGGTCCGGCCCGAGGGAGGCCAGGCAGGCGGCGAGGGCGGCGTCGGCCTGAGTGCGGGCTTCGGCGACGCGGCCCAGGCCCAGCAGGGCGGTGCCGGTGGCCAGGTCCACGGCTCCCGCGTCCGGGCCGCGCTTTCCCTCGGGCAGGGCACGTTGCAGTTCGCCGGCGGTCGCGGCCTCGGCAAGCGCTTCCTCGTAGCGTTCCTGACCGTTGAGACTGCGGACCAGGCCGAGCTGGAGTATCTGGCGGAAGGAGGAGGTCGCGCTCGGGTCCGCCAGGGCGTCACGGGCCAGCGCCTCGGCCTTCACGTGCTTCCCCTGCTTGTTGAAGACGTGGACAAGTCCGTTGGTGGCCGCGACCGCGACGAGCCGCTTGTCCTCGTCCGCGGCCCCGGCCGCGGCGCCGACGACGGCCTCGCACTCCGCCTGGCACTCGGCGTGCCGGCCCGTCGCGACCAGCTGCTGGGCTCGGTCGGAGCGGAGTTTCAGGGTCTGCCAGTGCTCGGCGCCGTAGAACGCGCGGGAGACCGCGAGGGCCTCCTCGTACGCGCTGACGGCTTCGGTGTGGCGGCCCTGGGCGCCCACCGAGATGGCGATCACCGTCCACGCCACCACGAGTTCCCTTTCGGACAGCGGCGACCTGATCAGGGCACGCCCCTCCTTCTCCGCCTCGGCGTACTGCCCGGCGTGGTACAGCTCGGCGAGCCGGAGGACGGGGGACGGTTTCGTATGTCTGGCGCGCGACCGGAAGAACTTCATGCCCGGAGCTTAGGGAGGGGGCGCGCGGGGTCCGGAAACGGGTGGGTGCCTCCCGCTCAGGCGGCGAGCAGCGGCACCAGGCAGCGGCGGGCGAAGTCGCGGACCTGGGTGTCGTCGTCCAACTCGAAGCAGCTGACCGGGTTGAGGAGGAAGGAGA
Source organism: Streptomyces sp. NBC_00523 (assembly GCF_036346615.1). Lineage (NCBI taxonomy): Bacteria > Bacillati > Actinomycetota > Actinomycetes > Kitasatosporales > Streptomycetaceae > Streptomyces > Streptomyces sp. NBC_00523. The sequence continues at coordinate 6,514,601 of NZ_CP107836.1, read as the reverse complement.
CGGTGATCCGGACCATGAGCTCGGCGACGGGCGTCGGGTCGGTCTCCGGTCCGCCCTCCAGCCGCCGGACCTCGCGCAGCCTGCCCGCCAGATAGCCCCGGATCGCGAGGAAGGCGGGGCCGCTCTCCACGGTCAGGAAGGGCAGCATCGTCTCGGGCTCCAGGCGCAGCAGCCCGCCGATGAGCGGGTGTTCGCGGATGTGCCGCAGCACGGCGACGAAGCCCTCGACCAGCCGGTCCTCGGGGGTGGGCAGCGCGGCGACGGCCTCGTCCACCTCCGCCACGAACCTGCGGTACTCGCGCAGGAGGCACGCGGACACCAGGCTGTCCTTGTTGCCGATCCGCCGGTACACGGTCACCCGTGACACACCGGCGCGCTTGGCCACGTCGTCCACGGTGGAGCGGCGCAGCCCGAAGGTCATGAACTGCTCGCGCGCGGCGTCGAGGATCTGCTCCCCCAGCACGTCGGCGACCGCCCCGGCCCCCGCCGCTTCCCTGTCGCGCCCCGCCATGAGCCCTCCCCGGTCCGCCCGCACACCCGCAACAGAGTGACACGCCCCGTATCCCCGTACCAGGCCGGGGCGTCAGCCCGGCAGCGGCTTGCGGTAGCGCACGTACTCGTTGCGGCGCCGGAAGCCGACGCTCTCGTAGAGGTCGTACGAGCGGTGCGGGTTGGCCGTCCCGGTGTACAGGCGGGCGCTGGTGGCGCCGTGTTCGCGCAGGCCGCGCAGTCCGGCGAGCAGGACGGCCCGTCCGACGCCCAGCCGCCTGGACCCGGCGCGCACGCTCAGCTCCTCGACCTCGCCGGTCGTGCGGTCCCGGGCGCGGAGCGAGCACAGGGCGACCCCCGCCATCTCCTCGCCCTGCCAGGCGGCCCGCCAGCAGGCCGGGTCCGCCGTGGCCAGGAAGCGTGCGTACGGCCACTCCTCGGTGAAGGCGGCGTCCCGGTACGAGTCGACCACGGTCCGCCAGGCCGCGCGGTAGTCGTCCGGCCGGACGGGCCCGATCCGGATGCCGGGCGGCGGCTCCCCGGCGCCGGGCAGCGCGCCCAGGTCCGGCAGTTCCAGCTCCACCAGACTGAACACGCGCCGGTATCCGGCGTCCGTCAGCAGCCGCGCGGCCTCCCGCTCCCCGGCCATGGCGTTGGCGCCGAACACCGCTGTCGTCGCCGTGCCCTGCTCCGCGACGAGCCCGCGGACGTGCTCCTCGGCCCAGGCGAGCATGGCCGACCCGACGCCGCGCCCCCGGTGGCCGGGCAGCAGGTGGCCCCGGTGCAGATACAGCCAGGTCCCGTCCCGCTCCCGCCACCACCGGACGGCCGCGTACCCGACGACGGCGCCGCCGTGCTCGATGAGGACCTGGTCGCGGGCCGGGTCCGCGAGCGCGGCGGACGCCGTGCCGATCGCCTCCGCGTCCGGCAGTCCCTCCACGACCGAGCCGGGGTCGACCCGGTCGTGCTCCGCGCAGCCCGCGCGCACGGCGGCCATCGCGCTGTGGTCCTCGGCCCCCCGGTACGCCCTCAGGACGTATCCGGGCACGCCGGTCCCGCTCCCCGTCATGACTCCCCCTCAGGTGCCCCGTGCGGGGCTCAGTCGAAGTCGTACACGGTCACCGACAGATTCCGTGCCGTCAACCGGCTTTCTATGAGGGGCTCGATCCGGGACCACGTGCCGCCCGCGAGGCCGCAGCCGATCCGGGGCATGTGCAGCGAGGCGCCGAGCTCCAGGGCATGGCCGGCCACGGTGGCCAGACCCGTGTCGATGGCCTCGTAGCGCACCGGGACGCCTTTGCTCCCCCGGCGCATCCCGTGCTGGCCCACCAGGTTCGCCACGTGGACGAACGGGGAGACCGCCACGAGCTGCACCGCGCCGAGGCCGAAGTCGTTCCGGGCGCGGTCGCGGTGCCAACCGCGGTACGCGGCCTCGGGTTCGGGCCAGCGCCGGGAGAGGGCGAGCACGAAGCCCTTGCCCCAGCCGCCGAGGTCGTTGCAGACGTGGACGATGATCTTGACGCCCTTGCCCTCCGGCGAGGTCGCGTCCCCTCGTACGTACCTGATCTCGGACATGTGTTCAGGCTAGGCGGCGGCACTGACAGTGGCCCGGCCGCACTTTCACATCGGTGGTGAGACAGCAATACTGTTGCACCGGGCACCGGACACGAGGAGCGGACATGGCGACCGAGGCCGAGGAGCCGAAGCTCACCGTCGACGAGCTGGCGGCTCGTGCCGGGGTGACTGTGCGGACGGTGCGGTTCTACAGCACCCGGGGGCTGCTGCCGCCGCCGGTGATCGGGCCGCGCCGGGTCGGGCACTACGGGCACGACCACCTGTCGCGGCTGGCGCTCATCGAGGAGCTTCAGCACCAGGGCATGACGCTCGCCGCGATCGAACGGTACCTGGAGCAGCTGCCGCCCGATCTGAGCGCCCACGATCTGGCCATCCACCGGGCCCTGGTCGCCTCCTGGGCGCCGGACTCCCCGGAGGACGCCTCGCGGGCGGAGCTGGAGCGGCGGGCCGGGCGGACGCTGAGCGGCCAGGATCTCGACCGGCTGGCCGCGCTGGGGGTGCTGGAGAAGGCCGCGCCCGAGGCCGGGGTGTTCCGGCTGGACCCGGGGCTGCTCCGGCTCGGCGTGGAACTGCTCGACGTGCCGATCGCGCACGAGACGATCCTCGCCGCCCGTACGGTCCTGCTGGAGCACACCCGGTCGGCCGCGCAGGAGCTGACCCGGCTGTTCCGGGACGAGGTGTGGAATCCGTACCGGGAGCGGGAGGCGGACCCCGAGCACGTCAAGGCGATGAAGTCGCTGTCCGCGCACATGCAGCCGATGGTGCTCCAGGCCCTGGTGACCGCGTTCCAGCGGTCGCTCAAGGAGGAGCTGCGCGCGGCGTTCACCGCCGAGTGAACGCACGGAGTGCCGTACCGCCGGTCCCGCGCGGTACGGCACTCCGTGCACCGGGTCAGTCGTGGAAGGTCTCGCCCTTCTCCGCCTTCTCCACCAGCAGCGCGGGCGGCAGGAAGCGGTCCCCGTAGCGCTCGGCGAGTTCCCGGGCGCGGGCCACGAAGCCGGGCAGACCGCCCTCGTAGCCGTTGATGTACTGGAGCACGCCGCCGGTCCACGGCGGGAAGCCGATGCCCATGATGGAACCGATGTTGGCGTCGGCGACGGTGATGAGGACGTTCTCCTCCAGGCAGCGGACGCTGTCCAGCGCCTCGGAGAAGAGCATGCGCTCCTGCATGTCGGTGAAGGAGATGTCCGTCCCGGGCTTCGTGAAGTGCTCGCGCAGGCCCGGCCACAGACGGGTCCGCTTGCCCGTCTCGTCGTACTCGTAGAAGCCCGCGCCACCGCTGCGGCCGGGGCGGCCGAACTCGTCCACCATCCGGTCGATCACGGTGTCCGCCGGGTGCTCGGGCCAGGTGCCGCCCGCCTCCTCGACGGCCTTGCGGGTCTCGTTGCGGATCTTGCGCGGCAGGGTGAGCGTCAGCTCGTCCATCAGCGAGAGCACCTTGGCCGGGTATCCGGCCTGCGCGGCGGCCTGTTCGACGGAGGCGGGCTCGACGCCCTCGCCGACCATGGCGACGCCCTCGTTGATGAACTGGCCGATGACGCGCGAGGTGAAGAAGCCGCGCGAGTCGTTGACGACGATCGGGGTCTTCTTGATCAGGCGGACCAGGTCGAACGCGCGGGCCAGCGCCTCGTCCCCGGTCTTCTCGCCCTTGATGATCTCGACCAGCGGCATCTTGTCGACCGGCGAGAAGAAGTGCAGCCCGATGAAGTCGACGGGGCGCGATACGCCTTCGGCGAGGACCGTGATCGGGAGGGTGGAGGTGTTGGAGCAAAGCAGCGCGTCGGGCTCGATGACGTCCTGGATCTCCTGGAACACCTTGTGCTTGAGGGCGGTGTCCTCGAAGACGGCCTCGATGACCGCGTCGCAGCCCGCGAGGTCGGCCACGTCACCGGTCGGGGTGATGCGGGCCAGCAGCTCATCGCGCTTGGCCTCGGTCGTACGGCCCCGGGACAGCGCCTTGTCGAGCAGCTTCTCGCTGTACGCCTTGCCCTTGGCGGCGGCCTCGGCGGAGACGTCCTTGAGGACGACCTCGATCCCGGCCTTGGCGCAGGAGTACGCGATGCCCGCGCCCATCATCCCGGCGCCGAGGACGGCGACCTTGCGGACCCGGCGCTCCTCGATGCCCTTGGGGCGGCTGGCACCGGAGTTGACGGCCTGGAGGTCGAAGAAGAACGCCTGGATCATGTTCTTGGAGACCTGGCCGGTGACCAGCTCGGTGAAGTACCGGGCCTCGACGGTCAGCGCGGTCTCGAAGTCGACCTGGGAGCCCTCGACGGCGGCGGCGAGGATGTTGCGCGGCGCGGGCATCGGCGCACCCGCGATCTGCTTCTTCAGGTTCGACGGGAAGGCCGGCAGGTTCGCGGCGAACTTCGGGTGCGACGGGGTGCCGCCGGGGATCTTGTAGCCCTTGACGTCCCAGGGCTGCTGGGACTCGGGGTGGGCGTCGATGAAGGCGCGGGCCTTCTCCAGCATCTCCTCGGGCGTGGCGGCGACCTCGTGGACGAGGCCGTTCTCCTGCGCGCGGCGCGGGGTGTACTGGGTGCCCTGGAGGAGGACCTTGAGCAGGGCGTCCGCGATGCCCATGAGGCGCACGGTGCGGGTGACGCCGCCGCCCGCGGGGAGCAGGCCGAGGGTGACCTCGGGGAGGCCGATGCGGGAGCCGGGCGCGTCGAGGGCGATGCGGTGGTGCGAGGCGAGCGCGATCTCGTAACCGCCGCCGAGGGCCGCGCCGTTGATGGCGGCGACGACCGGCTTGCCGAGGGTCTCGATGCGGCGCAGCGAGTTCTTGATGGCGGTGCCGGTGTCGAACGCGAGCTGCGCGTTGTCCGGACCGATCCGGATCATTTCCTTGAGGTCGCCACCGGCGAAGAAGGTCTTCTTGGCGGAGGTGTAGATGATGCCCCGGATGGAGTCCTTCTCGGCCTCGGCGCGGTCGGCGACGGCCGCGATGGAGTCCTTGAACGCCTGGTTCATCGTGTTGGCGGACTGGTTGGGGTCGTCCAGTACGAGGGTGACGACGCCGGTCTCGTCCTGTTCCCAGCGGATGGTCGTGCTCTCGGTCATGGGTGTGTCTTCTCCGTAGGAAGGGGACGGTCAGAGACGCTCGATGACGGTGGCGATGCCCATGCCGCCGCCCACGCACAGGGTGGCGAGGCCGTAGCGCCGGTCCCGCCGCTCCAGCTCGTCGATGAGGGTGCCGAGGATCATGGCGCCGGTGGCGCCCAGCGGGTGGCCGAGCGCGATGGCGCCGCCGTTGACGTTGACCTTGTCGAGGGAGACGCCCATGTCCCGGACGAACCGCAGGACGACCCCGGCGAAGGCCTCGTTGATCTCGATGAGGTCGATGTCCTCGATGGTCAGTCCGGCCTTGGCGAGCGCCTTGCGGCTGGCCGGGGCGGGGCCGGTGAGCATGATGGTCGGCTCGGAGCCGGAGACGGCGGCGGAGACGATGCGGGCGCGCGGGGTGAGCCCGTAGCGCTCGCCGATCCCCTGGTTGCCGATGGCGACGAGGGAGGCGCCGTCCACGATGCCGGAGGAGTTGCCCGCGTGGTGGACGTGGTCGATCTTCTCGACCCAGTGGTACTTCTGGAGCGCCACCGCGTCGAAGCCGCCCATCTCGCCGATCGTCGCGAAGGAGGGCTTGAGCCCGGCGAGCGAGTCGGCGGTGGTGCCGGGGCGCATGTGCTCGTCGTGGTCGAGGACGACGAGGCCGTTGCGGTCCTTGACGGGGACGACGGACCGGGCGAAGCGGTTGTCCTTCCACGCCTCGGCGGCCCGCTCCTGGGAGAGCGCGGCGTACTCGTCCACATCGCGGCGGGAGAAGCCCTCGATGGTGGCGATGAGGTCGGCGCCGATGCCCTGCGGGGCGAAGCCGGTCTCGTAGTTGGTCATCGGGTCCATCGCCCAGGCGCCGCCGTCGGAGCCCATCGGTACGCGGGACATCGACTCGACGCCGCCCGCGAGGATCAGGTCCTCCCAGCCCGAACGCACCTTGGCGGCGGCCAGGTTGACGGCTTCGAGGCCCGAGGCACAGAAGCGGTTCTCCTGGACCCCGGCGACGGTGTCGGGCAGCCCGGCCGCGATGGCGGCGATCCGGGCGATGTCGGAGCCCTGGTCGCCGAGCGGGCTGACCACGCCGAGGACGATGTCGTCCACGGCGGCCGGGTCCAGGCCCGGGAAGCGGGCGCGGATCTCGTGGATCAGGCCGACGACGAGGTCGATGGGCTTGGTGCCGTGCAGGGCGCCGTTGGCCTTGCCGCGGCCGCGCGGGGTGCGGATCGCGTCGTAGACGAATGCTTCGGTACTCAAGACAGCTGCCTTTCGAGGGTGGTGGCGCGAGCGTGGTGGGCGGCGAACGGGTCAGGCGAGCAGCGAGCGGCCGATGATCTCCTTCATGATCTCGGTCGTGCCGCCGTAGATGGTCTGGATGCGGCCGTCGGTGAACGCCCGGGCCACCGGGTACTCCGCCATGTAGCCGTAGCCGCCGTGGAGTTGGAGGCAGCGGTCGGCGACGCGCTTCTGCAGTTCGGTCGCCCACCATTTCGCCATCGAGGCGTGCACGGCGTCGAGGGTGCCGTCGGAGTGGTCCACGATGCAGCGGTCCAGGAAGGCCCGGGTGACGGCGCACTCGGTGGCCATCTCCGCGATCTCGAAGCGGATGTGCTGGAGCTTGGCGAGCGGCCGGCCGAACGCCTCGCGCTCCTTCACGTACGCGGTGGTGATCTCCAGGAGGTGTTCGGCGGCGGCGATCCCGGCGACGGCTATGCCCATGCGTTCCTGGGCGAGGTTGGTCATCAGGTGGATGAAGGCGCCGTCGCGCTCGCCGAGCAGGTTCTCCTTGGGGACGCGCACGTCGTTGAAGAACAGCTCGGCCGTGTCCTGCGACTTCTGGCCGATCTTGTCGAGGTTGCGGCCCCGCTCGAAGCCCTCCGCGCCGCGCTCGACCACGATCAGCGAGAGGCCCTTGGCCCCGCCCTCCGGGGTGGTCTTCGCGACGACGACCACCAGGTCGGCCAGGATGCCGTTGGAGATGAAGGTCTTGGAGCCGTTGAGCAGCCAGTGGTCGCCCTTGTCCTCGGCGGTGGTGCGGATGCCCTGGAGGTCGGAGCCGGCGCCGGGTTCGGTCATGGCGATGGCGGTGATGGTCTCGCCGCTGCAGAAGCCGGGCAGCCAGCGCCGCTTCTGCTCGTCGGTGGCGAGGCCGGTGAGGTACGGGCCGATGATGTCGTTGTGCAGCCCGAGCGCGATCCCGGGGGTGCCGGCCCGGGTGAACTCCTCGGCCAGGACCGCGCTGTAGCGGAAGTCGGTGGTGCCGCCGCCCCCGTACTCCTCGGGCACCGCGAGGCCGAGGAGGCCCTGCCGGCCGGCGGCGCGCCACGCCTCGCGGGAGACGATGCCGTCCTTCTCCCACTGCTCGTAGTGCGGAAGGACCTCCTTGGCGAGGAAGGTGCGCACGGTCTCGCGGAACGCGTCGTGCTCTTCGGTGAAGATCTGCCGCTGCATCAGGGAGTGGTGTCCTTCCGGGTGGTCCGCAGGCCGGGCACGTCCCAGTCGGCGGCGACGGCTTCGGTGTCCGCGCCCGGCAGGACGGGCCCGGTGCGCACGGACGTGGGCGTGGCCGAGAAGCGGGGCGCGGGCGCGGGCTGGGTGAGTCCGCCGTGCTCCACGAAGGTGGCGCGGGCGGCGAGATGCGGGTGGTGCGGGGCCTCGCGGAGCGAGAGGACCGGCGCCACACAGGCGTCCGAGCCGTCGAAGACCTCGGTCCACTCGGCGCGGGTGCGGGTGCGGAACCGGTCCGCGACGGCGGCGCGCAGCTCGTCCCAGCGGGCCAGGTCGTTCCGGTCCGGGACGGTGTCCGCGATCCCGAGGAGCTTCACGAACGCGTCGTAGAACCGCTGCTCCAGCGGGCCCACCGCCATGTACTGCCCGTCGGCGGTCTCGTACGAGCCGTAGAACGGGCAGCCGCCGTCCAGCAGGTTGGCGCCTCGCCGGTCCTGCCAGCTCCCGGCCGCGAGCATGCCGTGGATCATCGTGGCGAGGTGGGCGGCGCCGTCCACGATGGCCGCGTCGACCACCTGTCCGGTGCCGCCGGGCGTACGGGCGTGCTGGAGGGCGGCGAGGATGCCGATGACGAGGTAGAGCGAGCCGCCCGCGTAGTCGCCGACCAGGTTGGCGGGGACGGTGGGCGGCTCGTCCGGCCGGCCGATCATGGAGAGGGTGCCGGTGAGCGCGATGTACGCGATGTCGTGTCCGGCGCGCTCGGCGAGCGGTCCGTCCTGGCCCCAGCCGGTCATCCGCCCGTAGACGAGCTTCGGGTTGCGGGCCAGGCAGGCTTCGGGGCCCACGCCGAGGCGTTCCGCGACGCCCGGCCGGTAGCCCTCGATGAGGACGTCGGCGCGGGCGGCCAGGTCCAGGACGGCGGCCGGACCGTCCGGGGCCTTGAGGTCGACCAGCACGGAGCGCTTGTTGCGGTTGGTGAGGTCGCGGGCCGGGTCGATGCCGAGCCCGGCGCCGCCGGGGCGGTCGACGCGCACGACGTCTGCGCCCAGATCGGCCAGCACCATCGCGGCGAACGGGCCGGGGCCGATACCGGCGAGCTCCACCACCCGAAGCCCGTCGAGGGGCCCGCGCGGGCCGTTCCCTGTACTCGCCATCGAGCCCCCAGCGGTATGACACAACTGATGTAACACCGATGATGCTAGGAATGCACCGCGCTCCGCACAACCCCTTGGGCCGAGCAAGCGCTTAGTTCTTTTCGCGGATCCTCATGGATACTCCCCCATGACCCCCTCCCGCCCTCACACCGCCACGGCGGCCGCGCTAACCTCTGCTCGCTCCATCCGGTGCCGTCCTCCGCGGAGGCTTTCGTGAACAGGCAGAACGGGGCCGCACGCCCCTATGACGTAGTCCTTTTCGGCGCCACCGGTTTCGTGGGCGCGCTCACCGCCGAGTATCTGGCCCGGCACGCCCCCGACGGCTGCCGCTGGGCCCTCGCCGGACGCGACCGCGCCAAGCTGGAGAAGCTCCGCACCCGGCTGACCGCCCTCGATCCGCGCTGCGCGGACGTGCCGCTCATCCGGGCGGACGCCGCCGACAAGGGTTCGCTGCGCGAACTCGCCGAGTCCACGCACGTGGTGGCCACGACCGTCGGCCCCTACGTCTGGTACGGCGAGGAGCTGGTCGCCGCCTGCGCGGAGACGGGGACGGACTACACGGACCTGACGGGCGAGCCGGAGTTCGTGGACCGGATGTACGTGGCGCACGACACCCGGGCCCGCGAGACCGGCGCCCGCATCGTGCACGCCTGCGGTTTCGACTCCGTGCCGCACGACCTCGGCGCCTACTTCACGGTCCGGCAGCTGCCCGAGGACGTGCCGCTGCGCGTCGACGGCTTCGTCCGCAGCAACGCCGTCTTCTCCGGCGGTACGTTCGCCTCGGCGCTCACCGCGATGGGCCGGGGCGCGCAGACGGCGCGCGCCGCGAGGGAACGCCGGCTGTACGAGCCCCGGGTGGCCGGGCGCCGCGTCCACGCCCCGCTCGGCCGCCCCCGCTTCAGCCCGGAGACGGGCACCTGGGCGCTTCCGCTGCCGACGCTCGACGCGCGGATCGTCGCCCGCTCGGCGAAGGCGCTGCCCCGCTACGGCCCCGACTTCCGCTACCGCCACTACGCCTCGGTCAAGCGCCTCCCCGTGGCCCTCGGGGGCACCGCCGCGCTCGGCGTACTGCTCGGCGCCGCGCAGGTGCCGGCCGCGCGGGAGTGGCTGATGGGGCGTTACGAGGCGGGCGCGGGCCCGGACGCGGAGCGCAGGCGGCGCAGCTGGTTCACCGTGCGGTTCGTCGGCGAGGGCGGCGGGCGGCAGGTGTTCACGGAGGTGTCGGGCGGCGATCCGGGGTACGACGAGACGGCGAAGATGCTCGCGGAGTCGGCGCTGTGCCTGGCGCTGGACGAGCTGCCGGCCACCTCGGGGCAGGTCACGACGGCCACCGCGATGGGCGACGCGCTGCTCGGCCGGCTGGTGGCGGCGGGGCTGCGGTTCCGGGTGGCGGCGGTGCGCTGAACCGCCTTCAGCCGGTGGCTGCGCGCAGCGCCCTGCGGCACAGGGAGTCCGCCCTGCGCGTGGTCTCCGGCTGCCGGAAGTCCCGGGCGAGCGCGAGGGTGTGGGCGACGGCGTTGTCCAGGCCGGTGCGGTGCCCGACGGAGACGTAGACCGGCTTGGTGCCGGTCCGGGTGCGCAGGGCCCGGCCGACCTCCTCCGCCCCGTCCAGCAGCGGCGACTGGTCCCCGCGCCGCGGTCCCGGCGGTTCGTGGGTGAAGGTGAACGGGCTCTTGGCGACGCCGATGACCGGGAGCCCGGTGAGGACGCCGAGGTGGCTGGCGAGGCCGAAGCGGCGGGGGTGGGCCCTGCCGTACCCGTCGCAGACGACGAGCCCGGGGTCGGTGCCCAGGTTCTCCAGGGCGGCCAGGACGGTCGGGATCTCGCGGAAGGCCAGCAGCCCCGGGACGTACGGGAAGCTGACCCGGCCGACGGCGGTCGCCTCCTCCACCACCTCCAGCGTCGCGGCGTCGAGCACGACGGCCGCCGCCACCACGATGTCCCGCTCGTCGTCATAGGCGACGTCGACCCCGGTCACCCGGCCGGTCCCGGGCGACGGGCCGGGCTCGTCGAGGATCACCCGGCCGCGCAGGGCGTCCTGGACGGCACGGGCCTCGGCGGCGTCGGAGGGCATGTGCAGCGCTGTCATGGTGCGTCACCCTAGGCGGTGGCCCCGGCGCCCCGCCGGTAGCCTGAGATCATGTTCGTACTTGAGCTGTCCTACACCGCCCCGATGGACCGCGTCGACGCGGCGCTGAGCGCGCACGTCGCCTGGCTCGACCGGCAGTACGAGGCCGGGGTGTTCATCGCCTCCGGGCGCAAGAACCCCCGGGACGGCGGGGTGATCCTCGCGGTCGGGGACGACCGGGCGGCGATCGAGGCGCTGGCGGCGACCGACCCGTTCGTGGTCGAGGGCGTCTGCGCGTACCGGATCACCGAGTTCATCGCCACCAAGACCTCGGACGCGCTCGCCCCGTACCGCCAGCGGCTCTGACGGGTGCTCCCGCCGGAACGGGGCACGCGAACAGGCAGCGGCGTGCGCGGTGATACAGCTCACGCCGACTCCCGGTGCACGGATCGGCGGCCTCCGCCGTCTCTACGGGTGCCGGGAACCGTTCGTCCGGTCGCGAGAGGGAGCAGGTTCGTGTCCACGGTCATCGAACAGTCCGTACAGGCCCGCATGGTGGCGTCCGCGCCGCAGATGGAGACCCTGCCCGCCGTCCTGAGCTACGACCGGGCGGACCCCTTCGCCGTACGCATGGCGTTCCCCGCGCCGGCGACGCTGGAAGGGACCGAGGTGTCCTGGCAGTTCTCCCGGGACCTGCTCGCCGCCGGGATGGAGGTGCCGTCCGGGCTCGGGGACGTACGCGTCAGGCCGTTCGGCTACGACCGTACGGTGCTGGAGTTCCACGCCGCCGAGGGGATCGCGATGGTGCATGTGCGCACCGCGGATCTGCGGCGGTTCCTGCGACGGGCCCAGGAGCTGGTGCCCTGCGGCCATGAGCACCGGTTCCTGGACCTCGACCGGAATCTGACCGAGCTCTTCGGCCCCTGCTGAGTCCGCGACCCGCTTGCGCGCGGGGGCCGTTAATCCGATTGCTCCCTCCCCGGGCCCCGCGTAACGTTCCCGGTGTCCTTGTCGTCGCCGAATGGAGCAGGCCCTTGAAGGTCTGAGGTCCCGAGACACCGTGTCGCGTGCCATGACCGGCCTTTGCCGTGTCCGCGCGCCCGAGTGCGACCTCAGCTCTCCGAGCCGTCCTCCGCGACCAGGGCCTTCCCTCCGCGCTACCGGATTTTCCGCCGGAACGCGTCGAATGCCAGTGGCCGGTGTCTCGTCCCGTTGCCCTGTCCTTCCTCGCAACCGGGAGATTCCTCATGTCTACCCCCACCGCCCACATCACCTGTTCCGCCCTGTCCCTGGTCTGGCCCGACGGCGGCCGGGCCCTGGACGGCCTCGATCTCTCCGTGGGCCCCGGCCGCACGGGGCTCATCGGCCTCAACGGGGCCGGAAAGTCCACCCTGCTCCGGCTGCTCGCCGGGGAGATCGAGCCCACCGGGGGCCGGATCGCCGTCTCCGGTGAAGTGGGCTACCTGCCGCAGAACCTGGTCCTGGACACGGAGTTGCGCGTCGACGCCGCGCTCGGGATCGACACGGTCCGCCGCGCGCTGCACGCCATCGAGGCCGGTGACGTCGGCGAGGAGCACTTCACCGTCGTCGGCGACGACTGGGACGTCGAGGAGCGGGCCCGCGCCACCCTCGACGGGCTGGGCCTCGGCCACATCGGGCTCGACCGCACGATCGGCGAGATGTCCGGCGGCGAGTGCGTGCTGCTGCGGCTGGCAGCCCTGCTGCTGGCCCGGCCCGACGTGCTGCTGCTTGACGAGCCGACCAACAACCTGGACCTGTACGCCAGACTGCGCCTGTACGCGGCCGTCGACGCCTGGCACGGGGTGCTCGTCGTCGTCAGCCACGACCGGGAACTCCTGGAGCGGGTCGACCAGATCGCCGACCTGCGGGACTCCACCGTCACCTGGTACGGCGGCAACCTCTCCGCGTACGAGGAGGCGCTGGCCGTCGAGCAGGAGGCGGCCGAGCGCATGGTGCGCGTCGCCGAGGCCGACATGAAGCGGCAGAAGCGCGAACTGGCCGACGCCCAGGTGAAACTGGCCCGGCGCAAGCGGTACGGGCAGAAGATGTACGAGCAGAAACGCGAACCCAAGATCGTCATGGGGGCACGCAAACGCGCCGCCCAGGAGTCCGCGGGCAAGCACCGGCTCCTGCACGCGGAGCGGCTGGCCGAGGCGAAGGAGCGACTGGACGACGCCGTCGAGCTGGTCCGCGACGACGACGAGATCCGGGTCGAACTGCCGCGCACCCGGGTCCATCCGGGCCGGGGCGTGCTGGTCCTGCGCGATCTGGAACTCGCGTACGGGGCGCGGGTGCGGGGCCAGTACGAGGTGCGCGGTCCGGAGCGCATCGCGCTGGTGGGGCGCAACGGGGCGGGCAAGACCACGCTGCTCCGCACGCTCGCCGGTGAGCTGGCCCCGGTGTCCGGCGAGGCCGTGACCGACGTCCCGCTGCGCTTCCTGCCCCAGCGGCTCGACGTGCTGGACGACGGGCTGAGCGTGGTGGAGAACGTGGCGCGGTTCGCCCCGGACGCCACCAACAACCACATCAGGGCGAGGCTCGCGCACTTCCTCTTCCGGGGTGCGCGGGCGGACCGGGCGGCGGGGACGCTGTCGGGCGGGGAGCGGTTCCGGGCGGCGCTGGCCGCGCTGCTGCTGGCCGAGCCGGCGCCCCAGCTGCTGATGCTGGACGAGCCGACGAACAACCTCGACCTGGCGAGCGTACGACGGCTGACCGAGGCGCTGGAGGCGTACGAGGGGGCGCTCGTCGTGGCCAGCCACGACGTTCCGTTCCTGGAATCGCTGGGGATCACCCGCTGGCTGCTGCTCGACGGGGAGCTGCGGGACACCACGGCCGAGGAGGTGCGCGCCGGGCTCTGACAGAGGGAGAGGGGGTGTGCGCCGGGCCGGCGCACACCCCCTCCGCCCTCGGTCACACAGAGTGAGCGACGCTCGCCCGTTCGGGCTTGGCCAGAGCCTTACCGTCGCTTTAACCTACGGTCTCGTAACCTACGAGTCCGTAGGTAATTCTCCCGTCCCCAGGAGCCCTCGTGACGATCACTTCTCCCCATCTCGGCAGTTCACAGGCGTGGACCGATGCCCACCTCCTGTTCGCACTGGAAGAGGTGGTCGAGAAGGAGCTCAACCGGCATCTCAAGGTCGCCAAGGACTGGATGCCGCACGAGTACGTCCCCTTCTCCGACGGGCGCAACTTCCCCGGCGTCTTCGAGGACGGCGAGGCGTGGCGGGCCGAGCAGTCCAAGGTCACCGACATCGGCAAGATCGCGCTCGTGGTGAACCTGCTCACCGAGGACAACCTCCCCAGCTACCACCACGAGATCGCCTCGCTCTTCGGCCGCGACGGCGCCTGGGGCACCTGGGTGCACCGCTGGACGGCCGAGGAGGGCCGGCACGGCATCGTGATGCGGGACTACCTGCTCACCTCGCGCGCCGTCGACCCGGACAAGCTGGAGCAGTTCCGGATGGCGCACATGGCGGAGGGCTTCGAGTCGGACAACCGGCACTCGATGCTGCACTCCGTGGCCTACGTGGCCTTCCAGGAGCTAGCGACCCGCGTCTCGCACCGCAACACCGGGCACCAGTCGGGCGACCCGGTCTGCGACCGGATGCTGGCGCGCATCGCGACCGACGAGAACCTGCACATGGTCTTCTACCGCAACCTGCTGGGCGCGGCGTTCCAGCTGGCCCCGGACCTGACGATGCAGTCCGTGCGCGACGTCGTCGTCAACTTCCGGATGCCCGGCCACGGCATGCCCGGCTTCGAGCGGGCCGCCGCGCAGATGGCGATCGGTGAGATCTACAACATGCGCATCCACCACGACGACGTCATCCAGCCGGTGCTGCGATACCTGAAGGTGCTCGACATCGACGGCCTGGGCCCGGAGGGCCTGAAGGCGCAGGAGGAGCTGGGCCTGTACATGCACGGCCTGGACACCGAGGCGGCGAAGTTCGACGAGAAGCTCGCCGCCCGGAAGGCCCGGATGGCCGCCCGCGCCCAGGGCTGACCGCTCAGGCCCGACCGCACGGAGGTGACGCTCCGGGGGACCGCTCACTCCCGGACCGTCACCTCCGCGTACGCCGCGTCGCGCACCTCCGCCTCCGGGTGGCGCCGCAGCAGCCGCAGCTGGGTCCGCCAGGGCCCGGTCCACCCCGTGTGCCGTCCGCCGGACGCGACCAGCCGCACCGCCAGCAGGCCGTGCGCGAGGCCGCCGTCCTCGGCGAGGCGCCCCGCCACCGCGAGCAGCGTCGCCGCCCCGTCCTCGCCCTGCGGGACACCGTGCTGCGTGCCGTACAGGAGGGCGACGCGGGCGGCGAGCACGGGCCGGCCGGTGACCAGCAGGGCGATGCGGTCCAGCGCGGCGTGCAGCGCGTCCGCCCCGCTCTCCGGGTCCACCGCCCTGGCCAGCAGCTCGACGGCCTGCGGTACGTAGTCGCGGTGGCGGGCCAGCCGGTCGCCGGCGGCGGCGAGGACGGAGCGCAGGGTCGCGTCGGCGCGCCCCCCGGCCGCCGACGCGAGGCGGTTCACCAGGTACACGGCCCGCTGCCGCTCGGGCCGGTCGCGGTCGCTGCCGGCGTCGTCCATGGCCACGGAGTCCGTGAGCGTGGCCAGCGCGCCCATCAGCGCCCGGGCGGCCTCCCCGGAGGCGGCGGGCGCGGCACCGGCCAGCGCGTCGGCGGCCGAGCGCCAGGAGCGGCGGCGCGCCAGGTCCGTCGTGGCGGCGGCCAGCACCTCGCAGATGCCTGGCTCCCACGGTATCCAGCGGGCCACCACGGCGTGGGCGGCCGCGGCCAGCTCCTCGTCGTCCGTGCCGCACACCTCCCGCACCAGGCGCGCGTAGCCGGTGCGGTGCGCCCCGGGCAGGTCCATGGGCCGCACGCGCAGGACGGCGGTGCGCAGCACGGCGGGTCCGGCGGCGGCGTCGGCGAGGAGCCGCCACATCCGCGCGTCGCCGAGCAGCTCGATGGCCCCGGCCACGCAGGCGGCCCGGACGTCCGGGTGCTGCTCGGGGGCTTCGTAGCCCTCGGTGACCAGGTCGGCGGCGGTCTCCCGGGGCAGCCGGGCCACGGCGAGCCGGACGGTCTCCTTGCGGCTGGTGACCTTGCCGGTGCCCGGGGCCAGCCGGGCGCGGAGCATCGGGGCGAGGACGGAGGGGCGGACGTCCTGGGAGGCCCGGCCGGCCGCGAAGACGGCGACCCGGGCGCGGTCGTCCCCGGTGTGGGCGAGCAGGACGGGCAGCATCTCGGGGGCGCGGTCGGTGTGGCCGAGCGCGGTGAGCGCGGCCTCGGCGAGCACGACGTCGTCGGAGCCGGTCCACTCCCCCAGCGACTCGGCGCCGGTCCCGGGGATGCGGGCCAGGGCGACGACGGCGCGCGCCCGTCCGTGCAGCGGCAGCTTCCCGTCGCGCGCGGCGTGGCGCAGGGCGCGTTCGGCGGCGCGGTGCTGGCGGGGCACCCAGCGGCGGATCTCGGCTCCGGGGTGGACGGTCCAGGGGCGGCCGGGGGTCAGGAAGCGGCCGTGCGGCGGCGGGGTCGCGAGGTACGGGTCGAGCAGGTCGGTCCGGGTGCGGGTGAGGACCGCCAGCACCTCGGGCAGGGTGCCGGCCGAGGGGTCGAGCGCGAGGAGCCGTTCGACGCGCTCGCCCCGGTCCGTGTCCGGTTCCAGCCACAGCCGGACGGCGGTCCGCGCGGTGGTGACCGAGCCGAAGCGGATCGCCTGCCACAGCAGGTCCTGGAGCTCGGGCAGCCCGGCCGCGCGGCGGCCCAGCGCCCGGACGAGCGCGAACGCGAGCCCGTAGTCGCTCTTCTCGGCGCCCGCCTCCAGCCAGGGCCGCAGGGCCTCGAACACCTCGTGCTCCTGGCCCCTGCGCAGGGTGCGGTCGAGCCGTCCGAGGTCGGCGCCGCCGGTGTTGCCGGAGATCCGGACCAGGGTGCGCAGCGACCAGCTGACCAGGGCGCGGCGGCCGGTGACGGCGTGTTCGCGCAGCAGCCGTACGGCGAGAGTGCTCAGGGCGTGCCGGGTGGCGTAGGAGGAGTCCCGGGCCTCGACGGCGTCGGCCGCGATCCGGTCCAGGGCGGGTTCCATGGCCTCGGTGAACAGGGCGGCGGGGATGCCCGCGAGGGCGAGGAGGGCAGCCGAGCGGACGGGGTCCTGTTCGTTGCGGAGCCTGGCCATGTCGTCCAGGAGTACGGCGACGGGCCCGGGTGCGCCGGTGCGCCCGGCGTTGCGGACGAGCAGCGGCCAGACGAGGGCCCGGTCCGCGGCGGCGGGCCGGCGGGTGGCGGCGAGCAGCCGGTCCCACACTTCGGCGGCCGGGAGGTAGGACTGGGCGAGGAGCACGGTGTGCCAGTCCTCGCCGCGTTCGGCGGCCCGGTCCGCCATGCGCCGCGCCTCGTCGGCGACGCCGCTGCGGGGCAGTGCGTCGAGGAGGTCCGCGTCGACGGCGGGGCCGCCCGGGCCGCGTCCGGCGGTGACCGAGGCGTGCAGGGCGGTGCGCCGGCCGGGCGGGAGGGCGGCGAGGAGCCGGGCGAGGCCCGCGGAGTTCTGGGCCAGGGCGCGGCCCAGCTCCACGACGAGCCCTTCGGGCGCGGTGCGGGCGAGGCGGACGAGGACGCCGTCGGGCACCCGGCGCGCGCCTTGCTCCAGCATGGACCTGGTCTCGGGGCGCAGCAGCAGCCGGGCGGTGCGGGCCGGGTCGGCGGTGGCGAGGGCGCCGAGGCGGTGGGCCAGCGGCCACGGCAGGGTGGCGGGGCCGAAGCGTTCGAGCAGATCGAGGACGCGGGCGGGCCGGGCGGTGACGGTCGCGGCGATCCCGGGGGCGTACCGCTGCCACCACTCAGGGCGCTGCGGCTCGGGCAGTTCGGCGAGCTGGTGTTCGACGGCGTCCAGGAGGGGGCCGGGGTGGCAGCGGCCCAGGCCGCTCCAGCCGCGTACGGCGTACAGCAGCTCGGGCAGCAGCCGGGCCACGGTGTCGGCGGGGCAGCCGGGGAGCAGCACGGTTGCCTCCGCGTCGCCCCAGTCGCCGCGCACCCGTTCCAGGAGCCGGGCGGCGAGGCCGGTGCGCCCGTCGCGGACGACGGCCCGGAGCAGGCGGCGGCGCGCGGCGCGGGGCAGGTCGTCCAGGGCCTGTTCGTACGCCTCGTCGGGGACGCCGAGGCTCCGGGCGGCCCGCAGGGCGTGGCCCTGCACGAAGGGGTCCGGGTCGGCGAGGTGCGCGCCGGTCCACTCCGCGTCGCCGCCGACGGCCGCCGCGATGGCGGCGAGACCGCGCTCGTACGGGCCGCCACGGTCCAGCTCGTCCAGCACGCGGCGCAATTCCCCCGAAGCGGACAGAACGCGGGCCCGGGCGGCGAGTTCGCGCATGCGCCGGGGGTACGGAAGCGGGTCGAGGGACTTCAGCAGGGCGTCGGTCATGGGGCGATTCTGCCGTGCGGGGGTGTGCCGCCCGGGGGCGGGCGGGGACCGTACGCTGTGCCGGTGAAACCTGTGACCCGCTTCGTTCTCATCGGTGCGCCGCTGGCGATAGCCGTCGCCCTCGTCTTCAACACCGGCGGCGAGGACGCCGGACTGCCGACGGACTCCCCCAAGGCCGCCGAGGCTTCGGCCACCGGGCCGGTGAACCCGGACCCGTTCGCGGCGGCGGACGACGAGGAGCGCGCGGAGATGAACAAGCGGGTCGGCCGGGCGCCGGCCGGGCTCGCCGCGCCGGAGATGCGCGAGATCGCGTGGGAGCTGCTGGCCAGCGCGGAGGGCTCGACGCTGAAGTGGCGCACCCAGTACGCGACGATCGAGGACAGCGGCGACGGCACCGGTTACGCGGCCGGGCTCGTCGGTTTCTGCTCCGGTACGCACGACATGCTGGCGTTCGTGGAGGCGTTCACGAAGGACCACCCGGACAACCCGCTCGCCCCGTATCTGCCCGCGCTGCGCAAGGTCGACGGGACCGGTTCGCACGAGGGCCTGGACCCGGGGTTCACGGGTGCGTGGAAGAAGGCGGCCGAGGACCCGGCGTTCCGCGCGGCGCAGGAGGAGGTCCGCGACAAGCAGTACTTCGAGCCCGCGGTACGCCTGGCGAAGCTGGACGGGCTCGGCGCGCTGGGCCAGTTCATCTACTTCGACACCATGGTGCTCCAGGGGCCGGGGCACGAGGCGGATTCCTTCTACGGCATCCGGCAGGCGGCGCTGGCCGAGGCGGACACGGTCGCGGAGGGCGGAGACGAGTCGGCGTACCTGGACATCTTCCTGGACACGGCGCGCGCCGTGATGAAGTCGAAGAAGAACCAGCAGCACGACACCTCGCGCATCGACACCGCGCAGCGCGTCTTCCTGGAGGACGAGAACCTGGCCCTGGAGCCGCCGCTGACCTGGAAGATGTACGGGGAGACGTTCCGTATCCCGTCGTGATCCCGGCCCTGCGGCGGCCCCTGAAGGCCTTCTAGCCCCGGGCGTCCTGCCGGATCAGTTCGGCGGCCTTCTCGGCGATGGCGACCGTGGGCGCGTGGGTGTGGCCCCGGGTGATGCGCGGCATGACCGAGGCGTCGACCACGCGCAGGCCCCGGACGCCGCGCACCCGGAGCCGGGGGTCGGTGACCGAGCCGGGGTCCTCGCCCATCCGGCAGGTGCCGACGGGGTGGTAGAGGGTTTCCGCCCCGGTCCGGATCGCCTCGGCCAGGCGGTCGTCGTCCACCTCCCCCGGGTAGTGGCCCATGGGTGTCGAGGTGTGCGGGGCGAGAGCGCTGTGGGCGAAGAGCCGTTCGGCGTGGCGGACGCCGTCCATCATGCGCCGCAGATCGGTGCCGTCCGCGAGGTAGCCCGGGTCGATGCGCAGGGCGGAGCGCGGGTCCGGGTGGTCGGTGTCCAGGGTGATGCGGCCGGTGCTCTCGGGCTGGAGGAGGACCACGCCGATCGTGACGCCGTGTTCGGTGGGCGGGGTCAGCCCGTGGTCGATGAACGGGGCCGGGGCGAAGATCAGTTCCAGGTCCGGCGCGGCCGGTGCGGAGGCGCTGCGGACGAAGGCGACGGCCTCCGCCAGGTTGGAGCTCAGCGGTCCGCGCCCGGTGAGCAGGTAGCGGGCGATGTTCACCGGGGCGTCGGCGCCCGTCAGGGTGACCGGGCGCGGGCAGTGCAGGGTGACCGCGAAGGACAGGTGGTCCTGGAGGTTGCGGCCGACGTCCGGGGACGCGGCGCGCACCTCGACGCCCGCGCGGCGCAGTTCGCCGGGGTCGCCGATGCCCGAGCGCAGCAGCAGGTGCGGGGAGCCGATGGCGCCGGCGCTGAGGATCACCTCGCGGCGGGCGGTGAGCGTGCCGGAGCTCTCGGTCTCCACCCCGGTGGCCCGGTCGCCGTCGAAGGCGAGGGCGCGGACGCGGGTGTGCGTGAGGACGTCCAGGTTGGCGCGCTTGGCGGCCGGTTTCAGATAGCCGTCGGCCGCGCTCCAGCGCCGTCCGCGCCGCTGGTTGACGGGGGTGAGGGCGACCCCGCTGTGGTCGGGCGCGTTCAGTTCGGGCAGGAACGTCAGGCCGTCGTCGCGGCAGGCGGTGACGAAGTCGGCGGTGAGCGGGGACGGGCTGCGGGGCGGCGCGATGTGCAGCGGGCCCTCGGTGCCGTACACCGTGCGGTCAACGGCCGGGCCGGACCAGCGCTCGGCGCGCCGGAAGTAGGGCACGATCGCGTCGTGGCCCCAGTCCGGCCCGGCGGACGCCGCCCACGCGTCGTAGTCGTCGCGGTGACCGCGTACCCACATCATCGCGTTGATCGAGGAGGAGCCGCCGAGCGTGTGGCCGCGCGGCCAGAACAGTTCACGGCCGCCGAGCGCCGGCTGCTTCACCGTGCTGAAGTCCCAGTCGAACGGGGTCTTGAACAACTGCGGGAAGGCGGCCGGGATCCGGATCTCCTGCTTGCGGTCGGGTCCGCCCGACTCGACCAGCGCGACCCGCACGGTGGGGTCCTCGGACAGCCGCGCGGCCAGCACGCAGCCGGCCGAACCCGCCCCGACGACGACGTAGTCGTACTCGCTCAACTCGGCTTCTCCTCCAGGTCGACGCGGGTTCCGTCACGCCCACGGGGTCCGCGTACGGAAACGGTGGAGGCCGAAGTCTCGCACGTGCGGGGGTGTTTCAGGCCCGCTCGCGGCCAACTCGGCGCAGCCGCTCCCGCTCCTTCTCGGACAGGCCGCCCCACACGCCGAAGCGCTCGTCGTTGTCGAGGGCGTACTCCAGGCACGCCTGCCGTCCCTCGCAGGCGTTGCAGAGCTGCTTGGCCTCACGGGTGGAGCTGCCGGGGGCCGGGAAGAAGAACTCGGGGCCCGCCTGGGCGCACAGTGCTGTTTCCTGCCAGGAGAAGGCGGGGTCGGTCGCGGTGTTGATCAGCATGACGCCACAGTGCCGTGCCGCGATAAACGACTGATCAACGCCGCGTCAATGGCGCGTCCGCCCGGCCGGGGCACCGGCACCGCATGGGACGATATGAGCCACGTACGCGGAGAGCGGCGGGGTCGCGGAGACAGAGGGACGTACATGAGCGAGGGCGGGGCACCGGCCGGGCGGGCCGCCCGGGAGCTGCTCGTCCGCGCCGACGGTCTGCTGGACGCGGCGCGCGGGGTCCTCGCGGACCACACTCGGGCCGTCACCGCCGTCCGGACGTGCCTGGACCCCCTGCTGGACGCCCTTGTGCGCGCCGATCTCGACTCCATTCCCGTCTCCCGGCTGAAGGACGTCACCGAGGGCCGGCTGCGCCTCGGCGCGATCGAGCAGGCGGGTTTCACGACGGTCGGCCAGGTGTACGGCGCGAACCGCTACGAGCTCCGCCAGATCCCCGGCGTCGGCGCGCAGACGGCGGACCAGGCCTTGGCGGCGGCGGGCGGCATCGCGCACGCGGTGCGGGACACCGTCGCGGTGCGCGTGGACGTGGACGACCGGAACGAGGCGGTGACCGCGCTGCTCGGCGCGGTGTACGGGCTGGTGGCGGCGGGCCCGGACGCGCGGCGGGCGGTGGACGGGGCGCGGGCGCTGGCCGGGCGCCTCGATCCGCTGCTGACGGCGGCCGGTCCGGCGCGGGGGCGGCTGCGGATGCTGTTCGCGGGGCGGCGGTCGCGGGCCGGGGTGCGGGAGGCGGTGACCGGGGTCCGGGCGGCCGTCGCCGACGCGGTGGAGCGTGGGCTGCCGCCGCTGTTCGCCCAGGTGTCGGCCGATCTGCTGCGGGCGCCGGGGTCCCCGGCCGCCGCCTGGGTCGACTTCGAGCTGCGGTCCGCCGAGTACTACAGCCTGCTCGCGGAGCTCTCCGGCTCGGGGCCGGACCGGGACGCGGCGGAGGGGTTCCTGCCGTCGGGGATAGCCGACCGGGTGCGCGGGCTGCGGCTGGACGACGCCAGGCTGCGGGTCTCCCTGCGCGGCTACCAGTCGTTCGGTGCCCGGTTCGCACTCGTCCAGAAGCGGGTGATCCTGGGCGACGAGATGGGGCTCGGCAAGACCGTCCAGGCCATCGCGGCCCTGGCGCACCTCGCGGCGCACGGGGAGACGCACTTCCTGGTGGTGTGCCCGGCGAGCGTCCTCATCAACTGGACGCGGGAGGTCCGGGCCAGGTCCACGCTGCGCGCGCTGCCGGTGCACGGGCCGGAGCGGCGGGAGGCGTTCGCGGAGTGGCGGGATTCCGGCGGGGTCGCGCTGACCACCTTCGACGCGCTGCACGCCCTGCCGGACGCCGGGGAGAGCGGGGTGCGGCCCGGGATGCTCGTGGTGGACGAGGCGCACTACGTGAAGAACCCGGAGACCCGTCGTTCGCGCGCGGTCTCCGGCTGGTCGGGGCTGACCGACCGGGTGCTGTTCCTGACCGGGACGCCGATGGAGAACCGGGTGGAGGAGTTCCGCAGCCTCGTCCGGCAGCTCCGGCCCGAGCTGGCCCCCTCGGTGGGCGCCGGGCACGGCGCGGCGGGCTCGCGGGCGTTCCGCCGGGCCGTGGCCCCCGCCTATCTGCGGCGCAATCAGGAGGACGTCCTCGCCGAGCTGCCCGCCGTGGTCCAGGTGGACGAGTGGGAGGAATTCAGCGAGGGCGACCTGCTGGCGTACCGGGAGGCGGTGGCCGAGGGGCACTTCATGCGGATGCGCCGGGCGGCTTACGCCCGTCCGGAGACCTCCGCCAAGCTGGACCGGCTGCGTGAACTGGTCGGGGACGCGGCGGGCAACGGCCTGAAGGTCGTGGTGTTCTCGTACTTCCGCGAGGTCCTGGAGACGGTGCGCGGGGCACTCGGTGCCGGGGTGTCCGGTCTGCTGTCGGGGAGCGTGGCGGCGGCCCGGCGGCAGGAGATGGTCGACGCGTTCACGGCGGCGGACGGGCACGCGGTGCTGCTGAGCCAGATCCAGGCGGGCGGGGTCGGGCTGAACATGCAGGCCGCGTCCGTCGTCATCCTGTGCGAACCGCAGATCAAGCCGACGACGGAGCACCAGGCCGTGGCCCGGGTGCACCGGATGGGCCAGATACGGACGGTCCGGGTGCACCGGCTGCTCGCCGCGGACAGCATCGACCAGCGCATGCTCGACATCGTGGCCCGCAAGGAGCGCCTGTTCGACGCGTACGCCCGGCGCAGCGATGTCGCCGAGACGACGCCGGACGCGGTGGACGTGTCGGAGGGCGAGCTGGCCCGCCGCATCGTGGAGGAGGAGCAGCGCCGCCTCGGCGCGGCCGCCCGCCCCTCCGTGACGTAGAGCCCGCCCCTGAGCCCTCTACCCGTCGTGCCCGGGGACGGTGCCGTCGCGGTCGGCGACGAGGAGCATGCCGCCCATGCCCCGGTCGGCGTGGCTCTGCACATGGCAGTGGTACATCCAGGCGCCCGCGCCCACGTGTTCGCCCGCGATGACCTGGAAGCCGAAGGAGTCCGCCGGTCCGACGATCTTCGTGTCGACCACCCGGCTCGGGTCGTCGGGGCCGGTGAGCATGCCCGTACGGTTGTCCGCCCAGCGGTGACCGTGCATGTGGAACGTGTGGTAGAAGTCGCCGTGCGTGATCATGACGACTTCGAGCCGGTCGCCGAGCGTGGTCGTGAAGTCCGGGCTCTCCCCGGCCGGGGTGTTGTTGATGGACATGCCGTTGAAGACGATCGTGATCGTCTTGTCCGGCAGGACGTCGCCCCGGCGCCGGACGACCAGCGGCCCGTAGAGCCCTTCGCGGATGCCGCCGGTGCCGTGGGCGGAGCCGACGGCGTGGTCGTGGTAGTGCCAGTAGCCCGCGCTGCCGGGCTGCCAGGTGCCGTCGCGGCGCAGGCCGGCGGTGTGGGTGCGCCAGATGTACGTACGGGTTCCGCCGGGCTCGACGGTGCTGTGGTTCATCCGGGTGCCGTCGCTGGCGATGTCGTAGTCGACGCCGTGCGCGTGCAGCCCGGCCGGGACGTCCAGGGTGTTGACGAACTCGATGTGCAGGGTGTCGCCCTCGTTGAGCTCGATGAGCGGGCCCGGCACGGTGGCCTTGCCCTTTTCGAGCCCGTAGCCCATCCGGCCGTCCGGCAGCTTCTCCACGTACATGCGGATGTGCCGGACCACTCCCCCGGCGGGCGCGCGGCGGACCGGGTGCGGCAGGGCGGTGGCGGGGGCCGGGAGGGACAGCGATGCCACCCCCGCCGCCGCCACGGCCCCGCCGCCCATCAGCATCCGCCGGCTGAAACTTCTGCGGTCCATGTCGAACTCCCCACTGCTGACGGCTGCTGCCGAGGCTCTGGCGACGGGCCGTGACGGACCCGGGAAAATCGCTTACCCACAGTAAGGACAAACTCCGCCCGGGGGCCGCCAAGCCCGGTGGGCGAGTCGCGGAATACGCCTATCGGATCAGGTGAGCGTCGCCGCGTGCTGCGGCATGTGCTCGCGGCCGCCGGGGTGCCGGTGGCGCCATACCCAGAACACGGTGCAGGAGACCAGCGACCAGGCCGCGAGGACCAGGTACGGGAAGACGCGCTGGTGGCCCTGGTAGTAGACGGCGGTGTGCTGGGCGTTGACGGAGGCGCCCGGGGGCAGCCAGCGCCCGATGTGCCCGAGGAGCGAGGGCAGCAGCGGCCAGGAGACGGCCCCGCCGGACGACGGGTTGCCCAGGAGCACCATGACGCCCCAGGTCGGCAGCATCGCCCAGCGGCCGATCAGGGTGTTGAACATGGTGAAGACCATGCCCGAGGTGAACATCGTGAAGGCGAGGATCAGCCAGGACTCGACGAAGGGCAGATCGACCGCCCCGAGCAGCCAGTCGACCACGGCGGCGATGGCGAAGGCGCCGAGGAGCGAGTACGCGACGGTGAAGCCGATCCGCTCCAGCGGGATCAACGACCGGGCGTGCACGCTGAGCTGGATCGAGCCCACGAAGCCGACGATCACCGCCGCGAGCGAGATGTAGAAGAGCGCGAGCCCGCGCGGGTCGCCCTTCTGCAGGGGTTTGACGTCCTGCACGGCCACCGGGATGCCCAGCCCGTCGCCCACCTTCACGGCGGACTCGGCGAGCAGCTGGGCGACGGCCGCCCCGGAGGCCGCGGCCACGTCCAGGGACACGCCCCGGGCGCCGGACCGCACGATGGCGAAGACCCGCTGCTCCTCCAGGGCCTCGCGCGCGGCGGCCGCCGTCGGGTAGACGTGGATGACCAGGGAGGCGTCGAGGGCCTTGTCCATCCCGGCGACGAACTCCCGGCCGCGCTCGGTGTCCGGCTCGCTGACCACGGCGGTGGGGACGCTGTGCGGGGTCGGGTTGGCCATGGCGTACGTGTAGGAGCCGGCGAAGAGCCCGGCGGCGGCGGAGAGGATGAACAGCAGGACGATCGCCGGGAAGTACGGGGACTCCTTGAAGCCCTGCCACTTCTGGCCCCGGGTCAGCGGCCGCCCGTGCGCCCCGTGCTGCGGCTCGCTCACGCCTCGTCGTCCTTGTCGCGGCGGGCGCGGCTCGGCTGCACGCGCTTGGGCTCGCCGGGCATCTTCGGGTACTCGGGCGGGTAGGGCAGGTCGCCGGGGCCGCCGTCGCTCGCGTGGCGGTCGGCGAGTTCGAGCAGCGAGTCCAGGCGGAACGCCTCCTGGTCCATGTCGGCGTGCACGTCGCCGTGTTCCGCGTACCGCACGGGCATGGTGCGGAGGTCGAAGTCGCGGGGCTCGGCGTCGTCCAGCTCCTCCCAGCGCAGCGGGGCGGAGACCGGGGCGTGCGGGAAGGGCCGTACGGAGTAGGCGGAGGCGATGGTGCGGTCGCGGGCGGTCTGGTTGTAGTCCACGAAGATCCGCTCGCCGCGCTCCTCCTTCCACCAGGCGGTGGTCACCCGGTCCGGCATCCGGCTCTCCAGCTCGCGCCCGACCGCGATGGCCGCGCGCCGCACCTCGGTGAACGTCCAGCGCGCCTCGATCGGCACGAAGACGTGGATGCCGCGCCCGCCGGAGGTCTTGGGCCAGCCGCGCAGCCCGTGCTCCTCCAGGACGCCGCGCAGCTCCTGGGCGGCGCGGACCGCGTCGGCGTAACCGGTGCCGGGCTGCGGGTCCAGGTCGATGCGCAGTTCGTCGGGGTGGTCGGTGTCCCCGCCACGGACCGGCCAGGGGTGGAAGGTCAGGGTGCCGAGGTTGGCGGCCCAGAGGACGGCGGCCACCTCGGTGGGGCACATCTCCCGGGCGGACCGCCCGCTCGGGAAGGCGATCGTGGAGGTGGGGATCCAGTCGGGGAGGTTCTTGGGGGCGCGCTTCTGGTAGAAGAACTCGCCCTCGACGCCGTCCACGAACCGCTGGAGGGTGGTGGGCCGGTTGCGCAGGGCGCGCAGGATGCCGGGGCCGACGGCGAGGAAGTACTCGGCGACGTCCCGCTTCGTGTAGCCCTTCTCCGGGAAGTAGACCTTGTCCGGATTCGACAGCCGGACCGCCCGCCCGGCCGCGTCCAGCTCCACCGCTGTGCCCGCTGCTGCCATGTCGGCCACGGTAGGTCGGGCACACATATGCCGCATATCGGGAGACTCCGGTCGCCGTACGGTCCACAATCGGGCCATGGACCTGCCGGTGATGCCGCCCGTGAAGCCGATGCTCGCCAAGTCCGTGAAGCGGATTCCGCCGGGCATGCAGTACGAGGCGAAGTGGGACGGCTTCCGGGCGATCGTGCACCGGGACGGTGACGAGGTGGTGATCGGCAGCCGGACCGGCAAGCCGCTCACCCGGTACTTCCCCGAGGTGGTCGACGCCGTCCGGGAGAATCTGCCGGAGCGGTGTGTGGTGGACGGCGAGATCGTCGTCGCGCACGACGGCCGCCTCGACTTCGACCGGCTCAGCGAGCGCATCCATCCCGCCGAGTCCCGGGTGCGGCTGCTGGCCGGGGAGAGCCCGGCCGCGCTGATCGCCTTCGACCTGCTGGCGCTGGGCGACGAATCGCTTCTGGACACCCCGCAGGCGGACCGGCGCACGGTGCTGGAGGCGGCGCTCGCCGGGGCGTCGGCACCGGTGTACCTGGCCCCGTCCACGACCGACCCGGCACGCGCCGAGGAGTGGTTCGAGCGGTACGAGGGGGCGGGGCTCGACGGAGTCGTCGCGAAGCCGCTCGACGCGCCGTACCGGCCGGACGTCCGAGCCATGTACAAGATCAAGCACGAGCGCACCGCCGACTGCGTGGTGGCCGGATACCGCTTCCACAAGAGCGGCCCGGTCGTCGGCTCGCTGCTGCTCGGTCTGTACGACGACAGCGGCGCGCTCCAGCACGTCGGGGTGTGCGCGGCCTTCCCCATGAAGCGCCGGGCGGAGCTCGTCACCGAGCTGGAACCCCTGCTGACCGACGCCGACGACCATCCGTGGCGCGCCTGGGCCGAGGCCGAGGCGCACGCGGGCGCCCGGCTGCCGGGCGCCCCGAGCCGCTGGTCCGGCAAGAAGGACATGTCCTGGGTGCCGCTGCGGCCGGAGCGGGTCTGCGAGGTGGCGTACGACCACATGGAGGGCGACCGCTTCCGGCACACGGCCCAGTGGCGCCGCTGGCGGCCCGACCGTACGCCGGACGGCTGCACGTACGCACAGCTGGAGGAGGTCGTGCGCTACGACCTCGCCCGGGTGCTGGCGGGCGGCGGCTGAGCCGTCGCGAACACGTGGCCCTCGGGCCTGGCGTCGCCCGGCAGACGGGAATGTGACGACAGGGCCTAGTCCGCCGTGGGCGGCAGGGTGGGCGTGGTGCAGGGTTCGCCGGTCTCCGTGGGGTCGGGCGAGGGCGTGGCCGTGGGCTCGGTGGTGTCGGTCGGGTCGGGAGTCGGGGTGGTCGTGCAGCCCGGGTCCGGCTTCGTCGTGGTCGGGTCCGGGTCGGGGGTGGTGCTCGGGTCCGGGGTGGTGGAGCCGGTGTCCGTGGGGTCGGGCGAGGGGCCGGTGGTGTCCGTCGGGTCCGGGTCGGGCGTGGTGCTCGGGTCGGGGTCGTGGGTGCCGGGTGTGGTCGGGCGGGTACTGGGCTGGGGGCCGACCTCGATGCCGCCGCCGTCCTTGGAACCGGAGCCGCCCACGGGGTGCTTGGGCTTGTCGGGGCTGCCCGCGCCCGGGCTCCTCGGGATGGGCCCCGTGCCGTCGGTGACCGAGTGGATGCCCTTGCGGTAGAACTCCAGCCAGGACAGCACCGTCCGCAGATAGGTCTCCGAGTGGTTGTAGCTGAGGATCGCCCGGTTCATGTCGGAGGGGATCGACAGATCGCGCGTCCCGGCGCAGAGGTAGGCCCCGGCGGCGAGCGCCGCGTCGTACACGTTGTTCGGATCGCGGCGGCCGTCGCCGTTGCCGTCGCGGCCCCAGTGCGCCCACGTCGAGGGGATGAACTGCATCGGGCCGACCGCCCGGTCGTACGTCGCGTCCCCGTCGTAGGCTCCGCCGTCGGTGTCCGCGATGTGGGCGAACCCCGCGCCGTTGAGGACCGGGCCGAGGATCGGCGAGACGGTGGTGCCGTTCCTGTCGACCCGGCCGCCGGCCGCGTGCCCGGACTCGACCTTGCCGATCGCCGCCAGTAACTGCCAGGGCAGCCGGCAGCCGGGGTCGCTGCGGCCCATCGTGGTCTCGGCCCTGCGGTAGGCGGCGAGCACGGTGGCCGGGATGCCCGCCTCGGCCCAGGACTGCCTGGCCGCGTGGCTCTGCTTCTCGCCCTTCTTCGGCGGCTTCGGGCTCTTCAGTGGCGGGAGTTCGGTGTGGTACGAGTCGTCGCTGGGGACCTCGGACCAGACGACGTCGTCCGTCGTGTGGCGGGGCTTCGGGGTCTCCTCGTGCGCGACGAGCTGGGGTGCCTGGGACGCCGTGAGCGCGGCCATCGCGGCGACGGCGGCTGCGGTGCCGCCGAGTCCGCGGCGCATGGTGCCGTTGAACCTCATGCGTGCTCTCCTTGGTGGGTCGTCCGGGTCACCGGGTGAAGGTGTCGATCGCGGAGATCCGCCAGCTGCCGCCCTTGCGGACCGCGTCCACGCTGAACATGGCGGCGGCGTAAGTGGTCTCCTCGGACTTTCCGGTACGGGTGTTGCGCTGGTCGGCGTAGATCAGCAGCCGGGCGCGGTCGCCGTCGAGCAGCTCCACGCCGCTGTCGGTGACGGTCGTGGTGAGGACCAGCTTCTGCTTCGGCGCCTGCTCCCGGACCTCGGCGAGCATGTCCGCGTGCTGCTGGACCGCCTTGCCGGTCAGATACTTCGTCACCGCCGCCTCGGCCTTGGTGGGTGAGGCGTAGTCGTACGAGAAGACCGCGCCGACGGCCTCGGTGATCTGCCCCTTCACCTCGCTGGTGCGGCTGATGTCGGTCAGGGCGGTGTTCTGCCTGCTGGGGTCGTCGCGCAGGCTCGCCGCCGAGGTGAACGCCCAGGCGGCGACTCCGCCGAGGACGAGGGTGAGGACGCAGAGGACGGCGGTCAGGCTGAGGCGCGGGCGGCGCCTCCTGGTCTCCGGCGCGCTCCCCTCATCCGCTTCCGGGGCTTCTTCCGGGGCTTCTTCCGGATCGCCGCTCGCCTCGGCCGTGTCCTGCGTGGCGTCCGGCTTCTCCACATCCGGGCCGCGCCCGGAGCCGGGGCGGGGCGGGGCGGTCGTCGCGGCGCGCTCGGCGGCGGCGACGGTGGCCAGGCGGCGCTGACGGTTGACCAGGTGACGGGTGGTCGACATGTCCGGTTTCCTCTCGGTGCGGGGGCGGGGGTGTCAGCCGGCGGTGTTGCCGACGGGCGCCTGGCCGAGGGCGCTGAGCTTCCACCCGTCGGGGGTGTGGGTGAGCTGGCCGAGCATCCGGCTCTCCTTCACCGCGGGCTTGCCCTTGGGCGCGGTCACGGTCACCCGGAGCGCCACCATGACCCCGGCCTTCCCGGCCCGGTCGTCCAGCTCGGTGACCGCACCGGCCAGCACCTTCGCGGTGCTGACGGTCTTCGCCTCCTGGATCTGCTTCACGAACCCGTCCCGCCCGTCGACCAGTTGCCGGTGCAGGTCCCCGGTGGTGGAGTCCTCCCAGCTGTCCAGCCCCTTCTCCAGCTGCGCGTGGTCGAGCGTGTTCATGTTCTGCACGGCCTGCTCCCCCGCCGCCAGCACCTCGTCGCGGGTCTGGGCGTACGCGGCCGAGCTGTCGTGCCCCGCCTGGTACCGGGACACTCCGCCCCAGCCCGCGGCTGCCGCTGCCGCGACCGTCAGCACGATCGCCGCCGCCACCAGCGGATTTCTCGTCATCGCTACCCGTGCCATCGCTGCCTCTCCCTGCCGGCGGTCCCGCCGTGCTGTGCTGTCCGTGCTCGGTGGTGCGGTGGTGCGGTGGTGCCGTGGTGCGGTGGTACTTCTCGCGGGCTACCGGGAGGTGATCTCCACGATCGTCCAGTGCCCTTCGCGCAGTTGGGCCGTGACGGAGAGCTGCGCGGCCGCCTTGCTCGCCGCCTTGCCCTTGCGCTCGTAGACCTGGTCGAGGAAGACGAGCAGGTGGGCGCTGTCGGGCGTCAGCCGGGTCACTCCGGCGCGCACGACATGGGTGGTCAGGGTGAGCTTCTGGTCGGCCGACTGCTTCTCGACCTGGCCGAACAGCGCCGCGTACTGCTGGAGCGCCTTGCCCGCGAGGAGCTTCTGCGCGGACGCCTTGGTGGCGGCGGTGCCGTCGGGGCTGTACGAGAAGACCTTGCCGAGCGCGTTGGTGACCTCGCCGGCCACCTGGGCGGTCGCCGCGCTGTCGGTCAGCGCGAGGTTGGACGTGGCGGGCGTGTCCCGCAGCTGCCTTCCCGCCACGTACATCACGGCCCCGGCGGCGAGCAGGGCGACGACCAGGACCGCGGCGAGGACGCGCGGCCAGCGGCGGACGGCGCGGGTGCCGGTGTCGGTGCCTTCGGTGTCGTCGGTGCCCTCGGGCGGCTCGACGGCTGCCTCCGGCTTCTCCTCGACGTCCGTGTTCATGCGCCGCTCCCTATGCCGAGCGCCGTGAGCGCCTTGATCTTCCAGCCGTCCCCGGTCCGGGCGAGCGTGGCCTCGAAGCGTTTGCGCTCGGTGCCCGCCTTGCCGCTGCGCGGGGTGACCTCGACGTCGACGGTCGCGATCATCAGCGCGGTGCCGGTCCGCTCGTCCAGCTCCGTGAGCGCGGCGTCGGTCACCTTGCCGCGCGCGGTGGCGCCGGACGCCTTGAGGTCGGCGGCGTCCTTCTTCCGGGTCCGCTTCAGCTGGTCGTGCAACGGGCCCGTGGCGGACTCCAGCCAGCCGGCCAGGCCCGCGTCCACGCTCGTCGCGTCCTTGCCGTCCAGCGTGTTGAGCCGGGCCAGCGCCTGCCGGCCGTCCGCGAGGGCGGCGTCCCGGCTCTTGGCGTAGGCCAGGTCGTCGTCACCGCGCGCCTGGGCGTACGACCAGCCGCCCAGGGCGCAGACGAGGGCCGCGATCAGCAGGACGGCCCAGCCGCCGAGGCTTCGCGTACGGGGGTTCACTCGCCGTCCTCCTGTCCCAGGCCGAGCAGCCGGGCCATGCCCCGGGCCTCCGGTGCCGCGTCGGACGCGGCGCCGAGCACTCCGGGCAGCCGGTCCTCCTCGGTGTCCCCGAGGAGCAGCGCGCCGGCCTTCGCCGGTGGGGGCAGCGGGCCGCCCGTGGGGGCGTTGGCGCTGCCCCGGACGTCGATGCCGGTGCCGGGCGAGGCGGCGCAGCGGGCCTTGGTGTTGACGGCGGGGGCGGGTGAGACGTCGAGGCCGTTGCGGTAGGTCGTGCCCTCGTAGCCGGCGGTGCAGGGCAGCGGCTCGAAGAAGGTGATCGACATGCCGAACCGGGCGCCGTCCTCGTCCACCGCGCTGGCCCCGGCCGCCGCGACGGCGGGGAGCTTCACGAGCAGTTCCTCCAGTCCGCGCTGGCGGGTGACGGCGACGTCGGAGGTGGTGAGGAGGTTGGCGACGACGACCCCGAAGCTGGGTTCGACGTCCCGGAGCAGTCCGCTGATCTGGTTCGTGGCGTCGGGGGCGGCGGCGATCAGCTTGCGCAGATCGGTGTCGGACCCCTTGAGCTGGGCGGCCAGTTCCTTCGCTCCGGAGGCGAACCCCTTGAGTGCTTCGCCCTGTTCGACCTGGGTGCGCAGGACGGTCTTGCCGTCCTCCATCAGCCGGGTGTTGACGGGCAGCGCGTCGTCGGCGGCGTCCACGAACTCGCTGCCGGTGTCCAGGAGGACCTGGAGGTCGTCGCCGCGCCCGCTGAACGCGGTGCCGAACTCGTCCACGACGGTGCGCAGCGAGTCCAGGTCGACCGAGGAGGTGAGGTCGTTGACGCTGGTGAGGACGTTGGTCACGGGCGCCGGGACGGTGGTCTCGGCCTGGTCGATGACCGAGCCGTTCGCGAGGTAGGGGCCCTCGGTACGGGTCGGCCGCAGGTCGACGTACTGCTCGCCGACGGCGGAGAGGTTGGCCACAACGGCCTTGAGGTCGTCGGGGATGCTGGGCGCGGACTTGTTGATCCGCAGCTGGGCCTCGACGCCGTCGTCGGTGAGTTCGATGGGCCCGACCCGGCCGACCGAGACCCCTCGGTAGGTGACGTTGGAGTGCGTGAAGAGGCCCCCGGTGCGCGGGAGTTGCATCTTGACCGTGTAGTAGTCGCGCATGCCGACGTAATGGCCGAGGTCGGCGTAGCGGATCCCGAGGTAGGCGAGCACCAGCACGGAGATGATGAGGAAGGCGATGTTCTTGAGCCGGATGGCGAGGGTGATCATCAGTTGCTCCCCTTCGAGTCCGTGGGCCGGCTCGTCGTCGGCGCCGAGGTCGCGGGAAGGGGCAGCGGGAGTCCGGCACCGGCGGCCGACGGGGCCTGCGCGGGCGGGGTCTCCGGATCCGGGTTGTAGGCCGGGATGATCTGGGTGCCGGGTTCGGCCGTCAGGTCCAGGTACACGTTGAGGTAGTCGCCCTTCACGCCGCGCAGCACCTCGTCCGTGAACGGGTAGGTGAGCAGCACCTGGAGGGAGTCGGGCAGGTCGTTGCCGGAGTCGGCGAGGGCCCGCAGGGTGGGCGCGAGGGCCTTGAGGTCGGCGATGGTGTCCGCCTTGCTCCGGTTGATGGTGGTGACGGCGACGTCGGAGAGGGTGTCCAGGGAGCGGAGCATCGTCATGAGCGATCCGCGCTGCTTCTCCAGGACCTTCATGCCGGGGCTGAGCTTGGTGAGGACGGTGCCGACCTGCTCCTTGCGGCCGGCGAGGGTGCTGGAGAGCCGGTTGACGCCGTCGAGCGCGGCGGTGATGTCGCCGCGGTGGTCGTCCAGGTTGGTGACGAGCTTGTCGACCCGGTGGAGCATGGACTTGACCTGGGGTTCCTGCCCGCTCAGGGCCTTGTTGAGTTCGGTGGTGATGGTCTTGAGCTGCTGGACGCCGCCGCCGTTGAGCAGCATGGACAGGGCGCCGAAGACCTCTTCGACCTCGGGGTTGCGGTTGGTGCGGCTGAGCGGGATGCGGTCGCCGTCGGCGAGGGTGCCCTGCTCCTTGCCCTTGGCGGGCGGCGCGAGCTGGACGTACTTCTCGCCGAGCAGGCTGGACTGTTCCAGCCGGGCGTAGGCGTTGGCGGGCAGGCCGATCTTCCCGTTCACCTTCATGGTGACCCGGGCCTGCCAGCCGTCGGGCGCCAGCGAGATCTTGGTGACCCGGCCGACCGCGACGTCGTTGACCTTGACCGAGGACTGCGGGGAGAGGCTGAGCACGTCCCCGAAGTCCGCGGTGATCTCGTACGGGTGGTCGCCGAGGTCGGCGCCGCCGGGCAGCGGCAGGTCCTCGATGCCGGAGAAGTGCGGGGCTCCGCATCCGGTGACGAAGAGGGTGCAGCACAGGCCGAGCGCGACGAGTGCCGGTCCGCCCGTGGTGCCGAGGGCCGCGGGTCTGCGCGGTCGCCGGTTCATCGGTTCGCCCCCTTCGTGTCCTTGGCGTCCTTGGCGTCTCCGGCGTCCTTCGGGGTGCCGTAGACCGTGCCCACGGCCGGGAGCGGCAGCGCGGGAAGCGCCTGTTGCCGTTCGGCGTCCACCGGGGAGAGCCCCTGGAGGGCGAGGGAGGATTCGAGGAGCGGGCCGCCCATGCTGAGCTCGTTGAGGTTGGTCCGGCCGTTGAGCGTGCGGTGCTCGGGGTCGTACGCGTTGAGGACGTTGCCGGCCGAGAGCGGCAGGACGTCCATCGACTCGGCCAGCGAGGCGCGCTGGTCGACGAGGGCCTGGGTGATCGGCACGAGGGCGTCCACGTTCTTCTTGAGCTCGCCCCGGTTGTCCTTGATGAAGGTCTTCACCTGGCCGAGGGCGGTGCCGAGTTCCTTGAGGGCGGCGCCGAGGTTCTTCTTGTCGTCGGCGAGGAAGCCGGTGACGGAGTTCAGCTGCTCCTCGGCAGCGCGGACGTTGCCGTCGTTGTCCTTCAGCATGGTGGTGAAGGTCTGGAGGTAGGACAGCGTGCTGAACAGGTTGCCGCTCGACTTGTCCAGGGTCTTGGTGGCCTTGCCGAACTGCTCGATGGAGTCGCCGATGTCCTTGCCGTTGCCCTTGAGGTTCTTGGCTCCGGTGTCGAGGAGCCCGGCGAAGGCTCCTTCGGCGTTGGCCCCGTCGGGGCCGAGCGCGGTGGAGAGTTCGGTGATGGAGGCGTAGAGCTGGTCGACCTCCACCGGGACCGCGTTGTTGGCGGCGGGCAACTGGGCGCCGTCCTCCATGGCCGCTCCCCCGGTGTAAGCGGGGGCGAGCTGGACGTACCGGTCGGCGACGAGGCTGGGGGCGACGACGACGGCGTGCGCGTCCTGGGGGACCTGGACGCCCTTGTCGATGTGCAGGACGACCTTGACGTCCTTGCCGCGAGGTTCGACGGATTCGACGCGGCCGACGCGTACGCCGAGTATGCGCAGGTCGGACCCGGCGTAGACGCCGGTGACCTGGTCGAAGTAGGCGGTGACGGTGGTGCCGCCCTGCTCCTCCAGGGCCGAGACCCCGGAGGTGGCGGCGACGGCCACGACGACGAGGCCGGCGCCGATGCCGATGACGCGGGTGAGTCTCATCTCAGTGCCCGCCTTCCTGCTTCGGAGGCATGCAGCCGGTCGCCGGGGGTGTGTTCGCGGGCAGGTAGTTCTTCGGGACGACCCCGCAGACGTAGTTGTCGAACCAGCGTCCGTTGCCGAGGGTGTTGCCGACGAGCCGGTTGTAGGAGCCGGCGAGCGCGAGCACCTGGTCGAGGCTCTTGCGGTTCTTCTTGAGGACCTCGGTGACCCGGCCGAGCGCCTTGAGGGTCGGCTTCAGCTGCTTGTTGTTGTCGGAGACGAGACCGGTGAGCTGGGTGCCCAGGTCGCGGGTGCCGGTGAGCAGCAGGTGGATGGAGTCGCGGCGGGCCTGGATCTCGCCGAGGAGCAGGTTGCCGTCGTCCAGGAGGGTTTCGAAGCCGCTCTTCTTGTTGGCGAGGGTCTTGGTGAGCTGCTTGCTGCCCTTGAGCAGGGTCGCCAGCTGCGCGTCGCGCTCGGAGACGGTCTTCGACAGCGCGGAGAGCCCCTTGGCAGCGCTCTTCACGTCGGGCGGGGAGTCCTTGAAGGTGGCCGAGATCGTCTCGAAGCTCTTGGCGAGCTGCTTGGTGTCGATCTCGCCGATGGTCTCGCCCAGTCCGTTGAACGCCTGGGTGACGTCGTACGGGGAGGTGGTGCGGGAGGCCGTGATGCGCTCGCCGGGGTCCTGCGGGGAGTCGCCGAGCGGGTCGACGGCGAGGTACTTCTCGCCGAGGAGCGTCTTGATGGCGATGCCGACGGTGCTGGCGTTGCCGATCCAGGCGTCCTTGACCTTGAAGGTGACCTTCACCTTGGCGCCGTCCAGGGAGACCCCGGTGACCTTGCCGACCTTGACGCCGGCGATGCGGACCTCGTCGCCCTCGCCGAGTCCGGCGGATTCGGTGAAGTCGGCGCTGTAGGTCGTACCGCCGCCGATGAAGGGGAGCGAGTCGGCCCGGTAGGCGCCGAAGCCGATCAGGGCGAGCAGGAGGAGTCCCACGATGCCGACGGCGACGGGGTTGCGATGGCGTATCGGCTTGATCATGACAGGCACCTCGGCTGGGTGATCTCGATGCCGGTCGGCGGGGTGCTGCCGTCGCTCGTCGTCACGCCGCTGACCTTGGCCTCGCAGAGGTAGAGGTTGAGCCAGGAGCCGTACGAGGTGAGGCGGCTGATGGCCTCCATCTTGGCCGGGGTCTTCTGCAGGAAGTTCTCGATCTTCGGGGTGTTGTCGGCCAGGTTCCCGGAGAGCCGGCCGAGCTGCTTGATGTCGTCCTTCAGGGGCCCCCGGCCGTCCTCGAAGAGGCCCGCGGTGACCGTGGTGAGCGCGCCCATCGCGGTGACGGCCTCGCCGAGCGGCTTGCGGTCGCCCGCGAAGCCGGTGACGAGGGCCTGGAGGGTGTCGACCAGGTCGTTGAAGCCGGCTTCACGGTCGTTGACGGTCTTCAGGACCGAGTTGAGGTTCTTGATCACCTCGCCGATCACCTTGTCCTTGGCGGCGACCGTGCCGGTCAGCGAGCCGACGTGCTGGAGGATGGAGTCGACGGTGCCGCCCTCGCCCTGGAGCACCTGGACGATGGAGCCGGCCAGCTCGTTGACGTCGGGCGGCGAGAGCCCTTCGAAGAGGGGCTGGAACCCGTTGAAGAGCTGGGTGAGGTCGAGCGCCGGGGTGGTGCGCGACAGCGGGATGGTGGAGCCCGGGGCGAAGGTCTCGCCGACGGGGCCCGCGCCCTGGTCCAGGTCGATGTA
Organism: Streptomyces sp. NBC_00523; assembly: GCF_036346615.1. Taxonomy (NCBI): domain Bacteria; kingdom Bacillati; phylum Actinomycetota; class Actinomycetes; order Kitasatosporales; family Streptomycetaceae; genus Streptomyces; species Streptomyces sp. NBC_00523. The sequence continues at coordinate 6,477,670 of NZ_CP107836.1, read as the reverse complement.
GCGCTGGCCGACCATGTTGAGGTATTTGATCGACGCGGTCACGGAGGCCGGGAGCTTCTTGCTCCTGCGGACGCTGAAGGAGACCTCGGCGACCCGGCGGTCGGCGACCTTGACCGATTCGACCTGGCCGACCTTGACCCCGGCGACGCGGACGCTGTCCCCGACGATGAGTCCGGTGGCGTCGGTGAACCGGGCCTTGTACGAACGGGTTTCGCCCACACCGCTGTTGGCGATGGACAGGGCCAGGACCGTGGTGGCCAGGCTCGTCACCACGATGAACACGATCGATTTCGCGAGCGGTCCCGCGACGGAACGGCGCTTCACTTGAGCTTCACCTCCACACCGCGGAAGGCCGGTCCGATGAGCACGCTGCTCCACTCGGGCAGGGCCTGCGGCCGGACTTTCAGTGAGGGAGCGACCAGCTCGTTGACGAGCCGGCTCTCCTGCGGCGAGTTGGGCATGCCCAGCGACGGATCGGCCGCCGGGACCTCGACCGGCGTGGCCGGGTCCGGGTCGGCCGGGGCGCTGTCGGCGGCGGTCCTGGCGTCGGCGGTGGGCACGGTCTGGCCGACGTACGGGATGGAGTAGCAGTGCGGTCCGCCGGTCGCGTTGTAGACCGGGGTGTCCTTGCCCGCGACGTACTTCCCCTTGGACGGCACGGTCTTGAGGGTGACGTGCAGTCCCGGCTGGTCGGTGCCCTTGCCGAGCGCCTTGTCCATGGCCGGAACGAAGTTGGCCACGGTGCGCAGGGTGCAGGGGAACTCCGAGGAGTACTTCGCCAGGGTCTCCAGGGTGGGCCTGCCGCTCGCGGCGAGCCGGATGAGGTTGTCCTTGTTCCGCTGGAGGAAGGCGGTGACGTCGCGGGCGGACGCGGTGGTGGAGCCGTACACGTTGGCGAGGTTCGCCTGCTGTTCGGCGAGGGTGCCGCTCGTGGTGGTGAAGTCGGTGAGGGCGTCCAGGATGTCGGGGGCGGAGTCCGCGTAGAGCCGGCTGACCTTGACGAGTTCCTTGATGTCCTCGTTGAGCGTGGGGAGCTGGGGGTTGAACTTCTGGAGGTGGGCGTCCAGCTTCACGAGGGTGTCGCCCAGCTTCTCGCCCCGGCCCTCCAGTGCGGTGGAGACCGCGTTGAGGGTGGCGGACAGCTTCTCCGGCTTCACGGCGGTGAGCAGCGGCAGGACGTTGTCGAGGACCTCTTCCAGCTCGATGGCGTTGCTGGACCGGTCCTGCGGGATGACGTCGCCGGCGCCGAGCGTCTTCGTGGAGGGCACGGGGGGCGGCACGAGGGCGACGAACCGTTCCCCGAAGAGGGTGGTGGGCAGCATCTGGGCGGTGACGTCGGCCGGGATGCGGTCGAGCTTGTCCGGCTTGATGGCGAGGGTGAGCCGGGCGCCTTCGCCGTCGGCCGCGATGTTCCGGACCTGGCCGACGACGACGCCGCGCAGCTTCACGTCGGCGTTCTCGTGCATCTCGTTGCCGACGCTCGACGTGCGTACGGTGACGGTCGCGTCGTGCGTGAAGTCCTTCTCGTACACCGAGACCGAGACCCAGATGAGGACGGCGGGCACGAGGAAGAAGGCGACTCCGGCGGTTCTGCGGGCGGTGGCCCGGGTGGCGCGTGAGGTCATCAGCCGGCCACCTTCACCGTCGTCGTGGCGCCCCAGATGGCGAGCGAGAGGAAGAAGTCGGTGACGCTGATCAGCACGATCGCGTTCCGCACGGAGCGGCCGACGGCCACCCCCACCCCGGCGGGCCCGCCGGTGGCGTGGAAGCCGTAGTAGCAGTGGGCGAGGATCACCATCACGCTGAAGATCAGCACCTTGAGCACCGACAGGAGCACGTCCGCCGGGGACAGGAAGAGGTTGAAGTAGTGGTCGTACGTGCCCGCCGACTGTCCGTTGAACAGGACGGTGACGTAGCGGGACGCGACGTACGAGGAGAGCAGCCCGATCGCGTACAGCGGGATGATCGCGACGACCCCGGCGATGATGCGCGTGGTGACGAGGTAGGGCATGGAGCGCACGCCCATCGATTCGAGGCCGTCGACCTCCTCGTTGATGCGCATGGCGCCGAGTTGCGCGGTGAAGCCGGCCCCGACGGTCGCGGAGAGAGCGAGTCCGGCGACGAGCGGGGCGATCTCGCGGGTGTTGAAGTACGCGGAGATGAAGCCGGTGAACGCGGCGGTGCCGATCTGGTTGAGGGCCGCGTAGCCCTGGAGTCCGACGACCGTGCCGGTGGCGAGGGTCATCGCGATCATCACGCCGATGGTGCCGCCGACGACCCCGAGGCCGCCGCTGCCGAAGGCGACCTCCGCCAGCAGGCGCTGGACCTCCTTGAGGTAGCGGCGCAGGGTGCGCGGGATCCAGATCAGTGCCCGTACGTAGAAGGTGAGCTGGTCACCGGATCTGTCGAGCCAGCCGAGCATTGACATGGGTCAGCTCCCCTTCGCGGGGACGATCTGCAGGTAGATCGCCGTGAGGACCATGTTCACGAAGAACAGCAGCATGAAGGTGATGACGACGGACTGGTTGACCGCGTCGCCCACCCCCTTCGGACCGCCGCGCGGGTTGAGGCCGCGGTAGGCGGCGACGATGCCCGCGATGAAGCCGAAGATCAGCGCCTTGACCTCGCTGACATAGAGGTCGGGCAGCTGGGCGAGGGCGGAGAAGCTGGAGAGGTACGCGCCCGGGGTGCCGTGCTGGAGGATCACGTTGAAGAAGTAGCCGCCGAGGGTGCCGACGACCGAGACGAGGCCGTTGAGCAGGACGGCGACGAGCATGGTGGCGAGCACGCGCGGGACGACCAGGCGCTGCACGGGCGAGACGCCCATGACCTCCATGGCGTCCAGCTCCTCGCGGATCTTCCGGGAGCCGAGGTCGGCGCAGATCGCGGACCCGGCGGCCCCGGAGACCAGCAGGGCCACGATGATCGGGCTGGCCTGCTGGATGACGGCGAGGACGCTGGCACCGCCGGTGAACGACTGGGCGCCGAGCTGCTGGGTGAGCGAGCCGACCTGGAGGGCGATGACCGCGCCGAACGGGATGGACACAAGGGCGGCGGGCAGGATGGTGACGCTGGCGACGAACCAGAACTGCTCGATGAACTCCCGCACCTGGAACGGCCGCCGGAAGGTCTCCCGGGTCACGGTCCCGGCGAGCGCGAACAGCCGCCCGGTCTCGCGCAGGGGCGCGGCGAGCTTGCTGGGGCGCGGGGCCTCGGCCGCCTTCGCGGGCTCCGGGGCGCGGTCCACCGGCTCCGGTTCGCCGGGGGGCCGTACGGGCATGGGGGCGGTCACCGGCGTCCACCGCCCACGGCCGGGCTGTAGCTGTTGAGGATGGCGGTACGGGCCGCCTCCGGCAGCTCGCCGATCATCGACATGACGCGTTCCCGGCGGCGCAGGGCGCCCTGGCGCACCGGCAGGCCGGGCGAGGGCTCCAGCTGGGGGACGACGGTACGCGGGGCGTTGGCCGAGCTGATGCCCTGTCCGTAGCCGTTCAGCTCCTCGGCGGCGAGAGTGGCGGCGTCCTTCTCCTCGGACATGCCGATGGGCCCCTCGCAGCGGCCGGCGAGGAACTGGTTGACGACGGGCAGGTCGCTGGTGAGCAGCACCTCGCGCGGCCCGAAGGTGACGAGGTTGCGGCAGAACAGCATCCCCATGTTGTCCGGCACGGTGGAGGCGATGTCGAGGTTGTGGGTGACGATGAGCATCGTCGCGTCGATCTGCGCGTTGAGGTCGACGAGGAGCTGCGAGATGTACGCGGTGCGGACCGGGTCGAGGCCGGAGTCCGGTTCGTCGCAGAGGATGATCTGCGGGTCGAGGACGAGGGCCCGGGCGAGGCCGGCGCGCTTGCGCATACCGCCGGAAATCTCACCGGGCAGTTTGTTCTCGGCGCCGAGGAGGCCCACGACGTCGATCCGCTCCATGACGATGCGGCGGATCTCGGATTCCTTCTTGCGGGTGTGCTCCCGGAGCGGGAACGCGATGTTGTCGAAAAGCGACATGGACCCGAAAAGGGCGCCGTCCTGGAACATGAGACCGAAGAGCTTGCGCGTCTCCATGATGTCCCGCTCGGAGCCGTTCACCATGTCGACGCCATTGACGAGAACGCGCCCGCGCTCAGGTTTGAGGAGGCCGATGATGGATTTGAGGAACACCGTCTTTCCCGTCCCGGACGGGCCGAGCATGACACTGACCTCGCCTGCGGGAAGCGTGAGCGACACATCCTGCCAGATGTTCTGCTTGCCGAAAGACTTGGTGAGCCCTTCGACCACTACTTCGATTCCCATCCCACCTCCTGCGTGCGCTCACGAAGTGACAGAAATGCGCCGAGGGGCGCACGTTAAGTTCACCGGCACCGCCAGGACAAGCCCTTGAGCAGCCCATTCGCAAAGATCCGGTCCGTTTGTCATCGGATGACAAATTCCGGCCCCGATCTTGTGAAGTACTGCGCACTGCCGTCCGTCGGTGCAGGCCGGAACCCCGCGGCCCAGGGGGCCGGACCTGCGTCCGGGCTCCCTGCCGACGGGCGGGCAACCTCCGGACGCGCCGGAGGAGTTACTGACGGAGGCGACGCTACGGGTGGGTAACCTGGGCCGCAATACCAGGTCATCAAGTTTCCGCGCGAGTACGCGAAGGGGTCGGTTCTTTCTCATCGACTGAGCAGAGCGGCCGGAAAAACTGTCGCCGGGTGACAAGTTCCGGGGCCGGCCGGCGGTGCCCGTACGCCGCACGGCACATCGAGAGGCGCTCGGGACCGGCTCGAATGCACAAGCGGCAGGCAAGATTCCGCATGTCCGGCCGGCCGGAGTCGTGGCGGCGTCCGCGAGGGCCTGCGCACGAAGTGACAAGAAGGCCGGATCTCGTACTCATCCCTGAAGGAGATGCGTACCCCGTCCATAGATTCTCATACGGCGGGATTGTGTACCGGTGTTTCCCGCCAGTAACCTCACGGCTCGGTGAATGGGATGTCGTATCGGCCCCGTCCGACGCGGTCCCGGCACCCGCATTCCGCATTCCGTGCTCAATTCGCTGCGCACATCGGAAACAAGGGGAAGACATGAGAACCTCGAACCGGGTACGTGTGGGGCTGCTGGCCTCTTTCACCGCTCTCGCCGCCGTCGCCTCCATCGGATCGGCCACGGCCGTCACCCAGCTGAACGGCGACTGGGCTCCCTTCAGCCGCTGCCCGGTGGACAACCCGGCCATGCTGGCGGCGGACGGGGCGACGGACATCGCCATCTGCGTCACCTCGCACTCGGCGAGCGGCTCCATCAAGCTGGGCAACACCGTGGTGCCCTTCGGCGCCAGCGACCTCCAGATCGGCGTGGTCAACCACCCGGGCGCCGTCTCGACCGTGGTCTCCCCGAAGGAGGGAGCACTCGTCGCGGACTCCGCGAAGGTGCCGGGCGGTCTGCTCGGCCTGATGTGCCCCAGCGACGTCCCCGTGATCACGGGCATCTGCAACACGCTCACCGACGCCAGCCTGAACCGGGTGACGGCGACCCTCGAGTCGGTCAACACCCCGACCGGCTTCCAGCTCCTGGCGGGCGCGACCACCGGCAAGCCGATCATCACCCTCCCGGTCCGCATCCACCTGCAGAACCCGCTCCTCGGCGACAAGTGCTACATCGGCTCCGCCTCGGACCCGATCCTGCTGAAGCCGCAGAACCTGACCCAGCCGGCCGTCACCAGCGAGAACTTCGCCGGTGACGGAACCCCGGACCCGAACGGCCCGATGAGCCGGCTCAGCCTCCAGGGCGCCACCCAGACCGACACGACGTACGCGGTCCCCGGCACCAACGGCTGCGGTCTGCTCGGCTCGCTGAACTGGGCGGTCAACCTGAAGACGGGTCTGCCGGCGGCCGCGGGCAAGAACAGCGTCACGCTGAACAACGCGCAGACCGACGTGGCGGCGATGAGCGCCCCGGGTGACATCGCCCCGAACGCGGGCAAGGTGATGTCGCAGTACTGGCACTCGGCGGTGCGGTAACCGTCCGGGCGACCGGAGTCCCGAAGGGGCCACCTCCTCCGTGGAGGTGGCCCCTTCGCGGTGCGTCGGCCGGGCGGCGGGCTACGGCTTGGGCTTCGTGCCGGGCAGTTCCGCCGGAGGGGGTGGGCAGTAGGAAGCCTCGGGGTTGGTGGGAATACAGGTCGATGCCTGATCCATGGCGATCCGGTTCCCCGGGCCCGAGATCGCAGCGGTGAACAGCGGATTCAGGTTCTCGCCGCCCGTGCCGCATCCGGTGAAGGGCGGGATGGTGACCTCACCGTCCAGCCGGCCGCCCACTCCCACGTTCGTATACTCCGCCCCGCCATTCAGTACCACTTTGAACGCCTTCTCCGTCCTGCAGTCGCTTCCCACATCCAGTGGTGTGCCGTTGATTCTGACGTCGTGGAGGCGGAGGGACTGCTTGAAGTAGGCCGTGGAAAATGCCGTATCGCCGACGTTTCCGAAGGAGATGGTCATCGGTCCGGCCTCGAAGGACACCTTCGCCGTCACCGGCTGGAAGCCGAAGGCGAGAAAGGTGGAGTCGGCATCCGGAAGTTTGATGGCCGCGAGGGAATCGAAGCGGATGTAGTACCCGCCCACCTCATCGAACCCTCGCATGGTGATGCGCGCCGCCGGCTTCACACTGATGAGGGCAGGATGGTCTGGAGGGGCTGGATTATTGATGATCATGGCTCCGTTCATCTTCTGAACATTGGCCAGGCCCACCACGTTGGCACAGGCGAACTGCGGAGCCGGGTTCTCCACGACACGTGGTGTATCGCCCGGTGGAGGCTGCGGCGCCTCGCTCCCGTCCATCTCCCCCACCGGCGGATCCACAGGACAGTAGTCGGGGTCCTCGTCGTCCTCAGCGGCCGCCGGTTCCACCGCGATGTCCTTCTCCTCCTCCCGGCCGGAGGCACCCGCCGGAGGGGTGGACGTCTCAGGGGTGGCCGGCGGCTCGGCGCCGCTGCCGTCGGTCACATGCGTGGTCGCGAGATGCCCGTTCTCGCCCTCCTTCAGTCGGCACGTCACCTTGCTCAGAGGCGGTGCGCTCTTCTCGGGCTCCGCTGCGGCGGACCGCAGCTCGATCGTCAACTCCGCGACGGAGAAGTCGACATCGCCCGCGGATCCCAGCGTCACGTAGGGGACCTCACCGGAGTGGACGAGGGCCACGTCACCGTCGGCGGGAAGGGGGGTGCTCGGCGCGTACAGCTCCCACGGCGCCTCGGTCGACTCCCCGTTCTGGGCGATCTTCACCTTGAGCGCCGCCCGGCTCACGAACGCCTCGGTGCCTTCCGGCACCAGCCCCGCGAGATCCGCCCGCGAGAGGGTGACGGTGAGCGTCACGGGCCCGGGCTGTACCGGGCGGCCGACCTCACCGGTCTCCGGAACGTCCACCGACACGGCGACCGTGGCGGCCACGGTCGCCGTGCCGCTGTCCTCGGCTCCGCAGGCGGCGGCGAAGCCGGCCGGCCCGCTGCTCTCGTCGGCGGCCGAGCCCCCTCCGGACAGCAGGCCGGCGAGCAGGGCGAGACCGGCGACGGAGGCGACCCTCACGGAACGCCGCGCACGGGTCACAGGTATCTGAGGGTGCATATCGGGCCAGTCCTCCACGGGTGCGATCGGTAGTACAGCTGCGGTGGCGCGGTCGTCCCACGCCTGTGCATTGCGCCCTACAGCGCCCTGAGCACCGGCGCCTTGCCGGTAGACGCCATGGCCACACGCAACGATGCCCTGAGCGTGACGACGTCGGCGTTGTTGACGAGCCCCAGGCAGTTCGCCTTGGAGGCGAGCAGGCCACCGGACGTGTCACCGATGACGAGCTTGCCGGTGTCGTTCTCGTAATGGCCGTGGAGCGTTCCCTTGAAGTCGGCGACGCAACCGAATCCGCCCCAGTGAGCCGAGACCCCGCTGATCCTGACGTCCACCCAGTTCGCATGGGAAGGGTTCTGCCCCACGAGGTCGATGGCCCACGGCGTGGTGCTCGTCGTCACGACCTCGCCGAAGCCGAACTGGCAGTTGCGGGTCGTGATGGCATCGATCGTGCCTATCCTGCCTCCGGTCGCGACGGTCGCTTCGAGTTCTCCAGCAGTCACGTCCAACGAATCGCACGCAATGGTCGCAGCTGGAACGGTCCATGTCGGATAGACAGCATGGGCCGTATACGCCCCAGCGGGCGTCACGCTCCACGAGCCCGTCGTGGCGGCCGAGGCCGAGGACACCACCGACCCGAAGGCAGCGACGAAAGCGGCGGCCACCGTGGCGGATCGTCGTGCGGGGAAGTTCACGGACTCACATCCTCTGGCTCGTGGCGCCGTCTCCGCGACGCCCCCAACGAGAAGGCCGGGCCGGCCGCGAAGAGGCTTCGCGGCCGGCCCGTACCCGTGTGCTGTTGCGCCTTACGGCGTCGTGATCTTCGGCGAGGTGCCCGTCGAGGTGATCTTGACGAGGTACGAGGCCTTGAAGGAGGCCACGTCGCCGTTGTTGATCAGGCCGAGGCAGTTGGCGTTGGACGCCTTCAGCTCCGTGCCCGAACCGTCGATGACCAGCCGGCCGGTGCTGTTGTCGTAGTACCCGTAGGCCTTGCCCTTGAAGTCGGCCACGCAGCCGAAGCCGGTGATGTGGGCCGAGATGCCGGTGACGTTGCCCTTGACCCGGTTGGCGTTGGCGGGGTCCACCCCGGTGACGTTGATCGTCCACGGCGTCGCGGTCATGGAGACGGTGAAGGTGATGCCACCGACCGAGCAGCTGGTGAAGCCGATCGTGCCGATGGTCGCCATGTTGGCTCCCGTGGCACTGGTCGCGTTGACGTTGCCCGCGGTCACGTTGGAGGAGGCACACGACAGGGTCGCGGCGGGGACCGCCAGGGTGGGGCTGGTCGCGCTGGCGGTGTACGCGCCGTTCGGGGTCGCCGACCACGAGGCCGTGGCGCCGGCGGACGCCGTGGTGGCAGCCATACCGAGGGCGGCACTGGCGGCGGTGGCGATGATTGCGGCTCTACGTGCAAGGGTGTTCACGGAATCCGGTTCCCTTCGAGGGTGTGTGACCTACACCGGGGGGCCACTTCCGGCCGGGTGAGCGGCGCTCCCGGAGTGGGGGGTCACGAGACAGGAATGTGGCAGCCCGACCTGACGGACTGCTCGACCTCTTGCGTTCGGCGATGACGCTACGGGCGAGTAATGTCGCTCCGCAACACGCTGGAACAAAGAATCTCCACAATCATCGTTCCCTCTCAGAAATTGCTTGCGAGACGAGTACGGCGGGCGGATTTTTTATCCAGAAGTGAGCAGTTCTCCCGGAGCCGGGGTGCCCGCTCCTGCTCACCCGATGACGGAACGGCACCCCGCTCGGCCCAACGCCCCACGTCACGGCCCTGCCGTACGGTCTCCCCCGGAACGCCTCCGCACTCTTGACTTCCCCCCTGCCGAGGCAGTGGAATTCACCGCGAATAGCGCAGGCGACATTGTTCGGGGAGTCCGGAAGCGCGCGTCGGAGCCACCGCCGCATTACCGGAATCCGGGCCCCCGCATCAGCACCGCACGAGTGATCCACGAGCCGGACTCAAGCGCGGAGGCCGAAACCGGCGGGTGGCTGAAACTCGCCGATACATGGCCCATACATTTCGTCTTGTCCTGCCTGTGTTCAGAGCCACATACGTGGACTATCTTCGGCAGCCGAAGTTGGTACGCACCTGAGAACGGCTGGGAGCGCTCTCCCGTCCGTCACCCCCACCGGGCGCCGGAGAGCAAGAAGGGGTCAAGGTATGCCGGGAGTTGCGCAACCCTCGGAGCTGGGAGAGCCGCTGGGACCGCTGCCGCAGGAGTTCGCCACGATCGTGCGGCCCGAACTGCCCAGCCTCATCAAGGAGATCGGCCTTGAGGTCACCCGCGCCTACCCCGAGTACGCGCGGCTCCTCGACGGACCGTACGGACAGGGCATCCGGGTCGGCGTCGAGCAGAGCATCTCCGTGTTCGTGGACCAGGTGGCCGAGCCGGCCGCCCCCTCCGCACTGCGCGACGAGATGTGCCGCAGGTTCGGCCGTTTCGAGGCGTACGAGGGGCGCAGCCTGGACCAGTTGCAGGGGGCGTACCGGCTGGGCGCCCGCGTCGCGCTGCGCCGGGCGAAGAAGATCGGCAGGCGCTACAACCTCTCCCCCACCATGATGCTGACGTTCGCGGACGCGCTGTTCAGTTACGTGGACGAACTCGAAGCCCTGTCGCGCGAGGGGTACTTGGAGGTGAGGTCGGCCTCCGACGACCACACCGACACCTTGCGGCGCAGGCTGCTGCATCTGATCCTCGCCGGGCGGCCGGTGCCGCGCGTGGCCATCGCCGAGCTGTGCGAGCAGACCGGCTGGACGCTGCCGGACGAGGTGACGCTCGTCGCCGTGCGCCCCTCCCCCGATCTGGACCGGCTGGCGATCGACCGCGACGTACTGGTCGACTTCACCGACCCTCAGCCGCACTTACTGATCCCGGGCCCCTTCGACGACATGCGAAGACGCATGCTCGAACACGCCCTGCCGGGCGTCCGCGCCGCCATCGGCCTGACCGTCCCCTCGTCGCTGGCCTCGGACTCGGTCCGCTGGGCGCGGCGGGTCCTGGAACTCGTGGACGCGGGCGTCATCGAGGACGCGCCGGCCATCCTCTGCGACGACCACCTCATCACCCTGTGGCTGCTGTCCGATCCGGTCCTCCTCGATCAGCTCGCGCGCCGCGAACTCGCCCCGATGGCCAACATCAGCGCCAACCGGCGCGAACGGCTCATCGAAACTCTCAGGATCTGGCTCGACACCCGGGGCACGGCGGCCCAGATGGGCGAGCTGCTCGATGTACACCCCCAGACCGTCCGCTACCGGATGCGCAATCTGGAATCGATCTTCGGCGATCAACTGGTCGATCCGGAGGCGCGGTTCTCCACGGAGACCGTGCTCCGCGCCATGCAGCTGCGGGCTCGCAGCAACGACACACCCATCTGAACAGCGCGCGACGCACCTCAGGCCCGACGAGCACCTCACGCGAAGTCAACCTACTCGCAGGTAAGGGGAAATAGCCGGTCATTCCCAAACGGTTGCCACACGGAGACGTACTCAACGCGAAACCAGGAACTGCGTCTCGTTATATGGAGTGGAGTCGGTCCGCCCACCCGGCGGTCCGACGCCCGACCTCCTGGCCACCATCGAGAGGGAACCCCCCATGACCGCCTCGCACCTGCTCGTCCCCGTCCCCATCCCGGACCGCATCGCCGCGCTCATCGGCGCCTGCACCCCCGCGCACATCCTCCAGGCCGAGTTCGACGCCGACTGCGCCGCGCGCGAGGTCCGCAGGTTCCGCGGTCCCCGGCTGGGTATCGAGGACCAGGCCGACCGCGAGTTCGCCCTGTCGGAGCTGGCCCGCGCCAACAAGGTGCTCGCCGCCCACCACCCCCGGCTCGTGGTGCGTCCCGGCTCCGCCTGGTGACCTCGTACGACGGCCCGCGCCCCATCTTGCGAAGAGACCGCCGCGCCCTTACCTTACTCAAAAGTAAGTTTACTCCAGAGTAAGGAACTGGCGTGGCCGACAACAGCAGCGGCAATGTCACCGGCGAACTGGCCGCCCTCGACTTCGCGGCCGTCTCCCCCGAGGAGTTCGCCCGGATCGTGAAGGGGCTGTCCGCCAGGCAGCTCGCCGAGGTCATGCACGGGGAGCTGCGCGCCCGGGTGCTCGGCGAGGTCTTCGGCCGGATGAAGCAGCAGTTCCGCCCGGAGGCGGCCGGGGCGCTCACGGCGTTGATCCGCTGGAAGATCACCGGTGACACGGAGGTGGTCTACGAGACCTCGATCGCGGACGGCACCTGCACCGTCAGCGAGGGCCGCTCGGAGGCGGAGCCGCGTACGACGCTGATCATGGCGGACGCGGAGTTCCTGAAGCTGGTCTCCGGCAACGGCAACCCCATCACCATGTTCATGATGCGCAAGCTGAAGGTGGCCGGTGACGTCGGCCTGGCCTCGGGCCTCACGCGCTACTTCGACATCCCGAAGGCGTGAGCCGATGAGCTACTTCTCCCTCGCGCTCACCGAGGAGCAGCAGGACCTGCGCAACTGGGTGCACGGCTTCGCCGCCCAGGTGGTGCGCCCGGCGGCGGCCGAGTGGGACGCCCGCGAGGAGACGCCCTGGCCGGTCATCCAGGAGGCCGCGCGCATCGGTCTCTACGGGTTCGAGTCGCTGGCCGACATGTACGGCGACCCGTCGGGGCTCTCCCTCCAGATAGCCAACGAGGAACTGTTCTGGGGTGACGCCGGCATCGGCATGGCCCTGTTCGGCACCTCGCTCGCCGTCGCCGGGATCTTCGCCTCCGGCACCCCGGACCAGCTCGCCGAGTGGGTCCCCCAGTGCTACGGCGACGAGGACGACCCGAAGGTCGCGGCGTTCTGCGTGTCCGAACCGCAGGCCGGCTCCGACGTCTCCGCGATGACCACGAAGGCCCGGTACGACGAGGCGAAGGACGAGTGGGTGATCTCCGGCCAGAAGGCGTGGATCACCAACGGCGGGATCGCCGAGGTCCACGTCGTCGTCGCCTCGGTCGACCCGGCCCTCGGCGCGCGCGGGCAGGCCGCGTTCATCGTGCCGCCGGGCACCGAGGGCCTGGCGGCGAGCCGCACCATCAAGAAGCTGGGGCTGCGCGCCTCGCACACGGCCGACGTCTTCCTGGACGACGTCCGGGTGCCGGGGCACTGCCTGCTCGGCGGCAAGGAGAAGCTGGACGCCCGCCTCGCCCGCGCCCGCGAGGGCTCCACCGCCAAGGGCCAGGCCGCGATGGCCACCTTCGAGGTCAGCCGCCCCACGGTCGGCGCCCAGGCGCTGGGCATCGCGCGCGCCGCGTACGAATACGCGCTGGAGTACGCGGGCGACCGCGAGGCGTTCGGGCGGCCGATCATCGAGAACCAGTCGATCGCGTTCGCCCTGGCCGACATCCGTACCGAGATCGAGGCCGTACGGCTGCTGATCTGGCAGGCCGCGTGGATGGCCCGCAACGACCGCACCTTCGACGCCGGACAGGGCTCCATGTCCAAGCTCCGCGCGGGCGAACTCGCGGTGGCCGCCACGGAGAAGGCCGTCCAGATCCTCGGCGGCGCCGGATACAGCCGGGAGCACCCGGTGGAGCGGATGTACCGCGACGCCAAGATCTACACGATCTTCGAGGGGACCAGCGAGATCCAGCGCCTGGTCATCGCACGGGCGATCTCGGGGCGGCACATCCGCTGAGCGCAGGGGCGGCGGGCGGGGGCGGGAGCGGGCCAGCGAGGATGAGCGGGTCCGCACCACCGTCGCCCCCGGGGGAAACGCCATGCCCGCCGTCCCGCGCCCGTCCGTCCTCTTCGTCACCGACCTCGCCTACGAGGCGCGCGGCCGGCGCTACTGCGACGAGGACATCCGGCTGACGGCGCGGCTGCGCGAGAGCTTCGACCTCGCGCTGTGCCACCCGCGTGACGCCGCCGCCCTGCTGGACCGCTTCGACGCCGTCGTCGTACGCAACAGCGGCCCGGTCCTGCACTACCAGGAGGCGTACGACGCGTTCCGGGCACGGGCCCTGGAGCTGGGCACCCGCGTGTACAACCCGCTGACCGGGCGCGGGGACATGGCGGGCAAGCAGTACCTCGTGGACCTCAGCCGCGCCGGATACCCGGTCATCCCCACCGTGGACCGGGCGGCGGACCTGGGGCTGCTGCCGGAGGCCGAGGCCTATGTCGTCAAGCCGAAGCTGGGCGCGGACTCGGTGGGCCTGCGCTTCGTGACGACGCCGGAGCTCGCCCCGGGCTCCGACGGGACCCTGCTCGTCCAGCCCCGGATCGACTTCCGCTACGAGGTGTCCTTCTATTACGTCGACCACGACTTCCAGTACGCGCTGCACGCCCCGGCCCCGGACCGGCGGTGGGTGCTGGAGCCGTACGCGGCGAGCCCGGCGGACCTGGCGTTCGCCCGGTCCTTCGTGGAGTGGAACACGCTGGACCACGGCATCCAGCGGGTGGACGCCTGCCGCACGGCGGACGGCGAGCTGCTCCTCGTAGAACTGGAAGACCTCAACCCGTATCTCTCGCTGGACCGGGTAGCCGCCCCCGTACGGGAGGCATTCGCCACCCGTATGACGGCCTCGCTGCGGGATCTGCTCGCTTAGGGGCCTCTCGTGTGGATCAGGCCGGGCTCGCGGGCTCTGGCACCGCACCTCGCGGCGTTGTCGTCAATCACCAACGCTCCGCGTTGCCTCAATCCTCCGCCTTGCGATGCACGGCACCAGAGCCCGCTCCCTGATCCGGCCTGATCCACACGAGAGGCCCCACACGTCCGGACGTGCCCCGCATGCGGGTGACACGACGCGATGTGAGGGTGCAAAGGTGACCACTGCCAGCGAGACCGCCCCCGCCGCGCAGAGTGCCGCCGCGCCGCCCGTGCTCGACCCACGCCGCCGCAACATCGTCTTCGCCACGATCGTGCTGGGCATCCTGCTGGCCGCGCTGGACCAGACGATCGTGGGCACCGCGCTGCCGACGATCGTCTCGGACCTCGGGGGCGCCGCCCATATGTCGTGGGTGGTCACCGCCTATCTCCTCGCGGAGACCGTGGCGACGGTGCTGGTCGGCAAGTTCGGCGACCTGTTCGGGCGGAAGATCGTCTTCCAGCTGTCCGCGGTCATCTTCATCACCGGTTCGTTCCTCTGCGGGCTCGCCACGAACATGACGCTGCTGATCGTGTGGCGCGGCCTCCAGGGCATCGGCGCAGGCGGTCTGATGGTCACCTCGATGGCGCTCATCGCCGACGTCATCCCGCTGCGCGACCGGGGCAAGTACCAGGGCGCGATCGGTGCCGTCTTCGGTGTGTCGACGGTGATCGGTCCCCTGCTCGGCGGGCTGTTCACCGACCATCTGACCTGGCGCTGGGCGTTCTACGTCAATGTGCCGATCGCGATCGTGGTGGTCATCGCGGCGGCCCGTACGATCCCGTCCGTGAAGGCGGCCGGGCGGCCGGTCATCGACTACCTGGGCATCGCGATGGTCACGGTCGGGGCCAGCGCCCTGATCCTGGCCACCAGTTGGGGCGGCAACGAATACGCCTGGGGCTCCGGCGTCATCATCGGCCTGTTCGTCCTCGGCATCGTGGCGCTCGCGCTGTTCTGCCTGGTCGAGTTCCGGGCGAAGGAGCCGATGCTGCCGATGCGGCTCTTCGGCAACCCGGTCTTCACGGTCTGCTCGATCCTCAGCTTCATCGTCGGGTTCGCGATGCTCGGCGCGATGATCTTCCTGCCGACGTACCTCCAGTACGTGGACGGCGACTCGGCGACGCTCTCGGGGGTGCGGACGCTGCCGATGGTCGTCGGTCTGCTCGCCGCGTCCATCTTCAGCGGCAACGTGGTCAGCAAGACCGGCCGCTACCGGATCTTCCCGATCATCGGCTCGCTGGTCATGGCGGTGGGCCTGTTCCTGCTCTCCCGGATGGGCCCGGACAGCGGGGTCTGGCTGGAATCGCTGTACATGCTGGTGCTCGGCGTCGGCATCGGGCTCTCCATGCAGGTCCTGACCATCGCCGTGCAGAACACGGTGGACTACGCGGACCTGGGCACGGCGACCTCGGGCGTCACCTTCTTGCGTACGCTCGGCAGCTCCTTCGGCACCGCCGTCTTCGGCACCATCTACGCGAACGCCCTCGGCCCGCACCTCAAAGACGGGATCACCGAGGCCGCGCGGGCGGGCGGCGACCCTGCCGTGCTCGCGAAGGCCTCCCAGAGCCCGGAGGGGCTGCACGCGCTGCCCGGCGCCCAGTCGGCGCCGCTGGCCCAGGCGTACGCGGACACCCTGCACACGGTGTTCCTGTGGACGGTGCCCGTGGCGCTGCTCGGGTTCGTCGTCGCGCTGTTCCTCAAGCAGGTGAAGCTGCGGGACACCGTACGGGCGGGGTCGACGGACATGGGTGAGGGCTTCGCCTCGCCGAACACCCAGGACTCGGCCCGGCTGCTGGAGTTCTCGGTGGCCAAGGTGCTGCGGCGGGTGGACCCGGAGACGGCGCGGCGGATCGTCCTGGAGTCGGACACCCGGCTCGACATGGCGGGCGCCTGGGCGGTGATGCAGGTCGAGCTGTTCACGCGGATGGTCGGCCACGCGGGGCTCCGGCTGATCGCGTCGCGGCACCGGATTCCGCCGGAGGTCCTGGTGCCGGTCTTCGACCGCATGATCGAGGAGGGCTTCCTCACCGGGGACGGCCATCTGTTCCAGCACACCGCGGCCGGTAGCCGCGAGGCCCGGACCATCAACGACGCCTGGGCCCGCTGGCTCAACGACCAGCTGGGCGAGGACGGCGAGCGCCCGGACGACGCCCGGCTGCGTGCCGCGGTCGATGTGATCGCGAAGCGGCTGCTGGCGGAGGACCTGACGCAGGAACTGGCTCCGGTGGCACCAGCGGGCGCGCCGGTCTGAACCCGGCCACTCCTCGGTCCGCTCCTCCTCAGTCCGCGCCTCCTCAGTCCGCGCCTCCTCAGTCCGCGAAGACCGCCGTCTCGTACACCCAGGGGCCTTCGTGCCGGACGAAGCGGCTCTTCTCGTGCAGGGAATCGGCGCGCCCGCCCACCGTGTAGTGGGCGCGGAAGGTGACCGTGCCGGTGGTGTGGAAGGCGCTGCCCTCCGTGGTCTCCAGGATCTCCAGGCCCTGCCAGCGCTGCCCCGGGTCGAAGTCGAGGACGTCGGGGCGGTGGTCCGGGTGCCAGGTGCGCAGCAGGTACCCGGCGTCCCGGACGACGAAGGCCGCGTACCGCGACCGCATCAGCGCCTCGCACGTGGCCGCCGGGGCCCCCGCGTGCAGCCGGCCGCAGCACTCGGCGTAGGCGGCGGGCAGCCCGCAGGGGCACGGCGAAGCCGCGCTGATCTCCGGGAGGGGGGCGGTGCGGGGGCTCGCGGCGGACGGGCGCCGGGAGCGGGAGGTGCGTCGGGACATGGGTCCATTGTGACGTGCGCGGATGCGCGGGCCCGACGGAGGGCTCGTGGCGCGGCTCAGGTCAGCAGGAAGTCGGCCTGGCCGGCCTTGGCGCCCTGGATGAATGCGGCGATCTCGTGGTGGGTGTAGATGAGGGCTGGGCCCTCGGGGTCGGCGGACTGGCGCATGGCGATTCTCCCGTCGGCCAGTTTCATGGCCTCGACGCAGTTGCCGCCGTTGCCACCGCTCCAGGGCTTGTACCAGCCTTCGGAGCCGAGGTCAGCGGCGGGCATGCCGTTGTATATGGGTGTCATCACAGCTCCTTGCGGAAGTCCCGGAGGAGTTCCTTCGTGCGTTGTGCAGTCGCGGCCTGGGCCGCCATGCGGTCCATGACCTCGAGGTAGGAGGCCACCTCCGGTCGCGCGTCGAAGTAGACGGCCCCGGTCAGGTATTCGCTGTAGACCATGTCGGGCAGTTCGGGGACGGCGAACCGGAAGAGCACGAACGGTCCGTACGTCCCCGGGTGGTGACCGGTGGAGAACTCCGCGATCTGCAGGGTGACGTTGGGCATCGTCGTCGCTTCCAGGAGCTTGTCCACCTGGGCGCGCATGATCTCGACGCTGCCCACCGGACGGCGCAGAACGGTCTCGTCCATCACCACCCACAGGCGTGGGGCGTCCGGTCGGGTCAGCAGGGACTGCCGTTCCATCCGCAGCGCCACATGGCGCTCGATGTCCTCCGGCCGGGTCTGGCCGACGGCTCCGGTGCGCATCACCGTCCGCGCGTAGTCCTCGGTCTGGAGCAGTCCGGGGACGAAGTGCGGCTCGTACATGCGCAGGAGGCTCGCGGCCCCCTCCAGGCTGACGTACATGCTGAACCAGTCCGGCAGCACGTCGTGGAACCGCTGCCACCAGCCCGGCCTGTTGGCCTCCTCGGCGAGCTCGACGAACGCGTCGTTCTCCGCGTCGGAGATCCCGTATGCCTTCAGCAGCGCCTGGACATAGGGGATCTTGAGCGCGACCTCGGCCGTCTCCATCCTGCGGACCGTCGCCGCGGTCACGCGCAGCACCTTGGCGGCCTGGTCCCGGCTCAGGCCGGCACTCTCCCGCAGTTCCTGCAGACGCTTGCCGAGAACGACCTGGCCCACGGTCGGGGCGGACCGCGGTTCGCTCACTTCAGACCTCCCCCATGCGCTGTATTTGGGTGCAGTGTGCCATGCGCCTGCCGTCAAAGACACAGCCACTCTGGAATTTTCAGAGTGCCCCTTGCCAAGTGTTCGTGACAGGTAGAGAGTTGGGGTGCGAAACCAGTTGACCTGTCGCGCCCTCGGCCTTTTCGAAGATCGCGAAGCGTGACGCAGCCCCCACTGTGAGGATTCGGTCGTGGCACCTGGCAGTGCGCTCATCCCCCGGCTCGTGGAGACCGGCCCGGGGACCGAAGCGCTCCGGTACTGCTTCGCGCTGCCCGCGCATCCCGAATCGGTCGCCACCGCCCGGCGCCTGACGAAGGCCCGGCTCGGCGAGTGGCGCACCGGCGGCGACACCCTCGACGCCGCGGTCCTGATCGTGTCCGAACTGGTCACCAACGCGGTGGTGCACACCACCAGCGCACGGGTGCTGTGCGAACTGCGGTGCCTGGACGGCCGGCTGCGCGTCTCCGTGCAGGACCAGGGGCACCAGCCGGACGGACCGCGCCTCGGCAGATGCGCGGACGACGAGCACGGACGCGGCCTGCTGCTCGTCGACTCACTGGCCCGCTCCTGGGGCTCGCGCGACGCCGGGGACGGCTCGGGCCGCATCGTCTGGGCAGAACTGCCGCACGGCTCGGAGCACTCATGTTGAAGAACGCCATGAACCACTTCCTCGGACACCGCCGCTCCCGCGAGCCCGCCGGCTCCCCCGGCGGCCGGGTCCAGCTGCCGCTGCCCACGACCCTCTCGGCGAGCCTCGGCTACGACGCGGTCGGCGTCCCCGCGCGCCACGGCTTCCGCCTGATGTCCCATCTGCCGCGCACCGGCTGCGTCTTCGCGGACGGCGAGCGCTGGTGGTGGATCGTGCCGGCCGGTTCCGACCTCGACCTGGACTGGCCCGAGCAGGTGGCGTACGCGCGCGGGGCGTGCGTGCCCGCGGTACGCCCCCGGCTCATCCACCAGCCCGACAGCCGCACGCCCTACACCCCGCCCATCCCGCTGTTCCTGATGGTCTGCCAGGTGACGGGCGTGACGCCGTCCTGGACCCAGGCGTACGGTCCCCGGGCCGTCTCCGCTCCCTGAGCCGGGCGGCGTCCCGGCCGCTCCCCACCCCGGTCACCCTGCGTTGTCAGTGGTCGGTTCTACTGTGGAACCACTGATCGAAACCCGTGGAATACGGGGTCAACGGGTGTGAAGGGGGCGGGCCGGTGCGTGCTGTGGAGCCTTTCGAAGGCGGTGCGTCGCAGTCCGGGGAGACCGGGACGGCCGAGGACACGTTCGTCTTCCCGGACGGCTGGCGGCGCCTGGTCCATCCCCGGCGCGGGGGCGTCCCGAGGACACCGGCCCGGGTGAACGGGAAGCTGGTCGAGGCGGTCGCGGAGCGGACGGCCGAGGAGCACGCCTGGATCCAGGAGTATCTGGACGCGCCGCGCAGCGACGCCGCCCTGGTCGCCGAGGTCCGGCGCCATTTGGACGGGGAGCCCTCCCCCGCCGGAGCCGCTGCGGTCGCGGCGATGGTCGGGATGTACGCGCCACCCGGGAACGCCTGGGCGGACAGCTGGGTGCGGCTCCACGGGCTGCCGTTCGCGGCCCGCGCCGCGGTGGAGCTGTTCATGATCGAGCCGCACTGGATGCAGAGCGGCGCCCGCCGCTCCGACGCATGGCTGGAAAGGCTCTCCCGCGCCCGGGGCACCCGCTCGACCGAGCACCGCCGCCAGGCCGCCGACCGGGTCCGGTGCCTGCTCGCCGCCGCCGACGACGCGACGTACCGGGCCACCGTCGACGCGCTCTCGGCCTCCCGGACGGACCCGCACCGGAGGATCGTCGCCGCCTACCTGGCGCCGAGCGAGGCGGACTGGGTCGCCGCCCTGTGCGCGGACCCGGAAGCGACCCGTGAGCGGGACGCCGGTCTCGTCTCCCTGATCCTCTGCACGCTCGGCTCACCGGACCAGGCGTCCCGATTCGCCCGGGTCCCCGGCTTCGACCGGAGCATGAACACGATCGCCACGGCCGCCGAGGGCATCGGCAACATGCTGGCCCCGCTCCTCGCCGAGGACCTGGAGAAGGGCTACTTCCACGGGGAGGCGCGGCGGCAGCTCGCCCAGGCGCTGGCCGAGTTCCCCACGGACGACGCCTTCCGCGCCCTGCTCGCCCTCGCGGACAACAAGCAGGTCCGCCCGGCCCTCCTGGACGCGATGGACCGCTGTCCGGCCCGCGCGCTGCGGCTGCTCGCCGCGGACGCCGGCGCCGGGACGGGCGCCCCGGCGGCGTCGGCGTCCGGCCTGCTCCGCACGCACATCGCGGGGCACCGCCCCCTGGTGGAGCGGGTGCTGCCGACGCTGGACGATGACCTCGCGGCCGTCGTGGAGCCGCTCCTGAACCCGGCCGGCCGCCTCGCGGACGCACCTGCCGACGCCCTGCCGACCGTGCTCACCGCGCCACCGTGGACCCGGGAGCGCCCCAGGGCACGCCCCGTCAGCGTCACCGGTCTGAAGCCGGACGACGGGAAGGCCGTTCTGTGGGAGGCCGGGGAGCGTGAGGCGTGGGCGGCCACCAGCAGCTGGTACACCCGCCGCGAGGCGGTGGACGACTGGGAGCAGACGCTCGACTCGCTGCGCTACGGGCTCGACGCGGCGGACCTGCGCCCTGCCTGGGTCTACGTCCACGGGCCCGAGGAGCGGGTCGCGCCGCTGCTGGACGACTGGGACCCGGTCGATGTGTGGGACGCCGCCGACACGCTGAAGCCGGTGGCCGCCCGCTTCGGCCTCGGCGCGCTGTCCTTGCTGCTGCGCGTCGTGCCGCGCCGCCCCAGCTCACTCGCCCCGCTGCTGATGCCGTACGTCGACGCGCGGGTCGCCCGGCTCATGGCCGACTGGGCGGTGCGCCTCAAGTCCGCGGCCGCCGTCGCCCGTTCCTGGTTCGAGCGGCACGGCGTTCGGGCGGCGCCGCTGCTCGTGCCGGACGCGGTCGGCAGGGCCGGGGCCGCGCGGCGCGCCGCCGAGCAGGCGTTGCTGCTGATCGCCGGGCTGCACGGCGACGCGGTGGTGCGCGAGGCGGCCGAGGGGTACGGCGCGAAGGCGGCGGCCGCGCTGACCGGGCTGCTGGCCGCGGATCCGCTGGAGCGGGCACTGCCGACCGTCATGCCGGAGCTGCCGCAGTGGGCGGACCCGGTGCTGCTGCCGCAGATCGAGGTGGCGTCGGGCGGGGCCCTGCCGGCGGATGCGGTCCGCCATCTGCTGACCATGCTCGCCCTGTCCGCGCCCGGCGAGCCGTACCCGGGGCTCGCCGAGGCGATGCGGGCCGTGGACGCGGCCTCGGCGGCCGACTTCGCCTGGGCGCTCTTCGAGCAGTGGCGCGCCGCCCTCCTGCCTGCCGAGGGGGCGTGGGCACTGCACGCCCTGGGTCTGCTGGGCGACGACGGGACGGTGCTCCGGCTGACCCCGGTCATCCGCGCCTGGCCCGGCGAGAACGCCCATCACCGGGCGGTGGAGGGGCTCGACGTCCTGGCGGCGATCGGCAGCGACGCGGCGCTGCTCCAGCTGCACACCCTCGCGCAGCGCGTGAGGTTCAAGGCCCTGAAGGCGCGGGCCACGGAGAAGATCGCCGAGGTGGCGGCGGGTCTCGGTCTGACGGGCGAACAGCTCTCGGACCGGCTGGTCCCGGACCTCGGGCTCGACGCGGACGGCTCCACGGTCGTGGACTACGGCAGCCGCACGTTCACCGTGGGCTTCGACGAGCAGTTGCGGCCCTGTGTCCGGGACGGCGACGGCAAGCTCAGCAAGGACCTGCCGAAGCCGGGCGCGCGGGACGACGCGGAGCTGGCCCCGGCCGAGCGCAAGCGGTTCTCGGCCCTGAAGAAGGAGGTGCGGGCGATCGGCTCCGACCAGGTGCGCCGACTGGAGGCCGCCATGGTGACGGACCGCTCCTGGACGGCACGGGAGTTCACCGAGCTGTTCGTCGGCCACCCGCTGGTGTGCCACCTGGTGCGCCGGCTGGTGTGGCTGAGCGAGGCGGACGGGGTGACCACGGCGTTCCGGGTGGCGGACGACCGCGGTTTCGCCGCCGTCGGGGGCGAGGTGTTCGCCCTGCCCGAGGAAGCGACCGTGCGGCTCCCGCACCCGCTGCGGCTGGGCGAGGCGGTGGCCGCCGCCTGGTCGGAGGTCTTCGCGGAGTACGCGATCGTGCAGCCGTTCCCCCAGCTCGGGCGCCGGGTGTTCGCGCTGACCGAGGAGGAGGCCGCCGGTCACCGCCTGGGCCGCTTCGAGGGGATCAAGGTGCCCACGGGCAAGGTCCTCGGCCTGGAACGATACGGCTGGCGGCGCGGCAATCCCGAGGACAACGGGGTGGAGCGCTGGATCTCCAAGCCGCTGGGCGACGACTGCCACCTGGTGATCGCCCTGGACGGGGGCATCGCGGTCGGCGCGGTCGAGGTCTACCCCGAGCAGACCCTGGAGACCGTCTGGCTCGACGTCGAACCGTCCGACTACTGGCACAACCGCCCGCACGACCTGCGGTTCGACGGCTTGGACCTGGTGACCGCGTCCGAGCTGCTGGCCGACCTGACCGCGCTCACGGGGGCCGCCGTGTCATGACCCCGCGGCCCCCAGGTACGCCAGTCCCGGGTGGGCCTTCACATAGCCGTCCACCAGGCGGTGGGCGACGGAGACCGAGTCGACCAGGGGGTGCAGGGCGAAGGCCCGCACCGCGTCCGCGCGGGATCCGCTCGCCGCCGCGTCCAGCACCGCGCGCTCGACGGCCTTCACCGAGGTGACCAGGCCCACCGCGTGGTACGGCAGGGGGTCGACGGAGACGGGGCGGGCGCCGTTGGCGTCGACCAGGCAGGGGACCTCGATCACGGCGTCCGCGTCCAGCACCGAAAGGGTGGACCGGTTGCGGACGTTGAGGATCAGGGTGGTCCGCTCGTCGCGGGCGATGGCCCGCATGAGGGCGAGGGCGACCTGTTCGTAGCCGCCGGATTCGAGGTCGCTCTCCTCGCGCTCGCCGGCCCCGGCGACGTCCCGGTTCTCCGACATGTAGGTGGCCTCGCGCTCCGCCCGGGTGCGGTCCCAGGTGGCCAGGGCGGGGGTCGCCGGGTCCTTCATCCGGCCGTAGAAGCCCTCCTGCTGCTCGCGGAGGAAGGCGCCCCGGGTCTGCGCCGCCTCCTGGTAGGCACGGACCGCCTCGCGGTTGAAGTAGTAGTAGTGCAGGTATTCGTTGGGGACCGCGCCCAGCGAGCGCAGCCAGTCGGCGCCGAACAGCCGCCCCTCCTCGAAGGAGCCCAGCAGCCCGGGGTCGGCCAGCAGGCGCGGGAGTTCGTCGCGTCCGCCGACGTACAGCCCGCGCACCCAGCCGAGGTGGTTCAGCCCCACGTAGTCGACGCGGGCCAGGTCCGGGGCGGCGCCGAGGACGCGGGCGATGCGGCGGCCGAGGCCGACCGGCGAGTCGCAGATGCCGATGACGCGGTCGCCGAGGTGCCGGGACATCGCCTCGGTGACGAGCCCGGCCGGGTTGGTGAAGTTGATGACCCAGGCGTCCGGGGCCAGCCGGGCGATGCGCCGGGCCAGGTCGACGGCGACGGGGACGGTGCGCAGCCCGTACGCGATGCCCCCGGCGCCGACCGTCTCCTGGCCGAGGACGCCCTCGTCCAGCGCGACGCGTTCGTCGGCGGCCCGGCCCGCGAGGCCGCCGACCCGGATCGCCGAGAAGACGAAGTCGGCGCCGCGCAGCGCCTCGTCCAGGTCGGTCGTGGCGTGGACAGCGGGGGCGTCCGGGATGGACCCGGCCTGCTCGGCGAGGACCCGGGCCACGGCGGTGAGCCGGTCGGAGTCCGTGTCGTAGAGGGTGACGGCCGTGACCCGGCCCTCGGCGTGGTCGGCGAGCAGCGCCCCGTACACGAGTGGAACCCGGAATCCGCCGCCGCCCAGAATTGTCAGCTTCACGCTTCCGCATGGTACGTGGGGCGGCCCGGTGGCGAGGGGCGTCGCCGCCCCGCTCCACCGGGCCACCCCGGGATCGCTCCGGTGTCAGTCGCCGTTCCACCAGCGGGTCACGACGCGCCAGAGGCGGGCGGGTCCACCGGGCTTGCGCTGGCGCGGGACCCGGCCGGACAGCGCGTCCGCCGATCCGTCGACCGTCGCGGTCGCCCCGGCCGGGGCGGCGGCCGACGGCGCGTGGGGCCCGTCCAGGGGGGCCCGGACCGGGGTCGGGGCGGTGTGCCGTACGGCGGACTGGACCTCCCAGTCCTGGCGGGCCGCGTTGGGCCTGCCCATCGCCGGCGGCTCCCGGTCGTCCTGCGGGGAGCGGGGGGCGAATTCGGCGGGGAGGTCCACCAGGTGACGGCTCATGAAGTTGCCGACCCACTGCAGTTCGCGCTCGTCCACCGCGAGTTCGAGGTCGGGCAGCCGCATCAGGAGGGCGTCCACGCCGACGTCGGCGATGGCGCGGCCGATGTCCTGTCCGGGGCACTCGTGGGGGCCGCCGCTGAACGCCAGGTGCGAGCGGTTGCCCTCCATGTTGGCGGTCAGGTCGGGGCGGACCACGGGGTCGGTGTTGGCCGGTGCGATGCCGACGATCAGGGCGTCGCCCGCCTTGATGTGCTTCCCGCCCAGTTCGGTGTCGCCGACGGCCCAGCGGCCGAAGACGGCGGTGAACGGGGGCTCGTCCCACAGGGTCTGCTCGACCGCCTCGGGGACGGTCATGTGGCCGCCGCTGAGCCGGGCCCGGAAGCGCGGGTCGGTGAGGACCATGCGCAGCACGTTGGCGATCAGGTTGGCGGTGGCCTCGTACGACGCGATCAGGATGAGCCGCAGGTGCTCGGCGACCTCCTGGTCGTTCATGTTCGCGGGGTGCTCGACCAGCCAGGTCGCGAAGTCGTCGGCCGGTTCGCGGCGGCGGCGCTCGACCAGGCGGGTGAGCGCTCCCACCACGTAGGCGTTGCTCTGGACGGCGGTGGCGGTGCCCTTGATCATGTCGCGGGCCGCCTCGACCATCCGGTCGTTGTACTCCTCCGGCATGCCGAGGATGGCGCACATGACCATCATCGGCAGCCGTTCGGCGAACTCGGCGACGAGGTCGGTGCGGCCCTCCCGGCAGAAGCCGTTGACGAGCCGGTTGCTGTACCGGTTGACGTGGCGCCGCACGCCGCGCGTGTCGATGCGGGCCATGGAGTCGGTGACGGCGCCGCGCTGGCGTTCGTGGGTGGCGCCGTCGGCGAAGACGCAGATCGGCTGCCAGGTGAAGATCGGCGCCAGCGGGTGGTCGGGGGCGACGCTGCCGTCCTGCAGGGCCCGCCAGCGGCGCGAGTCGCGGGAGAACTGCGAGGGCGTACGGGTCATGTGCATGTTCTCGCTGTGGCCGAGGACCAGCCAGGCGGGCACGTCGCCGTGCAGCAGGACCGGGGCCACCGTGCCGTGTTCGGCGCGCAGTTTCTCGTACAGGCCGTGCGGGTCCTGCTCGGCCTCGGGGCCGTAGAGCCGGCGCAGGCCGCCGGGGCCGACGCTCAGGCCGTGGGCCGGGCACTCGGGGGGCGGGACCTGGCCGTGCTCGTAGGGGAAGGGGCTTGTCACGATCGCTCCAGGGGTCGGGCCGCGAGGGCCGGACGGTCGGGGGCGCGGTGGGGACGCGCGGAACGGGTTCGGAAGGATTGCGGGGTCAGCCGATCGGGAGGGCGAGGCCGTGCAGATAGCGCATCAGGGTCATCAGCACATCGCGGCTGGAGCCGCGCAGCCGGGCGTCGCAGTCGATCATCGGGACCTCTTCCGAGAGGTCCAGGGCGCCACGCAGCGCCTCGACGGGGTACTTCGGCGCCTCGGGGAAGGTGTTGATGGCGACGACGAACGGCACCCCCCGCTCCTCCAGGCGCCCGATGACGTCGAAGCTGGTTTCGAGGCGGCGGGTGTCGATGAGGACGACGGCGCCGAGGGCACCCTCGAACAGGCCGTTCCAGAGGAACCAGAAACGTTCCTGGCCGGGGGTGCCGAAGAGGTAGAGGACCAGCTCCTCGCTGATGCTGATCCGGCCGAAGTCCATGGCGACGGTGGTGGCGGTCTTGCTCTCCACGCCGAAGTTGTCGTCCACGCCGACGCCGTCCTGCGTCATCGTCTCTTCGGTGGTCAGGGGCCGGATCTCGCTGACCGAGCCGACCATGGTCGTCTTGCCGACCCCGAACCCGCCGACGATCACGACCTTTACCGCGGCGGTGGCCGTGGTGGGCAGGACGTCCTCGCTGCGGGGGCCCGTGATCGTGTCAGAGTTTCTGAAGTCCATGCATCACCGCTTCGAGGAGGGACCGGTCCGGGAGGGTCGCGCGGACGATCGGCGCGCGCGATTCGATCAGACCGGTGGCGAGGAGTTCGGTGAGGAGCGAGGTCACCACGCTGAACGGCAGGCTGAGATAGGCGGAGAGTTCGGCGACCGATAACGGGGCCTGGCAGAGCCGGAGGATCACGGCCTGTTCGGGCTGGACCGTCGGGGACGGCTCCGACTTCGAGACAATCATCGTGACCAGGTCGAGCGCTGCCCGCTCGCTGCCGTCGGGATCGCCGGTGATGACGTAGAGCCTCTCCGGATCGCTCAGCGCCGGGTCGGCCTTGCGGCGTTCTCGTCGGGGAGAATTCATCCGGCCTGCCCGTCGTGGCGGGGCGGGCTCGTGAGGTGGCCGCCGATGCGTACGACCATGTCGCGCATCCGCGCCCCGACGTGCCCGGCGTCCACCGTCTCACCGGCGAGCACCGCGAGGTAGGCGCCCGCGCCCGCCGCCATCAGATAGAAGAAGCCGCCGGTGACCTCGATGACGACGAGCCGCATCCGGCCGTCGCTGTACGGGATCTCGGAGGCGACGGCCGCCGCCAGGCTCTGCAGACCGGCGCAGGCCGCCGCCAGCCGGTCGGCGACATCGGGGTCGCCGCCGTGCTGGGCGATGCGCAGTCCGTCGGCGGAGAGTACGACGATCTGGTGGATGTCCGGGACGTCGTCGGCGAGTTCCTTGAGCATCCAGTCCATGTTGCCCCGCTGCTGGATCACCGCTGATCTCCCTTGTCCCACGCGTCGTCAGAGTCTTCGTCCGCCCTGGGCTCCTGGGGCACGCCGTTGGCGGCCTTGGTGAACGCCTCCAGCCAGATGCCGGGGGGCGGTTCCTTGCTGTTGTCCTGGCCGTAGCCGTGGCCGTTGGTGCGGCCGGCGGTGGGGTCGGCGGCCTGTGCGGGGAGGTTGTGCGAGCCGAGCGGGGCGCGGCCGCGGCTGCGGCGCTGCGGGAGCCCGCCGGAGGTCCACTCGGTCACGATGGGCACGTCGTCCTGCATGGCGACGGCCGGGGTGGGCGGGGCGGCCGGGCGGGGCTCGGAGACCACCGGGCCGGTCGCCGGGCGCGCGGCGACGGGGCTGGGCTTGCGGCGCTTGCCGCGGGGCGGCACGACGTGCTTCATGTCGGCGAGGTCGATGTCGCTGGTGGGCCGCGAGGTGGCGCCGATGCCGTGGGCGATGCCGGGGGCCGGGCCGGTGGTGATCATGGCGCGGGGCACGATGAGCACGGCGCGCACGCCGCCGTACGCGGACTGGCGCAGCGAGACCTGGAGGTCGTACATCCGGGCCAGGCGGCCGACGACGGCCATGCCGAGGCGCGGGGACTCGCCGAGGTCGTTCATGCTGGATCCGGCCTGGGCCCTGGCCAGCATGTTCTCGGCGCGGGCGCGGGCCTCCTCGCTGAGGCTGACTCCGCCGTCCTCGATCTCGATGGCGATGCCGGTCTGCACCTCGACCGCGGTGACGTGCACCCGGGTCTGCGGCGGCGAGTAGCGGGTGGCGTTGTCGAGGAGTTCGGCGCAGGCGTGGATGAGCGGTTCGACCGCGGTGCCGATGATGGCGACCTTGGCGATCGAGTGCAGATCGATGCGCGGGTACTCCAGGATGCGCGACATGGCGCCGCGCAACACGCTGAACAGCGGTACGGGCTTGGGCCACTGGCGGCTGGGGCGGGCGCCGCCGAGGACCGCGATGGAGTCCGCGAGGCGGCCGATCAGGGCGGTGCCGTGGTCGATGCGGAGCAGGTCGTCGAAGACGTCGGGGTTGCGCCCGTGGTGCTCCTCCATCTCCCGGAGCTCACTGGCCTGACGGTGGACGATCGCCTGGACGCGGCGGGCGACGTTGACGAAGGCGCGCTGTGCGGAGTCCCGGGTCGCCTCCTCGTTGTCGATGATGTCGAGCACCGTGTAGACGAGGGAGCGCTGGGAGTCGGGCAGGTGGCGGTAGACCGGGTCGGAGTCCACCACGTCGCGCAGCACCTCGTCGGGCGAATTGCCCACGCGCAGACGGTGGATGGCGGACGGCAGCAGCTCCTTGCTGATGCGGACGGTCTCTTCGTCATGGTCGGCGATGCGCCGTTCCAGGGCGGTGACGCGCTGTTGGTACTCGGCGTTGCGGCGGCGGATCGTCCGGCCGCGCCGCGCGATCTCCACGGCGAGCGCGGTGACCACGACGGTGGCGAATGCTCCGCACCAGACGACTGGTATCCGCGCGGGCTCGGCAACCAGCGCCGCCGCGGCGGCGGTTGCTCCCGCCATCACGACGACGGGAAGCAACAGGGCGCGGGCGACGGGGGCTTCCCTGCCGGCCGGCGGTGATTCAACACGGGCCATCTGAACCTCTGGCGGTTGATTCGGGATGTATTCCGGAGATTCGGCGCTTGCCTGAACATAGAGAACAAGCGCGCGAATTCATCTCAACTCGGCTTCACTGCGCGTGAGCTTAGTCAGATCGAATCAGCGCTTTCGCACATTCCTCCAACCCCCTGCGCGAGCGCTCCCGCGGTAGTACGCTCACGAGTTTTTGCACGCACCGCCTTCAGGCGTGTGCGGGGAGTGACGGGGCGGAGGAATAAGGAAGAATCGCCCCGCAGGGCGAGAGATGGGCACATACGAACGAAGGTGCCCGTACGAGTGATGCCGGGCGGGGTCAGCTACCGGCGGGCGCCGCCGATGCGCCCCTCCAGTTGGACCAGGAGCTCGCTGAGCTGGGCGCTCAGCCGGTCACGGGACTCGGGGTCGAGCCCGGAGAGCACCGCGCGTTCGTACGCCAGCTGCCGGGGCAGCAGTCCGTCGACCAGGTCGCGGCCCTCGTCGGTGAGGCGGACGTAGGCGACCCTGCGGTCGCGCTCGTCGCCGCGCCGGGCGATCAGGCCGCGCTCCTGGAGGACGCGCAGCCGCTTGGTGACGGCGGCGCCGGAGGAGAAGGTCTCCCGGGCCAGTTCGCCGGGGGTCAGTTCGCGGTCGGTACGGCGTACGGCTCCGAGGAGGTCGAACTCCGGGCGGGTCAGCCCGGCCGCCCGCAGCGGGGCGTCCTCGGCCTGCTGGAGCAGCGCGGAGCAGCGGTTGATCCGGCCGATGAGCTCCATGGGCCCGGTGTCGAGTTCCGGGTTCACGGCCTGCCACTGCCGGACCACCGAGGCGACGATGTCGTCGGTCACACCGCTCCGTTCTCCTGGGCGGGGGCGCTCCACCCCTGCCGTTGTGCTGTCGCCGCGAGCGTACGGTGTCCGGCCTGCTCGGCGGCGAGCACCGCCTCCCGCGCCAGGGCGGGCTGCCACCACTCACCGGCCGCGGTGTCGTCCGCCTCGCGCAGCTCGACCAGGCTGCCGGTGAGCTGTCGGCGGGCGGCGTCCAGGGCGGCGGGCGCGGGCTCCGGCGCGGCGAGGGTCCGCACGGCGTGGGCGCGGGCGCGTTCGGCGTCGGCCAGCGCGCGCTCGACGCGGCCGGTGGCGCGGCGGTTGGTGACCAGGACGGCGGCGAGGAAGCCGACGCCGGCCCCGATCACGGTGTCGAGGACCCGGTCGCCGATCAGCTCGCCGGCCGGGTGGCTGCCCGCGTACTCCAGGACGAGGAGGGCCATCGGGGTCACGGCGACGGAGCCGAGCCAGTAGTTGCGGGTGATCAGCGCCTCGGCCGCGAAGGCGAAGAGGAGGCAGAAGCCGATGAGGGCGAGCGGGGTGGCGCGGGCGGCCGGGAGGACGGCGGCGAAGACCAGGACGCCGATGAGGTTGCCGAGGGTGCGCTGGAGCGTCCGGTTCCAGGAGAGCGTGACGTTGGCCTGGTAGAGGGAGGCGGCGGTGACGAGCGCCCAGTACGGACGGCCGACGCCCACCGCCGAGCAGACGTACCCGGCCAGGGCGCAGCCGACGAGCGTGCGGGCGGCGACCGGGAGGAGCGGGGAGCCGGGGGCGAGGCCGCGCAGCAGCGTACGGAACGAGCCGCGGCGGGCGGTGCGTTCGGCGTCGAGCCCGAAGAGTTCGGCGCCGGTGCCGGGGGCGGGCGGCGGGGTGGGCACGGGGCCCCGGGCGCGGGTGCGCCGGGCCCACTCACGGAGCCGGCCGGCGTCGGCGGGGTCGGGGGTGCCCGCGAGGACCGAGGTCTCGGCGTGGACGACGAGGCGTTCGAGGGCGCGGCGGGCCACGGTGGGGCGGCCGGCGGCGAGGAGGGTCTGCCAGGCGGCGTGCACGGCGGCGACGGCGGCGCGGCGGGTGGCGTGGCCCGGGTCGGCGGCGTGCGCGGCGGCGGCGTTGAGGGCGCGGGCGGTGGCGCGGCGTTCGGGGCCGTCGCGGCGGACGAGCGCGGGGGCGACGACGGCGACGAGCCAGGCGACGGCGCCCGCTCCGAGGGTGAGGGCGAGGTGGCCGGGGACCTGGGCGAGCGTCTGGGGGACGAACAGCGCGGCGGAGCTCACGAAGGTGAAGATCACCGGTCCGGGCGGGCCGATCCGGGTCGCGTCGCAGAGCAGCTTCTGCCCAGCGGCGAGGAGTGCGCCGACCGCGATGAGCACGGCGGTGGAGGTGGTGAGCGAGGCGACGACGAGGGAGGTGCCGAGGCCGGCGGTCATGCCGAGGACGACCCCGGCGACGGTGCCGGCGCGGCGGGCGTACGGGAGGTTGTGGCCGTACAGCGCGCAGAGCGAGCCGGCCATCGTGTACATCACCAGGTCGAGCCGGCCGAGGGCGAGGAGCACCAAGTTGGGTATCGCGGTGGCCACGACGACGCTGGTTGCGGGCTTGAACCACATGTCGGACGGCCGGTTCAGGCGCAGCGGGCCGGTCAGCGGGAGTCTGCGGACGGCGGGCCTGGCGGACCTGATGGTTGTATCGCTCACTCATTCACTTTAACAGGTATTACACAAGTAAAACACCTGGATCGAAACCGGTCCCGGGGATCAGCGTCCCCGGAGGCACCCCCGGACACAGCGCCGCCCGCGCTCCTCCGGTGAGGGGCGCGGGCGGGCAGGCGTACGGAACCGGGCTCAGCCGAGGCCGCGGGCGTCCTGCTTGAGGGCGGTGTCCACGGTCAGGGCCGTCGCCACCACGAGGCTCAGCAGCGGCTCGGGCAGCTGGTAGTGGATCTGGAGGACGTAGTTGTCCGCCGTTGTGAACAGCGTCTTCGCGAGCCCTTCCCAGGTCTTGGTGATCCGGGCGATCTCCTGGTCGTTGTGGTCCACGATCGCGAAGTTCCAGGCGCGCCAGTTCTCGGCCTTGATCGCACCGATCTGCTGACCGCCGGCCATGATCGCGAAGTTGATCTTGCCGATGGCGTTCTGCTGGACGATCTCGCCGACCGGCTGACCGTCGGGGCGCTCCACGACGACCCGGGACTTGATGAACTTCGCCGGGCGGGTCAGCAGCAGCTGCGGCTGGCCGTAGGCGTCGCGGATCTCCAGGCGGTGGGTCAGGTACTGGTCGATGCTGGTCAGGAACCGCAGCACCTTGCGCAGGGCGCCCTGGCCGACCTGGACGACCGAGCCGATGGTGTTGCCGTGCTGATCGAAGACGCTGTACTCGTTCGTCACCTCGATCAGCTTGGCCTTCTGGTTCACGACCAGGACCTGCTGATTGAAGAGCGAGCCGCCGGGGGCGCCGCCCTGCGGGTGCTGCGGGGCCCCCTGCTGCGGAACGGCCGCGGGCTGCTGCGGCACCTGGGCCTGCGGCTGCGGCTGCGGCGTCGACTGCGCGGGAGCCGGGGCCTGGCCGTCCGCGGAGTGGGTGTGCTCCGTCCACTGGGAACCGTCCCAGTAGCGCAGCAGCTGAGGGGCGCCGTGCGGATCCGGATACCAGCCCGCAGATACGTTCGATTGCGTGGTCACCGGGGCACACTATCTCGCCATGGCCGAAACCGGTCCGGCCCTCCGTGGATGCACAGCTTCACCGCTGCCTCCGCCGCACTGCTTGAATCTTCAACGCACCGCGTACGATGTGCGGGATGAACAGGGTGAGCGAGGGGGCGGAGCGGCTGCGCGGCACCGGTGCGCCGGTCGTGCTCGCCTGGCTGTTCGTCCTGGTCGCGCTCGTCTCGTGCTGCGCGCCCCAGTCCGTACGCCCCCACTCCCCCTCCGAGTACGCCCCCGCCTCGGCCCTCGCGGAGCCGACCGACCTCACGGTGGTCCGGGTCGTGGTGGCCGACACCCCCCGCGACCGGGGCGTGGGGGACTCCTGCCACGACGCCTCGGATCATGCGCCGCCCGTCGTGCTGCGCGCCCAGCCGGGCCCGGCGGCGGTCCCCTCGGCGGCCGTGGCGCTGCTCCCGCACCGCCCCCTGACCGGCGGCGCGTCCATACGGGGGCCCTCCAACGACGCGGTCGGAGAGATCGACCCCCTGCGCCTCCAGATTCAGCGGACCTAGGACGGCCGGGGATGCCCCGTGCCCGTTCCCGGGTGCGGCGGCTCCCCCTGCCGTACGCACTCCGTCCCACGATCCGCTGAACCGAAGGACCCCTCATGGCCACCGCCAACAAGCAGAACAACGCCTCCGCCGCCCGTCGCGCCAAGCTGGAGGAGGCCCGCCGCCAGGAGCGGGCCCGTGAGCGCCGCTCCCGCATCATCACGCTCTCCGTCGGCGTGCTGGTGGTCGCCGGGCTCGTCGTCGGGGGCGGCTACCTGATGAACGCGGCCGATGAGCAGGACAAGGCCGAGGCCCAGGCCAAGACCTCGCCCGTCACCGGCGAGAAGAGCTGGGACAAGCTCACGCAGAACCATGTGGAGAAGACGGTCGACTACCCGATGAACCCGCCGGTCGGCGGCGACCACAACCCCGTGTGGATGAACTGCGACGGTGACGTCTACACCCAGGCCATACCGAAGGAGAACGCCGTCCACTCGCTGGAGCACGGCGCGGTGTGGGTCACGTACACCAGCAGGGCGAAGCCCGCCGACATCAAGAAGCTGAACGAGCGGGTGGCGGACACGCCGTACTCGCTGATGAGCCCGGTCGAGGACCAGGCGGCGCCGCTGATGCTCAGCGCCTGGGGGAAGCAGCTCACGGTGAAGAGCGCCACGGACGCCCGCGTCGCGCAGTTCTTCACGAAGTACGTGCAGGGCCCGCAGACCCCGGAGCCGGGCGCCGCCTGCACCGGCGGGATCGCCAAGTGACGGCCGCGCCGCGCACCTCGCGGCCCCTGGTGCTGGCCGGCGGTGCGGTGCTGCTGCTGGCGCTCGCTCTGATCGCGCTGACCCTCGTACGCCCTTCGACGTCGGCACCCGCGGCGGCGGCCTCCGCCTCCGCACCGGCCGAGTCCTCGGCGGACGTGGGGTTCGCGCGCGACATGGCGGTCCACCACCAGCAGGCGGTCGAGATGGCGTTCATCGTCCGGGACCGCACCGCGGACGAGGCGGTGCGGCGGCTGGCGTTCGACATCATCAACACCCAGGCCAACCAGCGCGGCATGCTGCTCGGCTGGCTGGAGATGTGGGGCCGGGCGAAGAGCTCCCCCGGGCCGCCCATGGCATGGATGGGGCACACCTTCACCCCGCGCGGTGACGGCGCGCTGATGCCCGGCATGGCCACCGACGCCGAACTCGACAAGCTGCGGGCGGCCAAGGGCAGGGACGCCGAGATCCTCTTCCTGAAGCTGATGACCGCACACCACAAGTCCGGCGCCGAGATGGCCCAGGCCGCGGCCTCCGCGGCGAAGACCGAGGAGATCCGGAATCTGGCGTCGGGCATGGCCCTGGCCCAGAAGTCGGAGATCGCGCTCATGGCGGACATGCTCAAGGAGCGCGGGGCGTCCGCGTCCTGAGGCGGGCCGGGGCCGGGTGGCCCCGGCCTCGCACGCCCGTACTGGCGTACGGAATCGCATAGGCTCAGGACCGATATGAAGAGCAACCTCACACCGCTGGGGCCCAAGGCCGACAAGGACACCGTCCGGCGCAGCAATCTGAGCCTCGTGCTGCGGGCCGTCCGCGACGAGGGCGAGGGCGAGGCGACCCGGGCCGGGGTCGCCGCGCGCGTGGGGCTGACCCGGGCCGCCGTGTCCTCGCTGGTCGAGCAGCTGCTCGAAACCGGATTCCTGACCGAGTCCGGCAAGACGTTCAGCGGGCAGGCCGGCCGCCCCGGGACCGCGCTCAAGACGGCGCGCACCGGGCCGGCCGGGCTCGGGGTCGAGGTCAACATCGACTACGTGTCGGTGTGCGTGGTCGACCTCGCCGGGACCGGCCGGGTCCGCCTCACCGAGCACCTGGACAACCGGGGCACCCCGCCCGCCGAGGTGCTGGCCAGGGCGGCCGGGATCGCCGCGCGCACCCTGGACTCGGCGCGGGAGCAGGAGCTGTATCCGGTCGGCGTGGCCCTGGCGCTACCGGGCCTGGTCTCGGGCGGCGCGGTCCGCCAGGCGCCGAACCTGGGCTGGAACCAGGTCCCGGCCGAGGAGCTGTTCGCCGCCGCGCTGACCTCGGAGCACCCGGGCCACCAGGAGCTGCCGGTCCGCTCGGAGAACGAGGCGAATCTGGCGGCCCTGGCCGAGCTGTGGTTCGGCGGCCTGGAGCGCATCCGCAGCTTCCTCTATCTGACCGGTGAGATCGGCGTGGGCGGTGCGCTGGTCATCGACGGCGAGCTGCTGCGCGGGGCGCACGGCTTCGCCGGGGAGATCGGCCATGTGGTGGTGGACCCGAGCGGTCCGCAGTGCCGGTGCGGTTCGCGCGGCTGCCTGGAGCAGTACGCGGGGCAGGCGGCGCTGCTGCGGGCGGCCGGGGTCGACGGGGGCGGTGGGCTCGGGGTCGCGGAGCTGGAGAAGCGGGTGCGGGCGGGCGACGAGCGGGCGGTCGGCGCGGTCGCGGAGGCCGGGCGGATGCTGGGCCGGGTGCTGTCGGGGGCGGTCAATCTGCTCGACCCGGACGCGGTGGTGCTCGGCGGGATCTACCGGAACCTGATGCCGTGGCTGGCCGCTCCGGCGGACGAGGAGCTGACGGGCCGCGTGGTGTCCGGGCTCTGGGCGCCCGGTGCGGGCCGGCTGCGCGCGTCGTCGGTCGCGGGGGACGCGGCGCGGGGTGCGGCGGCGCTGGTGATGACGGATGTGCTGGCCGACCCGGTGGCGTACGCCCGTCCGGCGCCTGCCTGAGACGTGCGCGAAGCAACGAGAGGGGGCGGACGCACAGTGCGTCCGCCCCCTCTTCCTTGCCCGTGTGTCAGCGGACGCCGAGCAGGTGGTCCATCGCCAGCTGGTCCAGGGCCTCGAAGGCCATGCCGCGCTCGGCCGCCGCGTCCACGTCGAACTCCTCGAACGCGGAACGGTCGGCGAGCAGTCCGGCCACGCCGTCCTCGGCGGTGCGCTGGGCCAGCTCGTCCAGGCGGGAGGCGCGCAGGGCGTCCTGGACGGCCGGGTCGGCACGGAAGGCGGCGGCGCGCTCCTTGAGGATGAGGTAGTTACGCATGCAGCCGGCGGCGGAGGCCCAGACGCCGTCGTAGTCCTCGGTGCGCGGCGGCTTGAAGTCGAAGTGGCGCGGGCCGGCGTAGTCGGAGTTCTCCAGGAGGTCGACCAGCCAGAACGCCTGGCGCAGGTCACCGGCGCCGAAGCGGAGGTCCTGGTCGTACTTGATGCCGGACTGGCCGTTGAGGTCGATGTGGAAGAGCTTGCCCGCCCACAGGGCCTGGGCGATGCCGTGCGGGAAGTTCAGCCCGGCCATCTGCTCGTGCCCGACCTCGGGGTTGACGCCGACCATCTCGGGGCGCTCCAGGCGCTCGATGAAGGCGAGGGCGTGGCCGATGGTGGGGAGGAGGATGTCGCCGCGGGGCTCGTTCGGCTTGGGCTCGATGGCGAACTTCAGGTCGTAGCCCTGCTCGGTGACGTAGTCGCCCAGGAGGTCGAAGGCCTCCTTCATGCGGTCGAGCGCGACGCGGATGTCCTTGGCGGCGCCGGACTCGGAGCCCTCCCGGCCGCCCCAGGCGACGTAGGTGGTGGCGCCCAGCTCGACGGCCAGGTCGATGTTGCGCATGGTCTTGCGCAGGGCGTAGCGGCGGACCTCGCGGTCGTTGGCGGTGAACGCGCCGTCCTTGAAGACGGGGTGCGTGAAGAGGTTCGTCGTGGCCATGGGGACCACGAGACCGGCCGCGTCGAGCGCCTGGCGGAAGCGCTTGACGATGCCCTCGCGCTCGGTGTCCGAGGAGCCGAAGGGGATCAGGTCGTCGTCGTGGAAGGTGACGCCGTACGCGCCCAGCTCGGCGAGGCGCTGGACGGAGTCGACCGGGTCGATCGCGGCGCGCGTCGCGTCACCGAAGGGGTCGCGGCCCTGCCAGCCCACGGTCCACAGGCCGAAGGTGAACTTGTCCTCGGGGGTCGGTGCGAAGCGTTCCGTCATGGTGGTGCCGCCTTCGGGGCCGTGGGTCCGCAGCCGGTCGGGCGGCCGAACCTCAATTTGTTCACTGTCATGACTAATCATGCACGGGCGGCCCGGGCGACGTAAAGCCCCTGGAGCGGAGACGTCCGCGCACCGCCGCCGCGAACCCGGAACGAGACCTGTTCCGGACGGGTTCGATCACGTAATTTGTTTTGCGTACGATCAAATACATCAGCGAATGAGGTCAGCCATGCCGCCGCATACCGTCGTCATCGGTGTGGACAGCTCCACCCAGTCCACCAAGGCGGCGTTCACCGACACCGCCACCGGCCGGCTGCTCGCCGTCGGCCGCGCCCCGCACGTGGTCACCGGCGAGGGCGGTGCGCGCGAGAGCGACCCCGAGGTCTGGTGGCAGGCCCTGCGCGACGCGGTCGCCGCCGGGCTGAAGGAGTCCGGGACCGCCCCGGCCGACGTGATCGGCATCGCGGTCGCCGGTCAGCAGCACGGCCTGGTCGTCCTGGACGCCGAGGGCCGTCCGCTGCGCCCGGCCCTGCTGTGGAACGACACCCGGTCCGCCCCGCAGGCCGCCGCGCTCACCGCCGCACTCGGCGGCCCGGACGCCTGGACCGCGCGCACCGGTTCCGTCCCGGTGGCCGCGATGACCGCGTCGAAGTGGCAGTGGCTGCGGGAGAACGAGCCGGAGACCGCCGCGGCGGCCGCCGCCGTGCGCCTCCCGCACGACTTCCTGACCGAGCGGCT
The DNA here is from genome assembly GCF_036346615.1 of Streptomyces sp. NBC_00523. NCBI lineage: Bacteria > Bacillati > Actinomycetota > Actinomycetes > Kitasatosporales > Streptomycetaceae > Streptomyces > Streptomyces sp. NBC_00523. Next base: position 6,440,221 of record NZ_CP107836.1, on the reverse strand, counting down.
GTCCGGCCGGGCCGTCACCGACCCGGGCGACGCCTCGGGCACCTGCTGGTACTCCACCGCGACCGGCGCCTACGACCCGGAGCTGCTGGAGCTCATCGGCCTCGACCCGGCGCTGCTCCCCGAGGTGGCGCCGAGCGGCGGGGCGCGCGTCGGTTCACTGACGGACGCGGCCGCCGAGGCGCTGGGCCTGCCCGCCGGGATCGCCGTCGCGGCGGGCACCGGGGACAACATGAGCGCCGCCGTCGGTCTTGGCCTGGGCGGTGCGGGGCTGCTGGACCACCCGGTGCTGAGCCTGGGCACCTCGGGCACGGTCTTCGCCGCGTCCCGGACCCGGCCGGGGTCGGCGGCGCTCTCCGGGTTCGCGGCGGCGGACGGCACGTATCTGCCGCTGGCCTGCACCCTCAACTGCACGCTCGCCGTGGACAAGGTGGCCGCCCTGCTGGGCCTGGACCGCAATGACGCCGTGCCCGGCGGCGAGGCGGTGCTGCTGCCGTACCTGGACGGCGAGCGCACCCCGGACCTGCCGACGGCGGCCGGTCTCCTCACCGGACTGCGGCACGACACGACCCCGCAGCAACTGCTCGGCGCCGCCTACGAGGGCGCGGTGGTGACCGTGCTGCGGGCGCTCGACGAGCTGTCGCGGGCCTGCGGTCTCGACCCGGCGGACCCCGAGGCGGTGGCCCGTCCGCTGCGGCTGATCGGCGGCGGGGCGCGGGGGCGCGTGTGGGTGGAGACCGTACGACGGTTGTCCGGGCGGCCGGTGATCGTGCCGGGGGCCGGGGAGCTGGTGGCGCTCGGGGCGGCGGCGCTCGCCGCTTCGGCGGCGACGGGGGCGGACCCGGTCGCGGTCGCGGCGGGCTGGGACACCGGTGAGGACGTGCTCCTGGAGGCGGTGGAGCGGGATCTGACGGCGTGGGAGCGGGTCGGCTCCGTACTGGAACGGGCGGCCGGGCCGCTGCTCGGCGGGGACCGCGACGGCTGACCGGCCGTCAAGGGCCGCTGTGCGCCTGCACGGCGGCCACCAGCCGTTTTGGATAGCGAACTGATGTTCACTACTATCCGGCGATGATCATAAGAAGAAGGCTGACGGTCGGGGTGGGCATCCTGCTCGCCACCCTGACCGCCGGGCTCGGCTCGGCGCTGCCCGCATCGGCCGACGAAACCCCCACCCAAGCCTCCCCCAAGGTCGAACTGGTCCTCGACGTCAGCGGTTCCATGCGGACCCGCGACATCGACGGCCAGTCCCGGATGAGCGCGGCGAAGCAGGCGTTCAACGAGGTGCTGGACGCGGTGCCGGAGCAGGTGCAGCTCGGCATCCGCACCCTCGGCGCCGACTATCCGGGCGACGACCGCAAGGTGGGCTGCAAGGACACCAAGCAGCTGTACCCGGTCGGCCCGCTGGACCGCACCGAGGCGAAGACCGCCGTGGCCACGCTCGCCCCCACCGGCTGGACCCCGATCGGCCCCGCGCTGCTGGGCGCCGCCGACGATCTCGAGGGCGGCGACTCCACCCGCCGGATCGTGCTGATCAGCGACGGCGAGGACACCTGCGGCCCGCTCGACCCGTGCGAGGTCGCCCGCGACATCGCGGCGCGCGGCATCCACCTGGTCATCGACACGCTGGGCCTGGTGCCCAACGCAAAGATCCGCCAGCAGCTGACCTGCATCGCCGAGGCCACCGGCGGCACCTACACGGCCGTCCAGCACACCGACGAACTGTCCGGCCGCGTGAAGCAGTTGGTGGACCGGGCCGCCGAGCCCGTGGTCACCCCGGTCGCCACGAAGGGCGCCGACAGCTGCACGGACGCACCCGAGCTGAAGCCGGGCCTCTACACCGACCGCGAGAAGTTCGCCGAGCACCGCTGGTACAAGGTCGAGGTGAAGCCCGGTCAGGAACTGCGCGCCTCGGTCAGCGTGTTCGCCGACCGCGCCGTCAACAACGACTACGGGATGCTGCTGCGCGCGGTGACCACGCACGGCCGCGAGATCGTCCGGGGCTCCGAGTCCGGGACCGGGCGCACCGACGCCATCTCGTCCGGGCTGCGCTACCCGAAGCCCGAGCAGGACGAGGACGAGCAGACCCCGGAGACCGTGTGCCTCCAGGTCAGCAACTCGTTCTCGGCCCCGGCCTCGGTGAAGACCACCCCCGGCATGCCGCTGGAGCTGACCGTCGACGTGGTGGACGCGCCCGACGAGGCGGCGGACGTCGCCGCGTTCGGTCTGGGCCACGGCTGGTGGCTGCTGGGCCTGCTCACCCTGACCGGATTGATCGTGGGTCTGCTCTTCGGCTGGATCTCACGCTGGCGCATCGCTGTCTGGAGGACCCGCTGATGTCCCGTACGAGACGTGTGCTCGCGGGCGCGCTGCTGACCGGCCTGGCCGTGCTGACCGGGGCGGGCGCCGCCGCGGCCGACGACCCGTCGCCGAGCCCCAGCGCCTCCGGTGACGGCTCCGGCCCCACGGAAGCCGGCACCACCTTCCGTACCGCCACGGCGCTCCAGCAGGGCGAGACCGCCACCGCGGGGGCCTCGACCGGCGACTACCTGTACTGGGTCTTCCCGGCGGACGCCGGGCAGCGCGCCACGGTGACGGCGAAGGTCACGCTGCCCGAGAGCGCCGCCCGGCACGGGGCGCAGACCTGGCAGGTCGATGTGTACGACGGGCTGCGCCGCCGCCAGGCGTGCATGTACGGCAAGCAGACCGGCACCGCCGCGGCCGACGCCGCCACGGTCGAGCTGACCTGTGTGCTGCGTACCGTCCGGGCCAACGCCGAGCAGTGGGCCAACGACCCGCTGCCAGGCAGCTACTACGTCCGCCTCACGGTCGTGGACCTGGCCCAGGCGGACCTCGGTCTGCCGGTGCACACCGAGGTGGAGGTCGACTCGAAGGACCAGGGCGGATCCGCCGACGTGGACGGCAGCCTGTCGAAGCCGCTGGTCCCGGGGGTCTCCTCGGCCGAGCAGGCTTCGGACGACGGCACGGACGCCTCCGCCGAGCCGGTCGCGCTCGCCGGTGAGCCCGAGGACGGCTGGTCCTCCGGCTGGTGGACCAGCCGCTGGCTGTGGACGGCCGGCGGCGGCCTGCTCGCCGCTCTCGCGGGCGTCTTCGGCTACACGGTGACCCGGGGCCGGGGCCGCCCGCACCACGTGCCGCCGGGCGCCTGACGGTGTGCCCACCGCCGGACCGGTCCCCGCTGCGGGGGCCGGTCCGGCGGCGTTACGCGGGTCCGTGCAGCCGCACGCTCAACTGGCGGCCCAGTTCCCGGTATCCGAGCGCCCTGGCCACGCGGCGTGACGCCTCCGGCCGCGCCCGCCACTGGGGCAGCCGGTCCGCCGCGAGGGCGTGGTGCGTCGCGGCGGACGCCACCGCGCGGGCCAGGCCCCGGCCCCGGGCGCCCGGCGCGGTCAGCACACAGAGGTGGGCGGTCTCCCCGGGCCAGGCCTCGTACCCGGCCGCCGCGATGAGACCGGTGGCGTCCTCGCGTACGACGAAGGCTGGGGAGGTGATCTCGTCCAGCCCGCACTCCCCCGCGTCCTCCTCGCTCACCGACCCGAGCAGCCTCAGCAGCTCGGGGTCACCGGCGGGCAGGGTGGTGACGGTGACGTCCGGGGGCTCGTACGGCCGGAAGTCACCGGCCGCCAGATAGGCGAGGGTGGCCGGGCCCAGCACCTCGGCGACCGACAACTCCCTGCGTATGGCTTCCGGTTCGGCGAGTTCCCGCGTCGGTACGGCCTTCAGCGCGCGGCGCACCTCGTCCGCCGCCGCGTCGGTGGGCGCCGTGACGAGGGCCGCGTCGCCGAGGAGCACCGTGCCCACCCAGGCGGGCGGGCACAGCGCGGACGCGGAAGCCGTGACGACGACCGGGGCGCCGTCAGGGGCGGCGGGGGCAGGGACACCGGCCAGCGTCTCCCACAGGCGGCGGGCCCTGGCCATCAGCGGATCGTCGTTCATCGCCGCATCCTCCCCCGAACGGGCGGTGCGGCGTACTCCCTTTCGCGGCCGGGGATCACGGCCCGGCGAACGCGCCACCCTCTCCGAAGGCCAGGGCCGCGAAGCGGCCGCCCATGCGCAGGTGTGTGGCGGCGTCGGGGTGGAGGGCGTCGGGGAGGGGGAGTTCCTCCGCGTCCGCCTCGCCGTACAGCTCGCGGCCGTCCAGGTAGTGCAACTGCGGGTCCTCGGCGGAGCGTTGGCCCACCAGGGCGGCGAGTTCGTCGCGGATGACGCGGAGCGTCAGCTTGCCGGTGGCACGGCCCTCCGGGTCGCCCATCGCCGCGAAGCGGACCTTGCCCTCGCCGAGGCGGCTGAAGTCGGGGACGCTCGGGCCCGGGGTGTCCTCGTGGATGGGGCACAGCACGGACGACACCACCAGGAGCGGGGTGTCCGGGTGGCCCTCGCGGAGGGTGTCGAGGAAGCCGTGCACCGCCGGGGCGAAGGCGCGCACGCGCATCACGTCGGCGTTGACGAGGTTGATGCCGATCTTGACGCTGATCAGGTCCGCGGGGGTGTCCCGCATCGCGCGGGCCGTGAACGGGTCGAGCAGGGCGCTGCCGCCGAGGCCGAGGTTGACCAGCTCGACGCCGCCGAGCAGCGCCGCACGCGCGGGCCAGGTGGTCGTGGGGCTCGCCGCGTCGGAGCCGTGGCTGATCGAACTGCCGTGGTGCAGCCACACCTTGCGGCCGGAGGCCGGGGCGGGCGTGACGGGCGCGTCGGTGTGCAGGGCAACGACCTCGGTGCGTTCGTTGTACGGCAGCCAGACCTCGACGTCCTTCTCGCGGTCCGCGAGCCCGTCGAACCGCACGGACCCGACCGGCCCGCTACGGAACCGGGTCTGCCCGGTCGCCATGTCGACATCCAGGACGTTGCCGCCGCTCGCCGAACCCCGCGCCGCGAGGACGCCGTCCACCAGCAGGTCGTACACCCCGCCGTCCCTCGGCGGGACGCCTGCGTAGACGGTCCGGGTGCGCCGCGCCTCCAGCTCGATCACCGTGGCCCGGGTCCGGAAGACGAGCCGTACGCCGGAGGGCTGGGCCTCGGCCAGGGCGATCTGGCCGTCCGGGGCCTGGGCGCGGGCGGCGGCGGGCAGGCGGTGCGGGAGCAGCCCGGCGTCGGTGCGCTCCACGTCGAGCGCGCCGCGCAGGAGGGCGGGGGTGACGGGGGTGGTGAACGGGAGGGGTGTCGCTGCGTCGGTGCTCATGGCTCCACTTGGGTCGCGGGGGGGGGCGGTCGGGGGCATCGTTACGCCTGCCCCGCCGCGGGCCAGTTGCGCAGGAGGGCGTCCAGCGCGTCCAGAGTGCGGGACCAGGACTCCTGCGAGTCGGGGACGCTGTGGCTGAACCCGCCCTGGGCCTCCAGGGTGGTGAATCCGTGGAACACGCTGCCCAGGAGCCGCACGGCATGCGTCTGGTCCGGCTCGTCCAGGTCGTAACCGCGCAGGATGGCGCGGGTCATCCGCGAGTGCCGCAGGCCCGCACTGGCGGCCGCCGTCTCGGGGTCCAGCGTCATCTGGGCCGCGGCGTAACGGCCGGGGTGCTCGCGGGCGTAGTCCCGGTACATGTCGCCGAGGGCGGTCAGCGCGTCCTTGCCGGCCCGTCCGACGAGGGCGGCGGCGCCCCGGTCGGCCATCTCCTCCAGGGCGAGCAGGGCGATCCGGGTCTTCAGGTCGTGGGAGTTCTTCACGTGCGAGTAGAGGCTCGCCACCTTGACGTCGAACTGCCGCGCCAGCGCGGACACGGTCACCTGGTCGAAGCCGACCTCGTCGGCCAGCTCGGCGCCCGCTCTCGTCAGGCGTTCGGCGGTGAGACCCGCGCGCACCATGGTCGCCTCCTTGTCCGGGGACGGCCATCATGCGCCTGCCTAAGAGCTTTAGGCAAATACAAAAGGCCTCAAGGCATCCCTCTTCACTCGCGACACGTTGCCGGATCGATATGTCTGTTTTATCGCCGCGAATCCGGCAAACGGCTCAGACTGTCAGAGACAGTCGCCCACCGGCTTCCAGGGGAGAAACACCATGCGTCTGCGCACCGCTCTCACCACCGCCGTCGTCACCGCTGCCGCCACCACCGCCCTGACCGCCCCCGCCGCCTCGGCCGCGACCGCCCCCTGCCAGGAGAAGGACCTCCGCGTCACCGCCGGGCCCGGCGGCTCGCAGAACACCGCCCGGATCTCCGTGGTCAACGAAGGCGGGCGGGCCTGCGCCGTGGACCGCATCCCGACGGTCACGTTCCGGGGCCTGGACGGCTCGGCGCAGCCCGTGCCGCCGTCGACGAGCGGGCCGTACGTGCTGTCCCCGGGCGAGCACGGGTACGCGGCCGTGCGCACGGCCGCGCCGGGGACGACCGAGGGCCATGTCGTGCGCAGCCTGTCCGTCGCGGCGGACCCGGCGCACTACGGGGTGACGTTCGCGGCGTCGGCCGTCGGCATGGCGGACGGCATCCGGGTGTGGGAGCCGGTGACGACGCTCTGGCACGCCTCGCCGGGCACGGCGGACCGGGCGCTGTCGGCGGGAACGGGCTGAGGACACGGGGCGCTCCTGGCGGACCGCCCCGCCGTCGCTCACGCGCCCCGCACCGTCACCGTCCCCCGCCCCTCCCCCGTCGCGCCCGTGGCCTCGGCGACCACGCGGTACGGGCGGTCGATGCGCTCGGAGGTGACGGTCAGGGTGTCGCCGTCGCGGGTCACCCGGAAGGTGGCGGCCGTCGCACCCGCGTGGTCCGGCACGGTCACCTCCGTACCGTCGGCCTCGCCGAACACCCGCAGCGTGAGCCCGTCGAGCCAGTCGCCGTCCGGGCGCCGGTCGTCGCCGCCCCAGGGCAGGACCGCGCCGGGGCGGACGAGGACCGGGAGGCTGTCGAAGCCGTGGGTCTCGTGGCGCCAGGCGGGACCGGTGACCGTCTCGCCGGTGAGCAGGTGGGTCCAGGTGCCCTCGGGGACGTAGTACTCGACCTGCCCGTCCTCCGTGAAGACCGGGGCGACCAGCAGGTCGGGGCCGAGCATGTACTGCCGGTCCAGGGTGCGGGTGGCGGGGTCGTCCGGGAATTCGAGCAGCATGGGCCGCATCACGGGGATGCCGGTGCGGTGGGCGGTGGCGGCGGCACCGTACAGGTACGGCATGAGCCGGTGCTTGAGGAGGGTGAACTTCCGGGCGACGTCGACCGCTTCCTCGCCGAACTCCCACGGCACCCGGTAGGAGACGTTGCCGTGCAGCCGGCTGTGCGAGGAGAGCAGCCCGAAGGCGAGCCAGCGCTTGAAGACCGCCGGGTCCGGGGTGCCCTCGAAGCCGCCGATGTCGTGGCTCCAGAAGCCGAAGCCGGACAGGCTCAGGGACAGGCCGCCGCGCAGGGACTCGGCCATCGCCGTGAACGAGGCGAAGCAGTCGCCGCCCCAGTGGACGGGGAACTGCTGGCCGCCGGCCGTGGCCGAGCGGGCGAAGAGGACCGCCTCGCCGTGGCCGCGCTCCTTCTCCAGGAGTTCGAAGACCGTCCTGTTGTAGATCTGCGCGTAATAGTTGTGCATCCGCTCGGGGTCCGAGCCGTCGTGCCAGGCGACATCGGTCGGGACGCGCTCGCCGAAGTCCGTCTTGAAGCAGTCGACGCCCTGGTCGAGCAGCAGTCGCAGTTTGCCGGTGTACCACTCGCGGGCGGCGGGGCTGGTGAAGTCGACCAGCGCCATGCCGGGCTGCCACAGGTCCCACTGCCAGACGTCACCGTTGGGGCGGCGGACCAGATGGCCGAGTTCGGCGCCCTCCGCGAACAGCGCCGACTTCTGGGCGATGTACGGGTTGATCCACATGCTGATGCGCAGCCCGCGTTCCTTGAGCCGGGCGAGCATGCCCTCCGGATCGGGGAAGACGTCGGGGTCCCAGAGGAAGTCCGACCACTGGTACTCGCGCATCCAGAAGCAGTCGAAGTGGAAGACGGAGAGCGGGATGTCGCGCTCCGCCATGCCCTCCACGAACGAGGTGACGGTCTCCTCGTCGTACGAGGTGCAGAACGACGTCGTCAGCCACAGGCCGAACGACCAGGCCGGCGGGAGCGCCGGGCGGCCGGTCAGCGCGGTGTAGCGGGCCAGCACCTCCTTGGGCGTCGGACCGGCGACGATGTAGTACTCCAGCGACTGGTCCTCGACGCTGAACTGCACCTGGCCGACCGACTCCGAGCCGACCTCGAAGGAGACCTTGCCGGGGTGGTTGACGAAGACGCCGTAGCCCCGCGAGGAGAGGTAGAACGGGATGTTCTTGTAGGCGAGTTCGCTGCTGGTGCCGCCGTCCGCCTGCCAGATGTCGACGCTCTGGCCGTTCTTGACGTACGGGGTGAAGCGCTCACCGAGTCCGTAGATGTTCTCGCCGACAGCCAGGGCGAGTTGGGCGACCATGTGGTGTGCGCCGTCGGGGGTGGTGGCGAAGGCGGTGCCCTTGGTGTCGACGCCGGTCAGGCGGCGGCCGTCCGCGTCGAGAAAGACCGGACCGTACGGGCCGTCGCGGTCCAGCCTCAGGGTCAGCGGACCGCTGGTGAGCTCGATGACGCCGCCGTCCTGCCGGGTGCGGGCGCCGGAGCCGGCCGGGTCCAGCCCGGGGAAGGCGAAGTCCGGTCCCCGGCGGGCCTTTCCGGCGTGGTGCGTGGTGCGGACGCCGATGATCCCCTCGGCCGGGGAGAAGCAGTCGACGGTGATGAGCGGGGTGTTGAGGGTGTCACCGCGTGCGGCGACCCGTTTCACCGCCGCGTACGCGCTGAACTGGTCGGCGCTGGCGCGCAGATCGCGGATCTCGGTCGCGTAGGAGGCGCTTACGCCCTCACGCATGAGCCAGAAGCCGTCGGTGAACTTCATGCGGACTCCTTGCCGGGGGCATCGGAAGGGGGAACGGGGAGGCTGCGGGGTTTCACGCGCCGCTCCCGGTGAAGCCGAGCCGGGCCAGCCGGACCGTGCCGCGCAGCGAGATGCGCAGGTCGCCGGTGCCGGAGGCGGTCAGACCGGCGCGGAAGGCGCGGTGGTCGTACGGTCCGTCCGTGGCGGGCACCGGGACGGTGACGGTGGAGCCGCCGACGGTGATCAGGACGGCCCCCTCGCCGGAGGCCAGGACCTCGACGCCGCTCGTACCGGCGCCGAAGTCGCAGTGGCGGTACAGGAGTGCGTTGGTCTCGGCGGTGGCGGTGACCGCGTCGCCGTCCGTCTTCGCCCGGTCCACGATCGCGGTGCCCAGCTGCTCGTCGTAGTCGGCCGCCTCCAGACCCCGGACCAGGACCGGGCGCGGCCCGGCCGGTTCGCCGTCGACGGTGACGACCGCGACGCTCCGGATGTCCGTGCTTGAGGCGCCCGCCCGGAACTCGTACGCGCCGGGCTCGACGGTCCAGCGGCCGTGCGCCACGTCCCAGTGGCCCAGTTCCTCGACCGGCACGGTGAACGCGAGGCGCTCGGCCGCCCCGGGTGCCAGGTGCAGCCTGCGGTGCCCCACGAGCTGACGCAGCGGCCGGGGTACGGACGGGGCCACGGCCCGTACGTACAGCTGGGCGACCTCGTCGGAGGCGACGGCGCCCGTGTTGGTGACGTTCAGCGAGACGTGCAGCAGGTCGCCCTCGCGTACGGCGGTCAGGTCGCTGTACGTGAAGTCGCTGTAGGTGAGCCCGTGGCCGAACGGATAGAGCGGGGTGCCCTTGTAATAGAGGTAGGTCTGCCGCGAGCCGATGATGTCGTAGTCCAGCAGGCCGGGCAGCTCCGCGTCGGAGGCGTACCAGGTCTGCGGGAGGCGCCCGGCCGGGGAGACGTCGCCGGCGAGGACGCGGGCCAGCGCGGTGCCCGCCGCCTGGCCGCCGTGCGCGGTCCACAGCAGCGCGGGCAGCGTGGCGGCGGCGTCGGACAGGGCGTACGGGTAGGCGGAGGTGACCGCCAGGACGGTGCGCGGGTTGGCGGCGTGGGCGGCGCGCCAGAGGCGTTCCTGCTGGGCGGGCAGGTCGAGTGTGGCGCGGTCCTCGGTCTCGCGGCCGTTGATGTGCGGGTCGTTGCCGACGACCACGATCACGGTGTCGGCGGCCGCGGCGGCGCGGGCGACGGCGTCCTCGCCGCGCTCGGTCACCTCGGTCTCGAAGACGGTGGCGGCGGCCGGATTTTTCTCGTCCGGGGCGGCAACCTTTACGCCGTCGGCGGCGACTGAGACATACCCACCCGTTCCGATGTGCAGAAGGCGGTGACCGCCCGCATGCCCTTCCACCGCCTCCCACCGGAAAGTCTCCTGGACGATCCAGCCGCCCGGCTCGTCCGCGGAGGCGCGTACCCGGCCGTCCTCGGCGACCGAGAGGTAGCGGCCGTCCGGCTCCCGCAGGGTGATCACACCGCCGCCCCAGTCCACGAGCGCCAGCTCGGACGGGGTGTCGGCACAGGTCAGCGGGGGCAGGTCGGTGCGGCCCGCGAGCAGCGCCGGGTCGAGGGCGCCCTCCGGGCCCTGCGCCGCGTCACCGGCCGGGTCCGCCTCGGGGATGTGCAGCCAGCCGTCCGCGCACTTGACGCGGACCAGGTCGGCGCCCTCGGCGTGGATCACGTGATCGGCGCCGAAGCGTTCGCGGAGTCCGTCGAGCGGGGTGGAGCGGTGGATCAGGGTGCCGCTGTACCAGTCGAGCTTGCAGGCGTCCGCGAGGAGCCCGACGACGGCGACGGTCCGGCCGGCGTCCGGGGCGAGCGGCAGCAGCCCGTCGTTCTTCAGGAGCACCACGGCCTGCTCGGCGGCCTCCCGGGCGAGCGCCCGGTGCTCCTCGGTGTCGAGGGCTTCGGTGTCCGCGTACGGGTCCAGCCCGGGGTCGAACTCGCCGAGGGCGAAGCGCATGTGGAGCAGGCGGCGGACGGCGGTGTCGATGTCCTGCTCGTCCAGGAGGCCGCGCTTCAGGGCGCCCTGGATGCGGGCGGTCATGACGGAGGAGTCCTGGCCGTGGTCGGTGAAGCTGTCGACACCGGCGCGCAGGGCGGCGGCGGTCGCCTCCTCGTGGGTGTCGAAGTAGTGCTCGGAGTCGACCAGGTTGGTGGGTGCGCCCGCGTCGGAGCAGACGGCCAGGGGCTGTTCGGTCCAGCTCCGCAGGTGCCGGGAGAGCAGCGGCGACACATGGTTGGGGCGCCCGTTGACCAGGTTGTACGCGGGCATCACGCCGGCCACCGCGCCCGCGCGGACGGCGTCGCGGAAGGCCCTGAGGTCGTATTCGTGCAGCACCCTCGGGCGGACCGAGGAGGACGAGGTGTCGCGGTCGGTCTCGTTGTTGTGGGCGAGCCAGTGCTTGAGGACGGGGGCGGTGCGCCAGTAGTGCGGGTGGTCGCCGCGCAGGCCCCGGGTGTACGCGACGGCGATGGCGGAGGTGAGCCCGGCGTCCTCGGAATACCCCTCCTCGCCGCGCCCCCAGAGCGGGTGGCGCAGCAGGTTGACGGTGGGCGCCCAGACGTTGAGCCCGACCCGGTCGTCGTGGGCGCGCTTGGTGCGGACCTCGTCGCCTACGGCCTCGCCGATGCGGCGGACCAGGTCGTCGTTCCAGGTGGCGCCGAGCCCGACGGCCTGCGGGAAGACCGTGGCCCGGCCCATCCAGGCGACGCCGTGCAGCGCCTCCTGGCCGGTGCGGAAGGCGGCGAGCCCGAGCCGGTCGACCGCCGGGGCGAACTGGTGCAGCATCGCGACGCGCTCATCGGGGGTCAGCCGCCGGAGCAGGTCGTCGACGCGCTCCGCGAAGGGCAGTCGCGGGTCGCGGAAGGGCTGCGGTTGTTCCGTCACGTGCGGGTCCTTCGTCAAAGGTGGGAGGTATGGCGGTGCCGGCGCGTCATGCGGGCCACTGAGCAGCCTCGGACGATCTTTCGAAGCGCTTCGATGCTCGACGGCCGACCCCGCGCGTGTCAAGGGCCCGTCCTCGACCTCTCCCACCTGTACGCCCGCGTTGCACCAGGGGCGGCGTGGAAACAGGTCGGAGGAATCTGTAAACGGACTCTTGTGCGACCGGGACCCTTCACTTAACCTCGCTGCAACATCGAAGCGCTTCGACAGGGCTTCGACAGACTTGCGAAGGGGCGCCCTCGCCCCTGATTCCCCGGGACGGCGACACCGTAGGGCGCCTCCCCGTTGAACCGCCGCACCTGGTGCGCCTCGAAGGGTTGACGCAATGACGCCGAATTCCTCCCCCTCCGCCTCCGCCCCGAGCCGGAGAAGCTTCCTCGCCTCGGGCGTGGTGGCGGCCGTCGCCGTGGCCGGCGGGGTGCCGCTGCTCGCCGCGTGCGGCGGTTCCGGCTCCGGCGCCGGGAGCAAGGAGGGCACGACCACGGGCAAGGCCCTGCAGAAGGTCGTGCCGAGCTACGCCCCGCTGAACCTGGTCCAGCCCGACGTCCCCGGCGTGAACGGTTCGAGCCCGGGCTTCACCAAGCTCCCGGACCCGCTGGTGGTCTCGGTCAAGTCGGTGCCGGGCAAGGGCTCGCAGTTCCGGGTGATGACCCCGCTGTGGGGCACGGTGCCGAAGAAGAACAACCCGTACTACACGGCCGTGAACAAGGCGGTCGGGGCGACGCTCAACTTCGACCCGCAGGACGGCAACACGTACCAGGACAAGATCGGCGCGGTCCTCGCCGGCTCGGACATCCCGGACGTCATGACGATCCCCGGCTGGAACATGCAGGGGCAGATCCGCAACGCCATCACCGCGAAGTTCGCCGACCTCTCCCCGTATCTCGCGGGCGACGCCGTCAAGAAGTACCCCAACCTGGCCAACATCCCCACCGGTGCCTGGCAGTACTCGGTCTTCGGCGGCAAGCTGCGCGGACTGCCCATGCCGACGCCGGTCATCGGCAACGCGATCTTCTACCGCAAGGACCTGACCGGCTCCGGCGCCGTCCCGGCGAGCGCCGACGACCTGCTGGCCTTCGGCAAGGAGTACACGGCCCCCAAGAAGAAGGTGTGGGCCTTCGACGACCTGTGGACGTGCATCCAGAAGATATTCGGGCTGCTCCCGGACGCGCCGCACTACTGGCAGCTGGAGAACGGCAAGCTGGTCCACAAGATCGAGACACAGGCGTACCGGGAGGCGCTGGCCTTCGCCCGCAAGCTCCACGACGGCGGGTACATCCACCCGGACGCCGAGGCCAACAAGGACGCCGACGCGAAGATCCGCTTCACCAGCGGACACGTCGTCATGTACAACGACGGCACCGGCGGATGGAAGGGCATGGTCACCGAACAGGCCGCCGCCAACCCGAAGTTCGACATGCAGGCGCTGGACTTCTTCGGCCACGACGGCGGCGACCCGGTGCTGTGGCAGGACGACCCGGCGGGCATCTTCACCTTCCTCAGCAAGAACCTCTCCAAGGACAAGATCCAGGAGTTCCTCGCGATCGCCGACTACGCGGCCGCGCCGTTCGGCACCGAGGAGTTCATGCTCACCAACTACGGCGTGAAGGGCACCCACTACACCATCAAGGACGGCACCCCGACATACACCCCGCAGGGTGTCGAGGAGGCGCAGCCCTCCACGTTCCTGTTCGTGGCCTCGCCGCCCACCTCCATCGCCTACCCGGACCAGCCGCAGCTGGCCAAGGACTACGCGGGCTGGATGGCGCGCCAGGCACCGCACATCAAGAAGCCCCTCTTCTTCGGCATGCAGGTGGTCGAGCCGCAGCGCTACGCCTCCCTGTACACGCCCTTCGACGACCTCCAGAAGGACATCCGCCGGGGGCGCAAGAAGGTCTCCGACGTCGAGGACGCGGTGAACACCTGGAAGAAGAGCGGCGGCGACAAGCTGCGCGACTGGTACCAGGACATCCTCGACAAGAACGGCTCCGGCAACTGACGCGTACGTAAGGCAAGCAAGGGGGCCGCCGGGTACGCACTGCCCGGCGGCCGGGCTCAGGAGCACGACATGGGGAGCACACGGTGAAGGCACGGGCCACGGTCGCGGCCGCCCCGGACCGCGCCGCCGGCGGGACGGGCGTCCCGGCCGGCGGGAGCGGCGCCGGGGACGGCGACGGCGGGGAGACGAAGAAGGCGGGCAGGGCGCGAGCCGGAAGCGTTCCCGGGCCCCGGCGGGAACGGGGCGGTATCACCTGGCGGCAGCGGCTACGGCGCGACCGCACGCTGATCCTGATGACGATGCCGGCCATCGCGCTGCTGCTGATCTTCAACTACATCCCGCTGCTCGGGAACATCGTGGCCTTCCAGGACTACGACGTATACGACCTGGGCATCACGGGCAGCCCGTTCGTCGGGTTCGACAACTTCACCCGGATCTTCGAGGACTACCGGTTCTGGGAAGTCCTCGTGAACACGCTGGTCATCTTCGTGACCCAGCTGGTCCTGTTCTTCCCGATCCCGATCGCCATCGCGCTGCTGCTCAACACGATCATGAGCACCCGGGTCAGGGCCTGGGTGCAGGCGGTCGTCTATCTGCCGCACTTCTTCTCCTGGGTGCTCGTCGTCACGGTGTTCCAGCAGATGTTCGGCGGCGCCGGACTGGTCGCCCAGTGGCTGCGCGAACACGGTCACGAGGGCTTCGACCTGATGACCGACCCGGGCTTCTTCAAGTTCCTGGTGAGCGCGCAGGCCGTGTGGAAGGACGCCGGCTGGGGCGTCATCGTCTTCTTGGCCGCGCTCGCCGCCGTCAACACCGATCTGTACGAGGCCGCCGCCGTCGACGGGGCCGGCCGCTGGCGCCGCATGTGGCACGTCACGCTGCCCGCGCTGCGCCCGGTCATCGCCCTGCTGCTCGTGCTGCGGGTGGGCAGCGCGCTCAACCTCGACTTCGAGCAGATCCTGCTCCAGCGCGACCAGGTGGGCGCGGGGGCCTCGGAAATCCTGGACACCTACATCTGGTGGACGGGCATCAAGACCGGCGACTTCGGCTACGCGGCCGCCGCCGGGATCTTCAAGGGGCTGTTCAGCGTCGCCATGGTGCTGGGTGCCAACAAGGTCGCCCACATGCTGGGCGAGCAGGGGGTGTACTCGAAGAAATGACAACTCTCCTGGACCAGCGGGCGGAACCGGCGCCCCCCACCGAGACACGCCTCCAGCGCGCCCTGCGCATCGAACCGCGCCCCGTGTGGGAGGAGGAGCCGACGAAGGCCGGTCTCGCCTTCAAGGGCTTCGGGCTCGTCGCGATCTGCGCGGTCATCATCGTCCCCATCTGGGTGGTGCTGGTGACCAGCCTCTCCGACACGAGAACCATCAACGACGCGGGCGGTCTGGTCGTCTGGCCGAAGCACATCACCTTCGTCGCGTACAAGGAGCTGCTGAGCGGGGGCGCCGTGACCCGTGCCGCCGCCGTCAGCGTCGGTCTCACCGTCGTCGGTACAGCCGTCAGCATGGTCGTCTCGATCCTCTGCGCGTACGGGCTCAGCCGCCGCGACTCGTACGCGCACCGACCGCTGCTGATGACCCTGATGGCGACCATGTTCTTCGGCGCCGGGCTCATCCCGACGTATCTGCTGGTCACCGGGATCGGGCTGAGCGACAGCTACTGGTCGATGATCCTGCCGAGCGCGATCAGCGTGTTCAACGTGCTGGTGCTGCGCGGCTTCTTCATGGACACCGCACCCGAACTCATCGACGCGGCCCGCATCGACGGGGCCGGCGAGTGGCGCATCCTGCTCCAGATCATCATGCCGCTGTCGCGCGCGGTGATCGCGGTGATCTCGCTGTTCTACGCGGTGGGCTACTGGAGCCAGTGGTTCAACGCGATGCTCTACATCCAGGACAGCGACAAGTACCCGTTGCAGATGATCCTGCGTCAGCTGGTCCTCCAGCACCAGGTGCCGCCCGGCGCGATGGGCGCGGCCGTCAGCAGTGGCCAGATCAACAGCCTCGCCGTGCAGATGGCGGTGATGATCCTCGCGCTGATCCCGGTCGCGGTGCTGTCGCCGTTCGTCCAGAAGCACTTCCAGAAGGGCATGCTCACCGGCGCCGTGAAGGGCTGACCGGCGCCCCGCACCCCGGGGGGTGTCTTGCTGATCCGACCCTGATCGGCAAGACATCCCCTGAACCCCCACCCAGGAGAACCGGAGACGCCATGCCGTCCCTGCGCGACGCGGCCCGTGGCCGCATCCTCTTCGGAGGCGACTACAACCCCGAGCAGTGGCCCGAGGAGGTGTGGGAGGACGACGTCCGACTGATGAAGGAGGCCGGGGTCAACTCCGTCACCCTCGGCGTCTTCTCCTGGGCGAGGATCGAACCCCGCCCGGGCGCCCGGGAGTTCGACTGGCTGGACCGGCTGATGGGCCTGATGCACGCCCACGGCATCGGCGTCGTGCTCGCCACCCCGACCGCCTCCCCGCCGCCCTGGATGGGGGCCCGGCACCCGGAGACGCTGCCGCGCGCGGAGGACGGGTCCATCGTCTGGTACGGCTCGCGCCAGCAGTTCTGCCCCAGCTCGCCGGTCTACCGCCGTTACGCCGCCGCGCTCACCGAGGACCTGGCCGCGCGGTACGCGGAGCACCCGGCGCTCACCGTGTGGCACATCAACAACGAGTACTGCACGCACTGCTGGTGCGACGAGACGGCGGGCCACTTCCGCCGCTGGCTGCGCGGCCGGTACGGGACGCTCGACGCCCTCAACGACGCCTGGGGCACGGCATTCTGGAGCCAGCACTACGACGCGTGGACGGAGATCCTGCCGCCGCGCAAGGCGCAGTACATGAGGAACCCCACCCAGGTACTGGACTTCAAACGCTTCACGTCCGACGCGCTCATGGAGTGCTTCACCGCCGAACGCGACATCGTCGCCCGGCACACCCCGCACATCCCGGTGACCACCAACTTCATGCCCCTGTGGTCGGGGCAGGACGCCTGGGCGTGGTCGGCCGAGGAGGACATCGTCTCGGTCGACGTCTACCCGGACCCGCGCGACCCGCAGGGCGGGCAGTACAACGCGATGCTCGCCGACATGACGCGCTCGCAGGCGGACGGCCCGTGGATGCTGATGGAGCAGGCGGCCGGCGCGGTGAACTGGCGGGGCGTCAACCACCCGAAGCCGGAGGGGCTGAACCGGCTCTGGTCGCTCCAGTCGGTGGCGCGCGGCGCCGACGCGGTCTGCTACTTCCAGTGGCGGCAGTCCCGGCAGGGCTCGGAGAAGTTCCACTCGGGCATGCTCGGCCACGCCGGTGAGCAGGGCCGCTCCTTCCGCGAAACCCGGCAACTGGGCGGTGAACTGGCCGCGATCGGGTCCGCCGTGTCCGGTACGGGCGTGGCCGCCGAGGTGGCTGTCCTGCACGACTGGGACGCCTGGTGGGCGGGCGCCCAGGAGGGCGCCCCGTCCGCGCGGCTCGACTACGCGGAGGTGATCCGGCGCTGGCACCGGGCGCTGTGGGAGAACGGCACACCCACGGACTTCGCCCGCCCCGACGCCGAGCTGAGCCGGTACAAGGCGGTCCTCGTCCCGCACCTCTACCTCCTCGACGACGCGGCGGTCGACAACCTCGTGGCGTACGTGGCGGGCGGCGGGCACCTGGTGTGCGGCTTCTTCAGCGGCGTCGCGGACGTGGACGACCGCGTCCGGCCGGGCGGGATGGACGCCCGGCTGCGCGAGCTGTTCGGGATCGCGACCCTGCACGAGTGGTGGCCGCTGGAAACGGACGAGACCGTGGAGTGCGACGGCTTCCGGGGCACCCTCTGGTCGGAGGAGCTGGAGGCGGCCGAGGGCACCGAGGTGCTGGCCGCCTACCGCGACGGCGAGCTCGCCGGGCTGCCCGCCGTGCTGCGCCGGGGCCGCGCGGTGTACGTGTCGACGCTCCCCGAGCCCCCGGCGCTGCGGACCCTCCTGGCCGGTGTGGTCCGGGAGGCCGGGGTCGAGCCGGTCCTCGCCGGGCTGCCCGAGGGGGTGGAGGCGGTGCGCCGGGGCGAGCTGCTGTTCCTGCTGCACCACCGCCGCGAGATGGTCACGGTCACCGTGCCCGGCGTGTACGAGGACCTGCTCACCGGCCGCGTGGTGACGGACCGGATCGCGCTCGGCCGCTACGGCGTCGCGGTACTGCGGAGATCCGCGCCGTGACCGGACGTACGGACATCGACTCCACCTGGGAGCCGCGCCCCGCCGCCCGCTGGGAGGACGCCTTCCTCGGCGGCAACGGCCGGCACGGCGCCATGGTGTACGGCGACCCGGCCGACGACCGCGTGATCGTCAACCATCACACCCTGGTCCGGCCCAACGGCAGCCAGCGGGTCCGGCCGCCGGAGCTGGCGGACCGGCTGGGCCGGGTGCAGAGCGCGCTGCTCGCCGGGGACACCGGGGCGGCGGAGCACTTCGGCGCGGGCCGTCCGCTGGTGTGGGTGCAGCCCTTCCACCCGGCCTTCCAGACCCGGGTCCGGCCGGTGCCCGGGAACGCCGCCGACCCGGCCGCGGCCTACCGGCGGGCGGTCGACTTCGCCACCGGTGAGATCACCGCCGCCTGCGAGTCCTGGCGCAGCCGGGTCTTCGTCTCGCGCGCCGACGACGTGATCGTCCAGCACGTCACCGGGCCGGGGCTCGCCGTGGACGTGACGCTCGACCACGCCCTGCCGGGCGCCCCGCCGCGTCTGGCCGTCGGCCGGAGCACCGTGCTCACCCCGGACGGGGCCCGGCTGACGCTGCGCGCGGGCTACCCGGACAGCGAGCTCGCGTACACCGGCGCGACGGTGCTCCGCACGGAGGGCGGGCGGGTCTCGGTGGCGGGCGAGGGCGTCCGGGTCGAGGGCGCGAGGAGCCTGTTGCTGCTGACCCGGGTGCGACGGCACACCGGGCACCTGGATCTGGCGGCGGAGTGCGCCTCGCTGCCGGGCGACGGGTATGCCGCGCTGCTGGCCCGGCATGTGGCGCTGCACCGGCCCGCCTTCGAGCGGGCGGCGCTCACCCTGGGCGCGGACCCGGCGGAACGGGCGCTGCCGGGCTCGGAGTTGGTCCGTCGGCCGGACAGCCCGGCGCTGCTGGAGCGGCTGTGCGCGGCGGGCCGCTACCACCTGCTGTCCGCGTCCGGGACGCTGCCGCCACGGCTGACCGGGCTCTGGACGGGCGACTGGGACACCGCCTGGTCGGGGGCGTTCACGACGAACGCCAACCTGAACCTCCAGATCGCCTCGGCCGCGGCGGCGGCGCTGCCGGAGGTGTCCGAGGCCCATGCGGCGCTGGTGTACGGGCGGCTCGCGGACTGGCGGGACAACGCGCGGGCGATCTTCGGGGCGCGCGGCATCGTGGCCCCGTCGCACACGGACGGCGAGTCCGGGCACACCCGGCACTACCAGCGCGCCTACCCGCTGCACCTGTGGACGGCGGGCGCGGACTGGCTCCTGGAGCCGCTGATCGAGCACGCGGAGACGACGGGGGCCGAGGACCCTCGGCTGACCGCCGCCCTGCACGAAACGGCCCTGTTCTACGAGGACTTCCTGACCCGGACCGGCCCGGACGGGCGGGTGGCCGTCGTGCCCTCGTACTCGCCGGAGAACCGTCCGGCCAACGCGAGCTGGGGCACGGTCGACGCGACGATGGACCTGGCGGCGGCCCGCCACGCGCTCACCGCCTCGGCCGACCGCTCCCCCGATGCCCGGGTCGCCGAACGCCGCCGTGCGCTGGCGGACCGGCTCGCCGACTACCGGGTCAACGAGGACGGCGCGCTCGCCGAGTGGGCGTGGCCGGGGCTCGCGGAGACGTACGACCACCGCCACCTCAGCCACCTGTACCCGGTGTGGCCGCTGGACGCGGTCAACCCGTACGACACGCCCGAGCTGGCCGCCGCCGCGCACCGGGCGCTCGAACTGCGGGGCGCGGAGAACGATTCGGCCCACGGCCATCTGCACCACGCGCTGATCGCGGCCCGGCTGCGGGACGGGGTGCGTGCCTCGGCGGCGGTCCGGTCGGTCCTCGCGGGCGACTTCTTCCACGACTCGCTGATGAGCGCCCACTACCCGGGCCGCAATGTGTACAACGCGGACGCGGCGCATGCCCTGCCCGCGGCCGTGATCGAGTCGCTGGTGCAGTCGACGCCGCGCCGCCTGGTCCTGCTGCCCGCACCGCTCGCGGGCTGTCCGGGCGGTGAACTGCGCGGTGCGCGTACGCGGTTCGGCGCGTCCGTGGACCTGCGCTGGTCGCCCGACGGCACCGCGACGGCGGTCCTGCGCCCGGAGCGCGATGCCCGCGTCGACGTCCGCATGGGCGGGGCCCACACCCTCACCGAAGCCTCCGCCGGCTCCCCCTCGGCTCTCCTGGAGCTGACGGCCGGCGTGGACCGCGTCCTGGAACTCCGGGCGCGGTAGCACTCCCCCCACCCACCATGGAAGGACGACCCATGGCACGACGCACCCTCAGCAGGCTCGCCCTGACCCCGGCGGTGGCCCTGGCTGCCCTCGTCGGCTTCGCCTCCGCCCCGGCCCAGGCGGCCGTCTGGTCCTCGTCGGACCAGTGGGGCACGTACACCACCTCCGACAACTACACCCTCTACAACAACATCTGGGGCTCCGGCGCGGGCACCCAGTCCATCTGGGCCAACTCCTCCTCGGACTGGGGCGTCTGGGCCGACCACCCGAACACCGGCGGCATCAAGTCGTACCCGAACGCCAAGAAGGTGGTGGACAAGCCGATCGGCTCGCTGTCGTCGCTCACCAGCACGTACAACGTCACGGTCCCGTCGTCCGGCGCGTACAACACCTCGTACGACATCTGGGACAGCGACTACGACTACGAGGTGATGCTCTGGGTCAACTACAACGGCGCCGTGGGCCCGTTGGGCACCTCGCAGGGCAATCTGACGCTGGGCGGGCACACCTGGACCGTGTACAAGGGCGACAACGGTTCCAACCAGGTCTTCTCGTTCCTGCGGACCTCGGACTCCACCTCGGGCACGGTGGACATCCTGCCGATCCTGAAGTGGATCAAGGACACCAAGGGCTGGTGGGGCAACGAGACCATCGGTGACGTCCAGTTCGGCTACGAGATCACCTCGTCGGCCGGCGGGCTCGACTTCCGTACGAACGGATTCGGCGTCTCCGCGAGCTGACCCGCACAGCTGAGGAGCCGGCCCCCGCGCGAGGGCCGGCTCACGCGGTCACCGAGGAGCGGGCCCGGTGCTCTCACGCACCGTCAGTTCCGGTGCCAGCAGCTCGACTTCGTCGGTGCCCCGGCCGGACAGCTTGGCGACGACGTGCTCGACGGAGCGGCGGCCCATCTCCTGCGCCGGTATGGCGACGGAGGTCAGCCGCACCGATGCCTGGGTGGCCACCTGTTCGGGGCAGATCGCCACCACCGACACGTCCTCGGGGACGGCCTTGCCCTGCTGGCGGAGCAGGTTGAGCAGCGGCTCCACCGCCGCCTCGTTCTGCACGATGAAGCCGGTGGTGCCGGGGCGCTCGTCGAATATCCGGGACAGGGTCTGGGCCATCGCCGCGTATCCGCCCTCGCAGGGGCGGTGCAGCACGCGCACCCCGGTCTCCCGCGCCTTGGCGCGTACGCCGTCGACGGTCCGCTCGGCGAAGCCGGTGTGGCGCTCGTAGACCGCGGCGGCTTCGCCGATGACGGCGATCTCGCGATGGCCGAGGCCGGCCAGGTGCTCCACGCAGAGCGCGCCGGTGGCCTCGAAGTCGAGGTCCACGCAGGTCAGTCCGGTGGTGTCGGCGGGCAAGCCGATGAGGACGGCGGCCCGGTCGGTCTCGCGCAGCAACGGAAGGCGCTCGTCGTGCAGTTCGACGTCCATCAGGATCATCGCGTCGGCCAGCGAGCTGCCGGCGATCCGCCGCACCGCCGCGGGCCCCTCCTCGCCGGTGAGGAGGAGGACGTCGTAGCCGTGGGTGCGGGCGGTGGTGGCGACCGCGATGGCGATCTCCATCATCACGGGCACGTACATGTCGGTGCGCAGCGGCACCATCAGCGCGATGATGTTGGACCGGCTGCTGGCGAGCGCCCGGGCCCCGGCGTTGGGGTGGTAGCCGAGCTGCTGGATGCTCTGCTCGACGCGCTCGCGGGTGGCGACGGAGATGGACCGCTTCCCGCTGAGGACGTAGCTCACCGTGCTCGCGGAGACTCCGGCGTGCTGCGCGACCTCGGCCAGGGTGACCACGGCTCTCCCTCACGGTCGGACTGGCGAAGCGCTTCGACTCCGCTCCCTCCAGCCGTGACGTGGAGAGACAGCGTGAGCCTAGCCCTGCCGTGACAGCATGTCCAGACCATCTGTCGAAGCGCTTCGACACAGGGGTGGCTTCCGGCTACCGCAACGATATGCCCGCCGGCCGCCTCCCCGTCACACCGGTTCAGCCACCGAGCAGCACCGGGAAGGACTCCATGTCGTTCTGTGTCATCACCGGGAGGTTGCGCAGCTCGGCGTCGGGGATCGCGAGCCGCAGCTCCGGGAAGCGCGCGAAGAGCGCCGGCAGGGCGATGCCCGCCTCGACGCGGGAGAGCGCGGCGCCGGGGCAGATGTGCGGGCCGTGCCCGAAGGTCATGTGCCGGATCGGGGTGGAGCGCGTGATGTCGAAGGCGTCGGCGTCCGGGCCGTGCTGCTCGGGGTCGCGGCCGATCACCCGGTACGAGATGACCACGCCCTCGCCCTTGGCGATGACGGAGTCGCCGACCTGGATGTCCTCGGTGGCGAACCGCATCAGCAGGTGGGTGGTCGGGGTGTCCCAGCGCAGGGTCTCCTCGATCACGGTGTCCCAGGAGACCTCGCCGTCGAGGACCATCCGCAGCTGGTCCGGGTGGGCGAGCAGGGCGCGTACGGCGTTGAGGATGAGCCCGATCGTGGTCTCGTGCCCGGCGGCGACCATGGCCTTGAGGTTGCCGACGACCTCCTCCTCGGTCAGCGGCTCGCCGCCCTCCTCGGCCAGGATCAGCGCGGAGGTCAGGTCGTCGGTGGGGCGCGCGGTCTTCTCGCGTACGAGTCCGGCGTAGAAGACGTCCAGGTCGGCGAGGAGCGCGAGCCGTTCGTCCTGCGGGGTCAGCATGGAGAAGAACTTCTTGTACTGACGGGTCAGCATGGCGTTCTCCGCCGGGTCGACCCCCATCAGCATGCCGACGACCCGCATGGGCAGCGGCTGGGCGAACACCGACTTGAGGTCCACGACGGCCCCGTCCCGGCCGCCCTCCTCCAGCGCGTCCAGCAGCTCGGCGGTGAACTTCTCGATGTCGGGGCGTATCGCCTCCAGGCGGCGGGGCGTGAGCGCCTGGGAGGTCTTGGTGCGCAGCCTGCGGTGCTCCGCGCCGTCGACGGTGAACATCGACCGTCCGGCGTCGATCATGCCGATGAGCGGCCAGGCGTGCGTCACCTCGCCGCTCTGCCAGAGCCCCCAGGCGTTGATGTCCTTGACCAGGCGCGGGTCGACCAGGAGGCGCCGGGCGTCCGCGTGCCGGGTGAGGGTCCACGCGGGCACGCCGAGGAGCTCGATCCGGGCCAGCGGCCCGGCGTCGCGCAGCAGCGCGGTCTCGCCGTCGAGGTCCTGGACCATGGGGTCGATGACCACGGTGGCACCCTGGCTGGCCGCGGCCTGGGCGGCATGGGGGCAGGTCACGAGAATTCTCCTGTCGTGCGTACGGGGGTGAACCGGACGGGGAGCGTGGTGTTGCCGCGCAGGAAGGGGGAGGGCCGCCGGACCAGGTCCTCGACGGCGACGTCGAGCCGGAGGTCGGGCAGCCGGTCGAGCAGGACCTCGATGCCGGTCCTGGCGATGATCTCGGCGATCTCCTGGGCGGGGAACGGGCACCGGTACTCGCCGTGGCTGAAGGCGAGGTGCGCGCCGTTGCCGCCCTGGGCGGGGCCCGGTCCGCCGGATACGCCCTGGCGGATCAGCGGGTCGGTGTTGGCGGCGCCGAGCCCGAGGAGCAGCATGTCCCCGGCCTTGACGCGCTGCCCGCCCAGCTGGGTGTCGCGGGCGGCCCAGCGGCCGGCCAGGATCTGGGTGGGGGTGTCCTCCCACAGCACCTCGTTCATGGCCTCGCCGATGCTGCGCCGGCCGCCGGCCATGGAGTCGGCGAACTCGTCCTCGGTGAGCATCAGCCGGACCGAGTTGCTGATCCAGTCGGCGGTCGGCAGGTGTCCGGCGGCCGTGATGGCCATCAGGTCGAGCGTGTACTCCTCGTCGGTGAACTCCTCGGGGTATTCGAGCATCCGGGAGGTCACGTCGTCCCCCGGCTCGGCCCGTTTCGCGGCGAGCAGGCGGGCCATGTGCTCGCCGAACCGCAGATGGGCGCTCTGTGCCTCCGGCCCGCCGTCCGCGAGGTCCTTCAGTACGCGCGCGATGTCGGCTCCCTCCTCGTCGGGGAATCCGACGAGCCGGGCGAGGACGAGCACGGGCAGCGGTTCGCAGAACTCGGCGACGAGGTCGGCGGTGCCCCGGGAGCACACCGCGTCGATCAGCCGGTCGGCCAGCTGCTCGCAGTGCTGCCGGATGCGGAAGGGGTCGGCGCCTTCGAGGGCGGGGGTGACCATGCGGGCGTGCCGCAGGTGCTCCTTGCCCGCGCTGAAGTAGATGGACGGCAGGGGCCGCCCGACCATCGGCAGCAGGGGCCAGTCGTCGGGGACGTTCGGCCACTGGTTCCACAGGCCGACGTCGCGCGGGTACAACTCGCCGTCGCTGGTGACCCGGTGGAGCTCCCGGTAGCCGATGACCAGCCAGGCCGGGAAGCCGCCGAGCAGTTCTACGGGGACGACGGGGCCGTGCTCGCGGCGCATCGCGCGGTAGACGCTCTGGGGCTCGGCCTGGAAG
Organism: Streptomyces sp. NBC_00523; assembly: GCF_036346615.1. Taxonomy (NCBI): domain Bacteria; kingdom Bacillati; phylum Actinomycetota; class Actinomycetes; order Kitasatosporales; family Streptomycetaceae; genus Streptomyces; species Streptomyces sp. NBC_00523. The sequence continues at coordinate 6,415,572 of NZ_CP107836.1, read as the reverse complement.
CCGGGTCCCCAGAGCGGCACGGCGCCGGCGTGGGCCGGGCAGCCGGAGGGGGCGTCCGGGGACACCGGCGCGGACTCGGCCGGGGAGGGGCGCGTCATGATTCCTGACTCCTGTGGCGAACGACGGCACGCGTCAAGATCACGCGGTCAACACTCGCTCACTATAAGGATTTTACGTGCTCCAGGACGGTCATTCGCGATCAATCGTGAACCTTGGATGGTCACGCCGGCCGGTCCGCGTGGGGCCTCAGCCGGTGCGCAGCCCCGGATCGCTCACCCCGGGCGCGCCCGTCTCGACGTGCCCGGCGAAGCGGCGCAGGAAGGTGGCGTCCGCGTCGCTCGTGACGGTGACGTCGTACCAGCGCTTGCTGCGGCGCAGGTCGAGCGTCCGCCGGACGGTCTCCCCCGGACGTACGGAGACGGCCTGCACCTCTCCCCCGTAGGGGGCGGCATTGCGCAGGGTCAGCCGCACGGCTCCGGTGCCGGAGTGGGTGAGGGTGAGTTCGAGGTTGCCCGTCGCGGTGTCATGACGGGCCGTCACCTCCGGTCCCGCGGCCTTGCCGGGGTTGCGGAAGGAGCGCAGGAAGCCGTTCGGACCATGGACGGTGAGGTCGGTGACCCCCTTCGAGTACGCGGTGTTCCAGGTGTCCCCGACCGAGGCGCCCGCGTGCGTGGTGTAGGTCCAGGGCCCGTCCGTGCGGTTGCCGGACGTCACGAGGAACTGCGCACCGGCCGCCGGTCCCCCGCCGAAGGTGAGCCGGAAGGTGCCGACGGCCGGGTCGGCGGTGCCGTCCACCAGCGGCGCGTAGGGCAGCGGGCGGGTGGGGCGCGAGCCGGGCTCCTGCTGCGGCACCGCTCCGGTGGCGGGCGGCACGGGCCTGTAGTCGGGGTGCCGGTCGCCGTCCGGGGGCTCGTAGGCGGCGGTGGACGGCAGTTCGGGCGCGGAGGGGTCCGTGCGCCCGAAGTCGAAGGCGGAGGTGAGGTCGCCGCAGACGGCCCGCCGCCACGGCGAGATGTTCGGCTCGTGCACCCCGAAGCGCCGCTCCATGAACCGGATGACGGAGGTGTGGTCGAAGACCTCCGAGCAGGCGTAGCCGCCGGTGCTCCACGGTGACACCACGGTCATCGGCACCCGCTGGCCGAGCCCGTAGGGGCCCGCCGCGTACCGCAGGTCGCCGGGGAAGTAGTCGGCGGCGGTGTCCACGGTGGACAGCCCCTGCGCGGGCCCGGACGGGACGTACGGCGGCACGACGTGGTCGAAGAACCCGTCGTTCTCGTCGTACGTGATGAACAGGGCGGTGCGTCCCCAGACCTCCGGGTCCGCGGTGAGCGCGTCCAGCACCTGCGCGATGTACCAGGCGCCGTAGTTCGCGGGCCAGTTGGGGTGCTCGCTGTACGCCTCGGGCGCCACGATCCAGGACACCGAGGGCAGCGTCCCGGCCTTGATGTCGGCCTTGAGGTCGTCCAGCAGGCCGCCCCCGTTCTTCAGGTCGCTGCCGGTGCGGGCCTTTTCGTAGAGGGCGTCGCCCGGCTCGGCACCGCGATAACTGTTGAAGTACAGCAGCGAGTTGTCGCCGTACGTGCCCCGGTAGGCGTCACCGATCCAGCCCCAGGACCCGGCCGCGTCGAGCCCGTCGCCGATGTCCTGGTACACCTTCCACGACACCCCGGCCTCTTCGAGCCGCTCCGGGTAGGTCGTCCAGCCGTATCCCCGCTCGTCGTTGCCCAGCTCGGGCCCGCCGCCGGCGCCGTCGTTGCCGGTGTAACCGCTCCACAGGTAGTAGCGGTTGGGGTCGGTCGAGCCGATGAACGAGCAGTGGTACGCGTCGCAGAGGGTGAACGCGTCGGCGAGCGCGTAGTGGAACGGGATGTCGTCCCGGGTGAGGTGGGCCATCGTGGTCGCCGTCTTGGCGGGCACCCACTGGTCGTAGGCGCCCTTGTTGAACGCCCGGTGACCGCCCGCCCAGTCGTGGTTCAGGTCCTGGAGGAACTGCATCCCGAGCGCGTCGGCGGGCGGCCGGAACGGCAGCACCTCCTTCCCAGCGGCGTCCGCCTGGTGCCACACCGGTTTGCCGCTGGGCAGCGTGACGGGGCGCGGGTCGCCGTAGCCGCGTACGCCCTTCATCGTCCCGAAGTAGTGGTCGAAGGAACGGTTCTCCTGCATCAGCACGACGATGTGCTCGACGTCCTCGATGGTGCCCGTACGCCCCCGTGCGGGAAGGGACGCGGCGCGGGCGATGCTGCTCGACAGGGCGGTGAGGGCGACGGAGCCCCCGGCGAGCTTCAGGAGCCGGCGACGGTCGATTTCTGCCATGGGGGGAAACCTTCGCGGTGGGGGGATGTGGGGTGAAGAGCGACTGGAGTGTTCCAGACCCGCCGGCCTCCGCGTAAGGCCCTTGCAGTGTGCACGGAGTGACGCCGGGCGGAACAGTCGGCGAACCTACCCACCGGGACCGGGTCCATTCCCCGGCGATCCGTGAAACTGCCCGGCCCAGGCAGCTACGCACCCTCGGTTCTGCCGAATCCACACCTGACGGAAGCGGCCAGCCCTCCGCGAGTCTGTCCTCGCAACGGCCACCACCGACAGGACGCGAGGTACGCGAGTGGGACACAGACCTCTCTTTCGCTGGATACTCGCGCTCGGCCTCCTGCTCATTACGGGCTCGGCGTTCGCCTACGCGGCCGCGCCGGAGATGCCGGAACTGCGTCAGCTCGACCTGACCGTGCTCACCGAGAAGCCGGACGGCACATGCACCGTGCGGTGGACGGACCCCTACGACCGGAGCAAGCGTGAAGGCGCGTACCGATGCGACCCCGATCGTGATCCGCAGTTGAAGGCACCCTCCTACGACCCCGAGACCGGTCACGGCTGGGACTCCGGTTTCGTGGTCGCGGAGGGGTCGGACAAGGGGCGGCTGTATGTCCTGGGCCAGGACGACGACGTCTACGACGCGCGCATCGCGCTCTCCGACCGGCTGATCCTGTTCGGGCTGCCGCTGCTGGCGGTGGGTCTCGTCGGCGGGAACATTCGGGCGGCGGTCCGGCTGCGCGGTGTCCGTCCCGGCCTGGTGGACCGCGCCTGGCGGCTGGCCGGTGCGGCGGCAGCGGTGGAGGAGGACCGCACGCGGGCCGTCGAGGCGGTGCGCGAGGCGTGGGTGCCGTTGCGGGAGCAGCGGGTGCGCGAGGAGCTGGGCCGGGTGCCCGTGACCCGGCTGCGGGACGACGAGCGGCGCCGCTTCCGGACGAAGGAGTGGGAGAACGCGGGCGTGCGCACTGTGCGCGATGTGCTCGACGCGGGCGTGTGGGAGCTGGGCGGACTGCCGGGCGTCGGACGGCTTACGGCGGAGCAGGCGGTCGCCGCCGCCCGGCGGACGGCCGACGCGGTCGGCGCCGACGTCGTGGTCCGCCTCACCGCCGGCCACTCCGACCCCCGGACGATCGCCCTGGTCACCGCCCTGCACGTGCTGGTGGAGGCCGGGCCGGAGGGACGGGACGCGGCGAACGCGGCCGAGGCGCTGGCCGCCCGCCTCGAACCGCTGCTGACGGACGCCGGCCCCGCGACCGGCTGCGCCACGATGCTCCGGGCGGACCCCGAGGACCGCCGCCGGGCCCGGTCCGCCGTGGCCCGGCTCCGCCACCAGCTGGCCGAGGCGGAGCGCGACGGCCTGACCGCCCGCTTCGGGCAGACCTCGGTGGACCTGCTGCGGGCGCCGAGCGGGGAGCTGGACGCGCTGTCCGCCTGGACGGACTTCGAGCGGCGGCCCCGGGCCTACTACGAGGTGCTCGCCGAGGTCACCCGCGACACCGGTGCCGGGGCCCGGCACCCGGTGGTGGGCTGAGCGGTGAGGTGTAGGTGCCGCCCGTCGCGATCCCCGAGGCGGCCATGTGGTCGTACGCGGTCAGGATGAGGTCCTTGGTGCGGTAGCCGCCGTACCGGGCCTCGTCCTTGCGCCGGACGATGGGGAAGGTGTCCAGGATGTACGCGGTGTCGGCCCGGCCGATCCCGTACAGGTGGAAGAAGAACGCGTCGAGCTCCGCCCGGATCCGGCGGCGGCGTTCCTCGTCCCAGCGGAACGGGCCGCCCGTGTCCCCCAGGTCGGCGGCGAAGGGGCTCATGTCGTGGGCGGTGCAGGTGAGTTCGAGGACGCGCGGCGTCAGGAATTCCGTGTGGCGGTGGACGGTCGCCGGGGGCAGGACGGGGAGCTGGCGGACGTAGAAGAAGTTGAGGTTGAGCCCCGCGGCCTTCTGGCGGGTGACGTAGTCGTAGACAAAGGAGTTGAAGTGCGCCACCAGGGCCGCGCTGTCGTGTGCGTTCCGGGTGTGCAGGAGGAAGACGGAGTCGCCGATCGCCGCCGGGGGCAGGATCGCGGAGATCATGGTGCGCTGGTTGGTGGGGCTGCTGATGCGGAGGAAGGCGAGGTGGCCGGGCGGGGTGCCGGGCGGTGTCTCGGCGCGGTCCACCCAGTTCCCGGGGACGGCCAGGCGGGACGCGGACGCCCAGGCGTCGGCCGTCAGATAGGCGGGTTGGTTCTGGCGCTTGACGGCGGTGGCGCTCTTGACCACGTCGGCCGCGCGGTGGTTGTACGCGTCGACCATCTTGGCCTCGTACAGCGGGAGCATGACCCGGTCGCCGTTGACGTAGTGGTTTCCGGCCGCCTCCCAGCCGGTGGCCGTCAGCTCCTCGCGGGTGCGGAACCGGTGCGAGTCGTTGGCCATGTGGAACATCGTGCCGAAGGTGACGCCCCACGGGTTGCCGTCCGGGTCGCTCTCCTTGATGAGGACGGGGAGCCGTGCGTAGATGCCGAGGGTGATCTCGGCGTCGCGGCGGGTCCGGAAGACCGGGCAGGTGCCCGTGTTGGGGTTGAGGAGCGCGATCTCCTCGGGCGTGAGCGCGAACACCCGCCCCTCGTCGGCGAGTTCGTCCGGGTCGCGGAGGAAGAAGGCGAACCGGGAGGCGGGTTCGCGCAGGGCGCGGCCGGTCAGGGACAGGATGCTGAACTTGAACGAGCGGTGGACGTCGGGGAAGACGGGCGCGGCGTTCTCGAAGTCGTACAGGGCGGCGAGCGCGCCCCCGTCGACCAGGTCCTTGAAGTAGAAGCGGGTCGTCGCGTCCGTGGCGATGCCGGTCGGCACGATCATGCCCATCCGGCCGCGCGGGCCGGTCAGCGCCCGGCCCGCCTCGGCGAACACGGCGTACGTGTTGATGTCACCGCGCCCGGTGAGCGGATAGCGGCCGCCGTTGCGCAGGAAGTGGCTCGTCCCCTCCGCCGTGCGCTTGGCCGCCTCGAACGCGGTGTGCAGGGCGGCCCGGTCCGGGTCCTCCTTGAGCGCGGCGATCAGGCGTTTGCGGGCGGCGGCCGTCTTCGCGGCGGCGATCTCCGCGTCGTGCTGGGCGAAGAACTCCTGCTCCTGGAGCTTGATGCGCTCCCAGGGCGGGTTGCCGAGGACGCAGTCGAAGCCGCCGATGCCGTCGGGGCCGAAGATCTCGGGGAACTCCAGGTGCCAGTGGAAGAACCGGTACCGGTGGCGCAGCCGCGCGATCTCCTCGTGGGTGGAGCGGGGCGCGCCCAACAAGTCGCGGAGGACCGCGTCGGTCACCGCGGGCGGGGCGTCCGCCGTCCTGCGCCACAGGAACGCGGCGCACCAAGCGTCGGCCGCCTCGCGCCCCGGTCCGATGTCCTGGCCGCGGAAGGCCCTTCGCTCGGCCCTGTTCCGCTTCTTCAGGGCCCCGGCGTGCGCGCGGTCGTCGCCCGCCGTGGGGGTGAACGCCGCGTCCGGGATGCCGCCCCGCAGCAGGTCCGGGGCCGCGCCGATCAGGGCGTTGCCGTGCTTGACGCGGGCGTCGAGGAAGGTGAGCGGCCGCCCGGGCTCCGGGGCCTCCAGCCACAGGGCCATCCTGGCCAGTTCGACGGCCATCGGGTCGAGGTCCACGCCGTGCACGCAGTGGGCGACGACCTCGCGGAGGGCGTCGCGGTACGGCTCCGTCGTGCCTCCGCGCACGTCCGCGAGGCGGCGGGCGATACGGCGGGCCGCCGCCACCAGGAAGTGGCCGGAGCCGCAGGCCGGGTCGCAGACGGTGAGGGCCAGGAGCTCCCGGTCGGCGGCGCCCGCTGCCTCGCCGCGTGCGACGGCGGCGTCGAGGACCGGGTCGAGCGCGGCGTCGAGCAGGCACTCCACGAGGGCGGCCGGAGTGTAGTAGGAGCCCGACGTCTTACGGGCGTTGCCGGGGAGCCCGACCAGCGTGAAGGCGCGGTCCGCCGCGTCGATCCGGGGCACGAGCTGGAGAAGCGATTCATGGACGGACCCCAGCTCCTCCGCTTCGAGGCGGCCGAAGTCGACCGGCCGGGCCCGCCGTGTGCCCGGGTCCGGGGCCTCGGACAACTGGCGCACCGCGGTGAGCAGGTCCGCGTCGGACAGCGCGAGCCCGTGCAGCGGGGCGTCGGCCTCCATGGGGGCGAAGAGGCCGCCGAGCCCGGGCAGGCCGAGGCCGGGGTCCCCGGCCGGGTCACCGAGGGCGTCGAGTACGGCGCGCAGCGCCGCGTACAGCTCACTCTGCTCCACGGCGCCGCGCGCACGGGCGCGGAGGCGGGCCGTCGAGAAGTGCGCCGCGTAACGCGCCCTGGCGCCGGCGCTCGCGTCCGGGGACAGCAGGACGTCGCGGTCCTCGGTGACGAAGAGGAAGAGGAGCCGGAAGACCAGGCGCAGCAGGGCGTTGTGGAGGGCGGCGGCGTCCGCGTGCGCGCGCAGCGCGGTGTTGGCGGGGTGCCGCAGGAATCCGGTGCCGAGGGTGGTGAGCGCGGCGCGCACCCCCGTGCGGAGCCGGTCCGGGGTCCGGCTGCTGGGGAGGGCGGACATCAGGCGGTCTTCCCGGCGGTGACGGTGGGGAGGTGACGGTCGCCAGCTGAGGTGGCGGTGGGCAGCGGAGACGGGGAGCGAAATCGTATCCGAGGCGGTCACCGTGCGGGAGGCCCCTCGCCGGGCGTTGGCTATCCTGAACGACCGTTGCGGGTGTGATCACGGGCGGCCGGGGGGCCACGGGCGCGGACGGCGCGCCCGGTGAGGGGAGAGTCACGTGCAGGGTGCCGCGAGCCGGGGGTCGGCCAGGAAGGCCGAGCAGGCGTGGAACCAGGGGATGGTCCTCATGCGGCAGGGGGACAACGCGGGGGCCGCGGCGCAGTTCGCGCTCGCCACGCAGCACGACCCCAGCACCGCCGACGCCTGGCTGGGACTCCATGTGACCGGCACGGACCAGAAGGCGGCGCTGGACGGCATGCTGCGCAACTCGGCGCAGTTCGGGGTCCTGCGGTCGAAGTACCAGCTGCCCTTCCGGTCCACCTTCCAGATCGGCCACTACGTCACCTTCCGGCTGGAGACCTCCCGCGATCTGTGGCTGGCGGCCATGTCGGCGTTCCTGGACGACCGGCGGCTCGACGAGGCGTGGAAGGGTCTGTCCACGGCGCTGCTGGACTGCGACGAGACCCGGTTCGTCTGCACCCGGTACGCGTTCCTGAAGGAGGACTGGCCGCTCGTCCTGAGGTTCGCGCCCGGGATCACCGACGCCTTCCTGCGGGACGAGGCGCAGTTGTACGTGGGCGGGGCGCTGTTCGCCCAGGGGGTCTGCCACGAGTCGCTGAACGTGCTGTCCGCGCTGCCGGGGAAGCTGGGCGCGGGCAGCAGGTTCGACGCCGAGGTGAAGTACTTCATGGGGCGCTCGCTGGAGGCGCTGGGCCGCGAGGAGGAGGCGCTGAAGCGGTACCAGTACGCGTTCCGGTGCGCCCCCGACCTGCTCGACGTGGAGTCGCGCGCCCAGGCCCGCCCGGTGAGCAGGCCCGCCCCGGCGCCCGCCGCCTCCGTCGCGGCCACGGCGGGCGGGGCGGCGCCGCAGACCGACTCGGGCGGCGACGGTGAGGACGGGCTGTCCGCCGACGAGCGGGCCCGGGTGCTCGCCGAGGCGCAGCGGGCGCTCGACGCCATGATCGGTTTGCAGCCGGTGAAGCGCCAGGTCCAGACGCTGCTCGCGCAGTTGCGGATGTCCGCGCTGCGCGAGGAGCAGGGCCTGCCCGGCGGGGCCCGCCCCCGGCACTTCGTCTTCGCGGGGCCGCCCGGCACCGGCAAGACGACCGTGGCCCGCATCATCGGCCAGGTCTTCGCCGGGCTCGGGCTGCTGAGTTCGGGGCATGTGGTGGAGGCCCAGCGCGCCGACCTGGTCGGGCAGCACCTGGGGTCGACGGCCCTCAAGACGAACGAGGTCATCGACTCGGCGCTGAACGGGGTGCTGTTCATCGACGAGGCGTACGCGCTGTACAACACCGGGACGAGCGGCGGCGACGCCTTCGGCAAGGAGGCCATCCAGGTGCTGCTGAAGCGGGCCGAGGACGACCGGGACCGGCTCGTCGTGGTGCTCGCGGGCTACCGGGACGAGATGTCGGGGCTGCTCGCCACCAACCCCGGACTGGTCTCCCGGTTCAACACCCGCGTCGACTTCCCCTCGTACTCCGCGGAGGAACTGGTGCGGATCGCCCGGTCCGTGCTGGCCTCGCAGGGCGACGAGCCGGACGCGGGCGCGCTCGACGTCCTGAACTCGTTGTGCACGGCGATCGTGGACGGCGGCAAGGCCGACCTGGTGGGCAACGCCCGGTTCGCCCGGGAGCTGTGCGCGAAGGCGTCGGCGCAGCGCGATCTGCGGCTGTACTCCGCGCACACCGACTCCACCCCGACCCGGGAGGAGATGGTCACCGTCCTCGCCTGGGACGTCGTCGCCGCCCACGACGAACTGATGGAGGCGCACCGGGACGCGGGCACGGCGTAGCACCTGTCTACGATCGATCGTGTGTGCGCACATGTGATCGTTGCCGAAGACGACGAGAATCAGGCGGAGCTGCTCCGCCGCTATCTCGAACGCGAGGGCCACCGGGTGACCGTGGCGCCCGACGGCCTGGCGGCGCTCGACGCGGTCCGGCACCGGGAGCCCGATCTGCTGGTCCTCGACGTGATGATGCCCCGGGCCGACGGCCTCGACGTCGTACGCGTGCTGCGCGCGGAGCACCGGGAGCTGCCGGTGCTGATGCTCACCGCCCGCACCACGGAGGACGACCTGCTGCTCGGCCTCGATCTGGGCGCCGACGACTACATGACCAAGCCGTACAGCCCGCGCGAGCTGATGGCCCGGGTGCGGACGCTGCTGCGCCGCAGCCGGCGGGGCGCGGGCGGCGAACCGGAGGATGCCGGGGTGCTGCGGGTGGGGGCGCTGGTGGTCGATCCGGTCCGGCACGTGGTGACGGTGGAGGGACGGGCTGTGGAGTGCACCCCGGGCGAGTTCCGCGTCCTGGCCGCGCTCGCCGCCGAGCCGGACCGGGTGTTCTCCCGGCAGCAGCTCCTGGGCGAACTGCACGGCTTCGACCGCTACATCAGCGACCGGACCGTCGACGTGCACGTGATGAACCTGCGCAAGAAGATCGAACCGGCCCCGCGGCGGCCCGTCCGGCTGCTCACGGTCTTCGGCGTCGGCTACAAGCTGACGGACCCGGCGAAGGCGGCGTCCCGTGCGGCGACTTCGTAGCGTGCGCCGCTCCCCCGGCCCCGGCGGGCGACGGACCGTACCCCTGCGCAAGAGCCTGTTCGCCCGGCTCCTCACGGTCTCCGCCCTGGTCGCGGCCTGCTCGGTGGCGGCGACCGCCTGGATCGCCGTGCAGACGACCTCGGGCGCGATCCGGCAGGAGCAGGGCCAGAACCTGGCCGCCGATGCCCGGATCTACCACCAGCTGCTCGGTTACGCGGCGGCCCATCCCACCTGGGACGGTGTCCGGAAGACGGTACGGGAGCTGGCCGAGCAGTCGGGGCGGCGGATCGCCCTGACGACCCAGGGCCGCGCCCCGCTCGCCGACTCGGCGGCCCCGGACGCGGCGGCCCTCCCGGCCCAGGCGTCGGCCGTGGTCGACCCGTTGTCCGTGGACACCGCGCTGGCGTCCGAGGGCGCCGGGGTGACGGGTGCGACCACGGACCGGGTCGACCCGCGCGCCGTGGGACCGTTCCGGCTGCCCGCTTCGGAGCGGACCCGGCTGCGGAAGATCGCGGACCGGGGCGTGGCCTGCCTGGGCGACTTCGGGATCGCCGCGGACGTGGTGGCGGGCGCCAGCGGTCGGCCGCTGATCCAGGTGGTGGGCGGCAACGACCCCGAGCGGATCCAGGGCACGCGGTGCGCCGTGGACGCGCTGGACACCCCGACGGCCACGGAGCGGAAGGCGCTGAAGGCGCTCAACCAGCTGGCCGACGCCTGTCTGGAGCGCCAGGGCCGCGGCGGCGTCCACCTCAGCCTCGCCCTGTCCTGGGGGCAGGCGGCCGAGCCCGTTCCGGCGGAGGCGGTGCCGGTGCCCGCCGCGCCGATGGCCTCGATGCCGCCGAGCGTCGAGCCGAGCGCGGTGCCGACCGAGGCGCCCCGCACGGAGCCTCGTGAAGGGCCCAGCGCGGTGCCGGGCCCCGGGGACCAGCAGGCGGCGGCCACCAGCGAGAACGACCGGGCCATCGCCTCCTGCGTGGGCACGGCCCGCCGGGAGCAGCTGAGTTCGTACGTGGCCTCGCCCGCCCTGCTCTTCATCGGCGACCCGGGCGGCGGGACCGTGCCCGGCTTCGACCTGTCACCGGCGAACACCGCGCGGATCGCGGGCGCGGCGGCCCTGGTGCTGGCCCTGACCGTGGGCGCGTCGGTGCTCGTCGGCGCCCGCCTCGTACGCCCGCTGCGGGCGCTGACGGGCGCCGCCCAGCGGATGCGCGACGGGGAGGACACCGCGCCGGTGGTGGTGGCCGCGGACAACGAGATCGGGCGCCTCGCCGCCACGTTCAACGACATGTCCGCCCACCGCGCCCGGCTGGAGGCGCAGCGCAAGGCCATGGTGAGCGACGTCGCCCACGAACTGCGCACCCCGCTGAGCAACATCCGGGGCTGGCTGGAGGCGGCGCAGGACGGAGTGGCCGACCCGGACCCGGAGTTCATCGCCTTCCTGCACACGGAGGCGGTCCAGCTCCAGCACATCATCGACGACCTCCAGGACCTGGCCCAGGCGGACGCCGGTGCGCTGCGGCTGCACCCCGAACCGGTGGACGTGGCCGAGCTGTTGGGGCAGGTCGCGGCCGCGCACCAGGCCCGGGCCGACGCGGCGGGCGTCGCGCTGGGCGTCCGCCAGGCGGACCTCCCCCTGCCGGCGTTGACGGCCGACCCGGTCCGGCTGCGCCAGGCGGTGGGCAACCTGGTGTCGAACGCCGTGCGTCACACCCCGGAGGGCGGGACGGTCACGCTGCGCGCCTACGGCTCCGAGGACGGGGACGCGGTGCTCGTGGACGTCGCCGACACGGGCAGCGGCATCCCGGCGGACGACCTGGCCCGCGTCTTCGACCGGTTCTGGCGCGGCGAGAAGTCCCGGTCGCGGCGGACGGGCGGCAGCGGGCTCGGTCTGGCGATCGTGCGGAAGCTGGCGGAGGCGCACGGCGGCACGGCGACGGCGGTGAGCACCCCCGGCGAGGGCTCGGTGTTCACGCTCCGCCTCCCGGCCGGTGAGGCGGCCCCTGGTACTCCGGACGACCCTGATGCGATGAACACAACGATCTGACAGCTTCCTCACAACTTGGCGCGAGCCTGTCCGCATGCCTCGCGCCGCGGTGCGCACCCGCACCGCGGCCGCCCCTGAGGCCCTCCGGAACGGAGCTCTGCCCATGCCCCTGCGCACTACCCTGCGTACCGCCCTCCTCGCCGCCGTCGCGGCCGGTGCGGTCTGCGTACCGGCCACCGCGGCCTTCGCCGACTCCTCGGCCAGGCCGACCGCGGCCCCGTCCGAGCCGCGGTCGGAGCAGTCCGCCGAGCCGACCGAGGCGCCGTCCGCCGTGCCGTCGACCGAGCGGACGGAGCCGCCCTCGGCGGTCCCGTCCGCCGCGCCGCGCGGTGGCGTCGCCGCCGGTGAGCAGCCCGCCGGCTCCTCGAACAGCGGCACGACCGCCCTCGCTGGCTCCGCGGCCGCCGCGCTGCTGCTGGGCGGCGCCGGGACGGTCGTCGTGCGCCGCCGCACCGCCCGCCGCGACGGCTGACCCCTCCCTCAGCCGATGAGCCGCAGTGGCGCCGCCCTTCCGACCCGGGCGGCGCCACTGCCGTACGTACGACCCCTGGAGCCCCGACCCATGCCCCGCACCACCCTTGCGCTCAGCGCCGCCCTGACCCTCGCCGCGCTCGCCGCCCTGTCCGGCTGCTCCGGCGACCCCGCACCGCAGCCCTCGAAGGCCCCCGCGTCGGCGGCGGCCCCCGAGGCCCCCGCGCCCACGGCCACCGCCACCGCCGAGCCGCCCACCCACGTCTCCATCCCGTCCCTGGGCGTGGACAGCGACATCATGCGGCTCGGCCTCAACCCGGACCGCACGGTCGAGGTCCCGCCGGCCGACAAGGGCATGACGACCGGCTGGTACACGGGCAGCGCCGTACCCGGCGAACCCGGCGCGGCGGTCCTCATCGGCCACAACGACACCCGCTTCGGCCGGGCCGTCTTCCACGACCTGCGCAAGATCGCCAAGGGCGCGGACATCGTGGTCCGCGACGGCCGCGGCAAGGACATCCACTTCGAGGTCACCGCCCACGAGACGGTCAGCAAGAACGCCTTCCCCACGGCCCGCGTCTACGGTCGCACCACGGAACGCGCCCTGCGCCTGATCACCTGCGACGGCGCCTTCGACGCGGCCGGACACCCGGTGGACAACCTGATCGTGTACGCGAAGCGGAAGTAGCCGGGGGCCGTCAGCCCTTGCGCTTCGCCAGCCGCTGCCGTCGCGCCTCGTACAGCACGATCGACGCCGCGTTCGACGCGTTGAGCGAGCTGGCCGAGCCTGTCATCGGGATGCTGAGCACGTGGTCGCAGCGGTCGCGCCAGGCCGTGCTGAGGCCCGTCGTCTCGTTGCCGATGAGCAGCAGGACGGGCTGGGTGAGGTCGAATTCCGAGGCGTCGCACTCGCCGTCCTCGTCGGTGCCGACGACGACCACGGGGCGCCCCCGGTCGCGCTCCTCGTCCAGCCAGGCGCTGACCTCGCGGTGCGAGGGGGTGCGGACGACGGGGAGGGCGAAGAAGGAGCCGGTCGTCGCGCGGACCGCCTTCGGGTCATACGGGTCGGCCGCGTGCCCGGTCACGATGAGTCCGCGGGCGCCGAAGGCGTCGGCGGAGCGGACGATGCTGCCGATGTTGCCGGGCTGCGTCGGGCGGTCGAAGACGAGGCCGAGGAAGTCCTCGTCGACGCGGATGCGGGACAGCTCGTCCGGCTCCATCTCGACCACGGCCAGGACCTCCGGGGCGCCCTCCGCCTTCTCGCTCAGCTCCGCGAGCAGGTCGGGGGCCATGGCGATGCGTTCCGTGCTGATGCCGCGCACCAGCTCCTCCGCCCAGCGGGAGAGCGGGCGGCTCGCGTCGTACAGGAGGGAGCGGACCGTCCAGCCGTGCTCGACGGCCATGGTGATCGGCCGGACGCCCTGGACGAGGAACTCGCGGGCGCGGCCGCGCTTGGTCCGGTTGGTGAGCAGCGTCTGGAACTGCTGAAAGCGGGCGTTGCGGGTCGTGATCCGCTGCACAGCCACCGGGGGTCCTCCAAGGGGTGATCGGCTCCTCCGGCCACGGCACGGGGCCGCCCCGGAAACCAGAAATTCCCACGGTTCGCGATGAACCGTGGGAACTGGATGAGTGTCCGAGGGGGGACTTGAACCCCCACGCCCGATAAAGGGCACTAGCACCTCAAGCTAGCGCGTCTGCCATTCCGCCACCCGGACCAGGTGATCCGCCCCGGTTTCCCGCGGCGACAAAGAAAACAATACCAGGGGTTTGGGGTGCCTCTCACCTGCATATCGGGTGGCCGGGCGGTGGACATTGCGCTGGTCAGTGCGGTGCGGAGGTACCGGAGAGCCATTTCGCGGGTGCTTCGCCGGGCTCCCGTACGGACCGTCGCGGCGTACGTACGGACCGTGCCGCCGGAGGGTCGGCGGCGGGGTCCACCGGCGGCCGGGCGGGGCGGGTTACGTTCGCCACCATGAGTGATCGCGGCCCCCGTCCTCCCCGCGCGCTGTCGCCGCTGCGCGAGCATCTGCGCGAGACCTTCTGGTTCGCCCCGGCCATGACGCTCGTCGTCGCCTGTGTGCTCTGGTTCGCCGCCTCGGCGCTGGACGAGCAGATCGTCTCGTACCTGCGCGACGAGCAGGCGTACGACGAGATCCAGGATCTCGTGAAGGTCGCCGAGGACACCAAGCAGATCGTCGTCACGGTCAGCTCGGCGATGATGACCTTCATCGGTGTGGTCTTCAGCATCTCGCTGGTCGCGGTGCAGATGGCGAGCGGCCAGCTCACGCCCCGGGTGGTGCGGATCTTCGTACGGAGCCGGATCAGCAAGCTGACCCTGTCGGTGTTCCTCGCGACGTTCGTGTTCTCGCTGCTGGTCCTCAGCTCGTACGAGAGCGAGACCGACCCGCGCCGGGTCACCTCGCTGCCGTTCATTCAGAGCGTGCTGACCGCCCTGCTCGTCGGGCTGAGCCTGCTCCTGTTCATCGGGTACGTGAGCTCCACGCTGCGCCTGATGCAGATCGGGCCCGTCCTCGACCACATCACCCGGGACACCTTCCGGGTGCTGGGCCGGATGCCCGCAGGACGCCCGGGCGGGGGGCCGCTGCCCGAGGAGACCGGGCAGATCCTGTACGAGGGGCGGGCCGGGGTCCTCCGCGATGTCAATGTGGCCCGGCTGGTCCGGGCCGCCCGGCGCCAGGGTGTGGTGCTCCGGCTGGTCCCCCGGCTCGGGGACTTCGTGGTGCCGGGGACACCGGTGCTCGCCGTGCACGGCGGGGCGGCCCCGGCCCGGCACGCCCTGCGGTACACGGTGTCGGTGGGCGTGGAGCGCACCCTGCACCAGGACCTGGCGTTCGGGCTGCGCCAGCTGTCGGACATCGCGCTGCGGGCGCTGTCCGCCGCGACGAACGACCCGACGACGGCCGTGCAGTGCCTGGACCGGATCGTGCAGTTCCTGGCGGCGGCGGTGCGGCTGCCGCTGGGCACCGTGCACCACCGCGACCGCAAGGGCGCGGTCCGGCTGGTGCAGGAGGTGCCGTCGTGGGAGGACCTGGTGGACCTGGGCTTCGAGGAGGTGCGCCGGTGTGCGGCGGGCGTCCCGCAGGTGACCCGGCGGCTGCTCGCCGGGATCGACGACCTGATGCCGCTGGCCGGGCCGGACCGGCGGGGCCCGCTCGTCCGGCACCGGGCGCTCACCGTACAGGCGGTGGAGCACGCGGTGCCGGACGCCGCCGAGCGGGAGTTCTCGCTGCTGCCCGACCGGCAGGGCATCGGCTGACGCGACCGGGCAGGGGTGCTACTTGCGCAGCGCCGCGATGCCCTCGTAGCCGATCCGCGCGTGGTTCAGGGACTGTGCGAGGTCGGTCGGGCTCGGTGCGTTGTCCTGCTCGACCATCGGGTTGCGGTAGCGCGCCTCTCCGACGCGGCTGAAGAACGTCCGGTAGTCGATGATCCCGGTGCCGAACGGGACCATGTCGTAGCCGTCGCCACTGGTGGTGTTGGCGACGCCGTCCTTGGCGTGGAACAGCGGGTAGCGCTTGTTGTTGCGGCGGACCAGGGCCGCCGGGTCGAAGACGTTCTCCCGCTGCGAGCCGTCGAGGGCGGTGTAGGTGTGGAACTTGTACTGGGCGACGTGCGCCCAGAAGATGTCCATCTCCAGCCACACGGCCTTCGGGTCGGTGACCTTCAGGAAGTATTCGAGCTTGCGGACGCCGGAGCTGCGGGTGGGCCGCCCCTGGTCGTCCAGCGGTCCGCCGTCGAGCAGGAAGCCGTAGGCCGCGTCGTGGTTGTGCGTGTACAGCTTGATGCCCGCACGGCGAGCGATCTGCCCCAGCGCGTTCCACTTGTCGGCGGCCACGTCCCAGTCGGCCCGGTAGGCGCTGCCGGTGGGGTCGCCACCCGTGCCCATGTGCTCCATGCCGAGGATGTTCGCCATCTCGAGTTGCCGCTTGAACTCGTCCAGGTCGCTCTGGCTCAGGGGCCAGGACGAGGGGATGAAGCCGTGGTTGCCCTGGGCGCGCAGACCGTAGTCGTCCAGCCAGGAGCGCAGGAGCTTCGCGCCTTGCACCGTTTCGAGGTTGCTGCCGCCGGGTGCGTTGGCGTGCTGGCCGAATCCGGCGAACTCGACCTGCCGGTAGCCGAAGCGGGCCAGCTGCTTGAAGACCTCGCGGAAGCCCGAGGGGAGGCCGGTGCTGAGAGGGTCCCGGCCCGTGGCGTCGCGCACGGTGTACAGGATGATGCCCCGCTTGTCCGCCGGGACGAGAGCCTGCCCGTGCCCGTGGCCATGGTCGTGCCCGTGCCCGTGGCCCTGGTGGGCGAAGGCGGGCGCGGCACCGAGGACGGGCGCGGCGATGGCCGTCGCCGCGGCGGCGGTGCACGTGCTGAGAAAGCGCCGGCGGTTGACGCCGAGGCTGCGCCGCAGGCCGTCTTCCGTACCGGGTGCGTCGTTGTACGCGGTCATGGTGTCCTACCTTCGTTCTGGGGTCGACGGGTCTCCGGGGAGACCGGCCAGCGTGAGGAGCAGGGACTTCACTTCGGTGGCCCGGAGGGGTCCGGTGAACGCGTGGGGGGTGGAGCAGAGGATGAGCGGCCCTTCTTCGTCGCTCGCGGGGAGGCGGCCGTGGCTGCCGCGTATGGGTGAGGGATCGAGCGGCACGACCGCCAGGCGGTAGCGCATGCCGAGCTTCTTGCGGGCGATGGCCTTGGCCGCCTTGACCCGGACGTACGGGTCCTCGGGGTCCATGAAGAGCTCGACCGGGTCGTAGCCGGGTTTGCGGTGGATCTCGACCAGCTGGGCGAAGTCGGGCGCGCGGTCGTCGTCGAGCCAGTAGTAGTACGTGAACCAGGCGTCCGGGTCGGCGACGGCGACCAGCTCTCCGGAGCGGGGGTGGTCCAGACCGTGGGCCTTCTTGCCCTCGTCGTCGAGGAGGAGGTCGATGCCCGGGAGTCCGGCCAGGGCCTCGCGGGCGGATTCGAGGTCTTCGGGGCGGCGTACGTAGACGTGCGCGATCTGGTGGTCGGCGACGGCGAAGGCCCTCGACGTCATCGGGTCCAGGTACTCCATGCCGTCCTGGGTGTGGACCTCCAGGAGTCCGGCGCGGCGCAGCGCCCGGTTGATGTCGACGGGCCGGTCGACCCGGGTGATGCCGTACTCGGAGAGGGCGACGACGGTGCGTCCCTCACGGCGGGCGTCGTCCAGGAGCGGGGCCACCGCTCGGTCCAGGTCGGCCGCGGCCCGGAAGGCGCGCGGGTCGTCGGGGCCGTACCGCTGGAGGTCGTAGTCGAGGTGCGGGAGGTAGCAGAGGGCGAGGTCGGGGTGGCGGGTGTCCAGGATGTGACGGGTGGCGTCGATGATCCACTGCGAGGAGACGAGGTCGGCGCCGGGTCCCCAGAAGTGGAAGAGGGGGAAGGTGCCGAGCTTCTCGGTGAGTTCGTCGTGCAGGGCCGGCGGGCGGGTGTAGCAGTCGGGTTCCTTGCGGCCGTCCGCGTAGTAGACGGGGCGGGGCGTGACGGTGTAGTCCGTGTCGGCACCCATGGCGTACCACCAGCAGATGTTGGCCACGGTGTAGCCGGGATGGGCGCGGCGGGCGGCGTCCCAGAGCTTGTCGCCGGCGACGAGTCCGTTGTGCTGGCGCCACAGCAGGACGTCGCCGAGTTCGCGGAAGTACCAGCCGTTGGCGACGATGCCGTGCTCGGCGGGGGCGGTGCCGGTGAGGAAGGTGGACTGGGCGGCGCAGGTGACGGCGGGCAGGACGGTGCCGAGCGGGGCGTGGGTGCCGGACTGTCCCAGGGCCTTGAGGTGGGGCATGTGGTCGAGGAGGCGGGGGGTGAGCCCGACGACGTCCAGGACGAGGAGAGGGGTGGGCGGGGCGGCCGCCCCGGCGGTGGTCATGGCAGCTCCTTCAGGCCGAGCTCGGTCAGGAGGTCGCGGGCGAGGGCGAGTTCGGCGGCGATGCCGTCGGCGAGCTGGGCGCGGGTGCGGGGGCGCAGCTCGGCGGGGAGCGCCTGCCAGGTGTACGTCTCGACCTCCAGGTGCCGGGTGAGCGGCCTGGCACCGCCGACGAGCCGGGCCAGCGTGGCGCGCAGGACGGGGAGCGTGGAGGTGAGCGGGGGTGCGGGCGGTGCGTGCAGCGGTACGTGGAAGTGGGCGCGCCACGGGGCGCTGTCGGGCAGGATCTCGCCGGTGACGGCCTCGTTGAGGTCGTCGGTGCCGCGCAGCCCGGCGGCGGTGGCGGTCCGGGTCTGGTGGAGGAAGCGCGGTTCGGCGAAGGCCGCGAGGGCGGTGCGTACCTCGGGGAGATGAGGGTGTTCGGCGTGCAGGGCGGCGGACAGTTGCGCCTTGACGGTGGGGATGCCGGCCCCGGTGAGGGCGTCGAGCGCGGTGTCCGGGTCTTCGAAGGACGTGGCGAGGTGGCAGGTGTCGAGGCAGACTCCGATGCGCGGGTGGCCGACGGCGGTCAGGGGGGCGACGGCGTCGGCGGTGGTTTCGACGGTGCATCCGGGCTCGGGTTCGAGACCGATCCGGATGGACTTCTCCGTGAGTTCGGCGAGTGCGTCGAGGCGTTCACCGAGGGTGGTGAGCGCGTCGAGTGCGGTGCGCTCCGCTTCGGGATCGCCCGTGTAGGGGGTGCGCCAGGCGAGGGGCAGGGTGGAGATGGTGCCCTCGGTGACGTCGTCGGGCAGGAGCGCCGCGAGCAGCCGGGCCAGGTCGGTGGTGTGGGCGAGTCGTTCGGGGTCCGACCAGTCGGGCTTGTAGACGCGGTACTTGACCTCTTCGGCGCCGAAGCCCTCGTACGGGAAGCCGTTGAGGGTGACGACTTCGAGGCCGCGGCGGTCGAGCTCGGCGCGCAGGGAGCGCCGTTGCGCGGGGTCGTTGATCAGGGTGTGGGCGGCGTCCCGGGCGAGCCAGAGGCCGATGCCGATACGGTCGCGTCCGAGCCTCCTGCGTACCGGTTCGCAATGGTCGCGGAGTTGGGCGCGGACGCCGTCCAGGGTTTCGGCGGGGTGGACGTTGGTGCAGTAAGCGAGGTGGACGACGGTTCCGTCGGGGTGGCGGAAGCGCATGGCCTCACTCCCCGCCGCGCAGGATGGAGTTGCCCTCGTGGAGCGGCCCGGGGGTGGCGGTGTCGAGGTGGAGGCGGCCGCTCCGTCCGTAGAAGGTGACGGGGTTGCGCCAGAGGACCTGGTCGACGTCGTCGTCGGTGAATCCCGCGGCGATCATGGCGTCGGCCACCCGGCGGGTCTTCAGCGGGTCGCTCCTGCCCCAGTCGGCGGCGGAGTTGACGAGGACCTTCTCGGTGCCGTGGAGCTTGAGGATCGCGATCATGCGGTCCTCGTCCATCTTGGTGTCGGGGTAGATGGAGAAGCCCGCCCAGCAGCCGCTGTCGAGGGCGTCCTTCACCGTCGTCTCGTTGAGGTGGTCGAGCAGCACCGCCTCGGGGTCGAGGGCGGACTCCCGGACGACGTCGATGGTGCGGCGCAGACCGGCGAGCTTGTCGCGGTGCGGGGTGTGGACGAGAGCGGGCAGGCCGTGGTCGGCGGCGAGCTGGAGCTGGGCGGCCAGCGCGTGGTCCTCGGCCGGGGTCATCGAGTCGTAGCCGATCTCCCCGACGGCGACGACGGAGTCCTTGACGAGGTAGCGGGGCAGGGCGTCGAGGACGGGGACGCACCGGGGGTCGTTCGCCTCCTTGGGGTTGAGGGCGAGCGTGCAGTGGTGGGCGATGCCGTACTGGGCGGCCCGGAAGGGCTCCCACCCGAGGAGGCCGTCGAAGTAGTCGAAGAAGCTGGCCGGTGAGGTGCGGGGCTGGCCGAGCCAGAAAGAGGGTTCGACCAGAGCGCGGACCCCGGCGTCGTACATCGCCTGATAGTCGTCCGTGGTGCGGGAGGTCATGTGGATGTGGGGGTCGAAGATGCGCATCAGGTCTCCTCCGTGGGGGCGGCGGCGGGGCCAGAGGCCGTGAGGGCGAGGACGTGGTGCAGGCCGGCGGGGACGGGTCGGCCGGCCGCGATGCGTTCGGACGCGAAGTCGCCGAGCATGCGGGCGAGTTCGGCGTCGCCTGGTGATCTTCGGGCCAGGCCGTCGACGGCCTCGACGGGGACGCCGGTGAACAGGCACTTCAGGACGGCGTGGCGCCAGCCGTGCGGATCGAGGTGGGCGGCGGCGTACGGCCCGACGGCCGCTGCGACGAGGGTGGTGTCGTTGGCGCGCAGGGCGTCCGCGACGATCGGCAGAGCGGCGGGGCCGAGGTCCAGCGCGGGCAGGGCCAGGAGGACCGCCCGGCGTTCGGCGGCGGTGCCCTGTTCGTAGAGGCGGGTCAGGGTGGGCAGACCGGCGCGCGCCTCGGCGAGCAGCAGGACGCGTACGGAGTCCGCGTGTTCGAGTCCGCAGTGGCGGCCGGCGGCGGCGTACCGCAGCTCCCACGGCGCTACGGCGTAGCTGTCCACGGGTGCGGTGGCCGGGTGCGCGGCGGCGTGGGCTGCCTCGGCGAGGGCTTCGTCCAGCCAGGCGCGTGCGGCTCCGCCGAGCAGGGTGTCGAGTTCCTCGCGGGTCAGGAGCGGGGTCGTCGGGGTGTGTGTCATGGCGTGCTCCCTTCGGCGGTCTCAGCGGTTCGACGGGCGGTGCCTGTTCAGGAAGTCGAGGGAGGAGCGGGCCAGGTCGGGGCCCGCGTGGGAGTGACGGGGCAGTTCGACGACGGTGAGCCCGGTGTATTCGCTGCTCCCGAGGGCGTCCAGGGCGGCGAGGACGGGCGGGAAGTCGATCTCGCCGTCGCCGAAGGGGAGGTGTTCGTGGACGCCGCGCCGCATGTCCTCGATCTGTACGTGGCGCAGCCAGGGGGCGGCGTCGCGTACGCAGTCGACGGGCAGGGCGGGCTCCAGGCACTGGCAGTGGCCGATGTCGAGCGTGAGGCCGAGGGGGTCGGGGTCACCGCTGAGCAACCGGAGGTGGTGGAAGTCGGCGAGGTTGGCGAGGAGATGCCCGGGCTCCGGCTCGATCGCCAGGGGGACCCCGGCCCGGTCGGCGGCGCGGAGGACCGGGTCGAGGGCGCCGGTGAGCCGCTGCCAGGCTGCTTCGGGTGCCGTGTCCGGGGGCGTGACGCCGCTGAAGCAGTGCACGGCGTGGGCGCCGAGGTCGGCGGCGACCTCGACGGCCCGGACGAGCAGCGCGGTCCTGGCCGCGCGGGCGTCGGGCTCCGGGTCCAGGAGCGAGGGGCCGTGCTTGCGGCGCGGGTCCAGGACGTAGCGGGCGCCGGTCTCGACGGTGACGCCGAGCCCCAGCTGCTGGAGCCGGGCTGCGACGCGGCGGGTGCGGGCGGCGAGGTCCGGGGCCATCGGGTCGAGGTGCATGTGGTCGAGGGTCAGGCCGACTCCGTCGTAGCCGAGGTCGGCGAGAAGGGCGAGGGCGTCGTCCAGTCGGAGATCGGTGAGTCCGTTGGTTCCGTAGCCGAGGCGGAGGGTCATGTGGGGCTCACCTTCCGGGAGAGGGCGCGGGCGAGCGGGACCAGGCCCATGACGGCGAGCGCGGCCCCGGGTGCTCCGGCGCGTGCGGCGAGGGCGGCCTGGAGCGGGATCATCGCCCGGATGCCGCTGCCGACGGCGCGCTGTGTGAGCGGCGGCGAGGGGTTGAGCACGGCGTGCGTGAGGGGGCGTGCGGCGGTGCGGAGGTAGGCGCCGGTGAGCGCGGCGAGGAGGAGCCTGGTGGGGGCGGTGCGCGGGGCCCGCCGCTCGTGCACCACGGCGCCGGCGATCCCGGTGGCGGCGATGAGCGCGGTGGCGGGCGCGGTGATGGAGCCGCCCCGCGCCTCGTGGCGCGAGACGGAGGTGACCGCGTAGGTGTGCGCGCCGAGCAGAGCGGCGGCGGGCAGGGCGGTGCGGGTGGCGCGCAGCGCCGGATCCCGCCCTGTGGCCGTCGCTCCCAGCAGCAGGTCCAGGCTCCGCGCCGCCGCCATCGCGGCCGGGCCCGCCGGGGTGTGCTTGAGGCGGAGGTCGTACGCCCAGACGGTGGCCGCGAGGGCGGTGGCCACGCCCAGGGCAGGGCGGCCCGCGCGGGCGGCGAGCACCAGGCCGGCCCCGGTCAGGGCGCCGGCCGCCGTGAGGGCAGCGCGCGAGGTGATCCGGCCCGAGGGGATCGGCCGGTGCGGGCGGTCGACGGCGTCCTCGTCGCGGTCGGCCCAGTCGTTGAGCGCCATGCCGGCCTCGTACAGGCAGAGCGAGGCGCCCATCGCCAGGGCCGTGGGGCGGTCGGGGCGCCGGCCGGCGGCCGCGGCGCCCGCGAGGGCGTCGCCGGGGACGGTGAACAGGGCGGAGATCCGCAGCAGTTCCGCCCAGGCGCGTGCCGTCACCGGTCACCCCGGAGCAGCTCGGCGAAGGCCAGCAGCGCCAGGTACTGCTCGGCGAGCGCGGCCGGTCCGCCGTCCGGGTCCTTGAAGTAGAAGCCGAGTTCGGGCCGGGGGCCGGTCAGTCCGACTTCGTGAGCCCGTGCCAGCAACCGGGCCAGGTCGAGGACCAGGGGCGCGGCCAGGGCCGAGTCGCAGCCCTGCCAGGTGGTCTGGAGCACCATGCGGGTCCCGAGGAAGCCGTCGAAGGCGATGTGGTCCCAGGCCGTCTTCCAGTCGCCGAGTGCCGGGACGTCGTCGATGTGGACCTCGCCCTCGGGGGCGTCGCCCAGCGTGTCGGCGAGGACGCGTTCCTTGCCGGCGTTCTTCGCCGCGGCGGCGGCCGGGTCGGCGAGCGCGGCCCCGTCCCCGCCGCCCAGCAGATTGGTCCCGGACCAGGCCCGTACGGGCAGGGCGCGCTGGACGAACATCGGGGCGAGCACGGAGCGCAGCAGGGTCTGGCCCGTCTTGCCGTCGCGGCCGGCGTGCGGCAGACCCGAAGCGGCGACGGCGTCCCGGAGGGCCGGTGCGCCCAGGCCGGTGGAGGGGGTGAAGTTCACGTACGGGCAGCCGGCCCGGAGCGCGGCGGCCGCGTAGAGCGAGCTGGCGGGCAGCCGTACGGCGTCGGGGGCGGGTGCGGGCTCGGTGGAGGAGACGTTGACGACGACGGTCCTGGCCAGGCGGTTGCGGTGGCCGAAGTCCCGGAGGTCGGCGGCGAACGCGGCGATCAGTTCCTCGTCGGTGCGGGTGTCGCCGGGAAGGGGGCCGCCGACGCGTATCTCCTCTTCGGCGGAGCCGAGTTCGGCCCCCACGGCCGAAGGGAGACCGTGCGGGAGCACTCCCCCGGCGGCCAGTTCCTCGGCCCGTTTGGGGAGGGGGCAGTCCAGGATGTCGTGGCCGCCGAAGACGAGGGAGGTGAGGGGTGGCAGGCCGCTGTCGGCGAACGGGGCGGTCTCGGTGACCATGCCGACCGCCGGGTGGAGTCCCGTCGCGACCGCCGCGCACCCCGCTGTGGCGGTGGTGGCGACGGAGCCGTGTGCTCCGATGAACCAGACTCCGGTACGAACGGCGGTTGCTGACACGAGCTGCCTCCCTGGCTGGGGGTTCTGGCTGGGCGGGTCCGGTGGCGCTGTACGCGAGAGGGAGGGCGGCGGGCGGGGCGTGTGGGCCCGCCCGCCGCCGGTCGGGGTACCGCCCCCTACGCCGGGGGCAGCTCCTTCAGCTGGATGTTGCGGAAGGACACCTGGTCGTCGGCCCCGTGGTTCTGGAGGCCGATGTAGCCGTCCTTGAGGCTGCGGACCGGGTCGGTGTTGGTGAAGTCGTTGATCTTCACACCGTTGAGGAAGATCTGGAGCCGTTCGCCGCGCACCTTGATCTCGTAGCTGTTCCACTGGCCGGGCGGGCGCAGCACCCGGTCACGGGCCTTGGTGTCGGCCGCCTTGAAGGTGTAGACGGAGCCGGTGGTGCGGTCGACGGCGTCGGAGGCGTCGATCTGGACCTCGTAGCCGTTGTCCACCGCGGACCAGGGGTCGTCGGACTCCGGGAAGCCCACGAAGACGCCGGAGTTGTCGTCGCCCGCCAGCTTCCAGTCGAGCTTCAGGGAGTACGACTTCAGCTCCTTGGCCTGGTAGGTCAGCAGGCCCATGCCGCCTTCGGAACGCAGCTCGCCGTCGACCACGTCGAACTTCCCGGGGCCTGCCTGCTTCCAGCCTTCGAGCGTCTTGCCGTTGAAGATCGACCGGTAGCCGGTGCTGGGCTTGCAGTCGGCCTTCACCTGGCCGGCCGCGTAACGCAGCCCGCCCGAGAGCAGCTTGCGGAAGTCCGGGTCCGCGTAGGACTCCTTGGTGTGGCCGAGGCCGGTGTAGAAGGAGCGGCCGCCCTCGTAGGTCTGGCACCAGGTGATCGGGTGGTCGCCCTTCATGGTGCCGCCGGTGTAGGTCGTCTCGTCGAGGGTGGCGAGGACCTTCACCTTGTCGCGCGGGTTGGTGCGGTAGTTGTACAGCTCGTCGGTCCGCTGCCATTCGTCGCCCAGGTGGGCGGTGGCCGGGTCCTCGTGGTCCTCGACCCGGACGGTGACGGGCTGGATGGCGGGGTGGCTGTCGAAGTACGCGCCGACGAGTCCGCCGTAGAAGGGCCAGTCGTACTCGGTGTCGGCGGCGGCGTGGACGCCCAGGTAGCCGCCGCCGGTTTTGATGTAGTTCTCGAAGGCCTTCTGCTGGTCGGCGTCGAGGACGTCACCGGTCGTCGACATGAAGACGACGGCGTCGTAGCGGGCCAGGTTGGCGGTGGTGAACTGGCCGGCCTCCTCGGTGGCGTCGACCGTGATGTTGGTGTCCTTGCCGAGTTCCTTCAGTGCGGCGATGCCTTCGGGGATCGCGTCGTGGCGGAAGCCGGCGGTCTTGGAGAAGACCAGGACGCGCTTGGCGGTCTTGTCGGGCGGGGTGTTGGAGAGTTCGAAGTCGTCGATGTCGAAGAGTGCTCCGTCACCGCCCTTGAACACCAGGAAGAGCTCGGTGGCCTTCTTCGGTGCGCCGCGCAGCGGGACGTCGATGTCCTGGAACGTCTCCCAGCCGCCGGTCACGGGGACCGGTGCGGAGCCGAGGATCTTGCCGGTCGGCGAACCGGTGCGCACTTCGAGGAAGCCGCCCGCACCGCCGGAGGAGATCCGGGCGGTCAACTTGGTGGAGTCGCCGAGGATGTAGGGCTTGAAGGAGATCCAGTCGTCGTTGTTGATGTCGCCGACGGTCTTCCCGCCCTCGGCGTTCGCCTTGTCGTACGTCTGGATGCCGGACGAGTCGGAGAAGTGCTCGGCCTGGCGGTGGCGCGGCTGGAGCTGCGCCTGGTCGTGACCGGTCAGTGCGGCCTGGCCGCCGCCTCCGCCGTCGGTGTAGGAGGCGTCGATGACACCGAAGATGTTGGCGTTGGGGTCGTGCCCGCCGTCCATCTCGGTCTTGATGGTTCCGGTGCAGCCGTGGGCCGAGGTGATCGGGTGGCCGTGGCTGTCGTGACCGAGCACGAAGCTGACCTGGACCTTGGAGCAGTCGATCGTGCCGTCCTCGGGATCGGTGACGGTGACCTTGAACGGGATCTCGTCGCCGAAGGTGAACAGCTGCCCGTCACCCGGGAGTTCCAGCTTCACGGTGGGTGCGGTGTTGCCGACGGTCACGTGCACGCTGGCCGAACCGGTGCGTCCGGAGGGGTCCTCGGCGGTGACGGTCGCGGTGTAGGTGCCGTTCTTCCTGTACGTGTACGTGGGGTTCGCGGCCGTGGACGTCCCTCCGTCGCCGAAGTCCCACGCGTAGGTGAGTGCGTCGCCGTCGCCGTCGGTGGTGCCGGCGGAAGAGAACTGCACCTTCAGGGGCGCGGTGCCCGAGGTCTTGTTGGACGAGGCCTCGGCGATCGGGGAGCGTCCGCCGGTGGCGTTCTCGATGCGGTAGAGGGCGGAGTTCTCGTCGCCGCCGAACCAGGAGAGGCCGTAGTCCAGGACGTACAGGGCTCCGTCGGGCCCGAAGGCCATGTCCATGATCTGGGTGCCGGACCACGGGATGTCGTTGATGGACTGCACGGCGCCGTCGGCGTCCTGCTCGATCCGCTTGATCCACTGCCGGCCGAACTCACCGGCGAAGAAGTCCCCGTCGTACGCCTCGGGGAACTTCACGGGCGAGTCGAGATCGGCGTCGTAGTGGTAGACCGGTCCGCCCATCGGCGACTCGGAGCCGGTTCCGAACTCCGGTACGGAACCGCCGTCGTACGGGATCCAGGCGGGCTGGGCCGGGGGCAGGTCCACGATGCCGGTGTTGTGCGGCGAGGTGTTCTTCGGGGCCGCGCAGTCGAAGGCGGCGCCGGAGGTCTTGGTGGCGAAGTCGTAGTCGATGAACGGGTCGTTGTCGCCCGTGCAGAACGGCCAGCCGAAGTTCCCGGCCTTCGTCACCCGGGCGAACTCGACCTGTCCGGCCGGTCCCCGCTTGGGGTCGGCCGCACCCGCGTCGGGCCCGTAGTCGCCCACGTAGACGATGCCGGTCGCCTTGTCGACGGAGAAGCGGAACGGGTTGCGGAAGCCCATCGCGTAGATCTCGGGACGGGTCTTGTCCGTACCCGGGGCGAAGAGGTTGCCGTCCGGAATGGTGTACGAGCCGTCGTCGGCGACCTTGATGCGGAGGATCTTGCCGCGCAGGTCGTTGCTGTTGCCGGCGGAGCGGCGGGCGTCGAACGCCGGGTTGCGGTCCGGGCGCTCGTCGATGGGGCTGAAGCCGTCGGAGGCGAAGGGGTTGGAGTCGTCGCCGGTCGACAGGTACAGGTTGCCGTCCGCGTCGAAGTCGATGTCCCCGCCGACGTGGCAGCACATGCCGCGGGACGTCTGGACGTCGAGCACCTTCTTCTCGCTGCCGAGGTCCAGCGTGCCGTCCTCGTTGAGGACGAAGCGGGAGAGCCGGTTGACTCCGTCGAAGGGGGCGAAGTCGGCGGCGGTGCCGGTCTCGGGGGCGTCGCCCGCCGGGGTGTCCAGCGGGGGCGCGTAGTAGAGGTAGATCGCCCGGTTCTCGCTGAACTCCGGGTCGACGCCTATCCCCTGGAGGCCCTCCTCGTCGTGCGAGTAGACGGGGATCACGCCGGAGATCCTGGTGTTGCCGGCGCTGTCGGTGATGCGCAGCTCGCCGCTGCGCGCGGTGTGCAGCACGCTGCGGTCGGGAAGCACGGCCAGCGACATGGGCTCGCCGGTCTCGGCGGCACCCTTGGCGAGGGTGACCTGCTGGAAGTCTTCGGCGGCGGGCGCCGGCGCGGGCTCCTCGTGGGCGACCGCCGTGCCCGAGGCGGTGCTCAGGCTGAGGGTGGCGGCGGCCAGGAGGCCGCCGGCGAACAGGGCGAGGGATTTGCGGACGCGGCGCCTGGTGCGACTGCCGCTGCGGGTTGTGTGCACGTGTCCTCCGGGTGAGTGCCGGTTGTGCGGGCGGTGCTGCCGTGCCGTTCGCGCGGGGACTGCCGCGCAGGTCGACCGGGTCCGTGCGACGCCGGTGACAGGGAGATGACAGTGGCCTATGTCAGGGACATGTCAGCGCCATGTCAGAGACGGTAGGCCTGTTCGTCCGGGACGGAAAGCCCTTGTGCGCAGAGTTGCCGGACTTTTTCCTGCGTCAGGACAAAGCGGGACGAGGGCAGGACGGAGCGGCCCGGCGGCGCGTGTGGTGCCGCCGCCGGGCGCCGTCGCGAGGGAGATCAGTCACCGCCCCCGAACGCCGCGTCGAAGGACGCGCTCGGCGGGTCGAAGTCGTAGCGCTTCAGGGAGGCCAGCGCCTCCGGTGCGCCCGCCAGCCGGTCCATGCCGGCGTCCTCCCACTCCACCGAGACCGGGCCCTCGTAGCCGATGGACCGCAGCATGCGGAACACGTCTTCCCAGGGCACGTCCCCGTGGCCGGCGGAGACGAAGTCCCAGCCCCGTCGAGGGTCGCCCCAGGGCAGATGGGAGCCGAGGCGGCCGTTGCGGCCGTCCAGGCGCTTGCGGGCCTCCTTGCAGTCCACGTGGTAGATCCGGTCCCGGAAGTCGTACAGGAAGCCGACCGGGTCCAGGTCCTGCCAGACGAAGTGGCTCGGGTCGAAGTTCAGCCCGAAGGCCGGGCGGTGGTCCACCGCTTCGAGCGCGCGGTGCGTGGTCCAGTAGTCGTACGCGATCTCGCTGGGGTGCACCTCGTGGGCGAAGCGCACGCCCTCCGCGTCGAAGACGTCCAGGACCGGGTTCCACCGTTCCGCGAAGTCCTCGTAGCCGCGCTCGATCATGTGCGGCGGGACCGGCGGGAACATCGCGACCAGGTGCCAGATGGACGAGCCGGTGAAGCCGATGACGGTGTCCACGCCGAAGGCGGCGGCCGCCCGCGCGGTGTCCGCCATCTCGGCGGCGGCCCGGCGGCGTACCCCCTCGGGCACGCCGTCGCCCCAGATGCGGGCGGGCAGGATGCCCTGGTGGCGTTCGTCGATGGGGTGATCGCAGACGGCCTGGCCCACCAGGTGGTTGGAGACCGCCCAGCACTTCAGGCCGTACTTGTCGAGCAGGGCCCGCCGGCCGTCCAGGTACGCGGGGTCCGCGAGGGCCTTGTCCACCTCGAAGTGGTCGCCCCAGCAGGCGAGTTCGAGGCCGTCGTAGCCGAAGTCGCGGGCGTACCGGCAGACCTCCTCCAGGGGGAGATCGGCCCACTGGCCGGTGAAGAGGGTGAAGGGACGGGGCATGGCGGCGGGACCTCCTAGAGGGTTACGGGGGTGAGGACGGAGTTCTTCGCGGCGCTCTCCTCCACCGCGGCCAGCACTCGCTGCACCTGGAGGCCGTCCGCGAACGACGGGACGGGCGGGGCGTCGGCGCCCCCGAGGGCGCACACCACGTCCCGGGCCTGGTGGACGAAGGTGTGCTCGTAGCCGAGGGTGTGGCCCGGCGGCCACCACGCCTCCAGGTACGGGTGCTGGGGTTCGGTGACGAGGACGCGCCGGAAGCCGGCCGTGGCGGCGGGTTCGGTGTGGTCGTGGAAGGAGAGTTCGTTGAGGCGCTCCAGGTCGAAGGCGAGCGAGCCGCGCTCCCCGTTGATCTCGAGGCGCAGGGCGTTCTTGCGGCCGGCCGCCATCCGGGTCACCTCGACGGACGCCAGGGCGCCGGAGGCGAGCCGGCCGGTGAAGGCGGCGGCGTCGTCCACGGTGACCGGGCCGGTGTCCCCGGCCGCCGCCCCGCCGCCGATCCCCGCGGACGGTCCGGCGGGCCGGGGGCGTTCGCGTACGAAGGTCTCGGTCAGCGCCGACACCGCGACCAGCGGCTCCCCCGCGAGGTACTGCGTCAGGTCCACCACATGGGCCCCGAGGTCGCCGAGCGCGCCGGAGCCCGCGCGGTCCTTGTCGAGGCGCCAGGTGAGCGGGGAGGCGGGGTCGGTCAGCCAGTCCTGGAGGTAGACGGCGCGGACATGGCGCAGGGTGCCGAGGCGGCCCTCCGCGATGAGCCGGCGGGCGTGGGCGAGGGCGGGCACCCGGCGGTAGTTGAAGCCCACGAAGGCGGAGCGGCCCCGGGCGGCGGCGCGCCCGGCCGCCGCCGTCATGGCCTCCGCCTCGGCCACGGTGTTGGCGAGCGGCTTCTCGCAGAGGACGTGCTTGCCGGCTTCCAGGGCAGCTAGTGCGATCTCCGCATGGCGGTCGCCGGGGGTGCAGATGTCGACCAACTGCACGTCTTCGCGGGCGATCAGGGCGCGCCAGTCGGTCTCGGCGGCGGCCCAGCCGTGCCGTGCGGCCGCGGCCTCGACCGCCGTGCGGTCGCGGCCGCAGACCGCGGCGAGGACCGGCCGCATCGGCAGGTCGAAGACGTGTCCCGCGGTGCGCCACCCCTGGGAGTGGGCGGCGCCCATGAACGCGTATCCGACCATGCCGATCCCGAGCGTCGGCGGCGCCGCCGACTCCTGCTGCGTCTGATCCCTCTGAGCCATCCGGGGCTTCCTCCTCGTCGGTGGTGCGACACGTACGGGCGTGGGGCGGGTCAGTTGAAGCCCGTCGGCAGGTACTGGTCGACGTTGTCCTTGGTGACGACGGCGGAGTAGAGGGTGAGGTTGGTGGGGATCTCCAGCTCGGCGAGCCCGGACACGCCCTTGGACTGGCCGAGGGCACGGGCCAGGTCGATGGCGGAGGCGGCCATGGTCGGCGGGTAGAGGACGGTGGCCTTCAGGACGCTGTTGTCGGCCTTGATGGCGTCCATCGCGGACTTGGCGCCGGCGCCGCCGACCATCAGGAACTCGTCGCGCCCCGCCTGCTTGATCGCGCGCAGGGCGCCCACCCCCTGGTCGTCGTCGTGGTTCCACAGGGCGTCGAACTTCTTCTGCGCCTGGAGGAGCTGCGCCATCTTCGCCTGGCCCGACTCCACGGTGAAGTCGGCCGCCTGACGGGCCACCAGCTCGATGTTGGAGTAGTTCTTGAGCGCGTCGGCGAAGCCCTTGCTGCGCTGCTTGGTGAGTTCCAGGTTGTCGATCCCGGCGAGCTCGACCACCTTGGCGTTCTGCTTGCCCTTGAGCTGTTCGCCGATGTACGTACCGGCGTTGAGCCCCATGCCGTAGTTGTCGCCGCCGACCCAGCAGCGGTAGGCCTGCGGGGAGGCGAAGACGCGGTCGAGGTTGATGACGGGGATGCCCGCCCGCATGGCTTCCAGGCCGACCTGGGTGAGCGCCTTGCCGTCGGCGGGCAGGACGACCAGGACGTCGACCTTCTTGTTGATGAGGGTCTTGACCTGGCCGATCTGGGCGGCGGTGTCGTTGGAGCCCTCGGTGGTCTCCAGGGTGACTTCGGAGTACTTCTTCGCCCGGGACCTGGCCTGCTCGTTGATGGCGTTGAGCCAGCCGTGGTCGGCCTGGGGTCCGGCGAAGCCGATGGTGACGGGCTTGCCCGGCTTGTCGTCGGCGGCGGGCGCCCCGCTCTGCGCGGGGGCGTCCTTCTCCTTGGGGTCGTTGCTGGTGCAGGCGGTGAGGAGGGCGCCGGCGGAGACGGCTGCGGTGCCGAACAGGAGCCCTCTGCGACTGGTTTGCGGCATGGCTGTGGAACCCTTCATCCGGTGGGTGGGTGTGCAGGAGGTGGACGAGCCGGGCGGTTCAGGTCTCGGTGCGGGCGGTGCGGCTCTGGACGAGGACGGCGGCGACGATGATCGCGCCCTTGGCGATCTGCTGGACGTCGCTCTGGAGGTTGTTGAGCGCGAAGATGTTGGTGATCGTGGTGAAGATCAGGACGCCGAGGACGGAGCCGGTGATGGTGCCGCGTCCGCCGCTGAGGAGGGTGCCGCCGATGATCGCGGCGGCGATGGCGTCGAGTTCGTAGAGGTTGCCGGCGGTGTTCTGGCCGGAGCCCGACAGGATGATCAGCATGAAGGCCGCGATGCCGCAGCACAGCCCGGACAGCAGATAGAGGTAGAGCCGCTGCCTGCGGACGTCGATGCCGGCGAGCCGGGCCGCTTCGGCGTTGCCGCCGATGGCGACGGTGCGGCGGCCGAAGGTCGTACGGTTCAGCAGCAGCCAGCCGGCGACGGTGACCGCGGCGAAGATCAGGACGAGCGGCGGGATGCCGAGGACGTAGGAGTCCGGGAGCCCCAGGTCGAGGACCGCGTCGACGGTGACGATCTGGGTCTTGCCGTCGGTGATCATGAGGGCGACTCCGCGCGCCGAGGCGAGCATCGCCAGCGTCGCGATGAACGGCACCACCCTCCCGTACGCGATGAGCACCCCGTTGACCAGACCGGCGCCGACACCGACGAGGACGGCGGTGAACAGGATGCCCGCGAGCCCGTACTCCTGGGTGGCGACGGTGCTCGCCCAGACGGAGGCCAGGGCGACCATCGCGCCGACCGAGAGGTCGATGCCGCCCGAGGTGATGACGAAGGTGACGCCGACGGTGACGACACCGATCACCGACGCCTGGGTCAGGACGAGTTGGAGGTTGCCGGTGTCCAGGAAGGCGTCCGGCTCGGTGAATCCGCCGACGGCCACCAGCACGGCGAGGATGCCGAGCAGGGACAGGGTGTGCAGGTCCAGCCGCAGCGCGGGGACGCGCCCGGTCCGGGGCTTCTTCAGGGTCACGGGGGCGGGGCCCTGGTCCGGCCCGCTCTGCCGCGCCGTGGGAACGGGGTGGGTCATGACATCGGGCTCCCTTCCATCACGAGGTCGAGTACGCGGTGCTCGTCCAGGTCCGTGGCGTCGGCGGTGTGCACCACACGCCCCTCGCGCAGGACGAGCACCCGGTCGGCGAGGCCCAGCACTTCGGGCACTTCGCTGGAGACGAGCAGGACGGCCAGCCCTTCATCGGCCAGTCCTCGGATCACGGCGTAGAGCTCGGCGCGGGCGCCGACGTCGACGCCGCGGGTCGGTTCGTCCAGCAGCAGCACCCGGCAGCCGCGCAGCAACCAGCGGGCCAGGACCGCCTTCTGCTGGTTGCCGCCGGAGAGGTTGCGGACGGGCGTGTCCGGGTTGTCGGGGTGGAGCGACAGGACCCGGGTGGCCTCGCCCGCCGCCCTGCGCTCCGCACCCCGGTCCAGCCAACCCGCCTTGGAGTAGCGGGACATGGTGGACAGCGAGACGTTGCGGGTGACGGATTCGAGCATCAGCAGGGCCTGGGCCTTGCGCTCCTCGGGGGCGAGCCCGATCCCGGCGGCGACGGCGGAGCGCACGCTCCCGGGCCGCAGCGCCTTCCCGTCGACGGTGACCCGGCCCGCGGTGGCCCGGCGCGCTCCGTAGACCGTCTCCAGGATCTCGGAGCGCCCGGACCCGACGAGCCCGGCGAGGCCGACGATCTCGCCGGGCCGCACCTCCAGGTCGACCGGGTCGAACTCCCCTTCCCTGGCCAGTCCTTCGACGGTGAGTACGGGGGCGGCTGCGGCGCGTCCGGGCGGTGGCGGGGTGCGGGGCGGGAAGACGTACTCCACCTTGCGGCCCGTCATCAGCGCCACGATGTCGTGCGTCGGGGTGGTGTCGGCGGGCAGCCCGGCGGCGACGGCCCGGCCGTCCTTGAGCACCGTCACCCGGTCGCCGATGCGGCGGATCTCCTCCAGGCGGTGCGAGATGTAGACGACGGCGACACCCTCGGCGGTGAGCGAGGCGATGATCCGGAAGAGGTTGCCGACCTCGTCGGGGTCGAGCGCGGCGGACGGTTCGTCCATCACGATGAGGCGGACGTCGTGCGAGAGGGCCCGGGCCATGGACACGATCTGCTGCTGGGCGGCGGAGAGTTCACCGACCGGGCGGGAAGGGTCGATCTCCGGGTGTCCGAGGCGGGCCAGCAGGACGGCGGCCTCGGCGCGGGCGCGGCGGGAGCGGACGACGAAACCGGCGCTGGTGAACTCGTGGCCCAGGAAGACGTTCTCGGCGACCGACAGGCCCCGGACCAGGTCGAGTTCCTGGTAGATCGTGGCGATGCCGAGGCGCATCGCGGCCATGGGCGTCCTGAGTTCGGCGGGCGCACCGCGCCAGGTGATCTCGCCGTCGTCGGGCTGGTGGGCCCCGGCGAGGACCTTGATGAGGGTGGACTTGCCGGCCCCGTTCTGGCCGAGGAGGCAGTGGACTTC
This sequence comes from Streptomyces sp. NBC_00523, assembly GCF_036346615.1. Lineage (NCBI taxonomy): Bacteria > Bacillati > Actinomycetota > Actinomycetes > Kitasatosporales > Streptomycetaceae > Streptomyces > Streptomyces sp. NBC_00523. The sequence continues at coordinate 6,382,076 of NZ_CP107836.1, read as the reverse complement.
GCCGGCCTGGACCTCAAGGTCGACGCCGTCGAGGGCGCGGACACCGGGGAAGGACTTGGTGATGCCGGACATGGTGAGCAGCGGTGGTTGCGGAGCCATGACGAATCCCCTCGGCGGACGAGGTGTGGGTATGGGGGGGGCCGTGTGGGCGGCCGGGCGGGTCAGGCGGGTGAGAACAGGTGGTCGCTGATGAGCCTGGCCGCACCGGTGACTCCGGCGGCGGGTCCCAGCTCGCCCAGGACGATCGGTAGGTTGCCGGTGGCCAGCGGCAGGGAGCGTCGGTAGACCTGGGCCCGGACGGCGGCCAGCAGGGTGTGGCCGAGTCCGGTCACCCCGCCGCCGATCACCACCAGGGCGGGGTTGAAGAAGCTGACGAGGCCCGCGATGACCTGGCCGACGTGGTTGCCGCCCTCGCGGATCAGGACGAGTGAGGTGGCGTCCCCGGCGGCCGCGGCGGCGGCCACGTCCGCGGCGGTGAGCCGGCCGGACGCCTCCAGGCGGGCCGCGAGCTCCTCGGACCGTCCGGCGCGGGCCGCGTCCTCGGCGTCGCGGGCCAGGGCGGCGCCGCTGAAGTGGGCTTCCAGGCAGCCCCGGTTCCCGCAGGCGCAGAGCCGGCCCCCGGGTTCGACCTGGATGTGGCCGATGTCGCCGGCGCTGCTCGTCGCGCCCCGGTGGACGGTGGAGCCGACGACGATGCCGCAGCCGATGCCCGTACCGATCTTGACGCAGAGGAAGTCGCCGACGGAACGGGCGACGCCCGCCTGCTGCTCCCCCAGGGCCATCAGGTTCACGTCGTTGTCGACCATGACCGGGCAGCCCAGCTCCTGGCTGAGTGCCTCGCGGACCGGGAAGCCGTCCCAGCCGGGCATGATCGGGGGTGCGACGGGGACGCCCTCGGGGAAGCGGACCGGTCCGGGGACGCCGATCCCGGCGCCGTCGAAGCTGTCGGCGAGCCCGGAGTCCCGGAGCTTCGCCGCCATGGACAGCACCTGTTCGAAGACCGCGACGGGCCCTTCGCGTACGTCCATGGGGTGGTTGAGGTGGCCCAGGACCTCCAGTTCCGCGTTGGTGACCGCCACGTCGACGGAGGTGGCGCCGATGTCGACGCCGAGGAAGCGCAGGTGCGGGGCGAGCCGGATGTTGTGCGAGCGGCGTCCGCCCCGGGACGCGGCGAGTCCGTCGGCGACGACGAGTCCGGTCTCCAGCAGCCGGTCCACCTCGACGGCCAGCTTGGACCGGGAGAGGTCGACCTGATCGCCCAGCTTCGCCCGGGAGTTGGGCCCACCGTCGCGCAACAGCTTGAGCAGTTGCGCCTGGTGGGCGTTCGCGGGTCGTGCCGTCATACGTCTCACGCGCCCCTCCCGCCTCGTCGGCCTGTCCGTCGGGCTTGGGAGGGGAACGTAGCAGCGGTTGCCGGGAGTGGGAAGAAGTCGCGCAGGAATCCGGCTAACTTTCTCCACTCCGAGGACAAAGAGCCGGGCTGTGCTACCGAAGGCCGGACCACGCACGGCTCACGGGCAGCTGATCACCTGTCCCGCGTAGCTGAGGTTGCCGCCGAAGCCGAAGAGGAGGACCGGCGCCCCGCTGGGGATCTCGCCCCGTTCGACCAGCTTGGACAGGGCCATGGGGATGGACGCGGCGGAGGTGTTGCCGGAGTCGACCACGTCGCGCGCGACGACGGCGTTGACCGCCCCGATCTTCCGGGCGACCGGCTCGATGATCCGGAGGTTGGCCTGGTGGAGGACGACCGCGGCCAGGTCCTCCGGAGTGAGGCCCGCCTTCTCGCACACCTTGCGGGCGATGGGCGGCAGCTGGGTGGTGGCCCAGCGGTAGACGGACTGGCCCTCCTGCGCGAAGCGCGGCGGCGTGCCCTCGATGCGGACCGCGTCCCCCATGGCGGGGACCGACCCCCAGAGCACCGGTCCGACGCCGGGGCGCTCCGGGTCGGGCGTTTCGTCGGCGACGACGACGGCCGCTCCGGCGCCGTCCCCCATCAGCACGCAGCTGGAACGATCCGTCCAGTCGACGATGTCGCCCATCTTGTCGGCGCCGATGACCAGGGCGCGGGTGGCGGCACCGGCCCGCAGCGCGTGGTCGGCGGTGGCGAGGGCGTGGGTGAAGCCGGAGCAGACCACGTTGATGTCCATGACCGCGGGCGCCTCCATGCCGAGGCGGGCGGCGACCCGGGCCGACATGCTCGGGGAGCGGTCGATGGCGGTGGAGGTGGCGACGAGCACCAGGTCGATGTCACCCGGCTGGAGACCCGCCGCGGCGAGTGCCTTGGCGGCCGCGTGCGCGGCCAGCTCGTCCACCGGCTCGTCGGGGCCGCCGATGTGGCGGGTCCTGATGCCGACGCGGCTGGTGATCCACTCGTCACTGGTGTCGACCATGGCCGCGAGGTCATGGTTGGTGAGCACCTTGGCGGGCTGGTAGTGGCCGAGCGCCACGACACGTGAGCCGGTCATAAAACGGGGTCCCCTCGCTCCATCTGTCAGGAACCAACCAGTCTTGGTCGCTACCGCCCGGTACGGGGGCAGGTGATCCCACAGGAATCCCGGCTCCGGCTTGGAGGGCTCGGCAGCAGCCCAGGTGATCCGCGGCCCGGCCAGCCGGTGGCGACGCCGTGTCGCCGGTGCAGGACAATGGCACCGTCGGGGTGCTCCGAGGCCCCCTCACCTACAGAAATCGGGTTCAACGGTCATGGGACGGGTCACCGAGCGCCGCCGCACCATCCGCATCCGGGACGGGGCCGTCTCCGCGCGTCCCGACACCCTCGTCGCCGAGGAGCCGCTGGAGATCCGGCTGAACGGGAAACCGCTCGCCATCACCATGCGCACCCCGGGCGACGATTTCGCGCTGGCGGCGGGTTTCCTGGTCAGCGAGGGCGTGATCGGTGACCAGGCAGATGTCCAGTCGATCGTGTACTGCGCGGGCGCGACCGCCGACGGGGTCAACACGTACAACGTGGTGGACGTGCGGCTCGCGCCGGGTGTCGAGGTCCCCGACATCACGCTGGAGCGCAACGTCTACACCACGTCGTCCTGCGGGCTGTGCGGCAAGGCGAGCCTGGACGCCGTCCGCACCACGACCCGGCACCCCGTCGCCGACACTCCCCCGCTGCTGCTGACCCCCGCGCTGCTGGCCGGGCTGCCCGACCGGCTGCGGGCCGCCCAGCGGGTCTTCGACCGGACCGGGGGCCTGCACGCGGCGGCGCTCTTCTCGGAGACCGGTGAGCTGATGGACATACGGGAGGACGTCGGGCGGCACAACGCGGTCGACAAGCTGGTGGGCCGGGCGCTGACGGACGGACGGCTGCCGCTGGGCCGGTCCGTCCTGCTGGTGTCGGGGCGGGCCTCGTTCGAGCTGGCGCAGAAGGCGGTGATGGCCGGGATACCGGTGCTGGCGGCCGTCTCGGCGCCCTCGTCCCTCGCCGTCGACCTGGCCGCCGAGACGGGCCTGACCCTGGTCGGCTTCCTGCGGGGGCCCTCGATGAACGTGTACGCGGGAGAGCACCGCATCGCGCTGGAGGCGGGCTGAGCCACCGGCACGGCTTCGCGGCGGACTCGGGCTAGGACACCGGCACCGTTTCGGGCGACACGGCGTCCTGGCCCTCCCGGGCACGCCGTTTGGCGATGACCGCGCAGACCATCAGCTGCATCTGGTGGAAGAGCATCAGCGGCAGCACCGCCAGGCTCGCCTGGGCGCCGAAGAGGACGCTGGCCATGGGCAGCCCGGAGGCCAGGCTCTTCTTGGACCCGGCGAACTGGATCGCGATGCGGTCCGCCCGGCCGAAGCCGAGGCGCTTTGCCCCGTACCAGGTCAACGCGAGCATCAGCGCGAGCAGGACCGCCTCGGCGGCGAGGAGCGCGCCGAGCCGGGCCGGGGTCACCTGGTGCCAGGTGCCGGCGACCATGCCCTCGCTGAACGCGGTGTAGACGACGAGCAGGATCGAGCCCCGGTCGACCAGGCCGAGGACCTTGCGGTGGCGGGCGAGGAAGCCCCCGATGCGGCGGCGCAGCAGCTGGCCCAGGGCGAACGGCAGCAGTAGCTGGACGCCGATCTTCAGCAGGGCGTCGCCGGAGAACCCGCCCCCGCTGCCGCCGAGCAGCGCGGCGGCGAGGAGCGGGGTGAGGAAGATCCCGGCGATCGAGGAGAAGGACCCGGCGCAGATCGCGGCGGGGACGTTGCCCCGGGCGATCGAGGTGAAGGCGATCGAGGACTGGATGGTCGAGGGGACGAGGCACAGGAAGAGGAAGCCGCTCTGCAGCTGCGGCGACAGGGCGTACGGCACAAGCCCCGCGCTCGCCAGCCCCAGCAGCGGGAAGACGACGAAGGTGCAGGCCAGGACCGTGAGGTGGAGCCGCCAGTGGCGGAGCCCGTCCAGCGCCTCGGCCGTGGACAGGCGCGCCCCGTACAGGAAGAAGAGGAGCGCGACCGCGCCCGTGGAGGCCCCGCCGGCCACCTCGGCGGCCGGGCCCGAGGCGGGCAGCAGCGCCGCGAGGACGACGGTGCCGATCAGCGCCGCTATGTACGGGTCGACCGGCAGCCAGGACGGCGGCTGCGGGATGCGGCGGCGGCTCATCTGCTCCACGTTTCTCTCGGTGAGGGTCGGGCGTGCCCGGGAACCATCCTGCTCGGAGGCCCTCCGATCGGGAAACACGTACACCGCTCTGACTGTCATCACGTTCCGCGATAGCCTGCCGGGCATGTACGACCCCGCGCAGCTGCGCACCTTTCTGGCCGTCGCCCAGACGCTGTCCTTCACCGCCGCCGCCCGCCGGCTCGGGGTGCGGCAGTCCACGGTGAGCCAGCATGTGCGGCGGCTGGAGGACGCGGCCGGGCGGCAGCTGTTCGCCCGGGACACGCACCGCGTCGATCTCACGGCGGACGGCGAGGCGATGCTCGGCTTCGCCCGGACGATCCTGGAGGCGCACGAGCGGGCCTCGGCGTACTTCACCGGGACGCGGCTGCGCGGGCGACTGCGGTTCGGCGCCTCGGAGGACTTCGTGCAGACCCGGCTGCCCGAGATCCTCCAGACGTTCCGGCGCGACCATCCGGAGGTCGAGCTGGAGCTGACCGTGGAGCTGTCCGGGACCCTGCACCGGCAGCTGGAGGCGGGCCGCCTGGATCTGGTGCTGGCCAAGCGGCGGGCCGGGGACACCCACGGGCAGCTGGTCTGGCAGGACGCCCTGGTCTGGATCGGGGCGCCGGGGCTGCGGCTCGACCCGGACCGTCCGGTGCCGCTGGTCGTCTTCCCGCCGCCGGGCATCACGCGGGCGCGGGCCCTGGAGGTGCTGGAGGAGCAGGGCCGCTCCTGGCGGATCGCGTGCACGAGCGGCAGCCTCAGCGGGCTGGTGGCGGCCGCCCACGCGGGGCTCGGCGTGATGGCGCACACCCGGGGCCTGGTGCCGCCCGGCCTGGAACCGGTGCCGGTCCGGGCGGGGCTGCCGGAGCTGGGCGCGGTGGACTTCGTACTGCTGCACGGCAGACGCCGGGGCGGCGCGCAGCAGGCGGCGGACGCGCTGGCGACGGCGATCCTGGCGGGCGGCGACCGGCTGATCCGCGGGGTTCGTGGGCGTGAACCGGCATGACCCGGCCCCGCGAGGGGGAGAATGCCGGGGACGCGGCAGCCGGGAATCCGCCAAACCGGGACACAGCCGCCCACACCGGCAGTGATCGCGGCGTACAGATTCGGTGGAGATTCCCGCGCGAGCCGCTTACCCCGCGGTCCCAAGCGCGCCCGAGCCTTGCCCATCTGGCCGGATTTCGGCCCCTGACCTGTGCATATACCAAGTGGTACGGGCCGTTCCGGACCCTCCCGCGCCGCCACCCGGTGGGGTAGCGTCGCGGCGCTGTGCGGAGCACCCCAAGGAGCAGGTCATTGCGCGAATTCACTGTCCCACCCATGGCGGCCGCGCCCCTCGTGGGCGGCCTCGCCGACGTCGTGTTCGACCATGCCGACGAGGACCCGCACCGGATCGCGCTCGGCCGGAAAGACGCGGACGGGAACTGGCAGGACGTGACGTCGGCCGCGTTCCGTGACGAGGTGCTGGCGCTGGCCAAGGGGCTGATCGCGCACGGGGTGCGGTTCGGCGACCGGGTCGCCCTGATGTCGCGTACGCGCTACGAGTGGACCCTGTTCGACTTCGCGCTGTGGGCGGTGGGCGCCCAGTCGGTGCCGGTCTACCCGACGTCGTCGGCCGAGCAGGTGCTGTGGATGCTGCACGACGCCGAGGTGTCGGCGGTGATGGTGGAGCACGAGGACCACGCGATGACGGTGGCCTCGGTCATCGACCGGCTGCCGCAGCTGAAGCGGCTGTGGCAGCTGGACGCGGGAGCGGTCGCGGAGCTGGTCGAGGCGGGTGCGCACGTCGAGGACGAGGTGGTGCACCGGCACCGGCGGGCGGTGACCCCGGAGTCGGTGGCGACCGTCATCTACACCTCGGGCACCACGGGCCGCCCCAAGGGCTGCGTCCTCACGCACGCCAACTTCATGTTCGAGGCGGACACCATGGCCGCGCGCTGGGAGTCGGTGTTCCACTCCAGACCGGGCGACGAGGCGGTGACGCTGCTCTTCCTGCCGCTGGCGCACGTCTTCGGGCGGATGGTGGAGATCACCGCGATCCGGGGCCGGGTCAAGCTGGGGCACCAGCCGGAGCTGTCGGCGAAGGCCCTGATGCCGGACCTGGTCTCCTTCCGGCCGACGTTCATCCTGGCGGTGCCGTACATCTTCGAGAAGGTCTTCAACGCGGCCCGGCGCAGGGCGGAGGCGGAGGGCAGGGCGGGGCCGTTCGACAAGGCCGTCGACATCGCGGTGAAGTACGCGGAGGCGATGGAGGCCCGGGCCTTCGGCACCGGCCCGGGTCCTTCGGCCGGGCTGCGGATGCAGCACCAGTTCTTCGACAAGGTCGTGTACAAGAAGGTCCGCGAGGCGATGGGCGGCCGCATCCGGCACGCCATGTCGGGCGGCTCGGGCATGGAGCGCAGCCTCGGCCTGTTCTTCGCGGGCGCCGGGGTGACGGTGTACGAGGGGTACGGGCTGACCGAGACGACGGCGGCGGCCACCGCCAACCCGCCGGAGCGCACCCGGTACGGCACGGTCGGGCAGCCGATCCCCGGCAGCACGGTGCACATCGCGGAGGACGGCGAGGTGTGGGTGCACGGGAACCATGTGTTCGGCGGGTATCTCGGCGACCCGAAGGCGACCGACGCGGTGCTCAACGACGGCTGGCTGGCCACCGGGGACCTGGGGTCGCTGGACGAGGACGGCTATCTGACGATCACCGGGCGGAAGAAGGAGATCCTGGTGACGTCCGGCGGGAAGAGCGTGTCGCCGGCCGCCCTGGAGGAGCGGGTGCGGGCGCATCCGCTGGTGGCGCAGTGCATCGTGGTCGGCAACGACCGGCCCTATGTGGCGGCACTGGTCACCGTCGACCAGGAGGCGGTGGAGCACTGGCTGACGATGCAGGGGCGGCAGCAGCTGTCCCCGGGCGAGCTGGTGCGCGACCCGGACCTGGAGATGGAGGTGCGCCGGGCGGTGGTGGCGGCGAACACCGCGGTCTCGCAGGCCGAGTCCATCCGTACGTTCCGCATCCTGGCGCACCAGTTCAGCGAGCAGCACGGGCTGCTCACCCCATCGCTGAAGCTGAAGCGCAAGGCGATCGAGGCGGCGTACGAGACCGAGGTGGACGCGCTGTACCGCTGAGCGGGAAACGGATCGCGGTAGCCGGGAATGCGTGGGCGTTCTTGATCGTTGACCCTGGGAGTCCCACCCCCTCAACGTAAGGATCCTCAGCTCGTGAGCCAGGTCCCCTCCCTCACCCTCAACAACGGCGTCGAGATGCCCCAGCTCGGGTTCGGAGTCTGGCAGGTGCCGGACGACGAGGCGACGAAGGCGGTCGCCACCGCCATCGAGTCCGGGTACCGCAGCATCGACACCGCCGCGATCTACCAGAACGAGGCGGGCACGGGTAAGGCCATCGCCGCCTCGGGCGTCGCTCGTGACGAGCTGTTCGTGACCACCAAGCTGTGGAACAGCGACCAGGGCTACGACTCGACGCTGCGCGCCTTCGACGCCTCGCTGGAGAAGCTGGGCCTCGACTACGTGGACCTGTATCTGATCCACTGGCCGGTCCCGGCCAAGGACGCGTACGTCGACACCTACCGGGCGTTCGAGAAGATCCACGCCGACGGCCGGGCGAAGGCCATCGGCGTGTCGAACTTCCTCCCGGAGCACCTGGAGCGGCTGCTCGGTGAGACCTCCGTGGTGCCGGTGCTCAACCAGATCGAGCTGCACCCGCAGCTCCAGCAGGCCGAGTCCCGCGCCCTGCACGCCCAGCACGGCATCCTCACCGAGGCGTGGTCGCCGCTCGGTTCAGGCAAGGGCCTGCTGGAGGTCCCGACGGTCGTCGCGGTCGCCCGCAAGCACAACCGCACGCCCGCCCAGGCGGTGCTCCGCTGGCACCTCCAGACGGGCAACGTGGTGATCCCGAAGTCCGTGACCCCGTCGCGGATCGCGGAGAACATCGACGTGTTCGACTTCGAGCTCGACGCCGACGACCTGGCCGCCTTCGCGGCGCTGGACGAGGGCAAGCGGCTCGGCCCGAACCCGGGCGAGTTCAACGCCGGCGCCTGACCGCCACGGTTTCACGAAGCCGCCGCCCCCGCTCGTACGCGAGCCGGGGCGGCGGTTTCGTCGTTACGGGGACGGCTCAGGCGTCACGACGGCCCAGGTGCAGGGTGCGGGCCAGGAGCAGGAAGACGTCCGGGCGGCGGTACAGGGATGCCGGGTCCTCGGGGTCGAGGAGCCGGTCGAGCACGGCGAGGTCCTCGGCGTCCAGGTGCTCGCGCAGCCCGCCGCTGCGGCGGGTGAAGTCCGCGACGACCTGTTCGCGGGCCGCGTCGCCGAGGGGCGCGGGCAGGTCGAGCAGGAAGCTGCGGGTGCCCTGCGGGGTGAGGCCGGCCACTCCGAACAGGGCCGCCCAGTTCTCGACCTCGCGCCGGGCGTCAGGCAGTTCGGCGCGCATCTCCTGGAAGAGCTCCGCCTCGGCGGCCTCCATCCGGGCCTCGATCCCGGGCCTGCCGAAGCCCAGGTCGCGCGGCAGCTGCCGGGGCTGGAGCCCGCCCTCGACCAGGGCGACGGTGCCGCCGGGGCGCAGCAGCCCGCCGAATCCGGCGAGCACGGCGCGCTGGTCGCCGATGTGGTGCAGGGTGTTCCCGGCCCAGATGAGGTCGGCCTCGCCCAGGGCGGACAGCTCTTCGGGGAGGGTGGCGTGCAGGGTGGTGACGCGGCCGTCGAGCCCGAGACGGCGCGCCCGGTCCCGGGTGCGTTCGAGGAGGGCGGGGGTGCCGTCGACGGCGACGACCTCGGCGTCCGGGAAGACCTCGGCGAGCAGGCAGGCGACCACCCCGGGGCCCGCGCCGACGTCGAGGACCCGGCGGACCTTCGGGGCGGTGGGCAGGGCGGCGATCCAGCGGGCCGCCTCGGTGTACTGCGCGCTGCTGAGCTCGGCGTTGCGCTCCAGGAGCGGGGCCATGACGTCCCAGTCGGGTTCGGACCCGCCGTGGTGGTGCCCGTGCGCGGAGGGCTCGTGGTGCAGGCCCTGGTGGCCGTCGTGGTCGTGGCCGTGGCCGGAGTGGTTGCTCATGGCACCAGCGTCACCACGCACGGCCGTGCGCGCAAACTTCCTTGCCGTTCCGGCAAGCCGCCCTAGCTGCGCCGGAAGGCCAGCAGCCGGTACTCCGGGTCGGCCCGTTTGCGGTCCTGGTCCGGCAGGGCGGCCAGACTCCGGACGAGCTGTCCGGCGGCGTCCCCCGGCAGGACCAGGCGGGAGGCGTAGTAGCCCCGCCGGACCCCGCGTGCCACGCTCACCGGCGAGCGGCCCTGCCCGTGCCCGGTGAAGGACGCCTCGCCCACCACTTCGAGGCCGCCTTCCGCCGCACGGGCGACGACCAGGTCCGTACCGTCGGCCGGGGTCGGCACCAGGTACGGGACGAAGGTCGCGTCGATGTCGCTGCCCACGTCGTGCGCGGCGTCCTTGTCGACGGTGGTGACGAACACCCCGCCCGGCCGCAGCACGCGCGCCGCCTCGGCCACCACCGCCGGGACCGCGCCCGGTTCGCGCAGCAGATGCAGCAGCCAGACGGCCGAGACCGCGTCGACCGCCGCGTCGGGAAGGGGCAGCCGCCGGGCGTCGGCGAGCACGACGGCGCCGACGCGCTGCCGGGCGACCACGGCCATGCCGTGCGCGGCGTCGGAGCCGGTCACCCGCAGCCCGGGCCGGGCGGCGGCGATCTGCCCGGTGACCAGGCCCGTACCGCAGCCGATGTCCAGCAGGGAGCGCGCGGTGTCCGGCACCAGGCCGAGCACGGCGGCGGCCGCCGCCTCGGCGCGGGGCAGCCCGCCGCGCGTGGCGTCGTAGACCGTGGCCTCTTGGTTGTAATCGAGCATCGGGAGGCGACTCTAGGGCATGACCGCCGCCCGTAGGAGCGAACCAGAGGTCTGTACCACCGACGTATTGCCGTGCGGCCACGGGGGCCATAACGTGCGGTGATGGAGCTGGAGTTGCGCCATCTGCGAACCGTCCGTGCCATCGCCGACACGGGCAGCCTGACCAAGGCCGCCACCGCGCTGGGCCTCGCTCAGCCCGCGCTCAGCGCACAGCTGCGGCGGATCGAGAAGGCGCTCGGCGGCCCGCTCTTCGAGCGCGACCACACGGGCGCGCGGGCGACACCGCTGGGCGAACTGGTCCTGGAACGGGCCCGGATCGTGCTGCCCGCCGTCAGCGAACTCCAGGAGGAGGCCGTCCGGTTCGCCAACGCGATGGGGACCATGGAGCGGTTCCGGCTGGGTGGCACGCACGGCCCGCTGCTCGGCGGCCTCGTGGACCGGCTGGCCGCCGCGCACCCGGCGGCGCCGGTGTCCACGTACACCTCCTGGTCGGTGGCCGAGGTGGCCTCGCAACTGGTGGACGGGCGGCTCGACTTCGCGCTCATCGGGACCTGCGGCGAGAGCGCCGCGCCGGACGCGGACCGGCTGGAGTGGCAGGTCGTCGGGGTCGATCCGGTCTTCGTGATGCTGCCGGAGACCCATCCCCTGGCCGACCGGGCCGAGTTGGAGTTGTCCGAGCTGGCGGAGGAGTGCTGGGCGGACGTGCCGGGTGACGGCTGCTTCGCCGACTGCTTCGTGGCGGCGTGCGCGCGGGCCGGGTTCCGCCCGGTGTCGGTGTACGAGACGGACACCTCGTCCGTCGTCCACCTCGTCCAGGTGGGGCGCGCGGTGGGACTGTGCCGGGCGACGTTCCCGCCGACGCCGGGGGTGGTGACGCTGCCGGTCGCCGGGGCTCCGCTCAGCTGGCGCCATCTGCTGGGGTGGCATCCGCGCTCGGCCGCCGCGTCGGCGGCGGCCGGTGCGGTGAGCGGGCACACCCGGGCGGCGTACGCCCAGGCGGTGGAACGCAGCGAGAGCTACGCGCGCTGGCTCGCCACCCACCCCCGGTTCGGCGCCGCGGCGTGAGGGGTTACTCCGCCCCGTGGCCGGGCGCCACCGCCGCGACGCGGGCGGCGAGGCCGAGGTCCTTCTCGGTGACCTTGCCGCCCGCGTCGTGCGAGTTCACCGAGAGGGCGACGGTGTTGTAGCCGAGCGTCAGGTCGCTGTGGTGGTTCAGCTCGTCCTGGATCGCGGCGACGTGCATCGCGAGCGCGGCGGCGGCGAAGTGCGAGGACAGCCGGTAGGTGCGGGAGATCCTGTCCCCCTCCAGCGACCAGCCGGGCAGCTCGCGCAGCCGGTCCTCGATCTCGTTCTGCGGCAGCGGTGCGGCGGGCATGGGGCGGCTCCCTCACTGGTGGTCGATGCCGGTCGGCGGTGCCGGTGACGTTACGGTCTCCGTATGACAACTGTCGCGCTCGACACGGGGGTAGGGCCGCTGCTGCGCAGCTGGCGGGAGCGGCGCCGGGTCAGTCAGCTGGAGCTCGCGCTGCGGGCCGGCTCCTCGGCCCGGCACATCTCGTTCATCGAGACGGGGCGCTCGCGCCCCAGCGAGGAGATGGTGCTGCGGCTCGCCGAGCACCTGGACGTGCCCGTACGGGAGCGCAACGCCCTGCTGGTGATGGCGGGTTACGCCCCGCACTACGCGGAGACCTCGCTCGACGACCCGGCGATGGGGGCGCTCCGGGACGGCCTCGACCGGCTGCTGCGGGGCTACGACCCGTATCCGGCGTTCGTCGTGGACGGGACGTACACCGTGGTGGCGGCCAATCAGGGGATGACCCGACTGCTCGACGGCGTACCGGACCACCTCCTGGCCCCGCCGCTGAACGCGATGCGGCTCACCCTGCACCCGGAGGGCCTGGCCCCGCGCATCCGGAACCTCCGCGCGTGGCGGGCGGACCTCCTCGCGCAGATGGAGCGCCAGATCGCGCTGGTCCGTTCGCCGGAGCTGCGCGCGCTGTACGAGGAGGTGGCGGGCTATCCGCTGCCGGCCGGGCCGGACGGGGACGAGGACTGGCAGCCGCCCTCGTCGTCGGTGCCGTTCGCCCTGCCGCTGGTCATCGAGCACGAGGGGCACGTGCTGTCGTTCGTCGCCTCGATCGCCACGTTCAACACGCCGATGGACGTGACGGTGGCCGAGCTGGCCATCGAGACGCTGCTGCCGGCCGACGCGGAAACCGCCGCGTATCTGCGCTCGCTGGTGCCCTGAGGACGGACCGGGCCCGTGCCCGCCGGATCGGCTGACACGGGCCCGTCTCGGCTACACCCGCGCCCCGTTGTCGTGCGGGTCGCGGCGCCCGGCGCGCTGCCGGGTGCGCGGCGCCCGGGTGCGGGCGGGCGGCGGGACGTTGCTGCTGCGTTCCAGCAGCAGCGCGGCCGGTACGGCGGTCATCACCGAGGAGTACGTCCCGACGACGATGCCGATCAGCAGGGCGAGCGCGAAGTCCTCCAGGGAGTCGCCGCCGAGCACGGCGAGGGCGGTGAGGATGAACAGGGCACCCATCCCGGTGTTCACCGTCCGGGGCACGGTCTGGAGGACCGCCCGGTTCGCCACCTCCGCGAGGGGCTTTCTACGGGCCTTCGCCCACAGCTCCCGCACCCGGTCGAAGACCACGACCGAGTCGTTGACGGAGTACCCGATGACGGTGAGGAGCGCCGCCAGGAAGACGCCGTCGACGGTGCGTCCCAGCCAGGCGAACACCCCGATCAGGATGATCACGTCGTGCACGAGCGCCCCGACCGAGGCGACGGCGAACGTCCAGCGGAACCTGACCGCCAGATAGGCCAGCTGGACGAGTACGGCGATGGCCAGGGCGATCAGGGCGTTGCGCCGCAGTTCGTCGCCGAGGCTGGGGCCGATCAGCTCGTCCCGGACCTTGGTGGTCGCGCCGCCCTCGGCGGCCAGGGCGGCCCGCAGCGCGTGTTCGCCGTCGTTGTCGAGCTCCCCGGTGCGCACGGAGATGTCGCCCGCACCGGCCGTGGTGACCTCGGCGTCCCCGAACCCGGCGCCCGCGAGGGCGGTCCGCGCGGTCTCGACGTCCACGGGGCGGCTGGTGGAGTACTCGACCAGCCGCCCGCCGGTGAACTCGACGCCCAGGTTGACCCCGCGCACCAGGATGCCCGCGACGGCCACCGCGACGAGGACGGCGGAGACCGTCAGCCAGCGGCGCGGGGAGCGCATCAGCTGCGGGTCGCGCCGGGTGAGCCAGGTCCGCACCCGGCCCGGGATCGCGATGCCGTTGACGCCCCGGTAGTCCGCGACGAACCGCGAGTGCGCCGCGATCTCGGTGAGGGCGCGGGCGATGACCAGCGCGGAGAACATCGACGCCAGGACGCCGATGGCGAGCGTGACACCGAACCCCTTGACCGGTCCGGAGCCGAGGAAGAACAGCAGCCCGGCCGCGATGAGCGTCGTCACGTTGGAGTCGGCGACGGCCGTCCAGGCGCCCTTGAACCCGGCGGCGAGCGAGGCCCGCAGGCTCTTCCCGGGCCGCCCGGCGTACTCCTCCCGGGCCCGCTCGAAGACCAGCACGTTCGCGTCGACCGCCATGCCGATCGCCAGCACGAATCCGGCGAGCCCGGGCAGGGTCAGCGTGACGCCGAGGGCGACGAGGGCCGCGTACGAGATGACTCCATACGCCGCGAGCGCCACGGCGGCGAGGGCGCCGAACAGGCGGTAGATCACGATGATGAACAGGGCGGTGGCCGCCGCGCCGATCAGGGCGGCCCGTGCGCTGGCGTCGATCGCGGCGGCACCGAGCGTCGGCCCGACCGTCCGCTGCTCCACGATCTCGACGGGCACGGGCAGGGCGCCGCCCTCGATCAGCAGGGCGAGTTCGCGGGCCTCGTCCGCGCTGAACGAGCCGGTGATCTGGGTGGAGCCGGAGGGCAGGCCCGAACCGCAGGCGACGGTCGGCGAGACCTGGGGCGAGGAGATCACCCGCTTGTCGAGCACGATGGCGACCCGGCGCCGCTCGTCCTGCACCGGGTGGCAGGCCGCCTCACCGGTCAGCCGGGTCCAGTCCCGGCCGGCGTCCTTGTGGAAGTCGAGGGACACGGTCCAGCCGGCGCCCTGCTGGGCGTCGAAGGACGCGGTCGCCTCCTTGACCCCGGCGCCGGAGAGGGCGGCGGGCCCGAGGGCCAGTGGGCGGCCCTGCTCGTCGGGCAGGGTCAGGCCCTTGCCGTCCTCGGCCGGTTCGCCCGGGCCCTGGACGGCGTGGAAGGTCAGCTGGGCGGTCTTGCCGATGACGTCGGCGGCCTTGCGCGGGTCCTGGACGTCCGGGAGTTCCACGATGATCCGGTCCTCGCCGGACCGGGTGAGCGTCGGTTCCGTCACTCCGAGCGAGTCGATGCGCCGGCGCAGCACCTCCAAGGTGCGGTCGGTGCTCTCGCGGTCGGCCTTCGCGGTGTCGGAGTCCTGGGCCTGGAGCACCATGCGGGTACCGCCCTGGAGATCCAGGCCGAGTCTGGGTGACATGGTCAGCGTGATGAGCACGGAGACGAGCAGCACGGCCGCAGCCAGCACCGCCCGCACCGTGGTGGCGCGCGTCATTGCGGGATTCCTCCGAGGGGGCGCCGGGCACGCCCCTCACCCGGTCAGGACGGCGGGAACGGCACGGCGATGATGGATTGCGGGACCGGCGAGCGGTCCCCGGGCCGGTGGACACCGGCACTCGGGGGCCCGCGCACGCCGGGCAGCGCCACGCGCGGGCGCTGGACGGCGGAGGCGGGGGCGGTACGGACGGACCAGGGGACGGAACGCGGAAGCGGGGCCCACGCGGGGCACGGGACGAGCCCGCCGGGGCCGGGCGGGGGCAACTGGTGTGCGGTACGGGGGTGCTCGGCGGCGGCCCACGGGGTGGTGTCCGGGCCACGGTCGACGGTGGCGGGGGGCGGAGCTGGCGGAGTGGTCCGGGGTGCCTCGGCGGTCGCCTGTTGCACGGGGAGGCCGGGCGCGGTCGTTGCGGTGGGCGCGAGGGTCGCAGGCGTTGCGGTCGGCGCCGTCGTCGCGGGAAGCGCCGCCGACGCGCGTACGGGCAGGCCCGCCCCGGCCGCCGCGGGCGCGCCGCCGACGAGGGCGAGCACGGCGAGAAGCAGCGCGACGAGGTACTGCCGTGCGGCGGACGGGCGGCCCGGGTGCGCGTTCCCCGGGGGCGGCCCCGGGAGCGGGGTCACCGGGGTCGGCCGGGCAGGGCGGGCGCCGCGGCGTGGCGGAGGACGGAGCTGAGGACCAGTCCGGCCCCGCGCACGACCGTGGTCGCCGGGTCGTCCGTGCGCCGGACCGGGACGCCGAGGCGGACCGCGATCCGGTTGGTGACGTCCGGGCGCAGCGCACCGCCCCCGGCGAGCAGCGGGCCCCTGCGCAGGGCGCCGAGCAGCGCGCCGTGCGGGTCCTGCCGCCACATGGCCATGACCATGTCCAGGACCGCGCGGACGGCGGCGGTGGGCGGCTCGCCCGGGTCCAGGTCGCTGAGCCCGGTCTCGGCGAGGCGGGCGTCGCGCACCAGGCCGTCCACCAGCAGGGTCGCCTCGGTCAGCTCGGCGCCGATGTCGAGGACGAGGAGGGGGCCGCCGTCCCCGGGCCCGGCGCACGCGGCGGCGGCGCGGGCGCTGTCCAGGACGATGACGTCCGAGGGGCCGAGCGCATGGAGCAGGTCGCGGGCGGCGGCGCGGTGGCCGGGCCCGGCGAGCACGGGGTGGCTGAGGACGATGACCGCGTCCTCGCGGCGCTCGCCCAGGGCCCGGTCGGCGATGCGGGCCAGCATCCGGCCGCACGACTCCGGGTCCACGATGCGGCCGCGCCGGACGGGCCGGGCGGGGCCCTGTTCACCGGTGCCGTGGACGGTGTCCGCGACGACGCCCCGGCCGGGAACCCAGGCCCGGGTGCGGGAACTGCCGAGGTCGAGGGCGAGGCCCCGGGTGGCGCCCCGGTAGTGCCGCCGTCCGTCGCGCAAAGAACGCATCGCCCCTCACCCCCGGCACGCAGCCGCGGCCGTACACACACCCAGTGACCCGCTGATCGCGAGGCATGGCCGAGCCCTCACTATGCAATAGGGAGGCAAAGAAAGCCACTCCCCAACAAAATCGAAGGACTCGCCCCGCGCGGTCACGCGCCGCGCGTCACGCGTCAACCGGCAGGAACTCCGCTATCAGCTCCGCGAACTCCTCCGGCGTGGCGATCCGCACCCCCAGGTCCTCCGCCTTGGTCCGCTTGGAGCCCGCCTTCTCCCCGGCCACGAGCAGCGTCGTGCGCTTGGAGACGCTGGAGGAGGACTTGCCGCCGGCCCGTTCGACCAGCTCGTTCATCTGGTTGCGCGACAGCTTCTCCAGCGCGCCCGTCATGGCCCCGGTGACCACCACGGTCATCCCGGCCAGCGGAGCGCCCTCGGCACCGGCGGCCGTCTCCTCGTCGGCCTCCTCGCCCGGCGGGGGCGGCGGGGTCGCGCCCGGTTCGGTCATGTTCAGCCCGGCGGCGACCAGCCTGTCGATGAGCGGGGCGAGCTCGGCCAGCTCCGCGACCACACCGGCCGCCTTCTCCTTGCCGATGCCGTCGACGCGCTGCAACTCCTCCTCGTCGGCGGCCCGGATCCGGTCCATCTCCGCGAAGTACCGGGCGATCCGGCGGGACATGGAGCGCCCGGTGCCGCGCACGCCGAGGGCGCAGAAGACCCGGGAGAGCGGCTGCGAGCGTGCCGAGTCGATCGCGGCCAGCAGATTGTCGGTGCTGGTCTCCCCCATCCGGTCGAGCGTCAGCAGCTGTTCGCGTTCGAGCATGAACAGGTCGGCGAAGTCGGCGACGAGGCCGGCGTCGACCAGCTGGACGACCCGGGTCGTGCCGAGCCCTTCGATGTCGAGCTGGTCGCGCCCGGCGGCGTACGAGACGGAGGCGACGATCCGGCAGTCGCGGCCCCGCACACAGCGCCAGCGCTGCTCGCTGCTGTCGATCTCCGAACCGCACTGGGGGCACGCCTCGGGGAATTCGATGGGCTGCTCGTCCCCGGTGCGCAGATGGGCGACGGGCGCCTCGATGCGGGGGATGATGTCGCCCGCCTTGTAGACCATCACGTGGTCGCCGACGCGCAGGTCCCGGCGGGTGATGTCGGCCGGGTTGTGCAACGTGGCGTAGCTGACGGTCGAGCCGTCGATCTCGACGGGTTCCAGCACGGCGCGCGGCGCGATGATGCCGGTGCGGCCCACGTTCCACTCGACGCCGAGGAGGCGGGTGACCTTCTCGACGGCGGGCAGCTTGTAGGCGATGGCCCAGCGCGGGGCCCGGGTGCCGGAACCGGCGTCGCGCTGGTCGGCCGCCAGGTCCGCCTTGATGACGATGCCGTCGATCCCGAACGGCAACGCGGCCCGCAGCGCGGCGACTTCCTCGATCCGGGCTTGGACCTCCTCGACGGCGGCGGCGGTGCGCGGCGCGACCTCCGTGTCCGCGGCGGTGTGCACGCCGAGCTTCGCGACCCGGGCGAGCACCTGACTGTGCGGCAGCTCGGTCAGCTCGGCGGCCAGGGCGCCGGAGTCGGGCAGCGGCAGGGCGCCGTAGGCAAAGAACGTCATCTCCACCGTGTACGCACGGTCCTTGGCGCGCAGGGTGCCCGCGGCGCCGTTGCGCGCGTTGGCGAAGGGGGCGCCGCCGTGCTCGGTGCGGGCCGTGTTCGCCTGCTCGAACTGCTCGGTGGTCATCAGGATCTCGCCGCGTATCTCGATCGTGACCGGCTCCGCGAGCCGCGCGGGGAGCCCGACGACGGTCCCGATCGCGTGGGAGACGTCCTCACCGGCGGTCCCGTCGCCCCGGGTGATCAGCCGTTCCAGACGGCCCTCGTGGTACCGGGCGGCGACCGCGAGGCCGTCGAGCTTCGGCTCGACGCTCCATGCGGTGACGGGCCGTCCGATCCGGCGCTCCAGGGACGCGGTCCAGGTGGCGAACTGCTCGGCCGAGAAGACGTTGTCGAGGGAGAGCATCGGCACGGTGTGCGGCACGTCCCCGACGGCCGCGCCGCCCGCCACCTTGCCGGTCGGCGAGGCGGGCAGCACCTCCTGCGGATGCTCCCGCTCGTACGCGGCGATGCCGCGCGCCAGGCGGTCGTAGGCGTCGTCGTCGAGTGTGCTCTCGCCCGTGGCGTAGTACGCGGCGGCGGCCTGGGCGGCCTCCTCGACGGCGGCGGCGTAGGAGACACGGTCGGCGAGCACGACTGCTGAGTTCGTCATGTCCTCCATCCTGCCGCCCACCACTGACAACGCCCCTGCCGAAGAGGTCGGGAGAGGCCAGGAGAGCGCTCTCCCTGGCTCGGCGCCAAGGGTTTTGGTCAACAAATGCGAGAGAGAGCGCTCTCCCGACTTTCGCGACTCGAACCGCCCCCGCGATACACGGAATCGAAGGTTCGCCAGCTGTATTGACATGCCCCCAACACGCTCTTACGTTCCCTGGCAGAGAGCGCTCTCTCGCCTGATCATGCCGCTCATGATCAGGGCACATCCCCCCACCACTTCCCCCGAACAGGAGTGCCGTGCTCTTCTTCCGTCAACGACGCAGCGGCGAGGACAGCCACCGCAGAACCCCATCGCCCCGGCGGTACCGCACGGCGGCGCTCGCCGCCGCCGCGCTCGCCCTGACCCTCCTTCAGGCCTCCACCGGCAGCGCGTCCGCCGGCGCGCCGGCCCCCGCCCCCAAGGCGGCCGCCGACGTGGTCCGGGTGGCCGAGTTCCTCGCCGAGTGCCCGTACACCCACCGGGCGCCCGACGACCCGATCGTCTTCCCGGGCCTGCCCGGCGCCTCGCACATGCACAGCTTCTTCGGCAACGACTCCACGAACGGCCACTCCGACCTGGCCTCGCTGGAGAAGGCCCGGAGCACCTGCTCACCCGACATCGACCTGTCGTCGTACTGGGTGCCCACCCTGTACGACGGGGACAAGGAGGTGGAGCCCACCGGCACCACGTTCTACTACCTGGGCGAGGGCGTCCGGGACGACGTCATCCGGCAGATCCAGCCCTTCCCCCGGGGTCTGAGGATCGTCGCGGGCAACGCCAAGGCGACCGGGCCGGACGACAACACGATCTCGCGCTGGTCATGCCTGCACCACGGCGAGGTCAACCCGTCGCACGACTTCGTCAACTGCCCGTCCGACGGGATGCTGGAGTCGTACCTCGACTTCCCGCAGTGCTGGAACGGCAAGGACCTCGACTCGCCCGACCACAAGAGCCACATGTCGTACCCGGTCAACGGCGAGTGCCCGGCCACCCACCCGGTGCCGGTGCCCAAGCTCCGCCAGGTGCTGCGGTACCCGGTCAACGGTGACCCGTCCAGGTTCCGGCTGGCGTCCGGTCCCGGCTACACGATGCACGGCGACTTCTTCAACGTGTGGCCCGAGGCCGAACTGGCGCAGCGCGTACGCGACTGCATCAACGCCATCATCAAGTGCGGGGCCGACGGCACCCCCTGACGCACACCCCCGTCCCCACCCGCCCGTCCGGGGCCCCGCGCCCGGACGGGCCCTCCCCGAGGGAGCCCTGATGAAAGCGGCCCGCAGCGCGGCGGCGCTCACCCTGCTGCTCCTCCTCCTGGCCGGCTGCGGCTCCCCGGCGGCCGGGCCGGAGAGCGCTCCGCCGCCCGCCACCGGCGCCCCCGCCGATCCGACCGACGCCGCCTGGGCGCAGCTCATGACCCCGATGAACGAGTCGGCCGTGGCGCTCCTGTCGCTCGCCGCCGACCGCTCCGGCGACACCGCCGTACGGCGCTGGGCGGCCGGGCTGCGGACCTCGCAGAACGGTGAACTGGCCCGGCTGCGCCCGTTGCTGGCCCGGATGGGGCTGCCGGACACCAATGTGCACGAGGGTCACCACATGCCCGGCATGGTGACGGCCGACGACCTGGCACGGGCCCGCACGCTGAAGGGCGCGGCCTTCGACCGGTTCCTGGTGGACCGGATCGGCGGCCATCTGCGCCAGACCGCCCAGGTGTCGCGCTCCGAGACCGGGGCCAGCACCCGGCCGGACGCCAAGCGGCTCGCGGCCGCCCTGGTCTCCGCCCGCCGGGCCGAGATCGCCCGGCTGCCCGCCCCGTCCGGCGCTCCCGGCTGACGGGCGGGTCAACGTAACACCAAGGCAACCATGGCCGTTGCCCCACCGGTCGTACCACCCGGTATAAAGACTGCATGCCTGCCGACGCGTCGCCGCCCGCCCGTCCCGTGACCTTGGAGGACGTCGCCGGAGTGGCCGGGGTGTCACGGGCGACGGTGTCCCGGGTGATCAACGGGGCGACCACGGTGGACCCGGCGCTGCGGCGGACGGTGGAGGCTGCGGTGGACGCCACCGGTTACGTGCCCAACCGCGCGGCCCGGTCGCTGGTGACCCGGCGCACCGACTCGATCGCGCTGGTCGTCTCGGAGCGGGAGCGGCGCACCGTGCCCGAGCCGTTCGTCGGCAGGATGTTCTCCGATCCGTACTTCGGGCGGGTGGTGGCCGGGCTCCTGGAGGTGCTGCGCCCCGCGGGCATCCAGCTGGTCCTGATGCTGGCCGACGACCAGGAGTCCCGCGACCAGCTCCTTTCGTACCTGCGCCACGGGCACGTCGACGGAGTGGTGCTGATCTCCTCGCACGCGGACGACCCGCTGCCCGGGCTGCTGCACGGGACCCGGCTGCCCGCCGTGCTCGCCGGGCAGCCCCGCAGGCCGACGCCGCTCACCTATGTCGAGGCGGACCAGCGGGCCGGGGCGCGGCTGGCCGCCGACCATCTCGCCGCGCTGGGCCGCCGCCGCATCGGCACGGTGTCGGGCCCGCAGGACATGCCGGCCGGTCAGGCGCGGCTCGCCGGGTTCCTGGACGCGGCCGCGGCGCACGGCATCTCCGACGTGGTGACCGCCGAGGGCGACTTCACCCATGCCGGGGGCGCGGCGGCGATGCGGCGGCTGCTGGCGGAGCGGCCGGATCTGGACGCGGTGTTCATCGCGTCGGACCTGATGGCGCTCGGGGCCGTACCGGTGCTGCTGCGGGCCGGGAAGGAGGTCCCGGACGACGTCGCGCTCGTCGGGTTCGACGACAGCAGCGCGGCGCTGGCCTGTGATCCGCCGCTGACGACGGTCCGGCAGCCGGTGGAGGAGATGTCGGCGGAGATGGCCCGGCTGTTGCTCAAGCAGATCGGCAAGCCGGTGGACCCGCCGCCTTCGGTGATCTTCCACCCGACCCTCGTACGGCGGCAGTCGGCCTGATCAGGCGCGGCCGGGCTCCTCGTCGGAGGTCACCGGCACCTGGGGCCCGGACGCCTCCTGGAGCCAGCGCCGGAGGACCCGGTGCACGGCCTCGGCGCCGACGAGTTCGTCGGGGCGCTTCCCGTCCTCGCCGGTGACGGCGTCCAGCGGGTCGGTCAGGGTGCGCGGCCAGAGCAGGAACGGCCGGGACTGGTCGCCGCCCAGGCCGCCGTGCGAGCCGATCTGCTCCTCGAAGGCGTGCACGGTGCCGGTGGCGGGGTCGTACATGGAGTTGACCATCACGTCGGCGACGTGCGGGAAGGTGTCCGTCCGCCGGATCGCGTCCGCGGCGCCGGGACCGTACACGGCCAGCGGCCCCTCTCCGTCGGCCAGCTCCGCCAGGGGCACCCGTACGCCGTCGCGGGCCAGCACCACCGAGCCGTGGCGTTCGCTGCGGACGAGCAGGAAACCGATGCCCGGGTGGTTGGCGAGCGTGGAGAGCAGCGCGGGGTGTCGGCGCTCCAGCTGTTCCTGGGAGGCGCGGCCTCCGATGTCCGGGAAGGAGATCAGGCCTAGGTTGCCGGAGGCGAGGACTATCGGGTCGGAGGGCTTCGCGACGTGCTCCTCCTGCCCCCCGGCGACCGGCCGGTGCAGCGCGATCCGGACCGCGTCGCGGGCCTCGGAGGCGCTGCGGGTGCGCTGGGCGCGCCGGGGCACGGGCAGTCCGCTGCCCGCCCGGACGAGGTCCTTGAGGGTCAGCCCGTACACCCCGGCGAAGGTGTCCCCGGGGCTCTGGCCGTGGTCGGACAGAAGCACGATCCGGTAGGTGCGGGGCGCCTGCTCGGCGACCTTGGTGATCAGGGCGAGCGCCCGGTCCAGGCGGGCGAGCACCTTCTCCGCGTCGCGGCTGCGCGGTCCGGAGTGGTGCGCCACCTCGTCGTACGCGACGAGGTCGGCGTAGACGGCGGTCCGGCCGGCGAACATGTCGCCGATGACGGCGGCGACCACCACATCGCGTTCGACCACGGTCGCGAAGGCGCGGATGAAGGGGTACAGGCCGCCGCGCTTGATGCGGGGCTTCTCCTTGCGGAGGCGGGAGCGGGTCGACTGGGCGATCTCCCGGCAGACCTCGGCGGCGAAGGAGCCGGCGGTGCGGACGGCGTTGGCCGGGTCGGAGAAGTAGGCGAAGTACCCGGCCCGGGAGCGGCGGCCCTTGCCGAGCCGGGCGGCCATCGAGAGGACGAGCGCGAGCTGGGCGGCGCCGCCGCTGAAGAGGTTGCCCCGGCTGGCGCCGTCGAGGGTGAGCAGTCCGCCGTCCCGGGTGCGGGTGATGGCGCGGCGCTGGAGTTCCAGGGCGCTCGCGGGCTTGCTGGAGACCATGACGAGGCCGGTCTCCTTCTCGTACCAGCGGAAGGCGGGGACATCGTGGTTGGTTCCGTGCAGGATGCCGAGCTGGCTGGCGCCGGTCTGGCTGGACCAGTCGGTGCGCCAGGGTATGAGCCGGTGTCCTTCCGGTCCGGCCAGCCAGTGGGCGACGGTCGGCATGACTCCCCCGGCGGCCGCCGCGACGAGAGCGTCATGGCCGACCCCGTCGAGCTGGATGAAGACGGTGCCCGGCGGGCCGCCGCGCGCGTCGCCCGTGCCGGTGCGCCGGCGGCGGCGGTCGGCCAGGCGGGAGAGGCGGCGGCGGTAGGCGTTGTCGTCGCGCACGGCGAGGGCGGTGGAGGTCGCGGAGGCGACGGCGGACATCACGGCCGCGACGGCGACGGCGGTCTCCGGGGCGGCGGCTCCCCGGCCGTCCGGGATGAGCCGGAGCGCGATCAGCAGCAGCGAGCCGTTGAGGAAGAAGACGAGCGCGCCGAGGACCAGGGCCGGGACGATGAGCAGGGCGCGTACCAGGACGGGCCAGACCAGTGCGGAGAGCAGTCCGAAGGCGCCCGCGCCCCAGGCGGCGGTGAAGGCGGTCTTGGTGATGCTGTCGCCGTCGGCGGACTGGAGCCGGAAGTCGGGGAGGATGCCCGCGAGCGCGAGCATGGTGAGCGTCGAGACGGCCCAGACCGCGATCACGCGCATCAGCGCGGCGCCGGCGCGCCGCCATCGTCTGTCGCCCACGCCCTCGTCACCTCATGTCCGGGCCCTGCCGTTCCGGGCCCTTTTCCCAGCCTTTCACAGTGGTCCCGGCGGCCCCGCGCCCGGTCAGCAGCCGTCGTATCCGGCGGTCGGCATGGAGAGGCGGCGGTGCACTCCGGCCTTGCCGTCGGAGGTGTAGGACGGCTCGGTGAGCCCGGCGATCTCCAGGCGTACGCCGCGCCGCTCGCACTCCGCGGTGAACTCCGGCACCGAGGCCAGGGCGCGGGCGAGGACCCGGTCGCAGGGGGCGACGAACAGTTCGACCTCGCCGCTGTCGATGCCGTCCCAGAGCGCGGGGTGGTCGGGGCGCAGCCCGTAGAGGCGCAGCTGCCGGGTGACGACATAGCCCTGGTCGGCGGCCCAGCGGGCGCACATGGCGTGCTGGCCGCGGGTGTCCACGAGGAACGGATCGCTGTCCAGTTCCTCCAGCGGCGTCAGGCTGGCGATGGCCGCCACGCGTACGTCCCCCATGGCCCGTCTTCTCCCCGTGCTCGTCGTTCCCCGACCCTATGCGCCCGTACGCGAGGGCCGAGGGAGCGTTCCGGGGCGGCGAGGGGGCGCACGGGGGCACGGGCCCAGGCCGGTGATCCACGGGTGCGCCGGGGTGCGCGGACCGCACGGGCGTGACTGGCCGTAGGCTCGTCGGGGCAGGGGTGAGGGGGGCCGAGGGCCCGGTGAGCAGGAGGAGGCGGCGCGTGCCGGTGGAGATCACCTGGTGGGGTCATGCCACGTGCACGATCGAGGACTCCGGGGTCCGCTTCCTGACCGACCCGCTCTTCGTACGGCGCTTCGCGCATCTGCGGCGGCGCCGGGGCGAGCTGCCCGGCCCGGACGCGGCCGTGGCCGATGTGGTCCTCATCTCGCATCTGCACTCCGACCATCTGCACCTGCCGTCGCTGGCGCGCGTCGCGCCGGGGGCCCGGGTGCTGGTGCCGCGCGGTTCGGTGCGGTCGGTGCCGGGGCTGCGGCTGCTGCGCCGGGCGCGCGGGCTGCGGATCACCGAGGTGGTCGCGGGCGACGAGGTGTGTGTGGGCGGGGTGCGGGTCCGGGCGGTCCCGGCGCTGCACGACGGCCGGCGCCTGCCGCTGGGCCCGCACCGCTCCCCCGCGCTGGGTTACGTGGTGGAGGGCGCGGCGCGTACGTATTTCGCCGGGGACACCGGGCTCTTCGACGACATGGCGCGGGTGGTCGGCCCGGTGGACGTGGCGCTGCTGCCGGTCGGCGGCTGGGGGCCGTATCTGGGCCACGGGCACCTGGACGCGGGGCGGGCGGCCCAGGCGCTGACCCGGTTGCGGCCGCGCGCGGCGGTGCCGGTGCACTACGGCACGTACTGGCCGATCGGGATGGACGCGGTCCGGCCGCACGAGTTCCACGCGCCGGGCGAGGAGTTCGTGCGGAAGGCGGCGATGGTGGCTCCGGAGGTCGTGGTGCACCGGCTGGCGCACGGCGAGCGGGTCCGGCCGGAGGGCCGCGCGTGATCGAGTTCCTGCGCCAGACGGCGCAGCTGCCCGCCGAGTCGACGCAGCAGGCGGTCGGCTATCCCTCGTTGTTCCTGCTGGTGGCGCTGGGTGCGCTGGTGCCGGTGGTGCCGACGGGCGCGCTGGTGAGTTCGGCGGCCGTGGTGGCGTTCCACCAGTCGGCGCCGTTCGCGCTCCTGGTGGTGTTCGCGGTGGCGTCGTCGGCGGCGTTCCTGGGGGACATATCCCTGTACTGGCTGGGGCAGCGCGGGGTGCGGTCGAAGAACGGGTCGCGGTGGCTGCGGACGATCCGGGACCGGGCGGCGCCGGAGCGCCTTGAGCAGGCGCAGCGGAAGCTGGACGAGCACGGGGTGACGGTCCTGGTGCTGTCCCGGCTGGTGCCGGCCGGGCGGATCCCGGTGATGCTGGCGTGCCTGCTGGGCCGGATGGAGCTGCGTCGGTTCGCCCGGGGCGACGCGCCCGCGTGTCTGGCGTGGGCGGCGACGTACCAGCTGATCGGGATCCTGGGCGGTTCGCTGTTCCCGGAGCCGTGGCAGGGGGTGGTCGCGGCGGTGGGCCTGACGCTGCTGATCAGTGGGGCGCCCGCGGTGTGGCGCCGGACGCGGGCGTGGTGGGCGCGCTGACGTCGGCCCGGCGGGCGGTCAGCAGACGGGAGCCGCCGATGGGCAGGTCCCAGAGCCGGTCGCGGGGGTGTCCGGCGCGCTGCCAGGCGGTCCGCAGCCGGGTGAGGGGTTCGAGGACCGGTTCGGCGGAGAGCAGGAAGGTCGCCCAGTGCATGGGCGCCATCGCGTGGGCGCCGAGGTCCTCGTATGCCTGCACGGCCTCCTCCGGGTCGGTGTGGACGTCGCCGAGCCACCAGCGGGGCTCGTACGCGCCGATCGGCAGCAGGGCGAGGTCGATGCCGGGGTGGCGGCGGCCGATCTCGGCGAACCAGTGGCCGTATCCGGAGTCTCCGGCGAAATAGATCCGGCCGCCGTCCCCCGCACCGGTGGTGTCCTGGACGACCCAGCCGCCCCACAGCGAGCGGCAGGTGTCGGTGAGGGTGCGCCGGGACCAGTGGTGGGCGGGCACGAAGTCGAAGCGGACGCCGTCCAGTTCGGCGTGTTCCCACCAGTCGAGTTCGGTGACGTTGCCGAAGCCCCGGCGGCGGCACCACGCGCCGAGTCCGGCCGGGACGAACAGCGGGGTGTGCCGGGGCAGCCGCCGCAGGGTGGGGGCGTCCAGGTGGTCGTAGTGGTTGTGGCTGATGACGACCGCGTCGACGGGCGGCAGGTCCTCCCAGCGGACGCCGACGGGCGTGATCCGGGCCGGGGTGCCGAGGATGCGGCGGGACCAGACGGGGTCGGCGAGGACGGTGAGGCCGCCGGTGCGGATGATCCAGCTGGCGTGCCCGGCCCAGGTGACGGACGCTGCGCCCGCCGGGACGGGCGGCAGGGGCTCGGGGGCGTACGGCAGCCGGTGGATGTGGCGCAGGCCCTCCGCGTTGGGCCGGATGGCGTGCTCGCGGGCGAGCCGGGACATGCTCCGGACGCCGGGGAGCGGGGCGGTGAGCCGGTCGGCGAAGCTGCGGGGCCAGGTGCGCACCTCGCCGAGGGGACGCGGTGCGACGACCTCGCCGCAGACGGCGGGGGGTGCGAGGGGGGTCTCGGTCCGGTCCGTCATCGGGGCTCCCGTCCAGGAGTGCGCCGGCGGGGTGGGTCAGCGCGGTGCGTCGAGGGCTGCTCGGAAAATGCTCAGCGCTGCGGCGATGTGCGGCAATTCGAGCGGGTCCGGGGCGGTGAGCGCCTCGGCCTGGCGTTCCGGGTCCGTGCCGAGGAGCGCGCCGGTGCCCAGCCGGACCCGGAGCGCGCCGAGTTCGTCGCCGAAGCGGTGGCCGCCGGGGGCGGGGGTGCCGAGCCGGGCGGACAGGAACTCCTCCAGTTCGAGGGAGTCGGTGACGCCCCGGGCGGCGAGCCGGGAGCGGAGCGGGCCGAGGTCCGCGTAGAGGTGGCGGCCGGCCTGCGGGGGCCGGGCGAGGGCACCCCAGCCGAGGACGGCGCGGTGTGCCTCTGCGGCGAGCCGGGCGTGCAGGGCGGCGGAGCGCCGGGCCCGTTCGGTGACGGCGTCCGGCTCGCGCAGCGCGTGGGAGGCGGCCGCCGCGACCGGTCCGGCGACGGAGGCGCCGAGTGCGGTGAGGACGTCGAGCGTACGGGCGTGGCGGGTGGCGGAGCGCGCGGTGTCCGGGAACCGGGCGACGGCAACGGGCCAGGCGGCCGGGGTCAGCGCGCCGTACAGGCCGGAGACCACCGTGACGTCGTCGGGGCACATCTCGGCGGGGCTGACCAGGACCGTGTCGTGCGGGCGGTGCAGGGTGTCGCGCCAGGTCTCGTCGCTGACGATGTGCAGCCCCTCGTCCACGGCGGCCTCGCACGCCTCGCGCACGAGTTCCGGCGGGGCGACGGTGGCGGTGGGGTCGTCGGCCACCGAGAGCAGCAGGAGCCGGGGCCGGCCGCCCTCGGCGCGTACCCGCCGCACGGTTTCGAGGAGGGCGTACGGGTCGGGCACGCCGCCGCACTCGGCGGGGGTGGGCACCTGGTAGGCGGGGCGGCCGAGCAGCCTGGCCTGCGGGATCCAGGAGGCGGGGCAGGGGCGCGGCAGCAGGACGTCGCCTCCGTGCGCGGCGATCAGGGCGAGCAGCAGCGGTGCGGTGCCGGGGGCGGCCGCGACGCGCTCGGGGCCGCAGCGCAGTCCGCGCCGGTCCCAGTAGGCGCAGGCGGCCTCGCGCAGGGCGGCCGATCCGCCGGCGGGCTGGGGCGCGGCGTCACCGGCGGCGGAGGCCAGCACCCCGGCCAGTTCGGGCAGGACGGGCAGGCCCGGCCAGGGGGCCGGCGGCCCGTACCGTACGGGGCCCCGGTCCTCCCGGACCGTGTCCGTGCCGCGCTCGTGCCGCCCGGTCCGTTCCCGGCCCATCGGGCCTCCTTCGCCGTCCGCCCTCGGGCCTGTCTTCAAACTGCCGTCGTCGCCCGGAGCGCGCCGCAGACGGCAGTTTGAAGACAGGCCCTCGGGACCTTTATACGAGGGAACGGGGCGGGGCGCCTTCCCTGGCCCGGTTCACACCGTGCTCCGGTCGTGTCCGAGGCGGCCGGACAGCTCGTCGGCGGCTTCGACGGCGAGGGCGGCGAGTTCCCGCTCGCGCTCCTCGGTCCAGCGGATCATCGGGACCGAGACGGAGAGCGCGGCGACGACCTGCCCCGACCGGTCGCGCACGGGGGCGGCGACACAGCTGACGCCGGGGTCGGACTCCTGGTGCTCCGTCGCGACCCCGCGTTCCCGTACGGCGTCGAGCGCGGCCCGCAGCTCGCGCTCGCCGGTGAGGGTGTGCGGGGTCAGGGCGGCCGGTTCGAGGCCGTCGAGCCGGGCGTCGAGCTCCGGGGCGGGCAGCGAGGCGAGGAGCATCTTGCCGGCGGACGTGCAGTGGGCGGGCAGCCGGTGGCCGGCCGCCGACACCGTGCGGACGGCGTGGGTGGAGTCCGCCTGGGCCACGCAGACGGCGTCGGTGCCGTCGAGGATCGCCACATGCACGGACTCGCCGCACCGCTCGGCGACGCGCCGGGCGACCTGGCGGCCCTCGGCGGCGAGGTCGAGCTGTTCGGCGTACCGGCTGCCGAGCTGGTAGGTGCGCACCCCCAGCCGGTAGCGTCCGGGCCGCTCGGGGTCGGTGACCAGGTACGACCGGGCGGCGAGCGTGGTGAGCAGCTCGTGGACGGTGGTACGGGGCAGCTGGAGCTTGCGGGTCACCTCGGGGGCGGACAGCGTGCCGTCGCCCTGGAGGAAGAGTTCGAGGACGTCGAACGCCCTGGTCACCGCCGGCACGAGTCGCCCCATGGCCCCGCATTCCCCCTTGTTCGGTGTCCCGGCCGCGACCGGTGTGACGAACCTCAGGCTACCTTCGGCGTGGCTGCTGGTTCGGGGCGGCGATGCGGGGTATCCGCTGTCGCATGTCGTCAGCGAGCAATGCTTCCGTCCCGTCCCGGATCGCCGGGCTGCGCGACCGGTTCCACCGGCGCGATCTCGCCGTGTTCCAGAATCTGGCCCAGCGCCACTGGCCGGCCGCGGGGCCGGTGCTGCCCCGCCTGAGCCGCAGCGCCAATCACGGGCTGCTGTGGGTCGGGGCGGCGGCCGGCATGGCCGCGTTCGGCGGCAGCGCCCGGGCCCGGCGGGCCGCGCTGCGGGGCATCGCCTCGCTCGCGGTGGCGTCGGCCGCGATCAACACAGTGGGCAAGGGGGCGGTCCGCAGGGACCGGCCGATCCTGGACGCCGTGCCGGTGATACGGCAGCTGAAGCGGCAGCCGGTGACGACGTCGTTCCCGTCCGGGCACGCCGCGTCGGCCGCCGCCTTCGCGACCGGGGTCGCCCTGGAGTCGCGGGGCTGGGGGGCGATCGTGGCGCCCGTCGCGCTGTCCGTGGCGGCGTCCCGCGTGTACACCGGGGTGCACTACCCGAGCGATGTGCTGGCCGGGGCGGCGCTGGGCGTGGGGGCGGCGTTCGCCCTTCGGGGGGTGATACCGACGAGGGGGCAGCTGCCCGCACCGGGCAGGCCGCCGGCCGACGCGCCCGCCCTGCCCGAGGGCCGGGGCCTCGTGGTGGTCGCCAACCAGGAGTCGGGGACGGCGACCGCGACGGCCGCGCTGATCCGGAACGCGCTGCCGGAGGCGGAGATCGTGGAGTGCGCGCCCGGCCGGCTCGCCTCGGAGCTGGCGCAGGCGGCGGACCGGTGCACGGCGCTGGGGGTGTGCGGCGGGGACGGCACGGTCAATCTGGCGGCGTCCGTGGCGGTGGAGCACGAGGTGCCACTGGCGGTGTTCCCGGGCGGGACGCTGAACCACTTCGCGTACGACCTGGGCATCGAGACCGGCGCCGACGCCTGCTCCGCGCTCACCGCCGGGAGCGCGGTGCGGGCGGACGTGGGCCGGTTCCGGCCGGGGCCGGAGGGCTCCGACGGTTACTTCCTGAACGCCTTCAGCCTGGGCGTGTATCCGGAGCTGGTGCGGATGCGGGAGCGCTGGTCGCCCCGGATCGGCGGCTGGCCCGCGGGGGTGCTCGCGGCCCTGCACGTGCTGCGCGGCGAACGGCCCCTGGAGGCCGAACTCCAGGGCCGGTGCCGCCCGTTGTGGCTGCTGTTCGTCGGCAACGGCCTGTTCCAGCGGGTGGGCCCGGCGCCGGGGCGGCGGCACAACCTCGCGGACGGGCTGCTGGACGTCCGCGTGGTGCACGGCGGCCGGACGCCGGGGCTGAGGCTGCTCGCGGCGGCGGTCGCGGGCCCGCTGACCCGCTCCCCCATGCACGCGGCGGTCCGCCGTCAGCGGGTGCGGATCTCCGGTCTGAAGCCGGGGACGCCGTACGCGTACGACGGTGAAGTGGCGCACAGCGAGACGGAGTTGCTGATCGACAAGCTACCGGAGGCGCTGACGGTGTACTGCCCGAGGCCGGCGTAGGGACACCCGGCCCAGCAGCCAACAGGGGGCGGTCGACGTGGAGTCGGCCGCCCCTTTCGCGCGCCCGACCACTGTCCACATAGCAAGATACCCATCTCATTATTCGGCAACAGGGCCTACGGTGGTCCTACCGATCAGCGCTTTCGCGGTTCGCGTTTCGAGAGAGGATGCACGGTCATGTCGAAGGAGACCGCCGTCTACACCCACGGCCACCACGAGTCGGTGCTGCGCTCGCACAGGTGGCGCACCGCCGCCAACTCCGCCGCCTACCTCGTCGGCGAACTGCGTCCGGGCCTGGACGTGCTGGACGTCGGCTGCGGCCCCGGCACCATCACCGCGGACCTGGCCGCGCTGGTCGCCCCGGGCCGGGTGACCGCCGTCGACACCACCGACGAGATCCTGGCCCAGGCAGCCGAGGTGGCCGCCGAACGCGGCATGGACAACGTGGAGTTCGCCGTGGCGGACGTCCACGCCCTGGACTACCCCGACGACTCCTTCGACGTGGTGCACGCCCATCAGGTCCTCCAGCACGTGGGCGATCCCGTCCAGGCACTGCGCGAGATGCGCCGGGTGTGCCGCCCCGGGGGCATCGTCGCCGCGCGCGACAGCGACTACGCGGCGATGACCTGGTATCCCGAGTCGCCGGGCATGGACCGCTGGGCGGAGCTGTACGGCCGGGTGGCCCGCTCCAACGGCGGCGAGCCGGACGCCGGGCGCCGGATGCTGTCCTGGGCGCGGCAGGCCGGATTCACCGACATCACGCCCACGGCGGGCTCCTGGTGTTACGCGACGCCGGAGAACCGGGCCTGGTGGAGCGGGCTGTGGGCCGACCGCACCGTCGGCTCGGCGTACGCGAAGCTCGCGGTGGACGGCGGGCACGCCACGGCCGAGGAACTGGCGGAGATCGCCGACGCGTGGCGCGCGTGGGGCGCGCAGGACGACGGCTGGTTCATGGTGCCGCACGGCGAGGTGCTCTGCCGGGCCTGAGCGCACGGCCGGACCGAATGGATCACATGGCGGGGGGGTAGCCAACTAACCTGGCCGCCATGGAGATCCTGGGAACCACGCTGCGTATCTGCGTCGCCGACCTGGAGGCCGCGGTCGCCTTCTACGAGCGGCTGACCGGCGCTCGGGCCCTCCGCTTCGAGCGCGGCGGGGTGTCCGTCGCCGCGATCAGCTGCTTCCTGCTGATGAGCGGCCCCGAATCGGAGCTGGAGATCCTGCGCAAGGTCACCGCGACCATCGCCGTGAAGGACGTGGACGAGGCCCACGCGTCCCTGACCCGGGTCGGCGCCCGCGTCATCGCGGGCCCCGTCCCGACCCCGGTCGGCCGCAACCTGATCGCGGTGCACCCGGACGGCTCGGTCTTCGAGTACGTCGACCGCAACGCCCCCGTTTAGGCCAGGCCGGTCCGCTCCAGCACCAGGGCCGCGAGCTCAGCGGTGGGCAGCTCGCCGTCCAGCACCACGGTGTCCTCGCGGAGGCTGCCCACCGCCGCCACGCACTCCGGAATCCGCGCCTTCCCCCAGCGGCGGGCCGCCTCGTCGCGCTCCGGGTCGTCGGGCAGCAGCACCCGGTCGTGCAGCCGCTGTTCGAGTACGGGTGCGGAGACGTTCAGGAAGAAGTGGTGGACCGGGACGCCCGCCTTCTCCAGGGCCCCGAAGATCTCGTCGGCGTACTGCCTGCGGACCACGGTCATCGGCGCCAGGACCGGCCGGCCGTACTCCTCCACCAGCCCCTGGGCCAGCGAGGCCACCTGCCTGCGCCACAGCGGGATGTTCTGGAAGTCGCCGCCCGGCACCTCCACGATCTCGCGCAGCAGGAAGCCGACGTACTCCGGGTCGAAGACCAGCGCCTCCGGCAGTCTGCGGTGCAGTTC
This sequence comes from Streptomyces sp. NBC_00523, assembly GCF_036346615.1. Lineage (NCBI taxonomy): Bacteria > Bacillati > Actinomycetota > Actinomycetes > Kitasatosporales > Streptomycetaceae > Streptomyces > Streptomyces sp. NBC_00523. The sequence continues at coordinate 6,349,437 of NZ_CP107836.1, read as the reverse complement.
GGTGACCAGCCTGGTCTTGCCGCTGCCGAAGGCTCCGTTGATCCAGATGATCATGCAGTGCTTCTCCTGTCAGGTGCGCGGGCGCATCCGGTAGTTGTACGGGTCCGGCAGCGGTTCGTCCGTGAGCCGCTGCCACACCTCCTCGAGGATCTCCGCGCCCTCGCGCAGGTCGGCGACCTCGAAGCCCGCGTCGAACACGGCCTTCGCGGCGTCGGACCGGCCCTCCGCGTGCAGCAGCCGGGCCTCCAGCAGGCGGAACCGGCCGCGCGCCCGGACCTCCGGCGGCAGCCCCTGCCACACCGTCCGGGCGGCCTCGGTGCGCCCCGCCGTGAGCAGCGCCTCGATCGCCTCCCGGCCCAGCGCGGCGGCGGCCGCGGCCCACGGCTCGTCGCCGTCGCGGCGCTCCGCGCACAGCCCGTCGAACGCCTCCGCGTAGTACTCGGCGGCCAGTTCGCGCTGGCCGCTCACCAGGGCTGCCACGGCCAGGCAGCGCAGCAGCGGCCAGCGCGAGTCGGCCGTGGCCAGTCCGCGTTCCCAGCTGCGGACCGCCTGGGCGCGGTCGTCGCCGTGCCACTGCGCGATGCCGAGGTGGTATTCGGTGAGCGGTTCGGCGGGGGCCGTCTCCAGCATGTCCCGCCAGTGCCGGGAGACCAGGGTGGGCCCGGGGACGGTTCCGGCGGGGCCGGGGAACGTGCCCTGGTCCAGCAGCTCCAGCCAGGGGGCCTGCTCCTCGCCCAGCGTGTCGTCCGTGAACGGCGTGCCGGGCAGCTTGTACCGGCCGCGCCGCACCTCCAGGGCGCCCCAGCCGGATCCGGTGGCGAGGCGTTCGCCGGGTTCCGTGTCGGCGTGGGCGCGCCAGGCGGTGTACGCGGCGTCCACGTCGGCGCGCGGCAGGGCCTCCGCGAGCCGCTGCTCGGTCTCGGCGCGGGCGGCCGCCCAGTCGTCGCCGTGCACCACGGAGGGGTCGGCGTCGAGCGGCCCGTACGACTCCAGCCAGCTGAACTCGCCGCCCGGTTCCAGCGGGACGTGTTCCAGCTGGGTGCGGGCCAGTCCGGCCTGGATCTCCGCGTAGCCTCCGGTGCCGGGCTCGGTGAGCCATTCCTGCCAGCGCCGCCCGCCGGGCCCGCTGCCCCAGAGGAACAGCTTGCGGCCGCGCAGCAGGTCGGTGGAGGTCTGGACGAGCCCGCGCCCCTGCTCGTCCAGTGCGGCGATCCAGCGGCGGGCGCCGTCGGGCACCTCGTAGAAGTAGTCGGCGGGGTACTCGCTGCGCAGCGGGTAGGTGCGGTCGGTGCCGCCGCTCTCGGGGACGGGGACCCGGGTCAGGCTGCGCTCGTACCCGAAGTGCCACGCCTCGTCAGCCGGGGCGATCACCCGGCCGCGCTCGTCCTCGGGGACGGCGATGTTGGACCACCAGTAGACGGGCGCGGGCTGCTCGTGCGGATTGCGTATGCGTACGCCGACGTGCAGGAACGCGGAGTCGGCGGGGAGCCACAGGTCCACCTGGAACGGCAGGTCGCGCAGCCGCTCCCACTCCCAGAGCCGGACCATCTCTCCGCCGTCGGGCGCCGGGACGAGCGCCGCGTGCACCGGGGCGCAGGAGAGCGTGGTGTGCCCGGTCGCGCCGATGTTCCACTCGATGCCGCCGGAGAACCAGGCGCCGTTGAGCGCGAAGTCGGCGGGCTGGAGCACCGGGTTGGTGTAGACGAGGTCGCGGCCGGACGGCTTGTGGACGAGCGAGTGGATCCGGCCGCCGAGGCCGGGCAGCACGGTGACCCGCAGATGGTCGTTCTCGATGACGATCGCGTCGAGGTCCGTGGGGACGCGCTCACGCCCGTAGCCGTCCAGGAGGCGGACGGGCAGGACGGTGGTCAGCGGCGCGTGGCCGAGCTGGCGGGCCATGTCGCGCGGGAGCCCGGCCCGGTCCCGGTCTTCGATGACGTGCGTCTCGTCCAGCGGCCGCAGCGCGGGCAGCGGGTTCTCCGGCCCGGTCGCCGCCGCGGGCAGGGTCAGGACGGCACGTCGTACGGTGGTGGCCAAGGCAACCTCGCTCCCTCGCGCGGGCCGCCACAGGACCGGGCGCCCCCCGATGACCATGGAACACGCCGGTCGCCGCGCCGACAAGGGGTGTCTCGGCGCCCGGAATTCCGTTTCCGTCCCGCTCCCGGCCCCCGTACGCTCGCTGCGGACACCGGAAGCGGCGGGCGAGAGGGACAGCGCAACAGATGAGTACGCAGCACACCTACCGGGTGATCGTGCGCGGCACGTTCCAGGATCTGACGGACGCGGCGCGCGAGCGGCTGCTGGCCGAGGTCGAGGAGCACGGGCTCGCCGGAATGCAGTTCACCGAGGAGGGGTCGCTCACCTACGACCGGGTCCTCAAGCACTTCAGCTTCCGCTATGTGGTCGTCTCGGACGCCGAGGACGGCGAGGAGATGGCCGGTGCGATCGCCGAGGACCGGGCGCAGACGACGCTGCGCGAGGCGGGGTACGGGCACGGCGAGCTGCGGTCCACGGCGACGGACATGGACACGATGAAGATCAACTACAAGCGGCGGTGAGGCCGGGCCGGGCGCCCGATGGAGGGCAACCTTCCCCCGGAACGTGATGGACCGCGCGGATTCGGGAACCCGTTCCGTCGTCCCGCCCTCACGCGAAAGGTCCGGCCCATGACCAGCGAACAGACCAGCACGCTCGGCCCCGACAGCGATCTCACCGAGGTCTTCGAGCTCGCCCAGCAGCTGCGGGTGGACTCGGTGCGCGCCAGCACCTCGGCGGGATCCGGGCACCCCACGTCCAGCCTGTCGGCGGCCGATCTGATGGCGGTCCTCATGACCCGGCATCTGCGGTACGACTGGAACGCGCCCGAGAACCCGGCCGGCGACCACCTGGTCTTCTCGAAGGGCCACGCCTCGCCGCTCCTGTACGCCATGTTCAAGGCGGCCGGTGCCATCAGCGACGAGGAGCTGATGACGACGTACCGCCGCTTCGGGCACCGCCTCCAGGGCCACCCCACGCCCGAGCTGCCCTGGGTGGACGTGGCGACCGGCTCGCTGGGCCAGGGCATCGCGTACGGCGTGGGCATCGCGCTCGCCGGGCGGGACCTGGAGAACCAGCCGTACCGGGTCTGGGTGCTGTGCGGCGACAGCGAGATGGCCGAGGGGTCCGTCTGGGAGGCCCTGGACAAGGCCGGCCAGCATCAGCTGGGCAACTTCACCGCGATCATCGACGTCAACCGCCTCGGCCAGTCCGGCCCCACCGAGCTGCAATGGGACACCGGCACCTACGCGCGCCGCGTCGAGGCGTTCGGCTGCCGCGCCCTCGTGGTCGACGGCCACGACCTGACCGAGGTCGACCGGGCCCTGAAGACGGCGGCGGACGGCACCGCCCCCACGGTGATCGTCGCGAAGACGGTCAAGGGGCGCGGGGTCAGCGAGGTCGCCGACAAGGAGGGCTGGCACGGCAAGCCGCTGCCCGAGGACCTGGCCGAGCGCGCGATCGAGGAACTGGGCGGCGTCCGCGACCTGCGGGTGAAGGGCCCCCGGCCGCCGAAGGCCGCGCCCGCTCCCGCGCGGACCGACGCCGCCGTGGAGCTGCCGCGCTTCGAGAAGGGCGACGAGATCGCCACCCGGGTCGCCTTCGGCAAGGCGCTCGTCGCACTCGGCGTACGGCCGGACATCGTCGCCCTGGACGCGGAGGTCGGCAACTCCACGCATTCGGAGGACTTCAAGAAGGCGTACCCGGACCGCTTCTTCCAGACGTACATCGCGGAGCAGCAGATGGTCGCCGAGGCCGTCGGCATGGCGGTGCGCGGCTTCCGCCCGTACGCGACGACCTTCGCGGCGTTCCTCACCCGGGCGCACGACTTCATCCGCATGGCGGCCGTCTCGGACATCACGATGGCGCTCTGCGGGACGCACAGCGGGGTGGAGATCGGCGCGGACGGGCCCTCGCAGATGGGCGTAGAGGATCTGGCGATGATGCGCGCGGTGCGCGGTTCGACCGTGCTCTACCCGAGCGACGCGACCTCGGCGGCGGCCCTGACCGTGGCGATGGCGGACATCGACGGCATCTCGTACCTGCGCACCACGCGTGGCGCCTACCCGGTGCTGTACGGGAGCGACGAGACGTTCCCCGTGGGCGGCTCGAAGACCCTGCGCCACGGCGACGACGACCAGGTCACCCTGGTCGGCGCGGGGGTCACGCTGCACGAGTGCCTGGCCGCCGCCGATCTGCTGGCCGAGCAGGGCGTACGGGCCCGGGTCATCGACCTCTACTCCGTCAAGCCGGTCGACTCCGGCGCGCTGGCTCTCGCGGCCCGGGAGACCGGGGCCCTGGTCGTGGTCGAGGACCACCACCCGGAGGGCGGTATCGGTGAGGCGGTGCTGTCGTCGCTCGCGGAGTCCGGGAGCCACCCGGGCTTCGTCCACCTCGCCGGGAGCAACCTCCCCGGGTCCGGGACCACGCCGGAGCTGCTCGACGCGGCGGGGATCTCCCGCACGCACATCGCGGACGCGGCGCGCGGCCTGGTCAAGTAGCCGCCGTCACCCGGCCGGTGGCACGCGGTCGGCGCATCTCCGCGGTGATCGCCCAGCGTTCGTGGTCGCGCCAGGCGCCGTCGATGTGGAGGAAGTCCGGCGAGTAGCCCTCCAGCCGGAAGCCCGCGCGGCGCACGAGCCCGATCGACCCCGCGTTGTCCGGCTGGACGTTGGCCTCCAGACGGTGCAGGGCGAGCGGGCCGAAGGCGTGGTCCAGGACGAGCTCCAGCCCCTCGCCCATGAGGCCGCGCCCGGCCGCGTGCGCGAAGGCGCCGTAGCCGAGGGCGCCGCAGCGGAAGGCCCCGGCGACGATGTTGTTGATGTTGATGAACCCGGCGATCGCCCCGGGCCCGCCCGCCGCGTCCCGCTCGCACACCAGGAACCCCGCCTTCGTGGGGTCCTCGATGAGCACACCCGCGTAGGCGGCGTACGCCTCGGGGGTGGCGGGCGGGAACAGCCAGGGCCGGTGCAGCGCGGTGCTCTCCCGGGCCCGGGCGGTGAACTCGTCGGCGTCGCCGTGGGTGAAGGGACGGATCGCCGTGCGCGGCCCCTCGGCAAGACAGCGGGTGTCGGACATCGCCCCAGCTTAGAACGGCCGTACGGGGCAGGGCCGGTGAGCCCTGCCCCGTACGGCCGTCGCCCGCCGCTACTTGGACCGCCTGCGGAAGACGTACGCGCCGCACGCCATGCCCGCCACGAACATCACGATCAGCCATACGTAGAGCGGCGCCGTGACCAGCGGGACGATGAGGCGGACCTCGACGTCCTTGGTGTTCTCGGCGATGAACACGACCGACAGAACCGCGATGACGAGGACCAGGATGCGGCCCGGGGTGAACGCCCCGCTGCCGCTCTTCCCGCTGCTCGACACGTCCTTCGGGCTCATGAGCAGCCCCTTTCCCGGCCCTGGTACGGCCGTAGCCCCGGGGCTCCAGCATGGCTCCGCCCCCGTACCCACCGGCGGAGATGTTCGGCCATTCGGGTGACGGGGGCGGGAGACCGGGCAGGTCAGAGCAGGGCGGGCACCTCGACGGTGAGAGTGGCCGGGCCGCCGTCCGCCGGGGCGTCGAGCACCGCGGGCACCCCGAGCGGGACGGTGAGCCCGGTGGGCCCGTGGCCGAAGCCCAGCTCCTCCACGACCGGGACGCCCAGCGCGCCCAGCCGGTCCGCGAGCACCGCCCGCACCTGTGCGTACGGCCCGCACCCCGCCCAGGAACCGCAGGCCACCCCGGCGACCCTGTCGAGCGCCCCGGCCCGCAGCAGCTGGGTGAGGATGCGGTCCAGGCTGTACGGGTCCTCGGTGGTGTCCTCGATGACGAGCAGCCCGCCCCGGGCCGAGCGACGGGCGTGCGGGGTACCGAGGTCGGCGGCGAGCAGGCTCACGCAGCCGCCGTAGGTAATGCCGCGCGCCCGGCCCGGGACCAGCGCCCTGGCGTCCTCCAGGCCCAGGGTCAGCTGCGTCCCCGGGTCGAAGAGCGTGGCCCGCAGGGACTCCTGGGTGCGCGGGTCCTTGAGGAACGTCTCGGTCCCCGCCATCGGCCCGTGCAGGGTGGCGAAGCCGGTCCGCAGCGCGAACGCCTCGTGGAGCACGGTGACGTCGCTGTAGCCGACGAACACCTTGGGCCCGGCCGCGCGCACCGCCGCCCAGTCCACCAGGTCCACCATGCGGTGCGCCCCGTACCCGCCGCGTGCGCAGATCACCGCGTCCACGGAGGGGTCGCACCAGGCGTCCTGGAAGTCCCGGGCCCGGGCCTCGTCCGTACCGGCGAGGTAGTCCAGGTCCCGGTGCACGTCCCGCACATGGGGCATGGGCACGGGGTCGAGGCCCCAGCCGCGCAGGATGTCCAGGCCGGGTTCCAGCCGGTCGGCGGGGACGGGCCCGCACGGCGCGACGACGGCGACCCTGGACCCGGGGCGCAGCCGGGCGGGGCGGACCGACTGGGTGAGGGTCACCGCTTCAGCTCCAGGGTGGCCACGTCGGGCCGGTCGAAGCCGAACACCTGGGCGTACAGGGAGAGTTCGGATTCCAGCGCGTCGATCATCGTGGTGGCGCGGCGGAAGCCGTGGCCCTCGCCCGGGTAGGTGCGGTACGCGTGCGGGATGGAGCGCCCCTCGACGGCGGCGAGGAAGCGCTCGCACTGCACGGGCGGGCAGATGGGGTCGTCCTCGCCCTGAAGGAGCAGGAACGGCACGGTGAGCCGGTCGGTGCGGCCGACCGGGGAGCGTTCCCGGTAGCGCTCGGGGACCTCGGCGAGGGGTCCGACCAGCGATTCCAGGTACTGGGACTCGAAGTCGTGGGTCTCGTCGGTGCCCCAGCCCGCGAGATCGAGGATGGGGTAGATGATCGTGCCGCAGGCGTAGACGTCGGTGCCGGTCAGCGAGGCGGCGCTGGTCCAGCCACCGGCGCTGCCGCCCCGGATGGCGAGCCGGTCCGGGTCGGCGGTGCCCTCGGCGGCGAGCGTCCCGGCGACGGCGGCGCAGTCCTCCACGTCCACGACGCCCCACTGCTCGCGCAGCCGGTTGCGGTAGGCGCGGCCGTATCCGGCGGAGCCCCCGTAGTTGACCTCGGCGACGCCGATGCCGCGTGAGGTGAAGTAGGCGATCTCCAGGTCCAGGACGAGGGCGGCGTGCCCGGTGGGACCGCCGTGGGCCCACACCACGTAGGGCGGCAACTCGCCCTCGGGTCCGGCGTGTCCGGGGTTGCGCGGCGGGTAGATCTGGGCGTGGATCTCGCGTCCGCCGGGTCCGGTGAAGGTCCGCAGCACCGGTTCCGGGTAGTAGGCGGGGTCGACGGCGTCCTCGTGCGGGGTGCCGGTGATCCGGGTGTGCCCGGTCGCGGTGTCCAGCTCGACGATCTCGTAACCGCTGTGCGGGCTCGCGGCGACGCCGGTGACGCGGGAGCCGCGCACGGTGAGCGTCGGCACCCACTCGGTCCACGGGCCCGCGATGTCGACCAGTTCGCAGGTCTCCGGGTCGAGTATGCCGAGGGTGGTGGTGCCCTTGCCGTGCAGGACCGCGATCAGCCCGTTGTCCAGGGGGCGGAACCAGACGAGCCCGATCTTCCACAGCGGCCCGGCGAACTCCTCCTCGCGCGGGCACAGTTCCCGGGTCTCACCGGTGTCCGGGTCGAGCCGGCACAGGTTCCACCAGCCGCTGCGGTCGGTCGCCAGGAGCAGCTGCCCGTCGGCGGTCCACTGGACCTGGGGCACGGATTCCTCGGGGCCTCCGGCGACGGGCCGGGCGCCCTGGAAGGTGCCGTCGTCGCCGATGTCCGCGACCAGCACCTCGGTGCCGTCCCAGGGCATGCGCGGGTGGTCCCAGCCGATCCAGGCGGCGCGCCGCCCGTCGGGCGACACCTCGGGGCCGGTGACGAACCGGTGCCCCCCGTCGCTGAGTTCGCGTACGGCGGACCGGTCGCCCGCCGCCGATCCGTCCAGGGGCACGGCCGCGAGGACCCGGCGCAGCGCGGTGGGTGCCTCGCCGGTGAACTCCTCCAGGACGCACCACACCTCACCGGCCGCGCCCCGGTCCGGCCGGACGCGCGGGTCGGCCCAGCGCAGTCCGCCGCCGACGGCGGAGACCGGGGTGAGCGGCCACGGTTCGCGGTCGCCGTCGGGCTCGTAGGCGTACAGCCGCTGGTCGGCGAAGTGGACGAAGACGACCAGCGGGCCGCCCTCCGCCCGCTCGGTGCCCGCCCAGGGCTGTCCGCCGTACTCGATGACCCGGCTGCGGACGTCCCAGGGGGCGGGCAGTTCGGTGGTGGTGCCGTCGGCGGTGCGGCGGACCAGGGCGCGCCGGCCGGCTTCGGCGGGGCGCGGTTCGGTCCACCACAGCTCGTCGCCGACCGCTCCGGTGTACTCGGGCCGTCCGTCGTGGGAGGCGGCCAGTGCGGCGTCGATCGGTGACGGCCAGCTGCCGTGGGGCTGTGCGGTGGGCATGGGTGTGGGTCTCCCCCGAGTGGTTCAGGCGGTGCGCAGGTAGTGGTCCAGGACCCGGACGCCGAAGTGCAGCGCGTCGACGGGGACGCGTTCGTCCACGCCGTGGAAGAGGGCCTGGTAGTCGAAGCCGACGGGCAGCTTCAGCGGTGAGAAACCGTAGCCGGTGATGCCGAGCCGGGAGAACTGCTTGGCGTCGGTGCCGCCGGACATGCAGTACGGCACGACGTGCCCGTCCGGGTCGAACCGCTCGATGGCGGCGCGTAGTTTCCCGTACGTGGGTGAGTCGACCGGGGCCTGGAGGGCGACCTCGCGGTGGGCGAACTCCCAGTCGACCGAGGATCCGGTGAGCCGGTCCAGGGTGGCGTGGAACTCCTCGTCGCCGCCGGGGACGGTCCGGCCGTCGATGTGGGCGGTGGCGTGGCCCGGGATGACGTTGACCTTGTAACCGGCGTCCAGCATCGTCGGGTTGGAGCTGTTGCGGACGGTCGGGGCGACGAGGGCCGCGGCCGGTCCGATCTTGCCGAGGAGTTCGTCCACGTCGAAGCCGGGGGCGTCGAGGTCCGGATGGATGCCGTGGAGCGCGGCGATCTCGGTGAGGGCGGCGCGGACCGTCGGGGTGAGCCGGACCGGCCACTCGTGCTCCCCGATGCGGGTGACGGCGGCGGCGAGCGCGGTGACGGCGTTGGCCCGGTTGACCTTGGAGCCGTGGCCCGCCTTGCCGCGGGCGGTGAGCTTCAGCCATCCGGTGCCGCGTTCGCCGGCGCCGATGGGGTAGAGCGGCATGTTCGGTCCGGCGTGGAAGGTGAAGGCGCCGGATTCGCTGATGCCCTCCGTACAGCCGTCGAAGAGGGCGGCGTGCCGGTCGGCGAGGAAGCCCGAGCCGTCCTCGGCGCTGGCCTCCTCGTCGGCGGTGTACGCGATGACGATGTCGCGGCGCGGGCGGATACCGGCCCGGGCCCAGTACCGGACGACGGCCAGGACCATCGCGTCCATGTTCTTCATGTCGATGGCGCCGCGCCCCCACACGGTCCCCTCGCGGACCTCGCCGGAGAAGGGGTGCACGGTCCAGTCGGCGGCCTCGGCCGGCACCACGTCGAGGTGGCCGTGGACCAGGAGGGCGGGGGCGGACGGGTCGGTGCCGGGGATCCGGGCGACGACGTTGGTGCGGCCGGGGGTGCGTTCCAGGAGCGCGGGTTCCAGGCCGGTGGCGGCCAGGCGCTCGGCGACGTACTCGGCGGCGGGGCGTTCGCGGCAGTCGCCGCCGCCCCGGTTGGTGGTGTCGATGCGGATCAGTTCGGAGGTGAACGTCACCGATTCGTCGAGCGCCAGGGCGTCGACGGAGTCCTGGGGGGCGGTCGCCTCAACCATACTGCTCCTCCACGGCGGACGAGACGATCGTCGTCACCGCCTTGAACGTGCGGATACCTTCGTACATCGTCGCGCTGGTGTAGGAGACCCGCCTCTCGCCGCTCGGCGCCGCGCCGGGTACGACGGTGGCCGCCGCGGCCAGGTGCTCGGCGTCGAACTCCAGCTCCACGGTGAACGGACCGCCCTCCACCGGCGTGTACCGCCCGGCCGCGGACACGGCCCGGGCGGCGGCCGCCCGGATGTCGGCGGCGGTACGGGCGGGGGTGCGGCAGACGGCGGCGTACCGCGACACGTAGTCCTTGACGGCCACCTTCTCCGCACCGGGGGCGTACCCCTCGGCGTCCACGCAGGTCAGGTCGTCGCCGGTGACGAGGACGACGGGGACCCCGTACTCGGCGGCGACGTGCGCGTTGAGCAGGCCCTCGCTGGCCCGGACGCCGTTCAGCCACACCCCGGTGATGGAGTTGGCGAGGTAGGTGTGGGCGAGGACGCCCTCCGTACCGGCGCCCGTGTGGTAGCCGACGAAAGCCACCGCGTCGACGTCCCCGTGCTGGATGCCCTCGACCATGCTGAGCGACTTGTGCTTGCCGGTGAGCATCTGGACGCGGTCGTCCAGTCTCTCCAGGAGCAGGTTGCGCATGGTCCAGTGGGCCTCGTTGATCAGCACCTCGTCCGCTCCCCCGTCGTAGAAGCCGAGGGCGGCGGCGTTGACGTCGGAGGTGAACAGGGAGCGGCACCGCTCCCACTGCGGCGTGCCGGGCAGCACGTCGGCCGGCCAGGTCACGCCGGTGGCGCCTTCCATGTCGGCGCTGACGAGGATCTTCATGCGGCCACACGGTACGCGCCGATGAACGCCCAGGCCAGGGGTGCCGAGCACGCCACAGGTCCATTCCAATGTCGCCCCCGGCGGCCGCTGCGGGCCGCCGGGGGCGGGGGGCGTCAGCCGCGCTTGGCGCCCTTCAGCAGCTTCTCGATCCGGCTGAGTTCCTTGTCGGTGAAGTGCAGGTTCCGGACCGTCTCGACGTTGTTCTCCAGCTGGGCGACGCTGCTCGCGCCGACCACGGCGGAGGTGACGCGCCCGCCGCGCAGCACCCAGGCCAGGGCCAGCTGGGCGAGGGACTGGCCGCGCGCGGCGGCGAGTTCGTTGAGCTCGCGCAGCCGGGAGACCAGGTCCGGGGTGACCGCCTCGGCCGACAGGAAGGGGCTGCTGCCGGCGGCGCGGGAGCCCTCCGGGATGCCGTTCAGGTAGCGGTCGGAGAGGATGCCCTGCTCCAGCGGCGAGTAGGCGATGGAGCCGACGCCCAGCTCGTCCAGGGTGGTGAGCAGCCCGTCCTCGGGGCGGCGGTCGAGCATCGAGTAGCGCGGCTGGTGGATCAGGAGCGGGGTGCCGAGCTCCTTCAGGATCCGGGCGGCCTCGCGGGTCTGCTCGGGTGAGTAGTTGGAGACGCCGACGTAGAGCGCCTTGCCCTGGCGGACCGCCGCGTCGAGCGCGCCCATGGTCTCTTCGAGCGGGGTCTCGAGGTCGGGCCGGTGCGAGTAGAAGATGTCCACGTAGTCCAGGCCGAGCCGGGTGAGGCTCTGGTCCAGCGAGGACAGCAGGTTCTTGCGGGAACCCCACTCGCCGTACGGGCCGTCCCACATCAGGTAGCCGGCCTTGGTGGAGACGATGATCTCGTCCCGGTGGGCGGCGAAGTCCGTGGCGAGCGCCCGGCCCATCGCGGTCTCGGCGGAGCCGGGCGGCGGGCCGTAGTTGTTGGCCAGGTCGAAGTGGGTGATGCCGAGGTCGAAGGCCCGGCGCAGGATCTCACCCTGGGTCTCCGGTGTCCGGTCCCCGCCGAAGTTGTGCCACAGGCCCAGCGAGAGCGCGGGCAGCTTCAGGCCGCTGCGCCCGGTGCGCCGGTAGGGCATGTTCGCGTAGCGGTCGGCGGACGGGATGTACATACGGGCTCCATGGGAGAGGTGTTCCTGCCATGACCGGCAGGACACCCCCAGGCTGGCCCACTTCGATCCAGTAGTCCAACAGGAGATTCCGCTTGGATTCAGGGCCTAGAGTTCTCAATCATGGAGTTGCGTCAGCTGGAACATTTCGTGGCCGTCGCCGAGGAGCGGCATTTCACCCGCGCGGCGGAGCGGGTCGCCGTCTCGCAGTCCGGGCTCTCCGCCTCCGTACGGGCGCTGGAGCAGGAGCTGCGGACGCCGCTGTTCAGCCGGACCACCCGCAGCGTACGGCTGACCGAGGCGGGTCGCGCCCTGCTGGTCGAGGCGGAACGCACCCTGGCCGGGGTGCGGGCCGCGAAGGAGGCCGTCGACGCGGTACGGGGGCTGCTGCGCGGGACCCTGTCGGTGGGCGTGGAGCAGTGCGTGGCCGGGCTGCGGCTGCCCCGGCTGCTCGCCGCCTTCCACCACGCCCACCCGCACATGGAGATCCGGCTGCGCCAGGAGGGCACGGCACGGCTGGTCGACGGGGTGGCGGGCGGGCGGCTCGACATCGCGTTCGCCGCGACGGTGGACCCGGCGGGCTGGCGCGGCGAGCTGGTCCCGCTGGCCCGGGAGCCCATGGTGCTGCTGTGCGCGCCGGGGCACCGGCTGGCGGCGGCGGACCGGGCGGCCTGGGCGGAGCTGGCGGGTGAGCCGTTCATCGACTTCCACCCGGACTTCGGTCCGCGCCGCGCGGCCGACGCGGCGTTCGCGGCGGCCGGGGTGCGGCGCACGGTGGCCCTGGAGGTCACCGACGTACACAGCCTGCTGGAGCTGGTGCACGAGCAGCTGGGCATCGCGCTCGTGCCGCACCACTTCTCCCGCAAGCCCGAGGCGCGCGGACTGGTGGCGGTGCGGCCGGAGGGCGCCGGTGAGGCGTTCTACGAGAGTGCCGTGGTGCTCCCCGAGGCGCGGGCGCTGAGCCCGGGGGCGCGGGCCCTGATGGCGCTGCTGCGGGACGACACGGGGAGCTGAGGCCGGGGGGGAAGCCGGGGCCGGGGGCTGGAGCGCCCCCGGCGTCCGGCGTCAGCCCGTGGCCAGCACGAACCACCTCGCCGGCAGGTCGATCCGGGTGCCGTCGGGCAGGTTCTCGGTCTGCGGCAGGACCGTGTCGCCGCTGTCCAGGACGGTCAGCCCGGCCGCCGCGAGCAGCCGCGGGACCTCCTCGTCGGTGGCGCTCGCCGGTTTCAGCCCGTGTGCGAAGACCCGGCGCAGCTTCGGGCCCGGCCCGTCCGGGCCCTGCGAGGCGCGTTGCAGGACGTCCTTGGAGGCGGGGGTCAGCTCGGTGACGAAGGCGCGGCCGCGTGCGCCGAGGAGCGTGGCGACGGCGGCGGCGACGGCCGGGCGGGCCTCCGGGTCGCTCTGGTGGATCACCGCCCGCATGTAGACGTTCGTGTCGCCGATGCGCTCGTGCAGGGCGCGCACGGCGTCGGCGTCGGTGAGGTCGAGCGTCTCGTACGCGGCGGTCTCCCCCGGGTCCGCCTTCCGGGCGTGCTCGATCGCCGCCTCCGAGAGATCCACGCCGAGGGCGCGGGGGAAGAGGGTGGCGAGGTGCCGGGTCTGCGTGCCGTTGCCGCAGCCGAGGTCCACGACGGGCAGGGTGGCGTCGGCGTGCGGGAGGAGCAGCCGGCTGTGCGGTACGGCGCTCAGATCGGGGCCCGAGTCCCAAATGGCCGCGCCCGGTTCGTCCGGGGTGGCCGCCCAGTACCCTTCCCACGCCTCGCGGTATTGCTGTGACACGCCCATGCGTACTCCCAAGTCCCGTCGTGCAGGCTCATATTGCTCAGCCAGGGACTACTGCCCAAGGGGGCCCGTGGGCAAGGGTGCGGACACAACCTCTCTGTCAGCGGCGGTGGTTGGGCCGGGGGCGTGGGACGCGGGACAGGGCCAGCTCGAACCAGACGGTCTTGCCGCGCGCGGTGCCGCTGGTGCCCCACTCCCGGGCGAGGCTGCTCACCACCATGAGGCCCCGGCCGAATTCGTCGCCGTCGGTGACACCGAGGAGGGACGCGGGGGCCGGTTCGTCGTCGGTCACCTCGCAGAGCAGCGCGCCGGTGCGGACCAGACGGAGCCCGATGTGGTGGGTGCGGGCGTGCTTGAAGGCGTTGGTGACCAGCTCACTGACCATCAGCTCGGCCGCCTCCACGGCGTCGGGCAGCTCCCAGTCGAGGAGTTGGCCGCGCACCAGGCGGCGGGCCCGGGACACCTCGCGGGGGTCCAGGGCGAGCTGCCACTCGGCGACGTCCTCGTCCGCGATGCCGTTGAGCCGGGCCATCAGCAGGGCGACGTCGTCCTTGCGACCGCCGCCGGTGTTCAGGGCGCGGATGATGGTGTCGCAAGCGTCGTCCATCGACGCGGCGGGGTGGGCGGCGGAGGCGCAGAGCGCGGCGAGCCCGGCCCCGATGTCCTGGCCGCGCACCTCGACCAGCCCGTCCGTGCACAGGACGAGGCGGTCCCCGGGGCGCACCCGCACGGTGGCGGTCTCGAAGGCGACCCCGCCGACGCCGATGGGCGCCCCGGTCGGCAGGTCGAGCAGTTCGGCCCGGCCGTCCTCGGCTCGGACCAGCACGGGCGGGATGTGACCGGCGTTGGCGATCTGGAGCTCGCCCGCGATCGGGTCGTAGACCGCGTACAGGCAGGTCGCGAGGTACTGCTCGCCGAGGCGCTGGGCGAGGTCGTCCAGATTGCGCAGGAGCTGGGCGGGCGGCATCTCCATGGTGGCCATGGTCAGCACCGCGGTCCGCAACTGGCCCATCATCGCGGCCGAGTTGAGCCCGTGGCCCATGACATCGCCGACGACCAGCGCGGTGCGCGAGCCGGGGAGCTTCACCGAGTCGAACCAGTCGCCGCCGATCCGGCCGAGCCGGGTGCCCGGCAGATAGCGGGTCGCGATGTCGCAACCGGCCATGCGGGGCTCGACGTTGGGCAGCATGCTGTCCTGGAGCGTCTCGGCGACGTTCTCCTGGTACGTGTACATGCGGGCGTTGTCCAGGACGAGCCCGGCCCGCGCGGCGAGTTCGGCGCCGGTGGTGCGGTCCATGTCGTCGAAGGGCTCGCGGCCGGGGCGGCGCATCAGGACCATGAAGCCGAGGACCACGTCGCGGGCCTTGAGCGGCACGATGAGCAGCGAGCGGTGGGTGATCAGGGGGCGCAGGTCCCGCTTCTCGAACTCGCCGGAGATCCGGTTGCTCAGCTCCTCGCTCACGTGGGGCACGATGACCGGCTCGCCGGTGACCATGCACTGGAAGAACGGGGTGTGTTCGGGGAAGGCGATGGCCTCGCCGACGGGCACGGTGTCGTCCCAGCGGCCCGGTTCGTCGTTGTGCTCGACCCAGACGCGGTGCCAGATGGTGGTGACGTCGGGCGGCCCGTCGGGGAAGCCCTCACCGGCGAGGACGGCGGCGCGCAGATGCGTACCGGCGAAGTCGCTGAAGCGGGGGACGGCGGCGCTGGTGACCTCGCGGATGGTGCGTTCCAGGTCGAGCGAGGTGCCGATGCGGCCGCTCACCTCGTTGAGGAATTCCAGCCGTTCGCGGACCGCCGCGTATTCGAGGTCCAACTCGGGCCGGGGGACGGCGCGTTGCGGGACCACCCGCCCGTCCGCGCCGTACCGCTCCTCGCGCGCCGGCAGCCCTCCGGCGCGCTTGGGCACGCCCCAGTCCGGGGTGACGGGGATGCGTTCGTGGTGACTGAACTCCAGGACGGGGTAGCCCAGTTCGAGCACCTGGGCGACGATGCCGGTCGCTTCCTGGACGCTCATGTTCGGCAGGATCTCCGGCAGCCGCGCGGACAGCTCGGCGTGGCCGGGGAAGTCGGTGTGCAGGGCGAAGCCGGGGGCGACCGTATGGGCGGGGTGGTCGTCCTGTACGTCACGCAACTGCGCGCAGTCGGCGGCGAGCACGAGGAGCCGCGCCGGTCCGGGACCGGCGAGCGGGTACGCCCACCACAGCACGTCGATCCGGCCGTGCCCCGGCTCGTCCAGCCGGGCCCGGCCCGACGCGGGGTACGGGAAGTCCCCGCTGAGCGAGCTGTCGAGCGCGGGACCCTCGTCGTACCGCGCGGGTGCACCGTTCACCCCCAGCACGCCGGAGACGGGCAGGAGTTCACCGGCCGGGCAGCCGACCGCCTCCGCACGGGCGATGCCGAAGAGCCTTCTCGCCCCGGACGACCAGTGCGAGACCAGCCCCTCCGCGTCGACCACGGCCACGGCGAGCGGCAGGCGGCCGGCCGTGCCGTCGGCCGTCAGTGGTGTCCTCTGCGGCGGCACACCGAGGTCCATGAGGGGAAGGCTCCTTCCTCACCGCGGCATTCCGCGGCGCGTGACTCCACGGTACGGGGATGCGACCGGCGCCCGCGGGCCATCGGCGGAATCCCCCGCGAGGGTGGTGCGCCCCGCGCGCTCCGGGGCGCACCGAAAGGCTCCGGGGGTGTTCAGTCCTCGTGCCCCAGCTGGAGGTCGCGCTCGGTGCGTCCGCCGCCCGCGACCTGGAGGACCGTGGCGACGGGCGGGTACCCGGCCGCGATCACGGTGTACTCGCCGGTGGACAGGTCCACGAAGCGGAACGCGCCGTCCGGGCCGGTGGTCACGGTGTCCACCACGTTGCCCGCCGCGTCCAGGAGCGTGACCCGGGCGTCCTCGACGGGCCGCCCGGCGGTGGCCCGGACGATCCCGCGCAGCACGGCGCCCCCGGCGAGTTCGATGTCCTGCCGGGTCTCCCGGGCCGCCTGCACGCTGACGGGGAGCGCGGCGGGCCGGAAGGCCGGGGCGGAGGCCGCGAGGGTGTATTCCCCCGCGACCAGTTCGCCGATCACGTAGCCGCCCTCGCGACCGCTGCGCGTGGAGGCGACGACCTCGCCGCGTACGTCGGTGAGCGTGACGGCCGCGTCGCGCACGGGCGCCCCGTCGGCGGTGACGACGGTGCCTGCGAGCCGGCCGGCGCCGCCGAGCACCACGTCCAGCTCGACCGGGCGTTCGCCGACGGTGACGCTGACGGCCTGCGGCTGGTGGCCCCCGGCGGCGGCGATCAGGACGTACGAACCGGCGCCCGGCACGCTGAGCGCGTACCGCCCCTCCTCGCCGCTGGCGCCCCGGCCGACCTGCTGGCCCTGGACGTCGATGAGGGTGAGGGCGGCGCGCGGCACCTTCGTACCGTCGGAGTGCTGGACGCTGCCGGAGACCGGGACGCCGGAGAGGTAGCCGGCGGACGGGACGGCGGCGTCGGTGCGGGCGGAGGGGATCGGGGTGTACTCGGTGGTGGCTTCGGGGCCTGCGGTGGTTTCGGGGCTGTGGGACACCAGCGGTTTCTCCTTGAGGAAGAAGGCGAAGAACAGGCCGAGCACGAGGACCGGCACGAGGTAGAGGAAGATCCGGGGCATCGCGTCGGCGTACGCCTGGATGTAGGCGTCCCGCAGTGCGGGCTCCATCGCGTGGACCAGCTGCGGGCTGATCGACTCCGGGTCGGGGAGGTCCGCCCCGGAGGGCAGCCGGACGGCGAGCGCGTCGGCGAGCCGTCCGGCGAACAGGGTGCCGAAGACGGCGGCGCCGACGCTGCCGCCGATCTGCCGGAAGTAGTTGTTGGCGCTGGTGGCGGTGCCCAGGTCGGCGGGGCGCACGGAGTTCTGCACGGCGAGGACCAGGACCGGCATGATCAGCCCGATCCCGAGGCCGAGGACCGCCTGCGCGATGCTGTACTCGAAGCGCGGGGTGTCGGTCTCCAGCCGGGACAGCAGATACATGCCCACCGCCGAGATCGCGCTGCCCGCGATCGGGTAGACGCGGTAGCGCCCGGTGCGGGAGATGAGCTGGCCCGAGATCACGGAGGCGCCGACGACACCGCCCATCATGGGGAGCATCAGCAGACCGGACTCGGTGGCGGTGGCCCCGTCGACCATCTGCAGGAAGCTCGGCAGATAACTGGCCGCGCCGAACAGTGCCACGCCGACGACCGCGCCGACCAGGGCGGTCACGTTGAAGATCGAGTCGCGGAACAGCCGGAGCGGGATGATCGGTTCGGCGGCGCGGCGCTCCACGAGGACGAACAGCAGGGTCGTTCCGGCAGCTCCGGCGCCCAGCCCCAGGATGGTGCCCGAGCCCCAGGCGTACTCGGTGCCGCCCCAGCTGGTCAGCAGCACCAGGCACGTGGACGCCGCGGCGAGGAGCGCGGCGCCGAGGATGTCGAGCCGGGGGCGGACGGTGGGCCGGGGAAGCTTGAGGACGACGGTGATCACGGCGAGGGTGATCAGGCCGAACGGCACGTTGATGTAGAAGCACCAGCGCCAGGAGGCGTGGTCCGTGAAGAAGCCGCCGAGCAGCGGACCGGCCACCGAGGCGAGGCCGAAGGCGGCGCCGATGAGGCCCATGAACCGGCCGCGCTCGCGGGGCGGGACCACGTCCGCGATGATCGCCTGCACACCGATCATCAGCCCGCCGCCGCCAATGCCCTGGATCGCCCGGAAGGCGATGAGCTGGTCCATGGTGCGGGACCAGCCGGCCAGCGCGGAGCCGACGACGAAGACGACGATGGCGAACTGGAAGACGCCCTTGCGGCCGAAGAGGTCGCCCAGCTTCCCGTAGACCGGCAGTCCGATCGTGGAGGCGAGCAGATAGGCGGTGACCGCCCAGGACATCTTCTCCAGGCCGTGCAGCTCGCCGACGATCTTCGGGAGCGCGGTGGCCACGATCATCTGGTCGAGCGCCGCGAGCAGGAGCGTGAGCATCAGCCCGACGAAGACCAGCCGGATGCGGCGGGGGTCCGTCGCCGTGCCGTCGGACGTGCCACCGGGGGCGGTCTCCGCCACGGCGGGCGGCCGCGGAGGCGGGGCGGGCGCGGGCGCCGCCTCGGCGTCCCCCGGGCCGCCGGGCTCGTCCTCCAACAGTGTGATGCCACCCACCACGTGCCGCTCCCCTCGTCGCGCTGCCGCACATTTCTCGCATCGCGCGAGAAGTGAGGGCAAACGCGACGAGGGGCGCCGGCGGCGCACTCAGGGGGCGTATCCCCCGGTGGGAGGCACTACGGCGCACAACCGCACCGCCGCAAAGACCACCCGAACCGGTGAGGCCGGGCGGTGCCGACGCGGGGTCAGTTCTCGATCTCGGCGGCGAGGTTGGCCAGCAGCTCGTCGTAGATGCGGGCGAGGCCCTTGGGCGCGAAGGTCTTCTCGAAGAAGCCGCCGATGCCCCCGGCGCCGTTCCACACGGTCGTGACGACGGCCTTGGACCTGCCCTCACCGGCCGGGGTGACGGTCCAGGTGGTGACCATCGAGGAGTTCCGGTCCGTCTCCACGAGCTGGCCGTCGGTCGGCTCGGTGACCTCCAGGAGGCAGTCGCGCACCCGCTTGCTGGTGGCCTGGAGCTTCCAGTGGACGAGGGTGCCCTCGCCGTCGCCGCCCTCGCGCACCTCGTACTCGCTGTAGTGGGCGGGGAGCACCTTGCCGCGGACGTCCTTGTAGTCGGCCAGCGCGTCGAACACCGCCTCCGCGTCCGCCGCGATGATCCGCTCCGTCGTGGCTTCGACCTGCGCCATGCCTGCTCCTCCAGCACTCGGTTCTTCGGGGTGTGCTGAGCCAACCACCTCGCGTGTCGGGCTCAAAATCCGGGCCGGGACGAAGGGGAAAAAACGATCATGGGAACAAGTGTTCTATTCTCGGTCCAGAACTACCGAGGAGGCGTCCATGCGCTGGGACAATCTGGCTGAAGACAACGCCAACCACCCCACGAGGGGTACGGGTGCGCTCTTCGCCGCCGACGCGGTGACCACCCGCACCTTCGACACCCCCGAATTCCGGGGCATCACCTTCCACGAGATCCGGGCCCGTTCGATCGTGAACCGGGTGCCCGGCGCCTCCCGGATGCCGTTCGAATGGACCGTGAATCCGTACCGGGGCTGCACGCACGCCTGCGTCTACTGCTTCGCCCGCAAGACCCACAGCTATCTCGACCTCGACACCGGGCTCGGCTTCGAGTCGCAGATCGTCGTCAAGGTCAACGCCCCGGAGCTGGTCCGCCGCGAGATCGCCTCGCCGCGCTGGCACGGGGCGCACATCGCGATGGGCACCAACGTCGACTGCTACCAGCGGGCGGAGGGCCGCTACCGGCTGATGCCCGGCATCCTGACCGCCCTGCGCGACCACGCGAACCCGTTCTCGATCCTGACGAAGGGCACGCTGATCCTGCGCGACCTGGAGCTGCTGCGGCAGGCCGCCGAGGTC
Organism: Streptomyces sp. NBC_00523; assembly: GCF_036346615.1. NCBI lineage: Bacteria > Bacillati > Actinomycetota > Actinomycetes > Kitasatosporales > Streptomycetaceae > Streptomyces > Streptomyces sp. NBC_00523. The sequence goes on along the minus strand of NZ_CP107836.1, from coordinate 6,329,411 downwards.
ACCGAGGTCGGCGTCTCGGTCTCGGTGGGCTTCACCGACCCGGAGCTGTGGCGGACCGTGGAGCCCGGCACGCCCTCGCCGGAGCGCCGCCTCGACGTCGTAAGGAGGCTGAGCGAGGCGGGCATCGACTGCGGGGTGCTGATGGCGCCGGTCATCCCGCACCTCGGCGACAGCCCCGAGCAGCTGCGGGCCACCGTCCGCGCGATCGCCGCCGCCGGCGCGACGTCGGTGACCCCGCTCGTCCTGCATCTGCGTCCCGGCGCCCGGGAGTGGTTCATGGAGTGGCTGGGCCACCACCACCCGCATCTCGTACGACGTTACGAGCGGCTGTACGCGGACGGCGCCTACGCGCCGACCTGGTACCAGCGCCGCATCACCCGGTACGTGCACGAGCTGGCGGCCGAGTACGGCATCGGGCCCGCACACCGGGGCACGGCGCGCAAGCTCCCCCGGCGCGAGCCGCATCCGCCGCTCGACGGCTCGGAGCCCACCCAGCTCACCCTGCTCTGAGCGGGCGGCGCCCCCACGGGCCCGCAAACGGGTCATCTCTTACCACAACGGGTCCTTCCGGCTCCGATTGCGGGGAACATGCGGCGGGGGCTGCGTACCGCGCAGCCGTGTTCCCCCATCCCGGGAGGCCATATGACGAACCGTTCAGTACTGCTGTGCGCCCTCGGGGCGACGGTCGCCGGTCTGGTGACCGCCGCGCCGGCCACGGCGGACACCCCGACGCCGCGTGCCGCACCGCTCGCCTGGAAGGACTGCGGTACGAAGTCCTCCCCGACCCTCCAGTGCGCGACGGTGCGCTCCCCGCTCGACCACGACGACCCGGCGGGCCGCCAGGTCACCCTGGCCCTGACGCGCGTGCCGCACACCTCGAAGACCTTCCAGGGCCCGCTGCTGGTGAACCCGGGCGGGCCCGGCGGCAGCGGCCTGTCGATGGCCCCATTCGTCGCCGCCTCGCTGCCGAAGGCGGTCGCCTCGCAGTACGACGTGATCGGTTTCGACCCGCGCGGCGTCGGGAAGAGCCGCCCGGCCCTGGACTGCCTGCCCGGGTACTTCGACCCGGTCAGGCCCGACCCGGTACCGCAGTCCCTCGGCGGCGAGCGGGTCAACCGCAACCGCGCCCGTGACTTCGCGGCGGCCTGCGGCGAGAAGCACCCGGACCTGCTCCCGTACATGGACACGGTGAGCGCGGCCAAGGACCTGGACGTGATCCGGCGCGCGACCGGGGCGCGGCAGCTGAACTACTTCGGCTACTCCTACGGCACCTACCTCGGCACGGTGTACGCGAAGCTCTTCCCGGACCGCGTCCGGCGGCTGGTCCTCGACTCGAACGTGGACCCCGAGGGCGTCTGGTACGAGGACAACCTCACCCAGGACTACGCGTTCGACACCCGGCACAAGGCGTTCGCCGCCTGGGTCGCGAAGTACGACGCCACGTACCACCTGGGCGGTGACCCGGCGAAGGTCGAGGCCGCCTGGTACCGGATGCGGGACGCGGTGAAGAAGCGCCCGGCGGGCAAGAAGGTCGGCGCGGGCGAACTGGACGACACCTTCCTGCCGGGCGGCTACTACAACGGCTACTGGCCGGTGCTGGCCGAGGCGTTCGCCGCGTACGTCAACGACAAGGACGAGAAGCCGCTCGTCGCGGCGTTCGAACGGTTCGGCGCGGTGGACGCGGACGGCGACAACGGCTACTCGGTCTACACGGCCGTCCAGTGCCGGGACGCCGACTGGCCGCGCGACTGGAACACCTGGCGCAACGACACCTGGCGGGTGCACGCGAAGGCCCCGTTCATGGCCTGGGGCAACACCTGGTACAACGCCCCGTGCGCCGACTGGCCGGTGGAACCCCTGAACCCGGTGCGGGTCTCGAACCACGCCCTGCCCCCGGTCCTGCTCTTCCAGGCGACGGACGACGCGGCCACCCCGTACGAGGGCGGAGTCACCCTGCACCGCAAGCTGCGCGGCTCCCGCCTGGTGGTCGAACAGGGCGGCGGCAACCACGGCGTCACCCTGAGCGGCAACGCCTGCCTGGACCGCTACCTGACAGACTATCTGGCCAAGGGCACGGTCCCCCGCGCCGGCCGAGGCGAGGCCGACGCGGTGTGCGCGAAGACCCCCGACCCGAAACCGGACCCCGCCAAGTCGGCCCGCCCGGCGCTACGCCCGGACACGGGCAGCACACTGCATGGGCTGCTGGGGTTCCGGGGCTGAGAAAAGGCGGCGCCTTCCCCGGGGGCGTGCGCAAGGATGGCCGCGTGATCGATCAACCGGCCCCCGCGCACGCCCCCACCCCGTATGGCCGCGACATGACGCTCGCGGACTGCGAAGCCGTCGCGACGGTCCGGGTGCGCGGCTGGCAGAGCGCCTACTCTACGTACTCCCGGAACAGACCGGGACGGGCGTGGGCCGGGCCCTGATGACCGAGGTCCTCGCTCGCGCCACCGCGGCCGGTCACCCGGACCTCGTCCTGTGGGTGCTGAAGGAGAACGCCCCGGCCCGCCGCTTCTACGAGCGCGCGGGCTTCCGCACGCCGGGTTCGTCCACACCGGCGACGGCCAACCGCCCCGTTGACAGTCCGTCGCCCACGCCTGACCATGCGTTACGGGGATCACATCGTCTGACTCGACCCGTGGGGGGCATATGTCAGAGGGGCTGTACGGCTGGCTTGTTTCTGCTGTGTCGGAGTTCGGTCGGACGGCCAAGATCAAACTGTCGGGCGGCGGCAGTGGCGAAGCGTCGATCCGCGGTCCGCTCGAAGCTCTGCTCAAGGTCGTCGGTGAGCGGCATCATCAGCACGAGGTCAGCTGGCACGACGAGTACTCGCTCCCGGACCTGGGCGTCCGGCCGGACTACGCGGTGCGGGCCGGCGGTGAGCTGACGGGCTACATCGAGCTCAAGCGGCCCGGCCTCTCCGTGGACCCCAGTACGTTCGGTAAGACCAACACGGAGCAGTGGGAGAAGCTGCGGAATCTCCCCAACGTGCTCTACTCGAACGGAACCGAGTGGCGGCTGTTCCGCGATGGGCACCAGGTCGGAGAGACGGTCTGGTTCAGCGGTGCGTTGAAGAGCGCGGGCTCGGCCTTGACCCCGGCAGATCCGGCGGCGTTCGACGCATTGCTCAAGATGTTTCTCAACTGGAAACCACCGGCGATCTCCAACGTCTCCCGCCTCGTTCAGCACATCGCGCCTCTGTGCAGGCTCCTGCGGTCCGCGGTCGTGGAGCAGCTGGCAGTCGAACGGAAGTCGTCCGCCGCGGATGACGACCCGCGGGCCAGGCCCTTCACCGGCCTCAAGAACGAATGGCGCAGACTGCTCTTTCCCAGCGCCGACGACGCCACGTTCGCGGACGGTTACGCCCAGGCGGTGACCTTCGCGCTCCTGCTCGCGCGCTCCGAGAACATCCTCGTTCCGGAAGCCGGACTGCATGACATCGGCCGCAGTCTGAACGCCGACCACGCCCTCATGGGCAGGGCGCTGCAACTGCTGACCGACAACGTCAACGACCGCTTCCGGGTGACGCTCGAACTGCTGCAGCGCACGATCACAGGTGTGGACTGGCCCGCCATCCGGGCCGGTAACCGGGATGCGTACCTCCATCTGTACGAACACTTCCTGACTGTGTACGACCCCGCGCTGCGACAGAAGAGCGGCTCCTACTACACCCCGCACGAGATCGTGGAGGAGATGGTCCGCCTCGCCGACGACGTGCTGCGGACCCGCCTCGGACAGCGGACCGGCTTCGGTGAGGACGACGTACGCATCGTGGATCCGGCCATGGGTACGGGCACCTACCTGCACACAGTCATCGAGCGGGTGGCGGAGCGGGCGGCCGACAGCTTCGGCCCGGCGATGGCCCCCGACGCCATCGCCCGGCTCGCTGAACGCCTTTACGGCTTCGAGCTTCAGATGGGTCCGTTCGCCGTCGCCGAGCTCCGGACCTCGGACCTGTTGAAGCGCTACGGAACGCCTGTGCCCCAGGACGGGCTCAACCTGTTCGTGACCGACACGCTCGACAATCCCTTCGTCGAGGGCGAGCAGTTGTACGTGTACGACGCGCTGTCCGCATCCCGGCGGCGGGCCAATCACGTCAAGGCGAACATCCCGGTGAACGTGGTGATCGGGAACCCGCCGTACGACGACAAAGCGGAGAACCGCGGCGGTTGGGTGGAGAAGCGCAACGGCAGCCGGGAATCACCCTTGCTCGACGATTTCAGGCTCGCGGGCAACGGCCGCTATGAGCACGTCCTCAAGAACATGTACGTCTACTTCTGGCGCTGGGCGACCTGGAAGGTGTTCGACGCGCACGAGGACGACAGGCACGGGGTCGTCTGCTTCATCACCCCGTCCGGCTGGACGACGGGTCCCGGAGGGCGAGGTATGCGGCATTATCTGCGCCGCACGTGCGACGAGGGATGGGTCATCAACCTCTCCCCGGAGGGCCAGCGGGCCGAGGTTGCCAGCCGCCCCTTCCCCGGTGTCGCTCAGCCACTGGCCATCTGCGTCTTCGTCCGTAGAGCCGAAGGTGCACGCGGCACGGATCATGCTGCCCGCGTGCACTACCGCTCCGTATCGGGCAGTCGTGACGAGAAGTTCCGGCAACTGCGCGATATCCGACTGGACGACGACGGATGGAGGGACACCCATCCAGCAGGAAGCCGCCCCTTCACACCGGCGACGCAGTCGGGCTGGGAGGAGTTTCCCGCTCTGGACGAGCTCTTCCCATGGGGCAGCCCCGGTGTCAAGGCGAACCGGTCCTGGGTCAGCAGCCCGTCGAAGGAGACCCTGCGCCGCCGTTGGGCAACGCTGATCCGGGAACACGACCCAGAGGCCAAATCCACACTGTTCAAAGAGACCCCGGACCGTACGCTCGGCGAGAGCAGGCAGCCGCTTTTCGGTCACACTGTGCACTCCCGCCCTGTCGGCGAGGAAACACACACCCGTCCCGAGACAGTGCGAATCGCGCTGCGCAGTTTCGACAGGCAGTGGCTGATCGCGGACGGCCGCGTCCTCGATCGGCCTCGCCCAGATTTGTGGGCTGCGATCCGCAACGGCCAGATTTTCCTGAACCAGCAGTCGTCGCACGAGATCGACTCAGGCCCGGCCGTCGTGGCGACGCATCTGTTACCCGATACAGACCACTTCAACGGCCGGGGTGGCCGTGTCATGCCGGTGCTGCACCCCGACGGGTCGCCCAATGCCTCGGCAGGGCTCCTGCGCCACCTCACACGCGCCCTCGGCGGCGATCCGGTGACCGTGTTCGATCTCGCCGCCTACACCGTCGCCGTCACCGGGCACAGTGCCTTCACCGGACACTTCGCGGAGGACCTGCTCACTCCCGGCGTACGCGTGCCGCTCACCCGTGACGCGGAACTGTGGGACAGGGCCACGGCTCTGGGCGCCGAAATCCTTTGGGCATCGACGTACGGCGAACGCTTCGCCGACTCCGACGCCGGCCGCCCTGCCGGTGACATCGGATTCCCGTCCGGCGACGAGCGGCAGGTCCGCTACCTGACCCACATCGGCGGCACCGTCCCGAACGCGATGTCATACGACCCCGACACCCAAACCCTGAACGTGGGTGAAGGCACCTTCGCACCGGTGCCGGAGGCCGTCTGGGCCCATCACGTGGGCGGAATGCGGATCCTGAACAAATGGTTCGGCTACCGCAAGGCAAAGCCGACAAGCAAGAAGACAAGCCCTCTGGACGACATCCACGTCGACAGCTGGCCGCCGGAGTGGACGACAGAACTGATCGAACTGCTCTGTGTTCTGCGTCGCCTCACCGATCTGGCGCCCGCGCAGAACACTCTGCTCACAGAGATCCTCGCGGGCGAAGTCGTCACGTGCGCAGAGCTCGCCGCCGAGGGGGTGACACTCGCATCGGCATTCGCCCGCAAGCCGCGACACCGACCAGAGGGAGGGCTTTTCACGGAGGCGGACGTCATCTGCTGACCTCTGGTGCTCAGGCCGGGCGCGACGCGCGACCTAGAGCCTGTCTGACAAATGATCACCGAGCGGGTTCGCGGAGCCAGAGGATCAGGCATGCCAGGACGACTCCGGCTCGGTAGCGGTCGGCGAGTTTGTCGAACCTGGTCGCGATCGAGCGGAACTGCTTGAGGCGGGCGAAGCATCGTTCGACTACGTTGCGGTCGCGGTAGATGGCCTTGTCGAATGCGGGTGGCCGGCCGCCGAGGGTCCCGCGCCGTCGGCGGTTGGCCGCCTGGTCGCGGCGCTCGGGGATCGTGGCGACGATGCTCCGACGCCGCAGTAGGTGGCGGATCGCCCTGCTGGAGTACGCCTTGTCGCCCAGCACGCGTTCGGGTGTTGTGCGCGGGCGCCCTTCTGCGGCGCGCGGGACGCGGATCCCGGCGAGGACCTGGCCGAAGGCGGTGGCGTCGTTGACGTTGCCGGGCGTGAGCACGATCGACAGAGGAAGGCCCCGGCCGTCGACGGCGAGGTGGACTTTGGTGGTCAGCCCTCCCCGGGAGCGGCCGAGGGCCTGGCGCGCCTGCGCGCGGCCCCGATCTTCCGGTTCGTCCCCGTCCGTGTCCCCTTTTTGCGGGCGCCGGCGGCGTGCTGGTGGGCCCGGTTGATGGTGGAGTCGATCGAGACGCTCCATTCCACTCGGCCCACCGCGTCGTCGCGGACCTGGACATGCTCCAGCAGCTTCGCCCAGGTCCCATCGGACTCCCAGCGGGCGAAACGCTCGTAGACGGTCTGCCACGGCCCGTACCGGTCGGGGAGGTCACGCCACGGGGCCCCGGTCCGCAGGCGCCATAGAACCCCGTTGACCACCTGACGGTGGTCACGCCACGGACGGCCACGCCCGTCCACCTGCGGCAACAGCGGTTCTATCCGCTCCCACGCCGCATCCGTCAGCTCACCTCGACCCGTCACAAGATCAATTATCGACCGACCTCAGTCGCCCATGAACCACAGGTAGCTGCCCGGCGTTGCCGCACACGCTTCCAGGAGCACACCCAGGTCGAGGAGGGCCGCCCGCTGCCCCTCGTCTGAGCAGTTGCGCACCAGGACAGCAACCTCCTGACGAGCGACTTCGGCCTCCTGCTCGTTGAACATGGTGTCCCCGTACGGGTCAACCCAGCCCAACTTGCCGGGCCCGTGGCGGTCGAGCGCACTCAGCGCACGCGCCAGCGCGTCGCCGTGTGCGTAGGACCCACGAAGCAACGTCGTCCGAGACGGACCCTTGCGAGGCCTCCCGGAGTGCAGTTCAAGCTCGATGCCCATCGACCCTCCAATGATCTCTGCCTCACAGCTTCGCAGAGATCATTTGTCAGACAGGCCCTAGTGCCTCTGCGAGCGAGATCGAGCCCTGAGCAAGTCTCCGAACGGTCAGGGCGAAGTGCGGTGCCGCCGCTTCACCGGACTCGGCGAAGCGGGCCACATCGCTCAACCTCAACTCGGATGCCTCAGCGACACGGCGGTAGTGAACCGCTGCTCCAAGCTCCGTGACCACCAGCCAGCCATCCCGCTGCTTCAGCAGTCGCAGCCAGGCCAGGACCGGCACGTCGACGCACACCTGGTCCGGATCAAGACCGCGTGCCGCCGCTGCCCGTGCATGCTGTCGACCGCCGCTGCCCGGGTCGGGCAGCGCGGCGACTGCCAGTTGGGCGAGAAGCCGCCACTGCGCATCGGTGAGGTCCATGTCGGGCATGGGAGCCGGAGAATGCATGACGTCATGCCTAGCACATGGTGCGTCCGGCTCTGGCCAACGCCAGCACCAACCTCCTGCCGTCCGGATGGACCGTGTCCTTTTCAGAAAGCTGACTTCACCGCTGCTGCGACCTGGAGGCACCCCCGGCTCCGACGGCATCAACGCCTCACCAGGCTCGTCACCTACTTGGCGTCGGCCTCAGGAGCGTCACTCGGCTCGGTCGCCAACGCCGTCGGCAGCGGCATCCCGTACTTGTCGCACAAGAACCGCGTCTGGCAGTACCGCTGGGCGTCGGCGGCCACCCTGCCAAGGACCGCGGAATTCATCCCGGCGCCTATCAGGACGCCCACCAACGGCACAACCTTGGCGACGTTCTTGACCGGCACCCTGGCTCCGGACGGGCCCATCTGCTGCATCAACTTCTCAAGCGCGGCAACGAGTCTGTGGTCCTGACGGAGCTTGTTGGACCAGTTCACCCGCCCCTTGAGCGCCTCCGCCGCCCGCGCGGTGTCACGCAGCGGCCCTGCCTTGGCCGCCTGAGCCATGAAGGAACGCTGCACCAGGCGCTGGATGAAGTCCTGCTCGTCGGGGTCCTTGGCGTCGTAGCCGTAGGAGTACGCGATGCGTGCTGCGATCGACGTGCTCATGACTTGCAGAACGAGGATGTCCGCGGTCATCGCGACGGGGATGCCGGCGACCGGGACCATGGCCAGCGCGCCCATGGCCCCGCCCTCTATCGCACCGGTGGCCCGCCACTTCAGAGTATTGCGGGTCAGCAGTCGATCGCAGAACTTCAGATCCTGGCGGCGCAGTTCGGTGAAGCTGTCGAGCTCAAGGCCTCGCTTGCGGGCGATCTTCTCCACGTTCTTGGGGTCGTTGAGCTCCAGAGCCGATTCGTTGACCAACTCGACCAGCGACGCCGCACCCGCGAGCGCCGGGCCCAAGGCCTTGTCGGCGACCGCACCACCCGCCCGACGGATGGGTTCGGAGACCGCCTCCGGCACAGCCTCCTTGACCCGTCTCACCGCATTGCCCGTGGCCTCGCCCGTACGACCGATCGCGGTGCTCGCCCAGTTCGGCAGACCTCGGCGGTTGTTGCGGTTCTGCCAATGCTCGTTGAGCGAGGCCCAAACCTGCTCCTCGTACGGGCTCATGACTGTTGCAACGTCGGCGATCGGGTCGGTGCCAGTGCTCATCCCGGTTCTCCATCTCTACAGTGGCCACTGGGCGCGGGTTGCCCTGCCGACCTTTCCCGTGCGCGCACTGGCGCGGAACGCCGACGGCGAGCTGCAGCAGTCAGTGACGCAGGGGGCGCCCTGACGTCGCTCCCGCTTCTGTCACTTCCATGGGTGACTCAAGAGTGGTGAAGAAGGTTGCACGGGGGCACACAGAAACCCCACAACCGGAACCAGTCGTGCGCCAGCCGGACCACACGCTCACCCCTCCCCCAGCCGCCCGAGCGCCTCCCGCGCCGCATCCGCCAGCCGAGGCCGGGGCAGCGCGGCCTCCAGGACCGGGCGGGCGGCCTCGTCCCCCAGGGCACCCAAGCCTTCCACGCACGCCAGGGCGACGCGCCAGTGCGGTTCGTCCGGGCCGAGCAGCCGGGACAGGGTCTCGATCAGCGCCGGGGCGGATTCCGGGGCCCGGAGGGCGGTGAGGAGGCGGACCGGGTGGAGGGCGTAGGCCGTGCGCAGGGGGTTGGTGGCGAGGGCGGCGGCCGCGCGGGGGGTGCGGGGGTCGGCGAGGCGGGTCAGGGCGTGGGCGGCGCTGACGCAGCGGTCGGGGTCGCGGTGGTTGAGGAGGAGCACCAGGGGTTCGAAGGCGCGCCGGTCGCCTGCGCAGCCCAGGCGGAAGGCGGCGATCTCGCGGGCCCACAGCGGGCGTTCGTGCTCGACCAGCATCCGGGCCAGCTCCTCCTCGTCCTCGGTGGCGAGCAGGGAGCGGTAGGCCGCCGACTCCCCCGCCTCGTCGGCCAGCCGGTGTGCCAGGGAACGGAACTCCTCGTCGTCCATGACCGTCAGCGTATCGGCGGACACGGTGCGTACTGGTGGGGTGCCGAAATGTGGCACGGACCACAACTGGCCAGGGCTGGCGCGCTCGTTACTCGCTGGTTAAGCTCAGTTGAGCGGGATCCCCTCCCGTCGCTCCGATGGCCTGGTGACGCAGCCCCGGAGTGTTGTCGGTTCGGCAGCTGTACGAGACGTGGCCCCGGGACAGGGTCCGTCGCTCCTTTCCGGTCCCGGGCGTGGATCACGCCCGGTGCTCGAACACCACGACAGGCACCTCCCGCACGCCGTGCGCCGCGCGCGCCCCGTGCGTCCCCTCAGTCGTCACTCATCCCTGGAGTCCCGTGATGGACATCCCTCTCTCCACCATTGCCGTCGTCGGCCTCGGCACGATGGGCACCGGAATCGCCGAGGTCCTCGCCCGCTCCGGCCGCGAGGTCATCGGCATCGACACCGACGAGGCCGCCGCCCGCCGGGCCGTCGCCTCGCTGGAGGCGTCCACCGCCCGCGCCGTGGAGCGCGGGCGGATCACCGAGGAGGAGCGGCGCGACGCGCTCGCCCGCTTCCGTACGTTCTCCGACCTCCAGGCGGCCGCCGACGCCGAGCTGGTCATCGAGGTCGTGCCGGAGTCGTACGAGATCAAGCAGCAGGTCTTCCGGGAGCTCGACGCGGTCGTCTCCCCCGCCACGATCCTCGCGACCGGCACCAACGCCCTGTCGGTGACCCGTCTCGCGGCCGAGTCGCAGCGCCCCGAGCGGGTGCTCGGACTGCACTTCTTCAACCCGGCGCCGGCGATGAAGCTGGTCGAGGTGGTCTCCTCGGTGCTGACGGCCCCGCCCGCCGTCGAAGCGGTCACCCAGCTGGCGCGCCTGCTGGGCAAGGAGCCGGTGGCCATCGGCGACCGGCCGGGGTTCGTCGCGGACGGCCTGCTGTTCGGCTACCTCAACCAGGCCGCCGCGATGTACGAGGCGAACTACGCCACCCGTGAGGACATCGACGCCGCGATGAAGCTGGGCTGCGGCCTGCCGATGGGTCCGCTGGCCCTGCTGGACCTGATCGGCATCGACACGGCCCGTACGGTCCTGGAGGCGATGTACTCCACCTCGCACGACCGCCTGCACGCCCCCGCGCCCATCCTGGGCCAGCTCGCCTCCGCCGGACTGACCGGCCGCAAGGCGGGCCGCGGCTTCTACACCTACGCCGAGGCGGGCAGCCAGACCGTGGTGCCGGACGCGCTGACGCCCGCGCCGCGCGGCGCGGAGGCCGCCGGGCGCACCGTGCGGTCGGTGGGCGTCGCGGGCTCGGGGACGATGGCCTCGGGGATCGCCGAGGTCTTCGCCAAGGCCGGTTACGACGTGGTGCTCGCCGCGCGCGGCCAGGAGAAGGCGGACCTCACCAAGGCCCGGATCGCCAAGTCGCTGGGCCGGTCGGTCACCAAGGGGCGGCTGAGCGAGCAGGCCCGGGACGAGACGCTGGCCAGAATCACCGCGGCGGCCTCGCTGGACGCGTTCGCCGAGGTGGACCTGGCCGTGGAGGCGGTCGCCGAGGACCTGCTGGTCAAGCAGGAGCTGTTCGCCACGCTGGACAAGGTGTGCCGGCCGGGTGCGGTGCTGGCCACGACGACCTCCTCGCTGCCGGTCGTCGCGATCGCCCGGGCCACCGGGCGGCCCGAGGACGTCGTCGGGATGCACTTCTTCAACCCGGCGCCCGCGATGAAGCTGGTCGAGGTCGTGCGTACGGTGCTCACCGCCGACGACGTGCACGCCACGGTCCACGAGGTGTGCCACACGGTCCGCAAGCACCCGGTGGACTGCGGGGACCGGGCGGGCTTCATCGTGAACGCGCTGCTGTTCCCGTACCTCAACAACGCCATCAAGATGGTCGAGGAGCACTACGCGTCCCTCGACGACATCGACGCCGCGATGAAGCTGGGCGGCGGCTACCCGATGGGCCCGTTCGAGCTCCTCGACGTGGTCGGGCTCGATGTCTCGCTGGCCATCGAGAAGGTGCTCCACAACGAGTTCCGCGACCCGGGCCTGGCGCCCGCCCCGCTCCTGGAGCACCTGGTGGCCGCGGGCTGCCTCGGCCGCAAGACGGGACGCGGATTCCGCGAATATGCCCGGCGCTGACGCGGGAGCCGGCTGGGGCGGGCTGCTCGGGCCTCCGGGCGGCCCGCCCCCGCAGGCGCGCTCTCCCGCCCCCATGCAGTACGTTCACACCATGTCCCAGCCCGCCAGGTCCACCCGTGTGTCCGCCGCGCCCGACGTCCCGGAGAGTGCCGCGGGCACCCGAGCCGCCGCCCAGCGGCTCAAAATGCGCCGCGAGCTGGCCGCCGCGGCGATGGAACTCTTCGCGACGAAGGGGTACGAAGCGACCACGGTCGATGAGATCGCGGGCGCGGCGGGTGTGGCCCGGCGGACCTTCTTCCGCCACTTCCGTTCCAAGGAAGAGGCCATCTTCCCGGACCACGACGACACCCTCGTACGGGCCGAGGCCGTCCTCAACGCGGCCCCCGCGCACGAGCACCCGCTCGACACGGTGTGCCGGGGCATCAAGGAAGTCATGCGGATGTACGCGGCCAAGCCCGCGGTCTCCGTGGCCCGTTACAAGCTGACCCGCGAGGTGCCCACCCTGCGCCAGGCGGAGATCGCCTCGGTGGCCCGCTACGAGCGGCTGTTCACGCGCTATCTGCTGGGCCACTTCGACGAGCGCGACCAGCACCCCGGCAACGACGACCCGTTGCTGGCGGAAGTCGCCGCGTCCGCCGTCGTCACCGCGCACAACCACGTACTGCGCCGCTGGCTGCGGGCGGACGGGCAGGGCGATGTGGAGGCGCAGCTCGACCAGGCCTTCGCCATCGTGCGCGACACCTTCGGCACGGGCATCGGCGCGGGCCGCACGGCGGGCGCCGAGCCCGCGCAGCCGCCGGCCGCGTCGGTGGAGACGCAGGGCGAGGTGCTGGTCGCGGTGGCGCGTACGGACGCCCCCCTGGACGAGGTCATGCGGACGATCCAGCAGGCCCTCAAGGAGCGCTGAGCCGCCCCGGAAACCCTGTTGCCGGGGTGGTCCCCCGGTGCTGGGGTGTGCGCATGAACGATCATGTGACATCCGAGCGCGCCCGCCTCCTCGCCGTCTTCGACCGGGTGATGCGCGAACAGGCCCTCCCCGACGGCCCCCGCGGCCGCGTCGAACGCGTGGGTGACGTCGTACGGCAGGTGGGCGCCGCGCACGACTGGAACGGGGTGGTGTGGTCCGCGCCGGACCTGGACGCCGCCCGGGCCGACGCGGCGGTCGCGGAGCAGGTGGCGCACAGCGAGCGGCTGGGCTGCGACGCGTTCGAGTGGAAGCTGTACGGGCACGACCGGCCCGCCGACCTGGGCGCGCGGCTGCTGGCGGCCGGTTTCGAGGCCGAGGAGCGGGAGACCCTGCTCGTGGCGCGGGTGGCGGAGCTCGCCACGGAGGTGCCGCTGCCGGAGGGCGTCCGGCTGGAAGAGGTGCGGGACGAGGCGGGCGCGGAGCTGATGGCGCGCGCCAATGAGCGGGCGTTCGGCCGGGACGGGTCCTGGCTGCGCCGGCAGGTCCTGGACCGGCTGCGGGAGGCCCCGAAGCATTTCGTGGCCCTCGTGGCCATGGCGGGCGACGAGCCGGTCAGCTCGGCCCGGATGGAGCTGTATCCGGGCACGGGGTTCGCGGGGCTGTGGGGCGGCGGCACGGACCCGGCGTGGCGCGGGCGGGGCGTATACCGGGCGCTGGTGGCCTTCCGGGCGGGCGTGGCGGCGGAGCGGGGCTACGACTACCTCCAGGTCGACGCCACCGAGGACAGCCGCCCGATCCTGGAGCGCCTGGGCTTCACGGCACTGACCACCACGACCCCGTACATCTACCGCCCAGCACGTCCCTGACCTGCCATACCGGGGCGACTCGTCCCATACCGCCGCCCGTGTTGCTCATGCGTGGCGACCGGCTGACAATTGAGGGAAATTACTGGCACCGAGTGCCTTGTCAGCTGTCACGCAGTGCCATACGTTGAAGGCATCCGGGCGGCCGGCGTGCTGGGATCTCACGTACGCCGGCTGTCCCCGCAAACCACCGCGTTTGCGCGCCCGGGCGCCTGCGTCACCAGGCAACCCTTCTGCTCCACCGAGCAAGCAGCCGAGCACCACCCGCCGAACCGACGGCACACCTCCAGACCCGCATTCCCTGCTCGCAGGGCCCCTCAGCGTTCCCTCAACGCCGCACCATCGGAGGCACCCGTGAAGGAAATCCTGGACGCGATCCAGTCGCAGACCGAGGCGAAGGGCGGCTCCGGCGCGCCCGCCGCCGCCGACTTCGCGGCGCTCCCCGTGCCCGAGTCGTACCGCGCGGTCACCGTCCACAAGGACGAGGCCGAGATGTTCGCGGGCGTCGACAGCCGCGACAAGGACCCGCGCAAGTCGCTCCACGTGGAGGACGTGCCGGTGCCGGAGCTCGGCCCGGGCGAGGCCCTGGTCGCGGTCATGGCCAGCTCGGTGAATTACAACTCCGTCTGGACCTCGATCTTCGAGCCGGTCTCCACCTTCGGCTTCCTGGAGCGCTACGGCCGGGTCAGCGAGCTCACCAAGCGCCACGACCTGCCGTACCACGTCATCGGTTCCGACCTGGCGGGCGTCGTCCTGCGCACCGGCCCGGGCGTCAACGCCTGGAAGCCCGGTGACGAGGTCGTCGCGCACTGCCTCTCGGTCGAGCTGGAGTCATCGGACGGCCACAACGACACGATGCTGGACCCGGAGCAGCGCATCTGGGGCTTCGAGACCAACTTCGGCGGTCTCGCCGAGATCGCGCTCGTCAAGTCGAACCAGCTGATGCCGAAGCCGGACCACCTCAGCTGGGAGGAGGCCGCGGCTCCCGGGCTCGTCAACTCGACCGCGTACCGCCAGCTCGTCTCGCGCAACGGCGCCGGCATGAAGCAGGGCGACAACGTCCTGATCTGGGGCGCCAGCGGCGGACTCGGCTCGTACGCCACGCAGTTCGCGCTGGCCGGCGGCGCCAATCCGATCTGTGTCGTCTCCAGCGACCAGAAGGCGGAGATCTGCCGGAAGATGGGCGCCGAGGCGATCATCGACCGCAACGCCGAGGGCTACAAGTTCTGGAAGGACGAGCAGAACCAGGACCCGCGCGAGTGGAAGCGGTTCGGCAAGCGCATCCGTGAGCTGACCGGCGGCGAGGACGTGGACATCGTCTTCGAGCACCCCGGCCGCGAGACCTTCGGCGCGAGCGTCTACGTGACGCGCAAGGGCGGCACCATCGTCACCTGCGCCTCGACCTCGGGCTACAACCACGAGTACGACAACCGCTACCTGTGGATGTCGCTCAAGCGCATCATCGGCTCCCACTTCGCCAACTACCGCGAGGCGTGGGAGGCCAACCGCCTGATCGCCAAGGGCAAGATCCACCCGACGCTCTCCAAGGTCTACTCGCTGGAGGAGACCGGCCAGGCCGCCCACGACGTGCACCGCAACGCCCACCAGGGCAAGGTCGGCGTCCTGGCGCTGGCCCCGCGCGAGGGCATGGGCGTGCGCGACCACGAGATGCGCGCCAAGCACCTGGACGCCATCAACCGCTTCCGGAACGTCTGACATGAGCGGCCGTCAGAAGGACCGCCCCTGGCTCATGCGGACGTACGCGGGCCACTCCACGGCTGAGGCCTCCAACGAGCTCTACCGGCGCAACCTCGCCAAGGGCCAGACGGGTCTGTCGGTCGCCTTCGACCTGCCGACCCAGACGGGGTACGACCCCGACCACGTGCTGGCGCGCGGCGAGGTCGGCCGGGTCGGTGTGCCCGTGTCGCACCTCGGTGACATGAGGCGGCTCTTCCAGGACATCCCCCTGGAGCAGATGAACACCTCCATGACGATCAACGCCACCGCCATGTGGCTGCTGGCGCTCTACCAGGTCGTCGCGGAGGAGCAGGGCGCCGACCCGGGCAGGCTCCAGGGCACCACGCAGAACGACATCGTCAAGGAGTACCTGTCGCGCGGGACGCACGTCTTCCCGCCCGGGCCCTCGCTGCGGCTGACCACCGACATGATCACGTACACGGTCAACCGCATCCCCAAGTGGAACCCGATCAACATCTGCAGCTACCACCTCCAGGAGGCGGGGGCGACCCCGGTCCAGGAGATCGCGTACGCGATGTCGACGGCCATCGCCGTCCTCGACGCGGTGCGCGACTCCGGGCAGGTGCCCGAGGAGAAGTTCGGGGCCGTCGTCGCGCGGATCTCGTTCTTCGTGAACGCGGGCGTCCGCTTCATCGAGGAGATGTGCAAGATGCGCGCCTTCGGCCGCATCTGGGACCGCGTCACCCGCGAGCGCTACGGCATCACCGACGCCAAGCAGCGCCGGTTCCGCTACGGCGTCCAGGTCAACTCCCTCGGCCTGACCGAGGCGCAGCCGGAGAACAACGTCCAGCGCATCGTGCTCGAAATGCTGGCCGTGACCCTCTCCAAGGACGCCCGGGCCCGCGCGGTCCAGCTGCCCGCCTGGAACGAGGCGCTGGGGCTCCCCCGGCCCTGGGACCAGCAGTGGTCGCTGCGCATCCAGCAGGTCCTGGCGCACGAGAGCGACCTGCTGGAGTACGAGGACATCTTCGCCGGTTCGCACGTCATCGAGGCCAAGGTGGACGAGCTGGTCGCCGACTCGCTGGCCGAGATGGACCGGATCGAGCAGATGGGCGGCGCCATGGCGGCCGTCGAGTCCGGCTACCTCAAGTCCGAGCTGGTCTCCTCGCACGCCGAGCGGCGGGCCCGGATCGAGGCCGGTGACGAGAAGATCATCGGCGTCAACGTCTACGAGACGACCGAGCCCAACCCGCTCACCGCCGACCTCGACGGGGCGATCATGACGGTCGACCCGGCGAACGAGGCGCGGGTCGTGGCCGCGCTCCACGAGTGGCGGGACAACCGGGACGAGCCCCGGGCCACCGAGGCGCTGGCCGCGCTGAAGAAGGCCGCCGCCGGCACCGAGAACCTGATGGAGGCGACCGTCGAGTGCGCCCGTGCGGGGGTGACCACCGGCGAGTGGTCCTGGGCGCTGCGCGACGTATTCGGCGAGTTCCGGGCGCCGACCGGGGTGTCGTCCGCCCCGGTCGCGGTCACCGCCGAGGAGGGCTCGCCGCTCGCCCTCGTACGCGAGAAGACCGCGCGGACCGCCGAGGACCTGGGCGTCGGGCGGCTGCGGCTGCTGGTCGGCAAGCCCGGGCTGGACGGGCACTCCAACGGCGCCGAGCAGATCGCGGTGCGGGCCAGGGACGCCGGCTTCGAGGTCGTCTACCAGGGCATCCGCCTGACGCCCGAACAGATCGTCTCGGCCGCCGTCGCCGAGGACGTGCACTGCGTCGGCCTGTCCATCCTGTCCGGCTCGCACGCCGAGCTGGTGCCGGACGTGCTGGTCCGGCTGCGCCGCACCGGGGCCGGCGACATCCCGGTCATCGCCGGCGGCATCATTCCCCCGGCCGACGCCGAGGCCCTGATCAGGGCGGGTGTCGCCGCCGTGTTCACCCCGAAGGACTTCGGCATCACGGAGATCATCGGCCGTATCGTCGACGAGATCCGGAAAGCGAACAAGCTCGACCCTCTGGAGGTCCCCGCATGACCACCCCCGTCAACCGCCTGCGCCCCCGCCGCTCCTGTCTCGCGGTACCGGGAAGCAACCCCCGGTTCCTGGAGAAGGCCCAGGGCCTCCCGGCCGACCAGGTGTTCCTGGACCTGGAGGACGCCTGCGCGCCGCTCGCCAAGGAGGGCGCCCGCCACCACATCGTGGACGCCCTGAACAACGGCGACTGGACGGGCAAGACCCGGGTGGTCCGGGTCAACGACTGGACGACGCACTGGACGTACCGCGACGTCATCACGGTGGTCGAGGGCGCGGGGCCGAACCTCGACTGCATCATGCTGCCGAAGGTGCAGGACGCCCAGCAGGTCGTCGCGCTGGACCTGCTGCTGACGCAGATCGAGAAGACGATGGGCTTCGAGGTCGGGCGGATCGGCATCGAGGCTCAGATCGAGAACGCCAAGGGCCTCGTCAACATCGATGAGATCGGCGCCGCCTCGCCCCGTCTGGAGACCCTGATCTTCGGTCCGGCCGACTTCATGGCGTCGATCAACATGAAGACCCTGGTCGTCGGCCAGCAGCCGCCCGGCTACCCGGCGGACGCCTACCACTACATCCTGATGCGCATCCTGATGGCCGCCCGGACGCACGACCTCCAGGCGATCGACGGCCCCTTCCTCCAGATCCGCGACGTGGACGCCTACCGCGAGGTCGCGGGCCGCGCGGCGGCGCTCGGCTTCGACGGCAAGTGGGTGCTGCACCCCGGCCAGGTCGACGCGGCCAACGAGGTGTTCTCGCCCTCGCAGGAGGACTACGACCACGCCGAGTTGATCCTGGACGCCTACGACTGGTGCACCTCCGAGGAGGGCGGCAAGAAGGGCTCGGCGATGCTCGGCGACGAGATGATCGACGAGGCCAGCCGCAAGATGGCCCTGGTCATCGCGGGCAAGGGCCGGGCGGCCGGCATGCAGCGCACCTCCAAGTTCGAAGCCCCGGAGGCCTGATATGCAGTTCGGACGCACTTACGAGGAATTCGAGGTCGGTGCGGTCTACAAGCACTGGCCCGGAAAGACCGTCACCGAATACGACGACCACCTCTTCTGCCTGCTGACCATGAATCATCACCCGCTGCACATGGACAGCAACTATGCGGAGAGCACGACCGATTTCGGCAAGAACGTCGTCGTGGGCAACTACATCTACTCGCTGTTGCTCGGCATGTCGGTGCCGGACGTCTCCGGAAAGGCCATCGCCAACCTGGAGATCGAGTCGCTGAAGCACGTGGCGCCGACCTTCCACGGCGACACGATCTACGGCGAGACGACGGTCCTGGACAAGACGCCGTCGAGGTCCAAGAGCGACCGCGGAATCGTCCACGTGGAGACCAAGGGCTACAAGCAGGACGGCACGCTCGTCTGCGTGTTCCGCCGCAAGGTCATGGTCCCCACCGAGACGTACATCAAGGAGCGGGGCGGGGAGCAGCCCGGCCGCCCGGAGCTCAGCCAGCCCTCGCAGAAGAACGTGGAGAAGCAGTCATGACGCGACTCGCCCAGACGGCCGGGCTCACCGAGGTCCAGCGGGAGATCCTTTCGACGGTCAGGGACTTTGTCGACAAGGAGATCATTCCGGTCGCCACACAGCTGGAGCACCGCGACGAGTACCCCACCGAGATCGTCGAGGGGCTGAAGGAGCTCGGCCTGTTCGGCCTGATGATCCCCGAGGAGTACGGCGGTCTGGGCGAGTCACTGCTCACCTACGCACTGTGCGTGGAGGAGATCGCCCGGGGCTGGATGAGCGTGTCGGGCATCATCAACACGCACTTCATCGTGGCGTACATGCTCAAGCAGCACGGCACCCAGGAGCAGAAGGACACCTTCCTGCCGCGCATGGCGCTGGGCGAGGTGCGGGGCGCGTTCTCGATGTCGGAGCCGGCGCTCGGCTCGGACGTCTCGGCGATCAGCTCGAAGGGCGTCAGGGACGGCGAGGAGTACGTCCTGAACGGCCAGAAGATGTGGCTGACGAACGGCGGTACATCCTCACTCGTCGCCGTTCTGTGCCGGAGTGACGAAGGACACCCCGAGGGCACCGCGCCGCACAAGTCGATGACGACGTTCCTGGTGGAGAAGGAACCGGGCTTCGGAGAGGTCCGGCCCGGGCTCACGATCCCCGGCAAGATCGACAAGATGGGTTACAAGGGGGTCGATACCACCGAGCTCATCATGGACGGACTGCGAATTCCGGCCAATCGCGTGCTGGGGGGTGTCACCGGCCGAGGGTTTTACCAAATGATGGACGGAGTCGAGGTCGGCCGGGTCAATGTGGCGGCGCGTGGCTGCGGTGTCGCACAGCGTGCGTTCGAACTGGGCGTTTCCTACGCACAGCAGCGCCAGACCTTCGGAAAGCCCATCGCGCAGCACCAGGCGATCCAGTTCAAGCTGGCCGAAATGGCCACCAAGGTCGAGGCCGCCCATGCGATGATGGTAAACGCGGCACGCAAAAAGGACTCCGGGGAGCGAAACGACCTGGAGGCAGGGATGGCGAAGTACCTCGCCTCCGAGTACTGCAAGGAAGTCGTCGAGGACGCCTTCCGTATCCACGGCGGCTACGGCTTCTCCAAGGAGTACGAGATCGAGCGCCTCTACCGCGAGGCACCGATGCTGCTGATCGGTGAAGGTACCGCCGAGATCCAGAAAATGATCATCGGGCGCCGGCTCCTCGAGGAGTACCGTTTCCAGGGTTGATCGCCCCTTTCGTGGTGATTTTGCCGCGAAGAAGATCACACCCTGTCATCCTCAACCGGTGCCTTCCAGACGTCCGACTCGGCTGCTGGCTTGCCCAGTTGCGGTCAGCAACCGATAACATCGCCGGTAAAAGCCGCCGTCCCCCGTTGCCAGCGCGGCTCAATCCGCTACGAAGGTCATCCATGCCCGACAGCCATACCTCTGCCTCACGCGGCCGGGTCCGCATCGCACGCGGAGCTTCGCCGTGGCTCCTGCCGACCGTCGCCACCGCCGCCCTCAGCCTGACCCGCGCCCGCCGGTCCGGGCGCTGGGCGGCCGTGGCCGTGCCCACCACCGCGCTCGCGGCGGGCATGCTCTGGTTCTTCCGGGACCCGGAGCGCGAGATCACCCGGGGGCGCGTCATCTCACCGGCCGACGGCGTGGTGCAGAGCATCATGCCGTGGAAGGACGGGCGTACCCGCGTCGCGATCTTCATGAGCCCGCTGAACGTCCACGTGAACCGCGCGCCGCTCGCCGGCACGGTGACGTCGGTGGAGCACGTGCCCGGTGGCTTCGTCCCCGCGTTCAACAAGGAGAGCGAGAACAACGAGCGCGTTGTCTGGCACTTCGACACCGAACTGGGGGACATCGAGATGGTGCAGATCGCCGGCGCCGTGGCCCGGCGCATCGTGCCCTACATCCCGCAGGGCACGAAGGTGGAGCAGGGTGAGCGCATCGGGCTGATCCGCTTCGGCTCCCGCGTCGACATCTACCTCCCGGAAGGTGTGGACGTCGCGGTCGAGGTCGGCCAGGCCACCACCGCGGGGGTGACTCGCATTGACCGTGATTGATCCCGACACACAGGCCGGCTGGGTCCCGGAGGCCGAGGAGGACGACGCCGACGACATGCCGCTCTCGCTGCGGCTGTCGATAGCGGACACCCTCACCCTCGGTAACGCCACCTGCGGGTTCATGGCGGTGTACTTCACCACCACGGGCATCCTGATCCCGCACCTCACGGGCAGCGACGAGAGCGGCATGGCGCGGCACTCCGCCGCCACCGCCGTGATCCTCATGCTCATGGCCGCGATCTTCGACCTGTTCGACGGGCTCGTGGCCCGCAAGCTGCGTTCCTCGCCGATGGGCGCCGAGCTGGACAACCTCTCGGACCTCATCAGCTTCGGGCTCGCCCCGGCGTACTTCGTCCTCGTGTACGGCATGGTCGCGGACGACGCACACCAGCGGGTCTCGGCGCTCGCGGCGATCGTGGTGCTGCTCGCCGTGGTGCTCAGACTCGCGCGGTTCTCGTGCGTGACGCTGAAGGACGGCATGTTCCAGGGCATGCCGAGCCCCTTCGGAGCGCTCACGGTCATCTCGATCGTGCTCCTCGAGCTGCCCTTCGTCCCGACGCTCCTCGCGATCATCGGGGTGGCGTGGCTGATGGTCAGCCGGGTCGAGTACCCGAAGCCGCGGGGCGTCCTCGCGGTGGCGATGCTCGGCTGGATCGTGGCCGCGATGGGGCTCCTGGCGGCCTGGGCGCTGGACGCCCCCGGCGGTCAGCTGCTCCTCCAGACCGGCTGTGCGCTCCAGGTGGTCCTGGGTGCGGTCATCCCGCTCTTCGCGACCGCCCGCCGGGTGAACACCTTCCGCGACAACCGCCGCGAGGCACGCGCGGCGCAGCTGCCGTAGCGGACGGTACGAACGACACGAGGGCCCGGATGCCGCAAGGCATCCGGGCCCTCGTGCGTGGTCCCTCAGGCGGTACGGGGCGCGGCGGTGGAGCCGCGTACCGCCAGGCGGGTCGAGAGTTCCAGGCGCAGCGTGTCGACCTGTTCCCCGTCGATGATCCGGAGCAGCCGGCGGTTCCAGTACGCGGACGGGGAGCGGCGGCGCAAGGTGCGGGTGCGCCCGGGGCCGGACCACTGGCCGGCCTCGCAGATGGCTTGCGTAGTGCGAGCGCAGATTGCGCCGAATCCTCGCCAACCGGCGCACTCAACGCATTCCTCTCAGGTTTGAGTCACAAATTTTAGTTCTCGAAGCAGAATCTTGCGCACTGTCGTGGACTTCCTTGCGGCGGTGCTCCTAGCCTGTGGGACGTCCGAAGAGCCCCCACGAGCCGCAAGGACGACTTCGACGTGACTTCCCCACCCCGACGACCGCTGCTCAAGCGGTCCATATCCGCCTCCCTCTCGCTGGCTCTCGCCGCGGTCGGCACCGCCGCCGCCGTGGTGCTGACCGGCGCCCCGGCCGCCCAGGCAGCCGGTGTCCCCGCACCCTCGCCGCTGTCCGTGCCCGGCCGCGGCGCGACCGTCCCGTTCAAGGAACAGGAGGCCGAGTACGCGGCCACCAACGGCACCCTGATCGGCCCGAACCGCCTCTACGGCACGCTGCCCTCCGAGGCGTCGGGCCGGCAGGCGGTGACCCTGGACGCGGTCGGTGAGTACGTGGAGTTCACGCTCACCGCCCCCGCCAACGCGATGTCCTTCCGGTACTCGCTGCCGGACAACTCCGCCGGGACGGGCCGGGACGCCTCGATCGACGTGCGCGTGAACGGGGCCTCGCCCAAGGCGGTGCCGGTGACCTCCAAGTACGGCTGGTACTACGGGGGTTATCCGTTCAACAACAACCCGGGCGACACCAACCCGCACCACTTCTACGACGAGGCCCGGACCATGTTCGGGTCCACCCTGCCCATCGGTACGAAGGTCCGGCTCCAGGTCTCGTCCACCGCCGACTCACCGTCGTTCACCATCGACCTGGCGGACTTCGAGCAGGTGGGCGCGCCCATCGCCAAGCCCTCCGGTGCGCTGGACGTCGTCTCCGACTTCGGGGCCGACCCGACCGGGGCCGCCGACTCGACCGCCAAGATCCAGGCGGCCGTGGACGCGGGCAGGACGCAGGGCAAGGAGGTGTACATCCCGCAGGGCACGTTCCAGGTCCGCGACCACATCATCGTGGACAAGGTGACCCTGCGCGGCGCCGGGCCCTGGTACTCGGTGCTGACCGGGCGCGACCCGTCGAACCGGTCCAAGGCCGTCGGCGTCTACGGCAAGTACGCCGGGGACGGCGGCAGCAGCAACGTCACGCTCAAGGACTTCGCCATCATCGGTGACATCCGCGAGCGCGTCGACAACGACCAGGTGAACGCCATCGGCGGCGCCCTGTCCAACTCGACCGTCGACAACGTCTGGATGCAGCACACCAAGTGCGGCGCCTGGATGGACGGCCCGATGGACAACTTCACCATCAAGAACAGCCGCATCCTGGACCAGACCGCCGACGGGGTGAACTTCCACTACGGCGTCACCAACTCGACGGTCACCAACACCTTCGTCCGCAACACCGGTGACGACGGGCTCGCCATGTGGGCGGAGAACGTCCCGAACGTGAAGAACAAGTTCACGTTCAACACCGTGATCCTGCCGATCCTCGCCAACAACATCGTCACCTACGGCGGCAAGGACATCACCCTGTCCGACAACGTCATGGCGGACACCATCACCAACGGCGGCGGCCTGCACATCGCCAACCGCTACCCCGGCGTCAACTCCGGTCAGGGCACGGCTGTTTCCGGCACCACCACGGCCGCACGGAACACCCTGATCCGGACCGGGAACAGCGACTACAACTGGAACTTCGGGGTCGGCGCGATCTGGTTCAGCGGGCTCAACGAACCGATCAACGGCAACATCAACATCACCGACAGCGAGGTCCTGGACAGCTCCTACGCCGCGATCCACCTCATCGAGGGCGCGACCAACGGGCTGCACTTCAAGAACATCAAGATCGACGGCGCCGGCACCTACGCGCTCCAGATCCAGGCCCCCGGCACGGCCACCTTCGACAACGTCACGGCGACGCACATCGCGCAGTCGAACCCGATCCACAACTGCGTGGGCAGCGGCTTCCAGATCACCCGGGGCTCCGGGAACTCCGGCTGGTACGCCGATCCTCCGGCCTGCACGGGCGTCTGGCCGGACCCGGTGTGGACCAACGGCGGCGTCCCGGGCGGCGGCACCGGCCCGACCGACCCCACCGACCCGCCCACCGACCCGACCGACCCGCCCGAGGAGACCGGTAACCTCGCCCAGGGCCGCCAGGTCACCGAGTCAAGTCACGCCGACGTGTACGGCGCGTCCAACGCGGTCGACGGCAACGCGAGCACGTACTGGGAGAGCAAGAACAACGCCTTTCCGCAGACGATCACCGTGGACCTCGGCGCCGCCAAGTCCGTCAAGCGGCTCGTCCTGAAGCTGCCCCCGGCGTCCGCCTGGGCGACGCGCACCCAGACCCTGAGCGTGTCGGGCAGCACCGACAACAACACGTACAACTCCCTGAAGGGTTCGGCGGGTTACACCTTCAATCCGTCGAGCGGCAACCAGGCGACGGTCACCCTGCCGGGCACGTCGGCCCGCTATCTGCGGCTGACGTTCACCGCCAACACCGGCTGGCCGGCCGCTCAGCTCTCGGAACTGGAGGCGTACACCAGCTGACCGGGAACCCGGAAACACCGGTGGGCGGCACGCATCGCGCGTGCCGCCCACCGGGCATATCCCCAAAGTGGTGCGCTACTTGAGGGTGTAGGACTTGGCGGCCGCCGCGGCCTCGGCCGGCCTGACCACCTTCAGGCCGCCGGGGACCTTGTCGTCCGGCTTCATGATCACGCTCTCCCGGGTGGAGGGCGCCGACGGGTCGGTGAAGTCGTGCGCGACCCCGAAGTCGGTGCCGAATCCGGTGATGGTGAGCAGCGCCTTGTCGACGCCTTCGCGGGTGAGGTCCTTGGCCGCGCACGCCTTCTTCAGGGCCTCGCCGTACAGGTCGGCGGCGGTGTAGCCGGCGATGACCCCGTTGTCGAGACCGTCCTTCGGGTAGGCGGCGGCGTACTCCTTCGCCAGCTTCGCCGGGCCGGTGCCCGGGTCGCCGATGGGCAGGGTGGACGCGGCGACGTAGTAGTCCCGCTTCAGGGCCGGGCCCGCCTGGGTCTTCAGCAACTGCGGAGCGTACGCGGAGTTGTTGCCGATCACCGGGACCTTGAGGCCGGTGGCGGCGGCGACCCCGACGAGCGAGGCGGCCTGGCGGGGGCCCGCGCTGACGACGACGGCCTTGACGCCCGCCTGCTTGAAGGCGGCGACCTGGGCGGTCATGTCGTTGGCGGAGGGCGTGATCTTCTGCTCGACCACGGTGAGGCCCGCCTGCTCGGCGGCGTACTTGGAGCCGGCGAGCGCGTTCTCGCCGTAGTCGCCCTCGAAGTAGACGTGGCCGATCCTGTCGCCCTTGGCGATGCGCTTCTCCGCGAGCAGGTAGTCGATGGCGTTGATCGTCTCGATGTCGTACGTGGCGCCGATGACGCGTACGTACTTGCTGCCGAGCAGATTCGCCGACCATGCCTGCGGGAGCACGAGGCCCTTGTCCAGGCCGTCGATGCGCTGCTCCACCGCCCCGACGAACGGGGAGCCGATGAACTGGACGAAGCCCAGCACCTTCGGTTCCAGCTCGGTGTATCCGGCGACCGCCTTCTGCGGGTCGTAGCCGTGGTCGCGCACGGTGAGCTCCACCTTGCGGTCGCAGATGCCGCCCGCGGCGTTGGTCTGCTTCACCCAGAGCTGCTGGGCCTGGGTGACGCTCTTGCCGAGCGAGGCGTAGACGCCGGTCATGTCGGTGAGCGCGCCGAGCGCGATCACCGAGTCGGTGACACCCTCGCCGGTCCTGACCCCGCCCTTGGCCCCCTCTCCCCCGTCGGAGGACTTCGCCTTCTCGCTGCATCCCGTGAGGGCGAGGGCGAGGGCCGCGCACACGGCCCCGAGCACACGCAGTTTCATTTCTTCTCCCCTGGGTTCTTCATCGGGCGCGTCAGGCCGCCGGGCAGGAACAGGACCGCCGCGACGACCGCGGCGCCGTACAGGTAGCGCGAAGCCTCGCCCGGGGTCAGGCCGCCCGTGCCGGGGGCGGCGACCAACGGCAGCGATTCGCTGTAGTGGGTGAGGAGCTGGGGCAGCAGCGACACGAAGGCCGCGCCGACGACGGCCCCCGCCACGGTGCCGAGCCCGCCGATCACGATCATGGCGAGGTATTCGAGGGACAGGACCATGCCGAAGTACTCGGGTACCGTCCGCTGGAAGACCAGGGCCAGGAGCACCCCGGCCAGTCCGGCGTACATGGAGGACAGGACGAAGACCCCGGCCCGGTAGCGGGCCACCGGGACGCCCATCACCCCGGCCGCGACGCGGTGGTCGCGGAGGGCGTTCAGCGCCCGGCCGGGCCGCCCGCGCAGCACCCCGCGCGCGAACAGACCGCTGAGGAGCAGGGCGAGCAGCGCCACGTACCAGAGCTTCTCGGAGGACTGGAACGGCACCGCGGCCACCAGCACCTCGGTGTCGTCGAAGGTGAGGCCGAAGAGCGACAGCGGCGGCACCGTGCGGCCGTTGTAACCGCCGGTGAGGGAAGAGGCGTTGAACAGCACGTGCTGGCCGATGAAGATCAGCGCCAGGGTGGCGATGCCGAGGTAGGCGCCGCGCAGCCGCCCCGCGATCGGGCTGAACAGCCCGCCCGCCGCACCGGCGAGGAGGACGGCGAGGACGGCCGCGAGCCAGCTGGGCAGGCCGAGCCCGGACAGGGTGTGCCCGCTCTCCGTACCGCCCTCCCCCGCCAGCACGCAGTAGCCGTACGCGCCCACGGCGAGGAAGAAGGCGTGGCCCATGGACAGCTGTCCGGTGGCCCCGGTCAGCAGGTTGAGCCCGATCGCGCCGATCGCGGCGGCCATCGCGAACAGCCCGGCCTGGAGCCAGAAGCGGTCCAGATAGAAGGGGAGGGCGAGCAGCAGCACCGATCCCGCCGCCCAGGCCCAGGTACGGGGACGGCGCAGCCGCGCGGTGACGGTGTACGCGAACGGGGTGGCGGTCTCAGACACGGGCGGGCTCCTTCGTGCCGAGGAGTCCGGCGGGGCGTACGAGCAGCACGATCACCATCACCAGGTAGGGGGCCAGGTCGCCGATGCCCCGGCCGAGGAACGACAGATCGCTCTGGTAGCCGGTGGCGAGCGATTCGGTGACCCCGACGATCAGGCCCCCGGCGAGGGCGCCGGTCGTGGAGTCGAGGCCGCCGAGGATGGCGGCGGGGAACGCCTTGAGCGCGGCGAGCGAGGTCGCCCGTTCCAGGCCGGGCGTGGGGAAGACGGTGAGGAACAGCGCGGCGACGGCGGCCAGTGCTCCGGCGACCGCCCAGGCGGCGAGCGAGACCCGGCCCAGCCTGATCCCCATCAGCGCCGCCGTCCGCGGGTTTTCGGCCGCCGCGCGCATCGAGACGCCCCAGGAGGTGAAGCGGAAGGCGAGCAGGAAGACGGTGATGAGGAGGGCCGCGGCGACGAAAGCCGCGACGCGGGTCTGGGCGAGCGTGACCCCGCCGACGGTGAGGACCCGGTTGCCCCAGGGGTCGCCGAGGGCGAGCACCTCCGTGCCCATGCGCCGGGTGAGTTCGGTGGTCAGGAGGATGTCGACGCCGATGGTGACGATGGCGAGGACGCTGTGGTCGCTGCCCCGGTAGCGGCGCATCACCAGGAAGTCGACGGCGGCGCCGACCACGGCCGCGCCCGCGACTCCGGCCGCGAGGGCGGGCCAGAAGCCGATGTCGTCGTGGAGCACGGCGGTGACGTAACCGCCCGCCAGCAGCAGGGAGGCGTGGGCGAAGTTGACGACCTCGGTGGCCTTGAAGATCACGACGAAGCCGAGCGCGATCAGGGCGTAGACCGAGCCGATGGACAGGCCGCCGAGGAGGAGTTCGATGAAGGTGGTCATTGCGGTGCTCCCAGATAGGCCTGGACGACGGCGGGATCGTTCTGGACCTCGGCGGGCGTTCCGTCGGCGATCCGGCGGCCGAAGTCGAGTACGGTCACGGCGTCCGCGAGCCGCATCACCACCCCCATGTCGTGCTCGACCAGCACGATCGAGATGCCGAGGCCGTCGCGGACCCCGGCCACGACCGCGGCCGTACGCTGCCGCTCGTCGGCGGTCATCCCGGCGACGGGTTCGTCCAGCAGGAGCACCTGGGGCTCCATGCACAGCGCCCGGCCCAGCTCGACCAGCTTCTGCTGCCCGTACGGCAGTGCGCTCGCGGGCCGTTCCAACTCCGCTTCCAGGCCGATGAATTCCGCGATCTCGCGGACCCGTTCGCGATGCGCGCGGGCCTCCCGGGCGGCCGACGGCAGGCGCAGCCCTGCGGCCAGGAATCCGGCCCGGGTGAGCCGGTGGCGGCCGAGCATCAGGGTGTCGGCGACGGTGGCGTACGGGGGCAGCGCGAGGTTCTGGAAGGTGCGGGCGACCCCGAGCGCGGCGATCCGGTGCGGGGCGAGCCCGGTCAGCTCGGTCCCGCCGAGCCGGACGCTGCCGGAGGCCGCCCGGCAGACCCCGGACAGCACGTTGAACGTGGTCGACTTTCCTGCCCCGTTGGGGCCGATGACGGCGTGCACGCTGCCCGGCTCGACGGTGAACGAGACGCCGTCGAGGGCGGTGAGCCCGGCGAAGCGGACGGTGACGTCCCGGACGGTGAGCTGCGCGGGGGCGGTCACGCGGACCACCTGCTCAGGGTGCGTACGGGGGTGCCCGCCGCCCGGTCCGCGTCGGCGGCGGCCGCCTCGTCCACGACGCCCAGATAGCGGCGGCGCACCTCGTCGGATGCGGCCAGTTCGGCGGCGGGCCCGTGCAGGGTGACCTCGCCGACCTCCAGGACGTAGGCCGTGGTGGCGAGGCGCAGGGCGATCGAGGCGTTCTGCTCCACGAGCAGGACGGACGTGCCGGAGGCGTTGATCTCGCGCACCGTGTCGGCGATGCGCTGCGCCATCAACGGGGCGAGGCCGAGCGAGGGTTCGTCCAGGAGGAGCAGCCGGGGGCGGGCCATCAGGGCGCGGCCCATGGCCAGCATCTGCTGCTCGCCGCCGGACAGCAGCCCGGCGCTCTGGTGGGCGCGGCGGGCGAGTACGGGGAACAGTTCGTGCACGTGGTCCCGTGCCCGGGCCGCGGCCCTGCGTCCGCCGTCCGCGCCGAGTGCTCCGGCGCGGAGGTTGTCCGCCACCGTCATACGGGCGAACACCTGGCGGCCCTCGGGGACGTGGACGATCCCGGCGGCGACGATCCGGTCCGGCCGCAGCCGCTCCAGGGGGCGCCCGTCGAACCGGACCGTGCCGGTGGCGGCGCCGCCGTGGAAGCGGAGGGTCCGCGATATCGCGCGCAGCAGGGTGGTCTTGCCGGCGCCGTTGCCGCCGAGCACGGCGGTGATCGTGCCCGTCGGGACGTCGAGGTCGATGCCGCGCAGGGGGCGTACGGGGCCGTAGGTGGCGGTGAGTGCGCGGATCTCCAGCGTGGGCATGGGGGGTGCCTCCTCCTTCCGCGGTTCCTGTGTTGCCACAGGTCAGCAGGGGGAGGAGGGGGGCGTCCA
Organism: Streptomyces sp. NBC_00523; assembly: GCF_036346615.1. NCBI lineage: Bacteria > Bacillati > Actinomycetota > Actinomycetes > Kitasatosporales > Streptomycetaceae > Streptomyces > Streptomyces sp. NBC_00523. Next base: position 6,299,988 of record NZ_CP107836.1, on the reverse strand, counting down.
TGGGGATGGGGGGATGCGGTGCGGGTGCCCCGGTGGGGCGGGGCGGGGTTGTGCGGGCGCACAGGCGGGGCGCCTGGGGCGGGCCTTGTCCCCTACCCGCCCCTTCCCGAAACCGGGGCTCCGCCCCGGACCCCGCGCCTCAAACGCCGGCGAGGCTGATCTTTGCCCCCGGTTCAGACCAGAAAGTCGCGCGCGATCGACTCCGCCGCGCGCTCAAGCAACGGCCCCGCCTCCGCCATGCACACCGCAGGATCCGGCTCCAGGTCCAGCAGCGCATACGCCCGCCGGATCCCCGCACCCTCCAGCGCCTCCGGCGCAAGCGCGAGGCGGCCGCAGACCGCGACGACCTCCACCCCGGCGGCCCGCGCCGCAGCCGCGACGCCCGCCGGGGCCTTGCCGTGGAGGGTCTGGGCGTCGAGGGAGCCCTCGCCGGTGATGACGAAGGTCGCGCGGTCGAGCGCGGGCGCGAAGCCCAGGACGTCGAGCATGACCTCGATCCCGGGGCGGAAGCGCGCGCCGAGGGCGACGAGCGCGCCGTAGCCGATGCCGCCGGCCGCCCCGGCGCCGGGGAGGTCGGCCTGTGCGGGGCCGAGGATCGACGCGTAGTGCGCGAGCGCCGCGTCGAGGGTCGCGATGTCCGCCTCGGTCGCGCCCTTCTGGCGGCCGTAGACCTCCGGCGCGCCCTTCGGGCCGGTCAGCGGGTTGTCGACGTCGCTGGCGAGGATCAGGTCGATGCCGACGAACCGGGGGTCGAGCCCGGACAGGTCCGCCTCGGCGAGGTCGGCGAGACCGCCGCCGCCCGGCCCGACCGGCTTGCCGTCCGCGTCGAGGAAGCGTGCGCCGAGCGCGGCGAGCATGCCCGCGCCGCCGTCCGTGGTCGCGCTGCCGCCGACGCCGAACACGAGGGTCCGGGCCCCCGCGTCGACCGCGGCGAGCAGCAGCTCCCCCGAGCCGTACGTGGTGGCGGTGAGGGGCGCGAAGACTCCGTCGGGCAGGTGCTGGAGGCCGGACGCCTCGGCCATCTCGACCACCGCGGTGGTCCCCCGCACCGCGTACGCGGCGGTGACGGGGTCGCCCAGCGGCCCGGTCACCCGCGCCTCGCGGCGCTCGAAGCCGGCGGCCACCGCCGCCGCCACCGTGCCGTCGCCGCCGTCGGCGACCGGCAGGGTCTCCACCCGTACATCCGGGACGACGCGCCGCAGACCGGCCGTCACCCGCTCCGCGACCTGCACGGCCGTGAGCGAGCCCTTGAACTTGTCCGCCGCGACGAGCACGCGTGCGGTCACTGCTCCGTCCGTCACCATGATTCCCTTTGCATTCGAACAGGCAGTCGCGCCGCCCCGACCCTATCCGCCGCACCCCCTCCCTGCCCATGGTCTGATCGATCAAAATGCCCCTAGGCTGACCGTGTGACCACTACTGACTACGCCATGTATATCGCCGGTCTTCCCAAGGTCCTCGTCGGTGCCGCCTGTGTCTTCCGGGACGCGCGCGGCCGGGTGCTGCTGGTGGAGCCGAACTACCGGGAGGGGTGGACGCTGCCCGGCGGGACGGTCGAGTCGGCCGACGGGGAGAGTCCGCGCCAGGGTGCGCGCCGTGAGTCGCTGGAGGAGATCGGGCTGGACATCGAGCCGGGGCGGCTCCTCGCCGTGGACTGGGCGCGCGGCAGCGACCGGCCGCCGATCGTGGCGTACGTGTACGACGGCGGGGTCCTGGACGAGGAGCGGCTGAAGGCGATCCGGCTCCAGGAGTCGGAGCTGCTGTCCTGGAAGCTGGTCGAGCCGTCGGAGATCGACCGGCATCTGAAGGGTGCGCGCGCCCGGCGGATGCACGCGGCGCTGAAGGCGCTGGAGTCCGGCGCGGGCGCCGTGGAGCTGGAGGACGGCCGCCCGGTCGGCTGAGGCGGAGCGGGCGGTCAGCCCTGGGTCTCCGGCGGCCTGGTCTCGTCGTCGCGCGCGGTCTCCTCGCGCGCCGCGACGCGGGCCTCTGTGCGGTGGCCGCGCGCGATGTAGTCGCGTACGACGAGTTCGACCGCGTCCTGCGGGTTGCCGACCCCCGCGAGCACCATCACTTCGACCACGAGTTCCGCGTCGAGGCTGACCGCTACCTTCGCCATGGCGCGACGGTAGCACCGCGCCCCCGGTACGGTCCCGGGCATGACTCTCCGCGCCACCCGGGCCTCGTACGACACCGTCGCCGCCGACTACGCCGCGCTCCTGGCGGACGAGCTGGCCGCGAAGCACCTGGACCGGGCGATGCTCGGCGCCTTCGCCGCGTACGTGCGCGGGGAGGGCGGCGGACCGGTCGCCGATCTGGGCTGCGGGCCCGGGCGGGTCACCGCGTACCTGCGGGACCTCGGCCTCGACGCCTCCGGCACGGACCTCTCCCCCGGCATGGTCGCCGAGGCCCGGCGGCGCTACCCGGACCTGCGGTTCGAGGTGGGGACGATGAGCGCGCTGGACCTGCCCGACGGCTCGCTGGGCGGGGCCGTCGCCTGGTACTCGCTCGTCCATACGCCGCCGCGGGAGCTGGGGCCGTACGTGGCCGAGTTCCTCCGGGTCCTGGCCCCCGGCGGCCATCTGCTCCTCGCGTTCAAGGCGGGCGACGACGAGGGCGTACGGCTCGAGCACGCGTACGGGCACCCCGTGGACCTGGACGTCTACCGTTTCGCCCCGGACCGGGTGGCCGGGCTGCTGGAGCGGGCCGGGTTCGAGGTGCGGTCGCGCCTCGTGCGGGCGGCGGATCCGGAGGAGCGCACTCCGCAGGCGTTCCTGATCGCGCGGCGGCCGGTCGCGTGAGGTAATGTGGACGGCTGCGAAGGGGAGTAGCCCCGCAAACCGGTCGTCGACACACTGGAGCCTCATGGTTCCCGGTGGCCGGGCTCGTGGATCATCACGGGCGGGCGAGACCTTCGGTCAGGTATGACACGCCCACGCCCTGTGGGCGGTGCCGTCATGCCGGGCCGAGTGGTCCTCCGAAACGCCGACCGGCACTTCGCGGAGACCCGGGGCCCGGCTCGTACAGAAAGCCACCCGGAATGCATCTCGACCCCCTGGCGATCATCACCGCTTTCGGGCTGATCTTCCTCGCCGAGCTCCCGGACAAGACGATGTTCGCGTCGCTCGCCATGGGCACGCGCATGCGCCCGCTCTACGTCTGGTTCGGCACCTCGTCCGCGTTCATCGTGCACGTCGCCATCGCGGTGGGGGCGGGCGGGCTGCTCGGTCTGCTGCCCGACTGGATCGTCAAGCTCGTCTCCGCCTCGCTCTTCGCGTTCGGCGCGTTCATGCTCCTGCGCGGGGGTGGGGACGACGAGGACGACGAGACGGGCCCGAAGACGGTGACCGGGTTCTGGCCGGTGTACTCGACGGCGTTCATGGCGGTGTTCATCAGCGAGTGGGGCGACCTCACGCAGATCACGACCGCCAACCTGGCGGCGAGCAACGGCACCTGGTCGACTGCGATCGGCTCCGCCGCCGCCCTGATGTCCGTGTCGGCGCTGGCGCTGCTGGCGGGCCGGTTCATCGCGAAGCGCGTACCGCTGAAGACCGTGCAGCGGATCGGCGGGCTGTGCATGCTGGGCCTGGCGATCTGGACGGTGACGGAGATCTTCACCGGCTGAGCCACGTCCATGCCGTACGGCGAAGGGCCCCGCACACGCGTGTGCGGGGCCCTTCGCCGTACCCGCGGTCAGAACAGCGCCGGGGTGCTCGCCTCCTTACCGTTCTCGAACGCCAGCAGGCGCTGCTTGCGGTCCAGGCCGCCGCCGTAGCCCGTGAGGCCGCCCGAGGCCCCGATCACCCGGTGGCAGGGCACGATGATGCCGACCGGGTTCTTGCCGTTGGCGAGACCCACCGCCCGGGAGGCCCCTGGCTTGCCCAGGTTCTCGGCGAGTTCGCCGTACGAGCGGGTCTCGCCGTACGGGATGAGGCGCAGCTGCTCCCAGACGCTGCGCTGGAACGGGGTGCCGTCCAGGTGCAACGGCAGGTCGAAGTCGCGCAGTTCGCCGGCGAAGTAGGCGTCGAGCTGGCGGATCGCCTCGGCGAAGGGGCGGGGATCGGGTGCGCCGAAGGTCGCCTCGGAGGGCCGGTGGCGCTGGCCGGTCATGTAGAGCCCGGCGAGGACGCCGTCGGTGGCGACGAGGGTCAGCGGGCCGTAGGGGCTGTCGGTGACGGTGTGCTGCCGGGTCACGGGGCACTTCCTTCCGCGTCCGGGAGGTGGTTGATGGGGTGGTCGTCCACGGTCCAGAGGTACTGGACGGCGTACGCCCGCCAGGGGCGCCAGCCGGCCGCGCGGGCGGTGAGGGCGGCCGGGGTGGAAGGCAGGCCCAGCTGCTGGGCGGACCTGCGGATGCCGAGGTCGGTCGGGAGGAAGGCGTCCGGGTCGCCGAGGGCGCGCATCGCGATGACCTCGACGGTCCAGGGGCCGAAGCCGGGCAGCGCGGCCAGTTCGGCGCGGGCCCGGTCCCAGTCGGAGTCGGGGCCGAGGCGCAGCGAACCGTCCGCGAGGGCCTGGACGAGGGTGGTGAGCGTGCGGCGGCGGCTGCGCGGGAGGGCCAGCTGCTCGGGGTCGAGTCCGGCCAGCGCCTCCGGGTCCGGGAAGAGGTGGGTGAGTCCGCCCTCGGGGTCGTCCACCGGGGTGCCGTGGGCGGTGACCAGACGGGCGGCGTGGGTGCGGGCGGCGGCGGTGGACACCTGCTGGCCGAGCACGGCGCGGACGGCGAACTCGGCGCCGTCGACGGTCCTCGGCACCCGGCGGCCCGGTGCCGTGTCGACCAGCGGGGCGAGCAGCGGGTCGGTGCGCAGCTGTTCGTCCACGGCGACCGGGTCGGCGTCCAGGTCGAGGAGCCAGCGGCACCGGCTGATGGCGAGGGTCAGGTCGCGCGGGTCGGTGAGGGAGAGCCGGCAGGCGACGTGGTCGGGGCGCGGGGTCAGGGCGACGATGCCGTGGCCGTGCGGCAGGGCGAGGGTGCGGCGGTACGCGCCGTCGCGCCACTCCTCGACCCCGGGGACGGCGGTCGCCGCGAGGTGGCCGAAGAGGTTGCTGGGGTTGAGCGGGGCGCGGTACGGCAGGCGCAGCGTGATGACGCCCGGGGTGGCGGGCGCGGGTGCGGTGCGGGCGGCCCGGGTGCGCAGTTCGCCGGGGGCGAGGGCGAAGACCTCGCGGACGGTGTCGTTGAAGGTGCGCACCGAGGAGAACCCGGCGGCGAAGGCGATCTCGGCCATGGGGAGCGCGGTGGTCTCGATGAGCACCCGGGCGGTCTGGGCGCGCTGGGCGCGGGCCAGGGCGAGCGGCCCGGCGCCCAGCTCGGCGAGCAGCTGGCGTTCGATCTGGCGGGGCGAGTAGCCGAGGCGGGCGGCGAGGCCGGGGACGCCTTCGCGGTCCACGACGCCGTCCCGGATGAGCCGTATCGCGCGGGCCACCGAGTCGGCGCGGGCGTTCCACTCCGGGGATCCGGGGCTGGTGTCGGGGCGGCACCGCTTGCAGGCCCGGAACCCGGCCTGCTGGCAGGCGGCCGCGCTCGGGTAGAACGTCATGTTCTCGGCCTTGGGCGGCACGACGGGGCAGCTGGGGCGGCAGTAGATCCGGGTGGTCAGGACGGCCGTGAAGAACCAGCCGTCGAAGCGGGCGTCCTTGGATTGGACCGCCCGGACGCAGCGCTCGGTGTCGGTGTGCATGGTTCAAGGATGGGCCACCGGCGGGGCCGGTGGCTGGCGGAAATCCGACATGGGCGCGTCCGGAGAGTCCCGTCGTACGCCCGGAGGGCGTGGCCTGCGGCGTCTGGTGCGTGCTCTCGGCGTGCCGGCCGACATCCCTCGTACTGGACGTACTTGGGATGTCGGCCGGTGCGGCGAGAGTGCGTGCCAGGCGTCGCGGGCCAGACGGGACTCTCCGGACGCGCCCTGGGGCGTCGGGCTGCCTGGGGCTGCCCGACGCCCGGGGCGGCTCAGCCGAGGAGGGCGGAGGCGAAGATCCCCGGCAGCCGGGACACCCTCGGGTCGGTCGTGTACGCGGTGAGCCGTTCCATGGTCGTCCGGCCGGTGCGGTTGGTGACGTAGTACGGGGGGCGCGGGGACAGGGACGGGGAGCCGGTGAACAGGCCGCGCGGGGCGGGTGCGAAGGGGGCGCGGACGACCGCCTTCTCGACGTGCTCCAGCATGAACGCGTTGTGCACGAAGCCGACGCCGCTGCCGATGTCCTGGCGGCTGTGCCCGGGGAAGGCGCCCCAGGGGGTGTAGCCGAGGAGGAAGCCGAACGCCGACCAGCAGTTGACGCCGAGGGTGCCGTAGCGGAGCCCGGCGACCGCCTCCTCGACCGCTTGGCGGTGGGCGCGTTCGGTGCGGGGGTGGACGAGCAGGGTCGCGCCGAGGGTGCCGGGGAGCCGGTCGTTGGCGAACTCCGTCGCGGCGCGCAGGAACGCGGGGGCGTCGGCACCCGGCAGGCGTACGACTCCGAGGGCGCTGGCGAACACCTCGATGTCGAGCATCGGGTCGCCCATGTCCGTGATGTCGGGGACGAGGAGGCGGCAGGCGCCCTCGCCGTGGGTCTCGGCGTCCGGGTGGGCGCGGACCACCGCGTCGAGGCGGTCGTCCGCGCCGGGGTAGTAGTCGGCGCGGGGCGGGAGTTCGCGCAGGACCCGGCGGACCTCGGCGAGCAGCCGCTCGGTGCCGTCCCACTCGCGGGGGACGACGAGGATCTGGCTGGCGACGCAGTTGTGGCCGGAGTTGTTCATCTTGCTGGTGACGATGTGCTCGGCCTGGAAACGGAAGTCCGCCGCGCTCCATGGGCCGGGGGTGACGATGCAGGGGCTGACGCCGCCGAGTTCGCTGGTGAACGGCTTGTCGTTGAGCGGGGTGTCCTCGCTCCTGCGCCGCTCGGCCCGGTCGTCGGTGCCCCAGACGATCGCGTCGTGGGTGCGTTCGCTGCCGGTGACGTGGATGGTGTCGACGCCGTCGTGGGTGGTGAGGTAGGCGCCGGTATCGGCGCCGCCGTCCACGAAGCGCACCCAGCCCTTGTCGATGAACTCGGCGAACACCTTCTCGAAGTGCGGGCGCAGGTAGGCGTTGACGGGGTTCATCTTGGCGAGGACGACCTCGCCCTCCGCGTACAGCTTGTGCAGGATGTCGAGCGGGGTGATCGCGGGGACGTTCCCCGCGCCCAGGACCAGGGCGACAGCCGGCTCCCCCTGGCGGCCCCGGTACTCCCCCGCCGCGTCCGCCAGCGCCTGCGCGCGGGTGGTCCCGGGGAGGGTCCACACCTCGGCGGTGAACCCGTTGAGCAGGAGGCGGTCCGTCCCGGTGGCGGGGAAGACGTCGACCAGGACGCGGCCCCCTCGTTCACGGACGGCCGTGCGGTCGACCGGGTCCTGTCCGGCGGCGAGCCTGCGCAGCACGTGGAGGTAGGCGCTCACCGTCTGGGCCAGGGCCCAGGGGGCGGTGACCCAGTCCTCGGCGGCCCAGGCCGAGTCGGCGGCATACCCCTTGGCGGCGGCCGCGTCGGCGACCATGGCGGGCGCGGTCTCGGCGATGCGCGGGAGCATGCGCTCCAGGAGGGCGACGCGTTCGGGGAGCGGCGTTGCGGTCCAGGCGTCGGCGTGGGCGCGGAGTTCGGAGACGGCGAGGTCGAGCGGGCTGGTGTCCAGGGCGGGGGCGGCGCTCACGGGCGGGCTCCTTGGGGCGGTGGGGGCGGGTCAGAGGGTCGGGCGGGCGGTGTCGCGGGCCGGGTCGATGAGCCAGAAGGATGCCGCAGCCCCCAGGGCGAGGAGAAGACCGGAGAGCACGACGGCGTTCTGGTAGCCGCCGGTCCCCCGGGCGTCGACGAGGGCGCCCACCACGGCCGGGGCGGCCAGTCCGGCCAGGGTGACCAGGGCGTTCATGACGCCCAGCGCGCCACCGGCCCTGTTCGGCGGGGCCAGTTCGCTGACGGTGGTCGCCGCGACGGCCGCGTACGAACCGCCGAGCCCGAAGCCGAGGGCGATCAGCACGGTCTTGGCCGTGGCGCCGTCCGCGAGGGGGACCGCCAGACAGCACAGGGCGCCGAGCGCGAGCAGCGTGCCGCCGACCCAGCCCCGGGCGCGGCGGCTGCCGGCGCCGCGCCGCATCAGCCGTCCGGTGACACCGGCCTGGGCGAGCAGGACGATCGCGCCGATGGTCCAGGGGGCGACGACGACGGTGCCCGCCTCACCGGCCGTGTAGCCGAGGGCGTTGCGGAGGTAGGACGGCAGCCAGACCAGCATGAGAGCGACGGTCCAGTAGCTGGTGAAGTAGGCGAAGGTGGCGCCGATCCAGGTGCGGCTGGTGAGGATCGCGCGGTACGGGACCGGGGCGGCGGGCGCCTCCTCGCGTACGGGCGTACGGGCGGTCTCGACGCGGTGTCCGCCGTCGGCGCCGAGCACCTTCCAGACGGCGGCCCAGACGAGGCCCACGCCCGCCAGCACCCACAGGGCGGTGCGCCAGCCGTGGTGCTGGATGACCCAGGACAGGCCGGGCGCGGAGGTGATCACGCCGAGCGTGACGCCGAGGGTGATCAGGGCGCCCGGCAGATTGCGCCGGTCGTTCGGGAACCAGGCGAGGGTGGCCTGCTGGGCCACGGGGAAGGCCGGGCCCTCGGCCGCGCCGAGGAAGACCCGGGAGACGACGAGGACGGCGAGGCCGCCGCCGATCGCCGCGGGGACCTGGGCCACGGACCACAGCAGCGCCATGAGGAGCAGCAGGATCTTCGGTGACACCCGGTCGGCGGCGAGTCCGACCAGGACGGCGGCGACCGAGAAGAGCAGGAAGAACGCGCCGTTGACGAGGCCGAACTGAGTGGCGCTCAGGTGCAGGTCCGCGCGGATCTCGTCGGCGGCGAGGCCGAGCACGGACTTGTCGGCGAAGTTGACCATCATGAAGACCACGAGCAGCGCGGTCACCGTCCAGGCCCGGGTACGGGTGCCGGCGGGTGCCACCACTCGGGTGGGGTGCGGGGGCCGTTCGATCGGTGCCGCGGTCATGGGATCTCCCGGGAAGAGGGGCGGAGGGGGTCAGGAGAGCGGTACGCCGGCGATGGCGATGCGCTCCATGACCCGGCGCTGCGGGAAGTAGTCGTTGATCGCGTAGTGCTGGGTGGCGATGTTGTCCCAGATGGCGATCGAGTCGGCCTCCCAGTGGAAGCGGACCTGGTACTCGGGGATGCGGGCCTGGAGGACCAGGATGTCGAGCAGTTCGCGGCTCTCGGCGTCGGAGAGGCCGTTGATGCGGGTGGTGAAGGGCTCGTTGACGTAGAGCGTCTTGCGGCCGCTGCGCGGGTGGCGGACGACGACGGGGTGCTCGACCCGCGGCCAGGACTTACGGAACTCGGCCTTCTGCTCGTCGTTCATGAGGGCGCCCCAGCTGGGTGCCCAGTCGTGCACGGCGGTGAGCTCGGCGATGCGGGCCTTCAGGTCGTCGGGCAGGTTGTCGTAGGCGGCGGCCATGTCCGCCCACATCGTGTCGCCGCCCGCCCCGGGCACCTCCACAGCGCGCAGGACGGAGCCGAGCGCCGGGTTGACCATGAACGAGTGGTCGCTGTGCCAGATGTTCTTGTTGCCGGCTGCCTTGGCGTCCTTGGCCAGGCGCGAGACGCCGGCCGTCCCGGTCTTCGGGAAGAACGGGTTGGGCTCGGGCGGGCCCCAGACGCCGGACAGGGCGAGCTGATGATCGGCGGTGAAGCCGGTCTGCTTGCGGAAGAAGATCACCTTCCACTCCAGCAGGGCCTGGCGCAGCTCCTCTGCCAGCTCCTCGGTGATCGGGCGGGTCAGGTCGACTCCGTCGAGCACGGCGCCGAAGTGCGGGGTGAGCGGGCTGATCCCGACCTGCCGGTACGTGACCGGCTCGGCGCCGGGCGCGAGGCGTTCGAGGGTGCGGCTCCCGTAGTGCATGAGCGGCTTGTCCAGGACCGGCTTGGGGTTCGTGACAGCGGTCTGCATGGGTGTTCCTCCCGGCGGTGCGCTAATTACGTAACCAGCAGTATCGATATGAGGATGCGGCGGGGCAAGGGGTGTGGCGCATCGATTTCCCGGGGGTTCCGCGGACCGTCCGGTGCCCGTTCCGCGCGTTTCCGGGCATGCCGAAGCACCCGGCGGCGGGGCCGGGTGACGGTAGGAGCGGCTACGCCGGGGCGGCGACCGCGCGGCTGATGAGGTCCACCACGGAGTCCACCAACCGCTGGTCCGGCAGGCGCTGTTCGCCGACCATGCGGAAGACCAGCGAGGCGGCGACGAGCGTCGCGGCGGCGGCGATGTCCACGTCCTCCCGGACGTCGCCGCGCGCCACCCCGCGCTCCAGGAGGTGGCGGGTCTCGCTCATCACGCGGGCCGCGTAGTCGCGGTACGCGCCCGGCTCGGCGCCCGCCTCCGAGGCCGAGCCGATCACCCCGGCGAGCAGCCGCGCGACGCCCGGCTGCCGGTACGCCTCCATGCGCGCCGTCAGCACGGCGCGCAGCTCGGCCCGGAAATCGCCCATGTCGGGGACGGTGAGCGGCCCGATCCGGGACTCGGCGGCGGCCAGGACCAGGTCCTGCTTGGTGGCCCAACGCCGGTACATGGCCGGTTTGCTGACTCCGGCGCGGGCCGCGACCGCGTCCATCGTCAGGGCGCCCATGCCGTTCTCCGTGACCAGCTCGACCACGGCCTCCAGAACGGCCCGGGTGACCCGCTCCTCGCGGGGTCTGCCGGGGCCCCGCTTCGCCTTGGTCACCTGTTCGTCGGCCATGGACCGACCCTACGCGGCCCGGCCCCGCCGCCCGCCGCAGGGGTACGGGCCCCGGCTCACCGCGTCAGCTCCTCGCGCAGCACGTGCTTGGTGATCTTCCCGGACGGGGTGCGCGGGAGGCCGGGGCGCAGCACGAGCTCGCGGGGCACCTTGTAGCGGGCGATCCGGGTCTCCAGCCAGGCGCGGACGCCCTCCAGGTCGAGCGCGGCGCCCTCGCGCGGGACGACCACGGCGACCACGGTCTCGCCCCACTGGGGGTGGGGCCGGCCGACGACGGCGACGTCCAGGACGTCCGGGTGGCCGCGCAGGGCGCCCTCCACCTCCTGCGAGGCGACGTTCTCGCCGCCGGTGATGATCACGTCCTTCATCCGGTCCACGACCGTGACGAACCCGTCCTCGTCCACCCGGCCCAGGTCGCCGCTGCGGTACCAGTCACCCGCGAACACCTCGGCGGTGGCCTTCTCGTCGTCCAGGTAGCCCAGCATGCGGGTGTCGGAGCGCAGCCGGATCTCGCCGGTCTCCCCCGCCCCCGCGTCCGCGCCGTCCTGCCGCACGACCCGCAGCTCGACCCCGGGCATGCCGCCCCTGCCGATCGCGCCGGCCTTGGCGACCTGCTCGGCGGGCGGGAGCGAGGCGCCGACGGGGCCCGTCTCGCTCATCCCGTACACCTGGTGGAAGTCCTCGGAGCCGTACGCCTTCATCAGACGGCGCGCGGTGTCCGCGTCGAGCGGTCCGGCGCCGTAGATCCAGGCCCGCACGGACGAGAGGTCGTACGAGGCGAAGTCGGGGACCGCCTGCGTGGGCGCGATGAGGGCGATCGGGGCGCCGAACATCGCCGTGACGCGTTCGCGCTGGATGACCTCCAGCATGCCCCGGGGTTCGTACTCGCGCTGGAGCACCACCGTGCCGCGCGTCAGCAGCGTGCCCATCACCCAGTTGTTGAGCGGGGACGCGTGCCAGACGGGCATGCAGATCAGGAACCGCTCGTCGCGGCGGAGCGGGATGGCGGCGGCGGTGTAGGCGGCGGTCAGGGTGATCGTCCGGTGGGTGTGGACGCAGCCCTTGGGGGTGCCGGTAGTGCCCGAGGTGTACAGGATCTGCGCGACCTCGCCGTCCGTCCCGGGGTCCCCGGTCCACGGCTCGGCGGCCGCGATGCGCGCCTCGAACGCGTCGGCGGGCAGGGCGTCCGGCGCGGCGTCGGGGTGGCTGACCAGCCAGGTCACCCCGGCGTCGGCGGCGGTGGCGCGCTCCCCGATCTCCGCGTCGACCAGGGCGATCCTGGCCCCGCAGTGGGCCAGCTGGCGCGCCACCTCGCTCGTCCGGAGCTTGTGGTTGACGGGGACCAGGGTGGCGCCCGCGTACCAGGCGCCGAACGCGGCGAACAGGAAGGCGGGGGTGTTGTACGTCATCACGGCCAGCCGGTCGCCCGGCCGGAGCCCGGCCTCCCGCAGCACGGTCGCGGCGCGGCGGGCCGCGTCGGCGAATTCCCGGTAGGACCACCGCTGCTCACGGTAGACGACCGCTTCATGGTCGCCGGCCGAGCGGACGGCGCTGTCCAGCAGGGTACTGAGGTGCATCACGTTCTCCTGACGAGCCGGACCGTGCGAACGGACCATGGCGGGAAACTCTGAATGATGGTTCACTTCTTTCATGGCCTACCGCAAGACCCCAGCCGAAATCAGTCGGCTCGAAGCAGCCAGGGAGCATCTGATCGCCGCCGCCACCTCGGTGGTCACGGAGGTCGGCTGGTCGCAGGCGTCGGTCACCGCCGTCGCCGACTCGGCCGGCATCGCGGCCGGCTCCGTCTACCAGCACTTCTCGTCCAAGGCGGCGCTGGCCGTCGAGGTGTTCCGGCGCGCCGCCGGGCGCGAGGTCGAGGTGCTGGGCACCGTGCTGCGCGAGCCGGGGACCCCGGTCGAGCGGCTGGCCCGGGGCGTCGAGGTCTTCGCCCGCCGCGCCCTGGAGAACCGGGGCCTGGCCTACGCGCTGCTCGCCGCCCCGGCCGATCCGGCGGTCGGCGCCGAACGCCTGGAGTACCGCCGCCGCTACCGCGCCCTGTTCGCCGAGGTCGTCCACGCGGGCATCGAGGAGGGCCTGCTGCCCGCGCAGAACGGCGAGATCACCGCCGCCGCGCTCACCGGCGCGGTCGGCGAGGTCCTGGTCGACCCGCTCGGCGCCGGGGACGGCGCGACCACCGAGGCGCTGCTCACCGAACTCGTCGCCATGGCCCTGCGGTGTGCGGGCGCCCCGCCCGCACAGCAGCCCTGACACCCCTTCCACCAGGAGGTTCCCGTGCCCGAAACCGTCGCCCCGCGCAGCAACCCCACCGCCGCGACCCACGAAGTGACCAACCAGGCACCGCCGTTGACCGGGCACGACGCGGCCGACGACGTGGTGCTCCTGGAGGGCCTGCGCCGCGAGGGCGCCGAGTGGCACACCGAGGAGCTGCACCGCCTCGGCCGCCTCGTCGGCAGCGCACAGGCCCAGGAGTGGGCCGAGCAGGCCAACACCAACGAGCCCGTGCTGCGCACCCACGACCGCTACGGCCACCGCGTCGACGAGGTCGACTTCCACCCCGCCTACCACCACCTGATGAACGCCTCGGTGGGCGCGGGCCTGGCCGGCGCCGCCTGGGCGGACGAGCGCCCCGGCGCCCATGTGGCGCGCGCGGCCGGCTTCATGGTGATGTCGACGCTGGAAGCGGGCCACCTGTGCCCCGTCTCGATGACGTACGCCGTCGTCCCGGCGCTGCGGCACGCCCCCGACCTGGCGAAGACGTACGAACCGCTGCTGACCAGCCGGGTGTACGAGGCCGGGCTGCGCACCCCCGCCGAGAAGCCGGGACTGCTCGCCGGGATGGGCATGACGGAGAAGCAGGGCGGCACCGATGTGCGCGCCAACACCACCGCGGCCACCGAGGCGGGTGACGGGACCTGGCGGCTGCGCGGGCACAAGTGGTTCACCAGCGCCCCGATGAACGATCTCTTCCTGGTCCTCGCCCAGACGCCGGGCGGACTCTCCTGCTTCCTGGTGCCGCGCGTGCTGCCGGACGGCAGCCGCAACACCTTCCGCATCCAGCGGCTCAAGGACAAGCTCGGCAACCGGTCCAACGCCAGCAGCGAGCCCGAGTTCGACGACACGGTCGCCTGGCTCGTCGGCCCGGAGGGCAAGGGCGTGCGCACCATCATCGACATGGTGACGATGACCCGGCTGGACTGCGTCATCGGCTCGGCCGCCGGCATCCGCGCCGCGCTCGCCCAGGCCGCCCACCACGTGCGCCACCGCTCGGTGTTCGGCGCCAAGCTGATCGACCAGCCGCTGATGCGCAATGTGATCGGGGACCTCGCGGTCGAGTCCGAGGCGGCGACCACGCTCGGGCTGCGGCTCGCCGGGGCCGCCGACCGCGCCCAGCGGGGCGACGCACAGGAGCGGGCTTTCCTGCGGCTGGCCACTGCGGTGTCCAAGTACTGGGTGTGCAAGCGCCAGCCGGTCGCGGTCGCCGAGGCGCTGGAATGCCTCGGCGGCAACGGCTACGTCGAGGACTCGGGCATGCCGCGCATGTACCGGGAGGCCCCGCTCAACGGCATCTGGGAGGGCTCGGGCAATGTGAACGCGCTGGACCTGCTGCGCGCCCTGGCCCGGGAGCCGGAGTCGCTGGACGCCTTCCGCGCCGAGGTGGAGGCCGCCTCGGGGGCGGACCGCCGGCTGGACGCGGCCTGGCGGGAGCTGCGCGGCGAGCTGGTCCTCACCGAGGACGCCCCGCTGCGGGCCCGGCGGCTCATCGAGCGCGCGGCGCTGGTGCTCCAGGGCTCGCTGCTCGTCCGGCACGCGCCGACGGCGGTCGCCGACGCGTTCTGCGCCTCGCGGCTCGCCGGGGACCGGGGCCTCGCCTTCGGCACCCTCGCGCCGGACACCGACTTCGCGGGGCTGCTGGAGCGGCTGCCCGCGTAAGCGCCACCGAACGGAGCCGGACCGCCCCCTCTACCGGGCCTCCGGCTCCGTTTCCATGAGCGCCCGCACCTCGGCCGCGTGGGCCGCGCCCGCCGGGTAGGGCAGGGCCCGGACCAGGTCGTCGGCACGTGTCAACGCCTCCCGTGCCGCCTCGCCCTCGCCGAGCCGGTGCAGGGCCAGGGCGAGGACCGTCCGGGCGTCCGTCTCGGCGAGCCGTTCGCCGGTGCGGGCGGCCCGGGCCACCTCGTCGCCCGCGAGGCGCCGCGCCGCCTCGGGCCGGCCGCAGTGCAGCTCGGCCCAGGCGGCGAACACCGGCACGTCCCGCTCATGGCCCTCCACGGCGCGGCGCGCGTGGCCCGGGAGCCCGTCGCGCAGGGCGAGTTCGGCGCGGGCCGCCCGTACCTCGTGGCCCGCCTGCCGGTCCACCAGCCCCGGTGAGGACTGCGCCCTGTCGAGCAGGGCGGCGGCGTCCCGGGCGTCCCCGGTGCGCATCCGGACCAGGGCGAGGGCCGCCAGGGTGTACGGAAGGCACCAGGCGTCGTCCTGCTCGGCGCCCGCGACCGCCGCCTCGGCGAGGGTGCGCGCGGTGTCGAAGTCCTCCAGGAGCAGCCAGAGTTCGGCGAGGTTGGCCCGCTCGAAGGCGGCGCTCCCCGGGTCGCCGGACCGCTCGGCGAGGTCGAGGGCGCGCTGTCCGGTGGCGACGGCCTCGCGGAGCCGGCCGCCCCGCCGCTCGTTCTCCCGCAGGGTCGAGAGCACCGAGCCGAGCAGGGTCGGGTCGCCGTACGCCTCGGCCGGGGGCAGGGCGAGGTCGGCCGCCTCCTGGGCCTCGTCCAGCCGTCCGCTCAGGCCCAGGATGCTGGCCCGCAGCGAGTGGGCCCGGGCCATCAGCCCCTCCCCGGCCCGGCCGGGCACCCGCTGCCCGGCGGCCACCGCCTGCTGGGCGGCCGGGTAGGCGTCCTCGTACCGCCCCTGGATGCGGCACAGCACGGCCTGGGCCAGATAGTGCCCCGTGGCGGGCTCCGGCGCGGTGTCCGGGGTGACCGGGTGCGCGGCCAGCACCTGCCGCCCGGCGTCGGGCAGGCCGGTGCGCCCGAGGGTGTCGGCGAGCCAGGCCGCCGCGAGCACGATGTCCTCGTGGTCGCCGCGCCGGACGAACTCGTCCAGCGCGAGCCGCAGCACCTCGGCGGCCTGGGCGAAGTTCCCCATGCGGCGCAGCACCTGGCTGTGGGCGAGGCGGGCGCGGGCGGCGTCCACGTCGAGCCGGGCGACCAGGTCGCGGTAGTAGCGGTCGGCGGTGTCATTCGCGAAGAGGGCGGCGGCGCGGGCGGCGGCCCGGCGCAGGTATTCGGCGGCGCGCGGGTCGTCGGCGCGGGTGAAGTGCGAGGCCAGGGTGTCCACGGCGTCGGGGCGGCGGCGGAGCACCGCCTGCGCGAAGGCGCCGTGCAGCTGCCTGCGGCGGATGGCGGAGAGCTTCTCGTAGCAGGTGAGCCGGACCAGGGGGTGGCGGAAGGTGAGGCCCACCTCGTGCCGGCCGCCGACCAGGATGTCCCGCTCCTCGATCAGCGAGGCGTCCATGGCGCGTTCCAGCGCGTCGGTGGCGGCGCCCCCGGTGACGACGGGATGGAGTCCGTGCGCGGCGACGTCGAGCAGTTCTGACAACGATGTCTCCGGTCCGGCCACGGAAAGCGCCTCGACCATCCTCCGGGCGTCGTGGTCGAGCCGCGCGAGCCGGTCCGCGACGAGCTGCCGCACCCCGTCCGGGGCGACGGTCCCGGTGCCGTCGGCCATGCCGTGGGCGAGCTCGACGGCGAACAGCGGGTTGCCGAGGGAGAGTTCCCAGATCCGGTCCGGGGCGCCGGAGGCGGGGGCGGCGGTCGGCCCGACCGTGTCACGTACGACGGCGAGGCACGCCTCCTGGTCCAGGCGCGGCACCTCCTCGCGGACGGCGAGGCCCTGGCGGGCGAGGGAGGACAGACCGGCACCGCGCGGGTCGCCGTCGGGTATCTCCTCCTCCCGGTACGTGACGAGGAACCGCCAGCCGTCCGTCCGCGCGGCCCGCCGGGCCAGGTGGCTCAGCAGCTGGAAGGAGCCCAGGTCCGCGGCGTGCAGGTCGTCCAGCACGATCAGCACCGGCTGTACGGTGGCCAGCTCGCCGAACAGACCGGCCGCGGCGCGGAAGAGGCGGTCGCGCTCCTCCTCGGGGCTGCGTTCGGAGTCGGCGCGGACCCGGCCGAGCGCCGGCAGGAACGCGGCCAGTTCGGGGTACTCGCCGCCGACGCGGGCGCGTTCCGCCTCGTCGCGTTCGGCCAGCCAGCCGTCCAGGGCCTCGGCGAAGGCGCCGTACGGGGTGTGCCCCTCCGCGTCGTGTCCGCCGCCCCACAGGACGGCGGTGCCGGAGGCGGCCGCCTGCCGGGCCACCTCGCCGACCAGCCGGGTCTTGCCGACGCCCGCCTCGCCGGTGAGCACGGTGACGACGGCGGGCCCGTCCGCCGCGAGCAGCCGCCCGAGCACGGCCTCGCGCCCGCGCAGAGGGGTGGCGGCGGGGACGCGGAGCGAGGCGGGCAGGGAGGGTGCGGAGGGCGGTCCGGCGGGCTCCGCCGCGAGTGCGGCGCGGTGCAGACGCTCGGTCTCCGGGCCCGGCCGTACGCCCAGTTCACCGTCGAGGGCCGCCCGGCAGACGTGGTACTGGCGCACCGCGCGGCGGCGCAGCCCGAGCCGGGTGTAGGCGTCGATGAGGAGGCGGTGGGCCAGCTCCTCGGCGGGGTTGTCGTCCAGGAGCCGTTCCGCGAGGGTGACCGCTTCCTGGGGCTCGCCGGCCCGGAGGTGGGCGTCGCCGAGGGCGAGGAGCAGCCGCTCCTTGAGATCGGCGAGCCGGGAGCGGCGGCCCTCGGCCCAGTCGGCGTAGCGGTCCTCGGGGAGGAGTTCGCCGGAGAAGCGGCCCAGGGCCTCGCGGAGGACGTCCACGTCACCGGCGGCGAGCGCGGCCCTGGCCTGCTCCTCGGCACGGTCGGCGTCGATGCGGACGCGGGCGGGGTCGAGGTAGAGCAGCCCGCCTTCCGAGACGAGGTACGAGGAGGTGGCGCGGGAGGCGAGCTCGGGTTCGAGGGCCCGGCGGGCGGCGTGCAGGGCGACGCGCAGACTGCCCTGGGCGGCCTGGGGGTCGGCTTCGGGCCAGCAGACGTCGATGACCTGTTCGCGGTGGAGCCGGTGTCCGGGGACGACGGCGAGCAGCTTCACCAAGGACTGCGCGGTCTGCCTCGGCCAGCGCTCGGCGAGGGCCGGTCCGTCGTCGCGTGTCACCCGGAAGCCACCGAAGAGATGTATGCGCACCAGGGGCGGGGCCTGGGCCGTGCTGGGTGCCGTGTGCCGCTCGTTCATGAGGGCGCCCACTCTAACCGGGCCCGCTGTGGCCCCCGGCCGGCCACCCCGGTTGTCCGTTCGGCGCAACCCCGCTCGCGCCCGCCCGCCGGTCGCCGTTGCCTGGACAGTCAGGGATCCGGATCCGGCGGGAGGCGCGGTGGACGACGGCGGCGCGGCGGCGCGTGACGGCTCCTCAACCGCGGAGGTCGAGGCCCTGCGGGAACGGGTGGCCGCGCTGGAGGCGGCGCGCGCCCGGCCGCCCCGGCATCGCGGCCGGTCCTTCCTCGCCGCCGTCCTCATCGTCCTCGGCTGTCTGCTGGCCCCGCTCTCCGTCGTCGCCGCGTGGGCGTCCGACCAGGTCGGGGACACCGACCGGTACGTGGACACGGTCGCCCCGCTCGCCTCCGACCCGCACGTCCAGGACGCCGTGGCCGACCGGGTGACCGACGCGCTCATGACCCGGATCGACCTGTCCACGCTGCTGTCCGGGGTGTCGCCGGACGACCGGCCCCGGCTGGAGAAGGCGCTCGGGCGGCTCGGCGGTTCGCTGGAGGACGCGGTCCGCGGTCTGGTCCACGACCGGGCACGCGCGGTCGCCGCGTCGGACGCCTTCGAGAAGGTGTGGACCGAGGGCAACCGGCGGGCGCACCGGGCCGTCGACAAGGCGCTGACCGGGAAGGGCGGCGGCGCGGTGGAGCTGACCGACGACGCCGTCACGCTGGACCTCGCCCCCGTGATCGACCGGGTCAAACAGCAGCTGGTGGACGGGGGCATGGCGGTCGCCGGGCACATCCCGGAGGTCCACACCGACATCACGCTCATCAGGTCGGAGGACGTCGGCAAGGTCAGGACGTACGTACGGGTCCTGCAGTTCCTGGGCGACTGGCTCGCCGTGATCGCCGTCCTGCTGATCGCCGGAGGTGTGCTGCTCTCGGTGCGGCGGCGCCGGTCGCTGGTGGCGGGGGCCCTGGGCGCGGCGGTCGCCGTGGGGCTGCTCGGCATCGGGCTGCGGATCTTCCGGGCGGTCTATCTGGACGCGCTGCCGGCCGGGGTGTCGCCGGGGGCGGCGGGCGCGGTCTACGACGCGATGACCCGGTTCCTGGGGACGACGGTGCGGATGGTGGTGGCCCTGGGGGTCGTCGTGGCGCTGGCGGCCTGGCTCACCGGTCCCGGGCGGCGTGCCGCGACCGTCCGGGGGCTGTGGACGTCCGGGATCGGCGCGGTGCGGGCCACGGCCGACGGGGCGGGGCTGCGGACCGGTCCGGTGGGCCCGTTCGTACGCCGGTTCCGCGCCTGGTTCACCTGGCTGCTGGTGGCGGGCGCGCTGGTGGTCTATCTGGTGTGGGCGCACCCGACGGGGTGGGTCGTCGTGGGGATCGCGCTCTGTCTGCTGTTCCTGCTGGCGGTGGTGGAGTTCCTGGCGGCCGGGGACCGGGATCCGGACGCCACGCCCGCCTGAGAGAGGAGCGAGGAAGATGGCGGGAGTCGACGCCGAGGCCGTCCGGAGGATGACCGGCGCGCTGTTCATCGAGCGCGGTCTGCGCAGTCCCAGCTCGACCCGGTTCTG
The DNA here is from genome assembly GCF_036346615.1 of Streptomyces sp. NBC_00523. Classification (NCBI taxonomy): domain Bacteria; kingdom Bacillati; phylum Actinomycetota; class Actinomycetes; order Kitasatosporales; family Streptomycetaceae; genus Streptomyces; species Streptomyces sp. NBC_00523. The sequence goes on along the minus strand of NZ_CP107836.1, from coordinate 6,280,380 downwards.
GGGGCTGCTCGTGCTGGCCGCCGTCATCGCGAGCGCGGGGGTCGTCGGGGACTCCACGGCCACGGTGATCGGCGCGATGATCGTCGCGCCGCTGATGACACCGATCCTGGGCTGCGCGCTGGCCCTGGTGCTGGCCCGCCGGCGTCAGGTGGTGCGGTGTCTGCTGCTGGTGACCGGGGGCGCGCTGGCGGTGGTGGCGATCGGCATGCTGCTGGGCTGGATCGCCGCCCCGCCGGACGCCTTCGCCTCCAACAGTCAGGTCTCCTCGCGGATCAGCCCGCGCCTGATCGATCTGCTCGCCGCGCTGGCCACCGGGACGGTCGGCGCGTTCGCCCTGGTGCGCGCCGATATCTCGGACACGCTTCCGGGCGTGGCCATCGCCATCTCCCTGGTGCCGCCGCTGGCCGTGACGGGGCTGCTCCTGACGGTGCACCGCTATCACGACGCCGGGGAGTCGGCGCTCCTGTTCGCGACCAACGTGGCCGCGATCGTGGCCACCGGGACCGTGGTCTTCCTCCTTTACGGAGTCCGGGCGGGCGCCGAACGGGCCGACATGCGGGTCGGGCAGTTCCGGGGCTGGACGCTCGTGGCGGTGGCCTGTGTCGTCGTGCTCGTCGCCGTCCCACTCACCGTCGGCACGGTCGGCGTCGCCCGGGACCGTTCGCTGGCGGCCGACGCCCGGCCGGTCGCGGAGCGGTGGGCGGCGACCGGGAAGTGGCAGATCGCGTCCGTGGAGGCGCGCAACGGGATCGTCGTCATCGGTGTGCTCGGCCTGCCGCCGCAGCCGGCGCCGACCGCGCTCCGCGAGGCGCTGGACGACCACGGCATGCGCGACGCCGACCTCGAACTCCACCTGGTCGGCGGGCGCACGCACTGGTGCCCGGCGGACACGGACACCTGCACGGTGCGGGAGGGCGGGCGAAGCTGATCCGGGTCAGCGGCGACGGCCGGGCTCCCCCGACGCGCGCAGCCTTCGCCAGACCGCCTTCGCCGCGTGGTGTCCGGACATGCCGTGCACCCCGGGGCCGGGCGGGGTCGCCGAGGAGCAGAGGAAGACCGCCGGGTGCGCGGTGGCGTACGGGACGCGGGCCAGCTTGGGGCGGATGACGGTCTGGAGCCCGGCGAAGGCACCGCAGGCGATGTCCCCGTCCACGTAGTTCGCGTTGCGCTGCGCGATGCCGGGCGGCCCGGCGACCGCGCGGGCGAGGACCAGGTCGCGGAAGCCGGGGGCGAACCGCTCCAGCTGCCGTTCGATGACCTCGGTCGCGTCGCCCTGCCAGCCCGCCGGGACATGCCCGTACACCCAGAAGACGTGCTTGCCCTCGGGGGCGCGGGAGGGGTCGACCAGGCTGGACTGCGCGGTGATCAGGAAGGGGACGCGGGGGTCGCGGCCGTCGACCGCCCGGCGCAGGGCGTCGTCGATCTCGCCCGCGGTGGGGCCGATGTGCACGGTGCCGGCCCGGCGGGGCTCCTCGGCGGTCCACGGCACGGGGCCCGACAGCGCGTAGTCGATCTTGAAGCAGGAGGCGCCGTAGCGGTAGCCCTGGTAGGCGCGGCCGAGACCGGCGATCCGGGCGAGGGCGGCCGGGGAGGTGTCGAAGACGTAGGCGCGGGCGGGCGGCAGTTCGTCCAGGCGCTTGACCTCCGTACCGGTCGTGATGGTGCCGCCCAGCTCCCGCAGGTACGAGGCGAGGGCGTCGGAGATGGCCTGCGAGCCGCCGCGCGGAACGGGCCAGCCCCGCTCGTGCGCGGCGAGCGCGAAGAGCAGGGCGATGCCGCCGGTCGCGAGGCCGTTCGTCGGCGCGATGGCGTGCGCCGCGAGACCGGCGAGCAGGCCGCGCGCCTTCTCGCCCCGGAAGCGCCGCGAGAGCAGCGAGACGGGCTGGATCGCGTCGAGCCCGAAGCGCGCCCAGCGGTACGGGTCGCTGGGCAGCCCGTCCCACGGGGTGCGCAGGAAGTCCCGGGCGAGGCTGTCCCAGTGGCCGAGGTAGGGGGCGAGGAGCCGGCGGTAGGCACCCGCGTCCCCGGGGCCGAGCGACATCGCGGTCTCCCCCACCGAGGCGGCGAGCACGGCGGCGGTGCCGTCGGGGAAGGGGTGGGCGAGGGCCAGGCCGGGCTGGATCCATTCCAGGCCGTGCCGGTCGAGGGGCATCGTGTCGAAGGCCGGGGAGCCTATGGCCAGGGGGTGCACCGCCGAGCACGGGTCGTGCCGGAAGCCGGGGAGCGTCAGCTCCTCCGTACGCGCCCCGCCGCCGACGGCGGGTCCGGCCTCGAAGACCTGGACGGCGAAGCCCCGGCGGGCCAGTTCGACTGCGGCGGTCAGTCCGTTGGGGCCCGCGCCCACCACGACCGCATCGAGCATCGACGGCACCTTCGGACTCCTTTGTCAGCCGACGGTCGGAGCACCCAGGATATTCGCAGGCACCGACAGCCGGGGGCCGGGTAGTGTCCTCGCCCGATGACCTCAGAGAACTTCGCGGGACCCGCCGATTCCACAACGGCCGCCCGGGTCGCCGAGATGGCCGCCCGGCTCACCCAAGTACCCGGCATCCGGGCCGTCCTGCTCGGCGGCAGCCGGGCCCGGGGCACCCACCGCCCGGACTCCGACTGGGACCTCGGCGTGTACTACCGCGGTACGCCGGACACCGCCGCCCTGTCCGCGCTGGCCGCCGCCTTCCAGGGCTCCCCGGCCGAGGTCACCGGCCCAGGCGGCTGGGGGCCGTGGGTGAACGCGGGCGGCTGGCTGCGGGTGGACGGCGTCCAGGTCGACTGGATCCTGCGCGACGTGGACCGGGTCCAGGCGGTCTGGGCCGACTGCCGGGAGGGCCGCTACGAGGTGGGCGTCCAGCCGGGCCATCCGCTGGGCTTCTGGTCACCCGCGTATCCGGGCGAGGTCGCCCTCGGGCGCGTACTGGCCGATCCGTACGGGGAGTTGACGGCCCTCAAGCAGGAGACCTCGGTCTACCCGGAGCCGCTGCGCAAGGCGCTTGCCGATGCGGCCTGGGAGGCGGAGTTCTCCGTCGCGGGGGCCCGCAAGTCGGCCCCGGCGGGCGACCGGCTGCACGTCTCGCTCTGCCTGTCCCGCGCCTTCGGCATCCTCACTCAGTCGCTCCACGCCCACCACCGCACCTGGTGCCTCAACGAGAAGGGCGCCCTGGCGGCCACCGCGGCCCTCCCCGAGACCCCGCCCGGCTTCGCGGACCGGGTGAACGCGGCCCTGCGCGGCCTGGACCCGGCGGCGGTGGAGACGGCGGCGGAGCTGGTACGCGAGGTGCGCGAGGTGCTGGCCGCCGCTCCCTGAGCGGGCTCAGTCCGCGCGGATCGCGGTGACGCTGCGGGCCAGCAGGTCGCGCAGCGTGTCGCGTTCCTCGGGGGTGAGCGCGTCCGCGATGCGGCGTTCGATGCGGACCGCGCGCTCGTCGGCGCGGCGCAGGGTCTCCGTGCCCGCGTCGGTCAGCCGGGTCTCCAGCATCTTCTGGTGGTAGGGGTGCGCGGACCTGGCGATCAGGCCGCGCTCCTCCAGGTGTTTGAGCACCCCCGCCATCGCCTGCGGGGTCACCAGGCACTCCCGGGCGAGGGCCGCGCCGGAGATCCCGGGGTTGTCGGAAAGCGCGAGCAGCGCCGCGTACTGCGCGACCGTGAGGCCGGCGTCCTTGAGCGCGGCGCTCTTGGCTGCCATGAGGGCCTGCTCGGCGCGCTTGATGTCCAGGCCGAGGCGTTCACCGGCGGTCATTCCCATGGTCGCGAGCGTACAGCGCCGCATATACAGCAAGCCCCGAACATGAGGCAAGCATGGAGTCTGAATCAAGTGCTTGATATAACTCAACCCATGGATACCTACACGGCACCCGACACCTTCACCGGCACCGTCCTCATCACCGGCGCCACCCAGGGGCTCGGCCTCCACCTCGCCCTCGACCTCGCCGGGCGCGGCGCGACGCTGCTCCTGCACGGCCGCGACCGCGCCCGGCTCGACCGGGCGGCCGCCGAGGCACGGGAGCTCTCGGCCGGCCGGGCCGAGGTCCGCACGTATCTCGCGGACCTCTCCGACCTCGACCAGGTCCGGGCCATGGCGGCGGACATCCGCGCGGCCGAGCCCCGGCTCGACGTGCTCGTCAACAACGCGGTGGCGGGCGGCGGAAGCGAACCGCTGCGCCGCGAGTTCGGCGCGCAGGGACACGAACTGCGCTTCACCGTCAATTACCTGACGCCGTATCTGCTGATCAAGGAGCTGCTGCCGCTGCTGTCGGCCTCGACGCCCGCGCGGGTGGTCCAGGTGGCCTCGATGGGCCAGGCCCCCGTCGATCTGGACGACGTCATGATGGAGCGCGGTTACGAGGGCCTTGAGGCGTACTGCCGCAGCAAGCTCGCGATGATCATGGCGACGTTCGACCTGGCCGAGGAGGAGACGGCCCGCACCGGCGTCACCGTCAACGCACTGCACCCGGCCCATCTGATGGACACCGAGGGCGTGCGCGCGTACGGGCTGACGCCCGCCGTCTCCATCGAGGAGGGGGTGCGCCCGACCGTGCGGCTGATCACCGACCCGGCGCTCACGGGGGTCACCGGCCGCTACTTCGACCGGTTCACGGACGCGCGGGCGCACGACCAGGCGTACGACCCCGAGGCCCGCAAGCGGCTCACCGCGCTGACCCGGGAACTGCTGGACCTCTGACCGGCCCGCCCGCCGTCAGACGCCCGTACGCAACGCCGCCAGGACCCGGTCGGCGGTGGCGCGGTCGCGGGCGGCGGTGAAGGGCAGGGCGTTGCCGCCCGCGATACGGAACGGCTCACCGGCCAGCGTGGACTGCGTGCCGCCTGCCTCGGCGACGAGGAGGAGCCCGGCCGCGTGGTCCCAGGCGTACTCCCAGTTGAAGGCGACGGCGTCGCTCTCGCCCCGGGCCACGGCGAGGTATTCGAGGCCCGCCGAGCCGCAGGGGCGGGCGGCGAAGCCCTCGGCGCGCAGGCCGAGCAGGGCCGCCTTCTGCTCGTCGGTGGTGTAGTCGGGGTGGGACATCGCCACGCGCAGCACGGTGTCGGGCGCGGGCGAGCCCGCCCGGATCGGGGTGCCGTCGACCCGCGCACCCTGCCCGCGTACGGCGACGGCCATCTCGTCCAGGGCGGGGGCGTAGGTCCAGGAGGCCAGCAGTTCGCCGCGGTGGGCGAGGGCGACCAGGGTGCAGAAGCCGGGCTCGCCGTGGACGAACTGCCGGGTGCCGTCGACCGGGTCCACGATCCACACGGGCGCCTCGCCGCCCAGCGCCTCGTACACCTTCGGGTCGGCGTGGACGGCCTCCTCGCCGACGACGGCCGAGCCGGGCAGGAGGCGGCCGAGGGAGGCGGTGAGGTGTTCCTCGGCGCGCCGGTCCGCGACGGTCACGAGGTCGTGCGGGCCGTTCTTCTCGATCACCTCGTGAGCGGCGAGCTGCCGGAAGCGGGGCATGATCTCGGCGGCGGCCGCTGCGCGGACCGCCGCCTCGATGTCGGTCAGGTCACCGGCGAGGAAGGCATCGATCATGCCCCCAGCCAATCATGGCCCTCCGGGGCGCCGGAGGGCCGGTCCGGTCAGCCGTTGACCGTCCACTTCTGGTTGGCCGTTCCCGCGCAGGTCCAGATCTGCAGCCGGGTGCCGTTGGCCGCGTTGTTGCCCGTGACGTCCAGGCACTTGTTGGCCTGGGGGTTCACGATGTCGCGGGCCCCGCTGACCGCCCATTTCTGCGCGGCCGATCCGTTGCAGTCCCAGAGCTGGACCGGGGTGCCGTCCGCCGTGCCGCCGGAGGCCACGTCGAGGCACTTGCCGAGCGCCCGGATCGTGCCGTCGCCGCCCACGGTCCACTTCTGCGCGTTGGTGCCGTTGCAGTCGTAGAGCTGGACCGGGGTGCCGTTCGCGGTGTTGGCGGCGGCGACGTCCACACACTTCCCGGCGAGCCCGGTGATCCGGCCGCCCGTGGCGGGCGGCTGGCTGTCGTTGGTGGTGACGCGGACGTGGTCGACCACGAGCTGGTTCGGGAAGGCGGTGCTGCCGTCGGGGTCGCCGGGCCAGTAGCCGCCGACCGCGAGGTTGAGGATGAGGAAGAACGGCTTGTTGAACGCCCAGGCGTTGCCGTTCGTGTCGGCCGGGGTGCGGTGCTGGTAGACGTTTCCGTCCACGGACCAGGTGATGGAGTCGGGCGCCCAGTCGACGGCGAAGGTGTGGAACGCGTCCGCGAACGCCTGGCCGTTCGGCAGGGTGTAGCCCGCGCCGATGCCGCCGGAGCCCGAGTAGCCGGGGCCGTGCAGGGTGCCGTGCACGGTGGACGGCTCGAAGCCGACGTTCTCCATGATGTCGATCTCACCCGAGTTGGGCCAGCCCACCTGCCCGATGTCGTTGCCGAGCATCCAGAAGGCGGGCCACATGCCCTGGCCGCGCGGGATCTTCATGCGCGCCTCGACATGCCCGTACGCCTGGGTGAACTTGCCCGAGGTGTTCAGCCGCGCCGAGGTGTACTGACAGGTCCCGTACCAGCACTGGTAGTTGGAGGGGTTCTCCTTGCGCGCGGTGATGACCAGATGGCCCTGGCCGTCCAGCGCGGCGTTCTTGTTGCCGGACGTGTAGTACTGCCGCTCGTGGTTGTTGACGTTGTCGCCGGTCTCGATCTGCCACTTGCTGCCGTCCACGGCCGAACCGGCCGCGCCGTCGAACTCGTCGGAGAACGTCGTCGTGGCGGTCGCCGCGGCCTGCGACATCGGAGCGGCACCCGCCGGGGAGGGCCCGCCGGTGCCGGCCAGACCCGCGGTGGCCAGGGCGAGAGCGAGTGCCGGGAGTACGGAGCGCAGCAGGCGCCGCGAAAGGCGTGGGGAGTCCATGACTCTCCCTTCCGGTGTGTATGGGGAGGGAAGGGGAACCCCGCCGTGCACACGTAAGCCATGTGCATGACAGGTCGAGCACACACGATGGAGCGGACATGGTGGAGCGGACATGGGGTACTTGGTTCGCTACGTGATTTAAGAAGTGAAGAAAGCCCGTGTCAAGACTTTGGTACGGACCACAGAAGTCGAAGCGAGGAACGGACTCTCACACGCCAACGGCCCGCGGACATGGGGAACATGTCCGCGGGCCGCTGGTTCAGCGCGCCGTGGGGGCGCCGGGCGTCACTTCTGCCAGCCGACCGTCTCCGGCAGCGGGGTGTAGAAGATCGTCGCGCCGACGTTGGCGAGGCCCTTCTTCACGCCGTACGTGGAGGGCCCGCTGAACAGGGGCAGGAAGGCGTACTCCTGGAGCGCCTTCTTCTCGACCTTGTTCACCGCCGCCGTCTGCTCGTCCAGGTCGGCGATCTCCGTGGTGGCGCGGATCTCCTTGTCGAGGGCCGGGTTGCCGGAGCCGGTGATGTTGGAGTCACGGTCAGAGCAGTAGAAGTCGCACAGGTAGCGGGCGCCGAACGGGTCCATGGAGCGGTTGCCCGACAGGAACAGGTCGAACCTGCGCTCGCTGATGGTCTTGGCGAAGTCCGCGTCGTCGCCCTTCCGGATGTCGAGGTGGATACCGGCCGGCTTCAGCATCGCGGCGAGGGCTCCGGCGGTGGCCTTGCCCAGCGGGTCGTCACCCAGGAGGGTGTAGCCCACGTCGAGCTTCTTGCCGTTCTTGACGCGGACGCCGTCGGGGCCGGGCTTCCAGCCCGCCGCGTCGAGCGTCTTCTTCGCCTCGGCCGGGTCGTACTTCAGGACGGCCGACAGGTTGTCCTCGTACCCCTTCTGGAAGCTGTAGAGCACCGCCGAACCGGGCAGCGGCTCCTTGTAGTCGAGCCCCTGGAACTGGATCTTCGCGATCTGGGCGCGGTCGACGCTCTGCTGGACCGCCTTGCGGACGGCCTTCTCGGAGAGGACGGCCGACTTGGTGTTGAAGTACAGGGAGTATTCGAAGGGGCTGCCGCCGCTGCGGATCTCCGTGCCCTTCAGGCCCTTGACCTGCTTCAGGCTCTCCGCGTCGACGGCGGAGGTGTAGTCCAGCTGGCCGTTCTTGAAGGCGTTGACGCCCGCCGTGGACTCCAGGTTGACGTACACCCGCTTGTCCAGCTTGCCCTTCCTCCCCCACCACTTGGGGTTGCGGACGAAGGTGATGTTGCCCGAGTGGGTGTCCCACTTGCCGACGGTGTACGGGCCCGCGCCCCACTCGGGGTGGGCCTTCTTCACGTACGCCTTGTTGAAGTTCGCGACCGTCGCCGCCTTCGGGTGCAGGAAGGTGGTGAACAGGGTGGACCAGGAGGCGTTGACGCCCTTGAAGGTGATGACGGCCTCCTTGGCGTCCTTCCCCTTCGCGACGGACGTGATCTGGTCGTAGCCGTCCGTGGAGGAGGCCGCGAACTCCTTGTCCGAGCCGTTGTTGGCCTTCCAGGTGGCCTCGATGGCCCGCCAGTCGATGGGCGTCCCGTCGTTGAACGCGGCCTTCGGGTTGATCGTCAGGACGACCTTCTGGTTGCCGCCGTCGACGCTGACCTTCACGTCGCTGTAGTAGTCCTTGTTGTACTGCACGTCGCCGGTCGGCGAGTACGTGATCGCGTCGGCGTTGTACCAGCCCCAGACCCGGGACGCGGTCAGCGTGGCATTGACGTTGAAGGGGTTGCCCTGGTCGTCGAAGGTGCCGACGGTGGTGTACGTGCCGCCGTCCTTGATGTTCTCGTACGGCTGCGGGTTGTAGTCGACGGCGGCCGACGCGGCCTTGGGCGCGTTCTTGGCGCCCCCGCCGGAGTCGTCGCTCCCGCCGGAGGACTGGCACGCGGTGGCAGCGACGGAGACGGCGGCGATCAGGGCGACGGGCATGGCCAGTCTTGCGCGCATGGCGGAGTGTTCCTTCTGGTTCGAGGGATGGGAAGAACGGGGGCGGAGGTGCCTCAGACGGCGTGACAGGCGTACGTGTGGCCGGGCTGCCCCGCCACGGGTGAGGCCGCGGGCCGTTCCGTACGACAGCGCTCGCGCACCTCCTCGCCGGCCAGCCGGTACAGCGGGCACCGGTCCACGAAGACGCAGCCCGCAGGCAGCCGGGCGGCGCTCGGCTGTTCGCCCTCCAGCACCACGCGTTCCCGGGTGCGTTCGCGCTTCGGGTCCGGGACCGGGATCGCGGACAGCAGGGCCTTGGTGTACGGGTGCTTGGGGTCGGCGAACAGCGACTCGGTGTCGCCGGTCTCCACGATGTGGCCGAGATACATCACGGCGATCCGGTCGGAGACGTACCGGACGACGGCCAGATCGTGGGCCACCACCAGGTAGGCCAGGCCGAGTTCGCGCTTGAGCCGGGTCAGCAGGTTGATCACGCCCGCCTGCACGGAGACGTCCAGGGCGGAGAGCGGTTCGTCCAGGACGAGCAGCCTGGGCTGGGTCGCGAGGGCCCGGGCGATCCCGACGCGCTGGCGCTGGCCGCCGGAGAGCGCGGCCGGGAAGCGGTCGCTCATCGCCTCGTCCAGGCCGACCAGGGCGAGGAGTTCGCGGACCCGGGCCCGGATGGACGCGCGGTCCCGGCCGATCGCGCGCAGGGGCTCGGCGAGCAGTTCGGAGACCGGCAGCCTCGGGTCGAGGGCACCCATCGGGTCCTGCATCACGATCTGGACGTCCCGGCGCAACTCCCGCAGCCGGGCGCCGGATTCGGCGGACCCCACCTCGGTGCCGGCGATCTCGATCCGGCCGCCCTCGGGCCGCTTCAGGCGCAGGATCTCCAGCAGGGTGGTGGTCTTGCCGCTGCCCGACTCCCCCACCAGGCCCAGGGTCTCCCCGGACCGCAGTTCGAAGCCGACCCCGTTGACCGCGCGCAACGTGCCGACACGGCGTTTGAGCACGGCCCCCTTGGTGACCGGGAAGGTCTTCACCAGGTCCTCGACCCGGAGCACCACGTCCCCGGCGGACGCGTCGCCCCCGACGGGCTCCGCCGCCTCCGCGCCGCCCGCCGGATCGAGCGACCCGGCGGCGATCTCGTCCGCGCGCAGGCAGGCCACATCGCCGTGCCCGGTGACCGCGCGCAGGGCGGGCTCGTCCGTGCGGCAGGCGTCGAGCGCCACGGCGCACCGGCTCGCGAAGGGGCAGCCGGCCGGGAGGTCCACCAGGGCGGGCGGTTCGCCGCCGATCGGGACGAGGGGGCGGCGTACCCCGCTGTCCACCGTGGGCACGGCGGCGAGCAGGCGCGCGGTGTACGGCATCACGGGCCGCGCGAACAGCTCGTCCACGCCCGCCCGTTCCACGAACCGGCCCGCGTACATGACGGCCACGTCGTCCGCGTGGCCCGCGACGACGCCGAGGTCATGGGTGATGAGGACGAGTCCGGCGCCGGTCTCCTTCTGCGCGAGGCGGAGCACGTCCAGGATCTGGGCCTGCACGGTGACGTCGAGCGCGGTGGTCGGTTCGTCGGCCACCAGGACGGACGGTTTGTTGGCGATGGCCATCGCGATGACGACGCGCTGGCGCATGCCGCCGGAGAACTCATGCGGGAAGGAGGCCGCGCGGGCGCGTGGGTCGGGGATGCCGACGAGGTCGAGGAGCTGGACGGCCTGTTCCCAGGCGGCCCGCTTCGTCAGGTCCTGGTGGACGCGCAGGGCGTCGGAGAGCAACCGGCCCACGGTGAAGATCGGGGTGAGCGCGGAGAGCGGGTCCTGGAAGACCATGCCGATGGAGTTGCCGCGGATCGCGGACAGCTCCTTGTCGGTGAGGCCGACCAGGTCCCGGCCGCCGAGGAGCACCTGTCCGCCGGTCGCGGCGCTGGGCGGGAGGAGGCCCATGATGCCCATGGCGGTGGCGGACTTGCCGGAGCCGGACTCGCCGACGATGCCCAGGGTGCGGCCGGGCAGCAGGTCGAAGCCGATGCCGCGCACCGCCTCCACGGGGCCCGCCTCGGACGGGAAGGTGATGTGCAGGTCGCGCACCGAGAGGACCGGGGTGACGGCGTCGCCGGGCGGCGGGGTGGTGGGCAGGGTCGTCGCGAGGGTCATCGTCGGCCTCCTGCCGCACCGGTCGTGGATGTGGGGTCGAGGGCGTCGCGCAGCCCGTCGCCGACGAAGGTCATCGAGACGGTGAGCAGGACGACCAGGCCCGCGGGGAAGGCGAACAGCCAGGGCGCGCTGGTGACGGTGTTCGCCCCGTCGGCGAGCATCGTGCCGAGCGAGACGTCCGGGGTCTGGACGCCGAAGCCGAGGAAGGACAGCGCGGTCTCGCTGAGGACGGTCGCCACGACGCCCAGGGTCAGGTTGACGATGAGCAGCGAGCCGAGGTTGGGGATCATGTGGCGCAGGATGATGCGGGCCGGGCTCACCCCCATGAACTCGGCGGCCGTGATGTAGTCCCGCTCCCGCAGCGAGGTCGAGACGGACCAGATGACCCGTGCGGTGGACATCCAGCCGAACACCGTCAGGACGACGATGAGGACCCGCCAGTCACCGGCGAGCCGGTGGGAGACCAGGGCGAGGATGAGGAAGGAGGGGACGACCAGCAGGAAGTGGATGACGGCGAGGGTCACCTTCTCCACCCGCCCGCCGAAGTACGCGGCGCTTGAGCCGATGACCGCGGCGACGACGATGGTCAGGACGGAGACGCTGACCGCGATGACCAGCGAGCGCCGCAGCCCGTGCACGGCGGAGGCGTAGATGTCGTTTCCGCCCTGGTTGGTGCCGAACCAGTGGGCGCCGCTCGGTGGCTGGGTGAGCGCGGCGAAGTCGGCGTCCGAGTAGGCGTACGGGGTGAGGAGTCCGCCGAACACGCTGAACAGCACGAGGAGGACGAAGATCGCCACCCCGGCGACGGCGAGCCGGTTGCGCAGGAATCGCCGCGCGTAGAGTCGTTGTACGCCCATGTCAGCTCACCCTCACCCGGGGGTCGAGGAAGACGGTGGCGATGTCCGCGAGGATCGCGCCGACCGCGGTCAGGGCGGCGGCGAAGGCGGCCGTGGCGACGGTGCCGTGGATGTCGTTCTTGCTGATGGTCTGGATGAAGTAGCGGCCCATGCCGTTCCAGCCGAAGATCGTCTCGGTGATGACGGCGCCGGTGAAGATCGCCGGGATGCTGAACGCCACGGACGTCGCGGTGGGGATGAGCGCGGTACGCAGGGCGTGCCGGCGGATCGCCTGGGCGCGGGTGAGCCCGGTGGCCCTCGCGGTGCGGACGTAATCGGCGTTGAGGGTGTCGAGCAGCAGCGAACGCTGCGTCAGGTGGTAGCCCACGTAGCCCATCAGGGTCAGGGTGAGGGTGGGCAGGATCAGGTGGAGCACGCGGTCGCCGAGCGTGGGGAGCAGCCCCTCGACGTTCGGTGAGTTCTCGCCCGCGACGTAGAGGAAGTGCAGCCCGGCGTGCTGGTTGAGCCAGATCGCGACGAAGACCACGGCGAGCGCGGCCACCGAGGTGGGGACGTTGAACACGGCGATGGAGACGGCCTGCGAGACCCGGTCCGCCCAGCCGTACTGCCGGGACGCCGTCCAGACGCCCAGCGTGACGCCGATGAGGACGGAGAGGAGCGTCGCCATGACGACCAGTTCGGCGCTGACGAGCGAGCGGTAGCCGATCTCGCCGTTGACGGAGACACCGGTGGGCGACATGCCCCAGTCGAAGCGGGTGACGACGCCGGTGAGCCAGTCCCACCAGCGCTGCACGACCGGCACCGACGGGTCGAGGTTGTACGGCGCGAGCGCCCGGTCGATCTGGGCCTCGGTGCGGACGGGCCGCAGTTCCTTGAAGTTCGACCGGGGGTCCAGGAACCAACTGGCCAGGAAGTAGGTGGCGTTGGTCGCCACCACGATCATCAGGAGCCAGCCCGCCGCCTTGCGCGTCACATGGCGCAGCACGGGTGGCACCTCCTCGCGCACAGGGGACGCGCCGAGAGGGCGCAGGGTCTGGGGGGCGTATGCATGCGCGGTGGTGCTTTCTGGGGGGTCGGGAAAACGTTGCACAGACGTGCGAACGTCAGTCTGGTGCGGGCACCGGGGCCGGCACCAGACCGGGAGCCGTCCCGCCACGACCTCGCAATACCGCCGTAGCAAACGGGCCGGACTGATCATGTTTTGTACGTGAGCGGTAGTTTTCTGTTCGTAGGCGGAAGTGGAGGCAGGACCGTGCACGGTGAGTACAAGATCCCCGGCGGCAAGCTGGTCGTGGTGGACCTGGAGGTCGAGGGGGGCGCGCTGCGCGACGTCCGGGTGGCCGGTGACTTCTTCCTGGAGCCGGACGAGGCGATCCTCGCGATCGACGCGGCACTGGAGGGCGCCCCGGCTACCACCGACACGGTGGCCCTCGCGGCCCGGATCGACGCGGCGCTGCCGGAGTCGACGGTGATGCTCGGGCTCACCTCGGAGGGCGTCGCCGTCGCCGTACGCCGGGCGCTGGCGCACGCCACGGAGTGGAGCGACTACGACTGGCAGCTCATCCACGACGCCCCGCAGTCCCCGGCCCTGCACATGGCGCTGGACGAGGTCATCACGGCGGAGGTGGCGGCGGGGAGGCGCCCGCCGACGCTGCGGGTGTGGGAGTGGGACGCCCCGGCGGTGATCATCGGGAGCTTCCAGTCGCTGCGCAACGAGGTGGACGCCGAGGGCGTCGAGCGCCACGGCGTCACGGTCGTCCGGCGGATTTCCGGGGGCGGCGCGATGTTCGCGGAGCCGAGCAGCACCATCACGTACTCCCTCGCCGTGCCGCAGTCCCTGGTCTCCGGGCTCTCCTTCGCGGACAGTTACGCGTACCTGGACGACTGGGTGCTCGAAGCCCTCGGGGACATGGGCATCAAGGCGTGGTACCAGCCGCTCAACGACATCGCCACCGAGGTCGGCAAGATCGCCGGGGCCGCGCAGAAGCGCGTGGTCGGCCCGGACGGCGGCCCGGGCGCGGTGCTGCACCACGTGACCATGTCGTACGACATCGACGCCGACAAGATGCTGGAGGTGCTGCGCATCGGCAAGGAGAAGATGTCGGACAAGGGCACGAAGAGCGCCAAGAAGCGGGTGGACCCGCTGCGCCGGCAGACCGGCCTGCCGCGCCAGACCGTCATCGAGCGCATGATCGAGTCCTTCCGCAACCGGCACGGGCTGACCCGGGGCGAGGTGACCCCGGAGGAGCTGGCCCGGGCGGAGGAACTGGTCCGTACGAAATTCTCGAACGACGAGTGGACCGCCCGGGTGCCCTAGCCCGTCTTGTCCTGGAACACCGGCGGCCGGTGGTCCTGCCAGCGCAGCTCCGCCTCCAGCTGGGCCGCCAGCGAGACGAGGCGCTCCTCGCCGCGCGACGGGCCGAGGAGCTGGGCGCCGACCGGGAGGCCGTCCGGGGTGAAGCCCGCCGGGACGTTGATCCCGGGCCAGCCCAGCACGTTCCACGGCCAGGCGTAAGGGCACGCCTCGGTCATCGCCACATCGGTGCGCCAGGCGCTCAGCCCGTCGAACCGGCCGATCCGGGGCGGCGGCATCGCGGTCGTCGGGGTCAGGAGCACATCGAACCCGGCGCCGCCGCGTCCGTGGTGGAACAGCGCCCCGATCCGCCGGTGCTGGTGCATCTCGCGCGCCCGGGCCGCCCGCACCACCCTGCCGCCCAGCCGGGTGCCGGTGCGCAGCGCACTGCGGGTGCGCGCGTCCAGGAGCGCCGGTTCGGGGTGCAGGGCGGCGAGCTCGGCGATGCCCGCGGTGGCGCGGGGCACGAAGCCCAGGCCGATGAGCCCGTAGCGCGGCCGGGCCTCCTCGACGTGGTGGCCGAGCCGGGCCAGCGCCTCCGCGAGCGCGGTGACCGCGCGGCGCACGTCGGGGTCGGGTGCCGTGCCGGTGAGGGTGAGCGGGGGCCGCCAGGCGAGCGCGATGCGCAGCCGTCCCGGGTCGCGGCGGGCCGCGGCGGAGGCGTCGACGGGCGGCGGGCGGTACGGGTCCTCGGGGTGCGGTCCGGCGACGGCGTCGAGGAGGAGGGCCGCGTCCTCGACGGTCCTGGCCAGCGGTCCGTTGACGGTGAGGCCCTGGAAGGCGTCGCTGTGCGGGTGCACGGAGATCCGGCCGCGCTGCGGTTTGATGCCGACCAGGTGGGTCCAGGCGGCGGGGATGCGGACGGACCCGGCGCCGTCCGAGCCGAGGGCGGCGGGCACGAGACCGGCGGCGACGGCGGCGGCCGAACCGCCGGACGAGCCGCCGGGGGTGTGGTCGGTGTGCCAGGGGTTGCGGGTGGCGCCGAACGCGGCGCCCTCGGTGAACGGCCACTGGCCGAGCTCGCAGGAGTTGGTCTTGCCGACGATCACGGCCCCGGCCGCGCGCAGCCTGCGGACGGCCTCGCTGTCGGCGGCCGCCGCCGCCCGGTCCCCGGCGCAGCCGAAGTAGGTGGGCATCCCGGCGACGTCCGTGTCGTCCTTCACCGCGACGGGCACCCCGAGCAACGGCAGCCGCTCCCCCGCCGCGAGCCTGCGGTCGGCCTCGGCGGCCTCGGTGAGCGCGGCCTCGGCGCGCAGGTGGCGGAAGGCGTTGAGGGTGCCCTGGCTCGCCTCGATCCGGGCCAGCGCGACGGTGACGAGTGCGGTGGAGGTGGTCCGGCCGTCCGCGAGGGCCCGCACGCTGTCGGCGAGCCCGCGCGGGGCGGGGTCCGGGGTGTCCCGGTCGGGTACGGGTTCTTCGGCCGTTCGGGTGGCCGGGGCTGAGGACATGGGCGGCTCGCCTCCTCGTACCGTCAGGTGCGCACGTACACCTGTCCGCGCGAACGGACTTACTGGAGGGTAACGAGTGGGCGCGCCGCCCTCAACCGTTGCGGCGAAGCTCCTTACGGCCGGACGCTGATCTCGCCGATGCCCGTGCCGAGCCCGGCGCAGTGCGCGGTGGACTGGCCGGACTGGCCCGGGGCCAGGGTGACGTGCTCGCCGTCCACGTCGGGCGACCAGCCGCAGACCAGGTGGACCCAGAAGGTCTGGGTGGTGGAGCCGTTGTTCCGGCACAGCGCGTAACCGGTGTAATCGTCCACGGCGTGCTTGCCGGTGTCGCAGGACAGGCCGGGCGGCGTGGCGGAGGCCGGGGCCGCGACGGCGAGACCGCCCGCCACGGCGAGGGCCGCGGCCAGGCCGGTGGCGGCGGCGCGGCGGGACAGGCTCCCCAGGGTCTTCTTCATGGTGCCCTTTCGGTGGTGACCGCCCGTGACCGCAGGGGCGGCACGCGCGCGGTCGCGTTCGGCTCTGGCGGGCGGATGCCGGAGCGGGCCGCCCGCGGTGTGCCTAACCCGGGAACGCCGGGAAACGTCACGCTGTGTAGACGCCGCCGGGCGTGCCGTGCGCCGAACGGGCGGCGTTCACTCCCCCGGCGTACGCTCGACTGGTCCGGACCGCAGTCGTCCGGAAGCCCCCCACGACTCTTCGCACCGAGGAGGCGACGTGACCGGTTCACTACTCGGCACCCGCCCGGCCGCGTGGGCCGCCGCGTTCCTGATGGGCGCCGGTGCTGCCGGCACCCTCGGCGGTGTGGCCCATGCGGAGGACATCGACCATCTCACCGCCCAGCAGATCGCCGACCGCTCCCGGGACGCGCTGCTCGGCGCGGAGTCCCTGCACGTGTCCTCGCGGGGCGACCTCGGCAGGGGCACCCCGTCCATGTCGCTGGACCTGGCCGTGGACCGGCACGGGAACTGCAACGGTTCGGTGGATCTGGGCCGGAGCCAGGGCAAGGTGCTGATCGTCAAGCGCGGGGACGACGTGTGGCTGAAACCGGACGCGGACTTCTGGAAGAACCAGGTGCCGAACGGCGGTTCGGCCTTCGCGGCGATCGTCGGCGACCGCTATCTGAAGGCGCCCGCCGACAGCCCCCGGCTGCGCGGCCTGACGAAGGCGTGCGACCTCAACACCTTCCAGAAGCTCGTCAGCGACAACGCGAACGACGACACCGGAACCCTCAACAAGGGCCCGAAGACCACCATCGACGGCGCGTCCGTGGTGCCGCTGACCCGGATGCGCGGCGACATGACGCTCACGGTGGACGTCGCCGCCAAGGGCAAGCCCTATCCGCTGCGGCTCTCGCTGCAGGGCGGGGACGGCACGGACGCGGTGGTGAACCTCTCGGACTTCGACCGGCCGGTGCCGAAGAACACGCCGTCGCCGGCCGATTCGTACGACGTCAGCGCGCTGCTGAGCCGGACCTCCGCCCCGACGTGACCCCCGCCATCAGTGCCACGTACACGAGGAGCGAGGCCGCGAGGCCGACCGCCCAGCCGTAGTCCGCGAGCGGCTTCAGGAACGGGATGACGCCGTCCGAGGGGAACGGACCCTCCCCCGGCTTCGAGTGGGAGCCGCCGATCGCAAGGACACCGCCGACCGCGAACGCGGCGACGGCCCGCCAGTTCCAGCCGCCCGTGTACCAGTAGCGTCCGCCGGGCCGGTAGAGGTCGGCGAGGTCGAGCACGGTGCGGCGGACGATCCAGTAGTCGGCGATCAGGATGCCTGCCACCGTGCCGAGCAGCCCGCCGACCAGGCCGAGCCAGGTGAAGATGTACAGCTCGGGCGTCTCGGTGAGCTTCCACGGCATGATGACGACGCCGACGACCCCGGTGATCAGCGCGCCCGTACGGAAGCTGATGAGCTTCGGCGCGAGGTTCGCCAGGTCGTACGCGGGTGAGACGACGTTGGCCGCGATGTTGACGGAGATCGTCGCGACCAGGACGGTCACCAGGGCGTAGAGGAG
Source organism: Streptomyces sp. NBC_00523 (assembly GCF_036346615.1). Lineage (NCBI taxonomy): Bacteria > Bacillati > Actinomycetota > Actinomycetes > Kitasatosporales > Streptomycetaceae > Streptomyces > Streptomyces sp. NBC_00523. Next base: position 6,262,759 of record NZ_CP107836.1, on the reverse strand, counting down.
TCCGAAGACGTTGTCGGTGTGGGCGACCAGCTCGACCGGGTCCCAGACGGCCTTCCCGTAGACGGCCTGCGAGCCGGAGGTGACCAGCACCGAGAGCAGCGCGAACAGGGTCATCGTGGTCGGCAGACCGAGCGACTGGCCCCGGATCTGGGCGCGTTGGCCCGCGCCGAAGCGGGTGAAGTCCGGGATGTTCAGGGAGAGCGTGGCCCAGAAGGCGATCATGCCCATCAGCGACGGGAAGAAGACGGGCCAGAAGTCCTTGCCCCAGCCCAGCTCCGACGGCTGGTCCAGCAGCGGGCCGAAGCCGCCCGCCTTCACCGCGACCCACACCAGGAGCACCACCGCGCCGACGATGACGAAGGGCGCCGCCCAGTTCTCGAACCGGCGCAGCGCGTCCATCCCCCGGTAGATGATGGCGAGTTCGAGCGCCCAGAAGAGGACGAAGCACAGCCAGAGCGTCCAGGGCTGCCCGCCGATCTCGGACGCCTCGGCCCAGCCGCCGAACACCTTGCCCAGCAGCGTGAAGATGCCGACGCCGCCGATCCAGGTCTGGATGCCGAACCAGGCGCAGGCGACGGCCGCCCGGATCAGGGCCGGGAGGTTGGCGCCGCGCAGCCCGAACGAGGCCCGGGCCAGCACCGGGAACGGGATGCCGTACTTCGGCCCGGCGTGCCCGGTGAGCAGCATGGGCCCGAGCACGATCAGGTTGGCGAGCGCGATGGTGAAGACGGCCTGCTTCCAGTCCATGCCGAGCGCGACGAGACCGGAGGCGAGCAGCCAGGACGGGATGTTGTGCGCCATCCCGACCCACAGCGCGGTGAAGTTGTACGTGGTCCAGACGCGCCGCGCCAGCGGGACGGGCAGCAGGTCGGCGTTGACGAAGCGGTTGTCGTCGGGGGCGGCGCCGGGGGCGAGTTCGACGCGGTCGGAGGTGGGGGAGGCGCCGGCCGGTATGGGTTCCGGCGAGGAGGACGGGGAGGGAGGTGCGGTCGATGTCATGGCGGCTGGACCCTTCGCTCGGGGCGGTGCCGTGCGGGGCGGGGCGCGGGGGGTTGCGCGTGCGACCGGGGGGTGCGTACGACCGTGGGGGCGGTCAGTCGGTGAGGGCGGGGATGACGGCGGAGCCGTAGGTGTCGATGGTGGCTTCGCGGGCGTCGTGCATGTTGTACACCGCGAACTGGTCGACGCCCAGACCCTTGAGGTGTCTCAGCTTCTCGACATGGGCGGCGGCCGGGCCGAGCAGGCAGAAGCGGTCCACGATGGCGTCGGGGACGAACGCGGTGTCGGGGTTCCCGGTGCGTCCGTGGTGGCTGTAGTCGTAGCCCTGCCGGTCCTTGATGTACGCGGTGAGCTCGTCCGGGACCAGGCCCGAGTGCTCGCCGTACCGGGCGACGAGGTCGGCGACGTGGTTGCCGACCATCCCGCCGAACCAGCGGCACTGGTCCCGGGCGTGGGCCAGGGCTTCGGGCGAGTCGTCGTCGGTGACGTAGGCGGGGGCGGCGACGCAGATGGTGACGGAGTCCGGGTCGCGTCCGGCCCCGGCCGCCGCGTCCCGTACCGCCTTGATCATCCACTCGGTGAGATAGGGGTCCGCGAGCTGGAGGATGAAACCGTCGGCCTTCTGCCCGGCGAGCGCGAGGGCCTTGGGGCCGTAGGCGGCCATCCAGACGGGGAGCTTTCCGTCCTTGATCCACGGGATGCGGATGGGGTTGCCGTCCACCTCGGCCTCGCGGCCCTCCGCCAGGTCGCGGATGACGTCGATGGCCTCGCCGAGCCGGGCCAGGGTGTTGGGCGGGCGCCCGGCGACGCGCATCGCGGAGTCGCCCCGGCCGATCCCGCACACGGTCCGGTTGCCGTACATGTCGTTGAGGGTGGCGAAGGTGGAGGCGGTGACCTCCCAGGTGCGGGTGCCCGGGTTGGTGACCATGGGGCCGACGGTGAGCCGGTCGGTGTGCTCCAGGATGCTGCTGTAGATGACGAACGGCTCCTGCCAGAGCACCGCCGAGTCGAAGGTCCAGCCGTAGCGGAACCCGTTGCGTTCGGCGCGGCGCATCAGGCTGATCACGGCCGATGCGGGCGGGTCCGTCTGGAGGACGAGTCCGAAGTCCATGCCCGTTGCTCCTAGTTCAGGTACTGACAGGTGGCGCGCGGGGTGTAGCTGCCGTGTCCGGCGCGGCCGGTGTACGTGCGGTGGTCGATGACGACCTCGCCGCGCGAGAGCACCGTCTCGACCTGGCCGGTGAGCTGCTTCCCCTCGTACGCCGAGTAGTCGACGTTCATGTGGTGGGTCTCGGCGGACACGGTCTGCCGGGCCGCGGGGTCGTAGACGACGATGTCCGCGTCCGCGCCGGGCGCGATCGTGCCCTTCTTGGGGTAGAGGCCGAACATCCGGGCCGGGGAGGCGCAGGCGATCTCGATCCAGCGGCGGCGCGAAATGTGCCCGTCCACCACGGCCTGGTGCAGCAGGTCCATCCGGTTCTCGACGCCCGGCATGCCGTTGGGGATCTTCGAGAAGTCACCCCGCCCCATTTCCTTCTGCCCGGAGAAGCAGAAGGGGCAGTGGTCGGTGGAGACGACCTGGAGCTCGTTGTTGCGCAGCCCGCGCCACAGGACCTCCTGGTGCTCCCGGGGCCGCAGCGGGGTGGAGCAGACGTACTTGGCGCCCTCGAAGTCCGGTTCGGCGAGGTTGTCGGTGGACAGGAAGAGGTACTGCGGGCAGGTCTCGCCGAAGACGGGCTGCCCCTTGTGGCGGGCGGCGGCGATCTCGGCGACGGCCTCGTCGGCGGAGACGTGCACCACGTACAGCGGCGATCCGGCGACGCGGGCCAGCTGGATCGCGCGGTGCGTGGCCTCCGCCTCCAGCGCCACCTTGCGTACGTCTCCGTGGTAGCGGGGGTCCGTGCGGCCGGCGGCGAGGGCCTGCTCCACCAGGACGTCGATGGCGATGCCGTTCTCCGCGTGCATCATGATCAGGCCGCCGTTGGACTCGGCCCGCTGCATGGCGCGCAGGATCTGCCCGTCGTCGCTGTAGAAGACACCGGGGTAGGCCATGAACAGCTTGAAGGACGTGATGCCCTCGCCGACGAGGAGGTCCATCTCCTTGAGCGAGGACTCGTTCACGTCCGCGAGGATCATGTGGAAGGCGTAGTCGATGGCGCAGTTGCCGTCCGCCTTGGCGTACCAGGCGTCCAGGCCCTCGCGCAGGGAGCGGCCGACGGACTGGATGGCGAAGTCCACGATGGTGGTGGTGCCGCCCCAGGCCGCGGCGCGGGTGCCGGTCTCGAAGGTGTCGGCCGCGTAGGTGCCGCCGAACGGCATCTCCATGTGGGTGTGCGCGTCGACCCCGCCCGGGATGACGTACTTGCCGGTCGCGTCGATGGTCCGGGCGGCGGTCCAGCCGGCCGCCTCGTCGCTGTCGTGGGCGGCGAGCGCGGCGATCCGGCCGCCGTCGACGAGGACGTCCGCGTGCATCTCGTCCGACGCGGTGACGACCAGGCCGCCGCGGATGACGGTACGGCTCATGGGTACCCCTCCTCGTTGTACGGGTGGAACGCGGGTGCGGGGGTCCTGCCCCGCACCCGCGCGGTTGCCGGCGCTCAGCCCACGGTGCGCAGCGCGTCGGCGAGGATGTCCGCGCCCTCTTCCGCCTCGGGGATGGCGAGCGAGAGCGGCGGGGCGATCCGCAGCACGCTGGTGTTGTGGCCGCCGCCCTTGCCGATGAGCAGGCCGCCCTCGCGCGCCGCCTCCAGGACGGCCGCGGCCGCTTCCGGGTCGGCCTCGTCGGTGCCGGGCTTCACGAGTTCGATGCCGATCATCAGGCCCCGGCCGCGCACCTCGCGGACCCGCTCCGAGGTGGCGCCAATCGCGCGCAGCCGCTCGATGAGCAGGCCGCCGACGCGGCGGGCGTTGCCCTGGAGGTCGTGTTCCAGGAGGTACGCGAGGTTGGCGAGGCCGGCCGCCATGGTGACCGGGGAACCGCCGAACGTCGAGATGGAGTTGGCGTCCAGGCAGTTCATGACCTCGGCGCGGGCGACCACCCCGCCGATGGACATGCCGTTGCCGATGCCCTTGGCGAAGGTGAGGATGTCCGGCGGCCCGTTCTGCGCGTGGGCCTGCCAGCCCCAGAAGTGTTCGCCGGAGCGCCCCCACCCCGTCTGCACCTCGTCGGAGATCCACAGCACGCCGTGCCGGTTCAGCACCTCGCGGAACGCGCCGTACAGCCCGTCCGGCGGTGAGGTGAAGCCGCCGACGCCCTGGATGGGTTCGGCGATCAGGGCGGCCGGGGTGCGGGTGTGGCCGAGCAGGTCCTCCAGGTCCGCGACGCAGGCGGCGGTGAACTCCTCGTCGCTCAGGTGCGCGTAGGGGCCCCGGGTGCGGACGCCGCCGTGCACGTACAGGGTCTGGAGCGGCGAGAGGCTGGTGGGCGACCAGGCGTTGTTGCCGGTGATGGAGACCGCGGAGAAGGACCGGCCGTGGTAGCTGTTGCGCATCGCCAGGATCTGGTTCGACCTGCGGTACGTGGTGGCCAGGAGCAGGGCGGTGTCGTTGGCCTCGGTACCGGACGTGGTGAAGAAGACCCGGGCGTCCGGGATGCCGGAGAGCGAGGCGACGCGCTCGGCCAGCTCGATCATCGGGCGGTTCAGGTAGAGCGTCGAGGAGTGGATGATCCGGCCGGCCTGCTCGCTGACGGCCTTGGTGACCTCGGGCAGGGCGTGGGCGGTCATGGTGGTGAGGATGCCGCCGAAGAAGTCCAGGTAGCGGTTGCCGTCCGCGTCCCAGACGTGGCGGCCCTCGCCGTGCGTGATCTCCAGCGGGTGGCGGTAGTAGAGCGCCAGCCAGTCGGGGCTGACGGCAAGGTGGCGGTGGTGGAGGCTGCTCACGGCTCGACCAGCCCCTCGTACGCGTCGGGCCGTCGGTCCCGGTAGAACGCCCACTGCTGCCGGACCTCCTCGATGAGCCCGAAGTCCAGGTCGCGGATGAGGAGTTCCTCCTCCTTGTCGCTGGCGACGTCGCCGACGAACTGGCCGCGCGGGTCCACGAAGTAGCTGGTGCCGTAGAAGTCGTTGTCGCCGTACTCCTCCTGGCCGACGCGGTTGATCGCGGCGATGAAGTACTCGTTGGCGACAGCGGACGCGGGCTGTTCCAGCTGCCAGAGGTAGGCGGAGAGGCCGCGCGAGGTGGCGGACGGGTTGTAGACCAACTGGGCGCCGTTGAGACCCAGTTGCCGCCAGCCCTCGGGGAAGTGCCGGTCGTAGCAGATGTAGACGCCGACCCTGCCGACCGCGGTGTCGAAGACCGGCCAGCCCACGTTGCCGGGTTTGAAGTAGTACTTCTCCCAGAAGCCCTTGACCTGCGGAATGTGGTGCTTGCGGTACTTGCCGAGGTAGGAGCCGTCGGCGTCGATCACGGCGGCGGTGTTGTAGTAGAAGCCGGACTGCTCCAGCTCGAAGACCGGGACGACGATCACCATGCCGGTCTCGCGGGCCAGGTCCTGCATGCGCCGTACGGTCGGGCCGTCCGGCACCGCCTCGGCCCAGCGGTAGTGCTCGGGCTCCTGGACCTGGCAGAAGTAGGGGGCGTTGAACACCTCCTGGAAGCCGATGATCTTCGCCCCCTGCCGGGCGGCCTCGCGGGCGTGCTCCTCGTGCTTGGCGATCATGGATTCGGTGTCGCCGGTCCAGGTCGCCTGGACGAGTGCGGCGCGTACGACGTGGGACATGAGCTGCTCCTTCGACGCGGCGTCAGAGAGCCTCTTCGTGCTTCTTCTACGCCCGTAGACACGTGCGTAGGGGAGAACGTAAGCCCCGTCACACGGCGGGGCAAGACCATCGCCGTGAACCGGCTGAGTCGATCATGTTTCACACCCGTGCGGGCCAGTACCCCGCGCGCCTCAGCCGAGCCCCGCCACGCGCAGGGCATGCTCGACGCCGCGTTCGCGCTCCTCGGACACCGTCCGGGCGGCGGCGAGCAGTTGCGGTACGAGCCGGGGCGGGTCGATCGAAGCGACCCTGGCCGCGTCCTGCGGCGACCGGACCCGGACGAAGGCGCCGAGCAGCGTCTGCGCCAGTGGACCCCGGCCCGCCCGGTCGAGGGCGGTCGCGGCCTCGGCGATCTCGGCGGCCGGACGCGCGACGCCCTGCCGCAGCAGCTGCCCGCAGTCCTCGGTCCGTCCCGCCGCCGCCAGCGCGTCCACGGCGGCCGCGAGCCCGTCCGGGGGCAGCGAGGCGACCTCCCAGAGCAGGGTCGCCCAGTCCGCGCCGAGCCCGGCCCGGTGCAGCTCCACGGCCAGGAGCGGCAGCCGGTGCCCGGGGAGGGCCGCTGCCTCGCAGAGCACGGCGTGCGCCTCGCCGCTGCGGCCCTCGGCGCGCAACCGGAGCAGCGCGGCCACGACCGCCTGCGCGGTCCGGAGCGCCGCCGGGTCCGGTGAGGCCGCTGGCTGCTCGGTGCCGGGGGCGGCGGGCGCTCCGCCGAAGCGGGCGCCGCGCGGTGAGGCGGCCGGGGCGGCGGGCAGCACGGGCGCCCTCTCCGCGCCGCCGTCCTCGGCCTCCAGGCCCGCGAACCGGGCTCCGGTCGCCTTCCGCTTCCGGGCGGGCGGGGTCGCGCGGGGCGCGGGCTCGGACGCGGTCTCCGGCTCGGGGGCCGCGGGTCTCACGGGGGCCGCCGACCCCGACCCCGTTACGAACCGGTCCGGGGTACGGGAGACGGCCGCCAGGCGGCTGCGGAGTTCGGCGCAGCGGGCCGAGGCGCGGGCATGGTCGTCGCGGGCCCAGGCGAGTGCCGCGTCACCCCCGTCGCCATGGTCGCGGGCCGCCCGCAGCCGCTCGGCGGCGTACGCCTGCTCGCGCAGCATGAGGCCGAGCCGTTCCACCAGGCGGGCGCGGCCGCCGGGGCGGCGGTCGAGGCTGAGGGCGCAGTCCGCGTGGAGCCGGGCGGCACGCGCCGACGCCTGTTCCGCGTACGCGCTCCCCCGCGCCTCCGCCAGGTCGGCGAACAGCGCCTCCATCACGTCCCAGGGCGGCAGCTCCGCGCCCTCCAGGCAGGCGTCCATCCCCACGGGGTCACGGCGGCGGAAGACCCCGTACCACCCCCGCCCGGGATCGAGGAGCGCCACCAGCTCGCGCAGATGTACCGCGAAGTCCCGTACCGATACCACCTCTTGATGCACCGTCACCGTCGCCTTCGGCCGCCGTCGCCCGGAACCCTCCGGTCCGGGGCATTCGACCGCAGGCGTGTTACGGGACGGCTACGCGCGCTTTGCGGGTGCGAGGCGGGCGGGGCGGGCCTTCAACGCCCGGCCCGGACCGGCGCGGGGCTCAGAGGGTGATGGCGATCCCGGTGTGCGGGCGCTTGCCGAGGCGGACGATCATCGCCGGGTAGTCGAGCAGCCAGTACTTCCAGGTGTACTTGCGGCCGATGGCCCGGCGCACGGCGGCAGTCCCCCGCTCGTCGAGCAGCCGGGCGGTGCCCTCGGCGCTCGGGGCGCCCTCCTCGGTCCGCCCGCGCACGTCGCAGACGGTGACCCGGACCCGGGTGTCGTTGCGCAGGCGCTTGACCTTCCAGGAGTCCGTCTTGGTCCAGACGAGCAGTTCGCCGCCTTCGGCCACGGCCCAGACGGGGGTGGCGACGGGCGTGCCGTCCTTGCGGTACGTGGTCAGGCTGACGTACTCGCTGCGCGCGAAGTCCTGGAGGCTCATGACCCCCAGACTATGCGCGCGGGCGCAAGCGGGGCGCGAGTCCCCCGCTATCCGGCGAGCGGCACCGCAGCCGGTTCCGGGGCGCAGCGCAGCAGGAGTTCGTCCATGGAGAGGCCGAGCGCGCCCGCGAGGGCGGCGACGGTGAAGAACGCGGGGGTGGGGGCGCGGCCGGTCTCGATCTTCCGCAGGGTCTCGGCGGAGATTCCGGCATGGGCGGCGATCTCGGTCATGGAGCGGGGGCCGCGCGCCTCGCGCAGCAGCAGACCGAGCCGTTCGCCGCGCAGGCGCTCTTCGGGGGTCAGGGGGGTACGGACCATGCCGTCATTCTAATACCGCCCGGATCCCGACCCCACTCAGACCGGTATAGTAATTGCGGTATTGTAATTGGCATGGTGCAACTCAAGACGGACACATCCATCGAAGCCATGCGTGCGACCGGCCGCGTCGTCGCCCGCATGCTCACCGCCGCCCGGGAGGCCGCCGAGACCGGCGTCTCGCTGCGCGAACTGGACGAGGTGGCGCGCGGGGTGCTGCGCGAGGCGGGCGCGGGCTCGCCGTTCCTGGGCTACCGGCCGCACTTCGCTCCGGTCCCCTTCCCCGCGGTGATCTGCGCGTCGGTCAACGACGCGATCGTGCACGGCATCCCCACGGACTACCGGCTGCGCGACGGCGACCTGGTCAGCATCGACGCGGGTGCCACGCTGGACGGCTGGGCCGGCGACTCCGCGATCAGCTTCACCGTGGGCCGCGCCCGCCCCGCCGACACCCGGCTCATCGACACCGCGTACAAGGCCCTGGAAGCGGGCATCGCGGCGGCCACCGTCGGCAACCGGATCGGTGACATCGCGCACGCCATCGGCACCGTCTGCCGCGGCGCGGGCTACGGCATCCCCGAGGGGTTCGGCGGGCACGGCGTGGGCCGCGAGATGCACGAGGACCCGGGGGTGCCCAACGAGGGCCGTCCGGGGCGCGGGATGCCGCTGCGCCACGGCATGGTGCTGGCCATCGAGCCGATGCTCATCGGGGGCGGCGTGGACACGTACCGCGCGGACCGCGACGGCTGGACCCTGCGCACGACCGACGGCAGCCGGGCCGCGCACGCCGAGCACACGGTGGCGATCACGGACGACGGCCCGCGCATCCTGACCGCGCTCTAGGGCCTGTCGTCAAACTGCCGTCTGCCGGGCGGACGACGGCAGTTTGACGACAGGCCCTAATCCCCGTGTACGAACTCCTCCGCGAGGGCCTGCCCCGTACGCACGGCGGCCTCATGGTCCTCGATCGGTGACACCCGGGAGTCCTTGAACAGGATGTACGTGACCCCGGAGGGCGCGCCGCCGCTGCCCGGGTCCGGGTCGATGCCGAGCGACTGCGCCGTGGCGTACGAGGCTTCGCCGATGATGCGCTCCGGGCCGACGTCGCCGACGACCGCGTACTCCACCTTCTCGCCGTGCACGACGGCGACGACCCCGCCGCCCTTGATGCCGGACTTCGCGTAGTCCCAGACGCCTGAGGGCGCGGGCACGACCACGTACGGCAGCTTCGCCGCGTTCAGCGGGCGGCCGTCCGAGGCGTGGAAGGCGGTGTCGCCGTGGAAGGCGGGGTCGGTGGACGGGTTGCAGGCGGCGGTGACCTGTCCGTCGCAGTCGATGTCCAGGTCGGCCTTCCAGAAGATCGCGTTGTCCGCACCGCATACCGGTACCGTCGCCGAAGTCGCCTCGTCCGTCCGGTACTTGCCGTCCGAGACCTGCTCGCAGGCCGACGCCTTGGCCAGCAGATCGGCCGCCCCGAACCCGGTGCCCTCACGGTCGCGGGCCGGGGCGGGCCCGGGTCGGGAGCGGTGCGCCCGGGCGGGCGCCCGGTGGACCGGCGCCACCAGGGCGAGCGACATGGCCGGCAGCACGGGCCGGGGTGCCGGAGCGGGCGCGGCGAGGGCCGGGTCCGGGTCCCCCGCCACCGCGAGGGTGACGGGGGCCGGGGTGCCCGCGGTGAGCAGTGCGGCACCGGAGGCCGTGACGAGGGCAAGCGTTCGCATGCGCACGGGGGGGGCGCCCTTCTGGCGAGGAGTTGGTCGTGCCGTGCCCCCCTGTGCGGTGTGCGGGTCAGGGCCGCCCGCTGGGCCTCACCACCATCGCCGAGCCGCCACCGCGCCGCTCCTTCTCGGCCGCGGCGAGCCACCGCCCGTCGGGCAGCCGCTGCACGCCGGTCGCCGAGCCGATCTCCGGGTTGAGCTTGAAGACGTGGCCGAGGGATTCCAGCTTCGCCCGCAACGGGCTGTTCCACAGGGCCGGTTCGAGCTCGGTGGCCGGTGCGTTGCGCTGGCTGGCCCGGGGCGCGGCGATGGCGTCGACCAGCGGGAGCCCCCGGTCCAGCTTGCCGGTCAGCGTCTGGAGCACGGTGGTGATGATGGTCGCGCCGCCGGGCGAGCCGAGGGCGAGGACCGGCTCGCCGTGCCGGAGCACGATGGTCGGCGAGATCGAGGAGCGCGGGCGCTTGCCGGGGCCGGGCAGGTTGGGGTCGTGGACGGCGGGGTCGGCCGGCGCGAAGGAGAAGTCGGTCAGCTCGTTGTTGAGCAGGAAGCCGCGCCCCGGCACGGTGATCCCGCTGCCGCCGGTCTGCTCGATGGTCAGCGTGTACGCGACGACGTTGCCCCATTTGTCGGCGGTCGTCAGGTGCGTGGTGTTCTCACCCTCGTACGTGGTCGGCGCGGCCTTCCCCGTGGAGCGGCAGGCGCCGGGGTGGCGCGGGTCGCCCGGGGCCAGTGGACTGGTCAGGACCGCGTCGTCCTTGATCAGGCATTCCCGCGCGTCCGCGAACCGCCGGCTGAGCAGCTGCTTCGTCGGCACGTCCTCGAAGGCGGGGTCGCCGACCCAGCGCCCCCGGTCGGCGAACGCGATGCGGCTCGCCTCGATAAAGCGGTGCAGGTACTGGGCCTCGCTCGCCCGCGAGAGGTCCGTGGACTCCAGGATGTTGAGGGCCTCGCCCACCGTCGTACCGCCCGAGGAGGACGGCGCCATGCCGTACACGTCGAGCCCCCGGTAGTTCACCTTCGTGGGCTCCCGCCGCAGCGCGCGGTAGGAGCGCAGGTCCTTCGCGGTCAGGTCGCCGGGGCGGACGACGCGGTCGGACGCCGGGTCGACGGGCGGGTTGCGTACGGTCCGTACGACGTCCTCGGCGAGTTCGCCCCGGTAGAGCTCGTCCACGCCCTTGCGGCCGACCTCCTCGTAGGTGCGCGCCAGGTCCGGGTTCCTGAGGACCGAGCCGACCTCGGGGAGCTTTCCGCCGGGCAGGAACAGCTTGCGGGTGGCCGGGAAGTCCCGGAACCGCTCCTCGTTGCCGGCCGTCTGCGAGCGGAACGTCTCGTCCACGACGAAGCCGTCCCGGGCGATCCGTTCGGCGGGCTTCAGGACCTGCCGGAGCGACTTGCTGCCCCAGGTGTCCAGAGCGGTGTCCCAGGTGGCGGGGGTGCCGGGGGTGCCGATGCTCAGCCCGCTGGTCACCGCGTCCGCGAAGTCGAGCGGCTTGCCGTTCTCCAGGAAGAGGGAGGAGTCGGCGCTGCGCGGGGCGGTCTCGCGGCCGTCGATGGTGCGGACGGTGTGGCTGCGGGCGTCGTAGTAGACGAAGTAGCCACCGCCGCCGAGCCCCGCGGAGTACGGCTCGGTGACGCCGAGCGCGGCGGCCGTGGCCACGGCGGCGTCGACCGCGTTGCCGCCGTTGCGCAGCACCTCGATGCCGGCGGCCGAAGCGTCCGCGTCGACGCTGGACACCGCTCCCCCGTATCCCACCGCGACGGGTGACATGGGCGGTGGCGCGGGATCATGTCCGGGGTGGGCGGACGAGGAGGGGGCGGCGGCCCCGACCGACACGACGGCGGCCAGAATCGCCGCCAACGACACGTTTCGCCTGATGGAACGTCGCATGCGCAACCTCCGGTGAAGGATCGTCCGCGCAGGGTAACGCCGCTCCGCCCGCCCCGTCAGGACCGCCTCGAACTTGAGGCCGAATGCCCGCTAACATGCCCGCCCATGACCGACGACGTACGCAACATCGTGCTGGGCGTGATAGCCGCCGGCATCAGCGCCGCCCTCGGCTGGCTCGCGCGCACCTATCTGTGGCGGCGCAAGCTCCGCCGCAAGCAGGCGTTCTTCGGGCTGCCGGGGAATTCCGAGTGCCTGCTCGTCGTCAACCGCGACGCGGGCGGCGACGGCTCGGTCCACCGCCACGACGTCTTCGCCCTGCTCGAACTGTCCGCGCTGATCAAGGACTGCGAGGCGCACGCCCAGATCCTGTCCCACGACATCGCGCAGCAGGGCATCGGCGAGCGTACGGAGTTCTGCGTCGGCGGCCCGGTGTCCAACCGCCGGATGGCCGCGCATCTGCACTCCCTGCTCCCCGGGGTGCGGATCAACACCGAACCGGAGCCCGGACCCGACCGGGGCGCCTTCCAGATCGGCTCGGAGCGCTACCGGGTCGAGAAGGGCGCCAGCGAGTACGTGCTGCTGGCCCGGCTGACGACCGGTCAGGACGCCAGACCGGTCTTCCTCTTCTGCGGCCAGCAGGCCATCACCAACCAGGCCGCCACCCGCTACCTGGCCCGCAACCACGAACGCCTCGCCCGCAAGCACGGCAACAGCACCTTCTGCCTGCTCCTGAAGGTGGTCAACTCCCAGGCATACGGCCCCGATGTGGTCGAGCTCGTCGCCGACGTCACCCGCGCGGCCCAGGCCCCGGTCCCCGCACCGCGCACCTCGCACCGCGCGGGGGCCTGAGCGGCCGGGGCGCGGCGGTTCCCGGTAAACTGGTGACCGATGCCGACAAACCGCCAGCCCTCGCCGCCGCCCACGGACGCGGAGGATCCGATTCTGCAGGGCGGAGCCTGGCTGCCGCACGGTTACCGGCTCGACCCGCACAGCCACCACCAGGGCCAGCTGGTCTACGCCGCCGCCGGAGTGCTGGCCACCACGACGGAGCGCGGCACCTGGGTCGCCCCGGCGGACCGGATCACCTGGACGCCCCCGCGCTTCGCGCACGCGCACCGCTTCTACGGGCAGACCGACGTGCGGCTGGTGTCCGTGCCGCGCGATCTGTGCGCCGGTCTCATCGACCACCCCAGCGTCTTCGCGGTGAGCCCGTTGCTGCGGGAGGCCCTGCTGGCGCTCACCGATGAGCCGGAGCGGCGGCCCGGTGCCCACCGGCGTCTCCTCGGCGTGATCGTGGACGAGCTGGCCGATGCCGCGGAGACCTCCCTGCACCTTCCCGAGGCCAGTGACGACCGGCTGCGCGCCGCCACCGACCTCCTGCGCGCGGACCCCGCCCGGCCCGACACCCTGGCCGCGCTGGGCCGGGCGGTCGGGGCCGGCGAGCGCACCCTCAGCCGCCTGTTCCACAGCGAGCTGAGCATGAGCTTCCACCGCTGGCGAACCACCCTGCGGATCCACCACGCCCTGGCGCACCTGACCGACGGAATGTCGGTGACGGAGACCGCGGTGGCGTGCGGCTGGTCCAACCCCTCCACCTTCATCGACGCCTTCACCGACGTCGTCGGCCAGACACCCGGCCGCTACCAGGCGGGCCTCCGCATCCACGGGCGCTAGCCGCACCCAAGCCTGGCGGGTTTCCGGTATCAGGAGTCCGGTTACCAGTGGTTTGCGGTCCGCGGGCCTTTCACAGTGGAGTGCATGACTGAGACACACGACGACACGACCGTCGTCATCATCGGGGCCGGCGTCGCCGGTCTGGCGCTGGGCAACTTCCTGCTGCGCAACGGCGTCGACTGCACGGTGCTGGAGAAGCACGCGCGCGCCTACGTCGAGAAGCGGCAGCGCGCCGGAACCATCGACACCTACGGGGTGCGCCTGTTCCGCGCCTGGGGACTCGAAGAGGTCCTGGCGGGCGACCCGATTCCGCACACCGAGGGCGGTTTCTACCTCGACGGCCACGCGATGCCGGTCGACGTGGACGATGACGACAACGAGAGCATGTACTGCCCGCAGCAGGTGCTGGTGCGCAACCTCACCGAGATCTTCCTGCGCGAGGGCGGCGACCTGCGCTACGAAGCCGCCGACGTCGCCCTGGAGAACCTCACCGAGGGACGCCCCGTGGTGCGCTACCGGGACGCCGACGGCACCGCAGGGGTGATCCGCGGCGACCACATCGCCGGCTGCGACGGCTTCCACGGCGTCTCCCGCCGCTCCGTCCCCGCCTCCGAACTGACCGAGTACTCCCACGAGTACGGCTACTCCTGGCTCAGCGTCCTGGCCGCCACCGAGACCGAACCCTCGGGGATGGCGATCCACGAGCGGGGCCTGGCCGGGATGATTCCGCGAGGCCCCGGGGCCAGCCGCGTCTACCTCCAGTGCGCGGTCGACGACACCCCCGAGCAATGGCCGGACGAGCGCGTCTGGAGTGAACTGGAGGCCCGCTTCGGCACCCCGCCGGCGCGCGGCGAGATCCTGTCCCGGCAGATCGTCCCGCTGCGCAGCGTGGTGTTCGACCCGATGAGCTACGGCAGCCTCTACCTCCTGGGCGACGCCGCGCACATCGTGCCGCCGATGAGCGCCAAGGGCATCCACCTGGCGCTGCACGACGCCGAGGTCTTCGCCCGCGCGGTGATCCGCCGTGTGAAGGACGGTGACGCGAGCCTCCTCGACGGCTACTCGCAGTCCTGCCTGGACCACGTCTGGAACTACCAGGCGTTCGCCAGTTGGATCACCGACCTCATGCACAACGCCGGATACAGCGGCTACGAGGGCGAGTTCAAGAAGCGGATCGCGCGGGCCGAGCTCCAGCGCCAGTTCACCTCCGAGGCGGCGAACCGGCTGTTCGGTGAATTGACCTCCGGCACCAACTAGTCCGCGGGCAGGGGGCTCTCGGGCGCGGTGTGCTCGCCGCCGCGCAGCCGCTGCCGCAGCCCGACGAGCATCGGCATGGTCAGCCCGGCGAAGAGGAAGAGGACGGCGAGCCCGCTCAGTGCCGGGCTCGCCGCCTCCTCGATGTCGAGGGACCAGGGGCTGCCGAGTGCGTAGCAGACGAGGTACGAGCCCTTGGTCATCGTGTAGCCGACGCCCAGGACGGCCGCGACGGCGCACAGGGTGAAACCGGCGCCGGTCCAGGGGCGGGTGGTCCGGGCCCGGCGGGCGGTGCGGCCGCACATGAAGGCGAGTTCGCCGCAGGTGATCAGGACGTAGGAGAGGTAGACCAGCAGGTAGGCGGTCACGGCCGAGTGGTCGGCGTACGCCGTGGTGAACTCGACGGCCTGGCCGTTCGTGGTGAGGAAGAGCGGGACCATGACGGCCAGGACGACGACCGCCAGGCACACGCGCTGGTACAGGGCGGCGCGCAGGTACTCCGGGCGGTAGGCCAGGTCCACCATCGTCATCTGCAACGCCGCACACCAGAGGATGGCGCAGATGTGCGCCACCAGCTTCCCGGCGTTGTCCAGTCCGGTGACCTCCTCGGTCGTCCTTGCGACCGCAGGGACCGCGAAGAAGACGCCCACCGTGCACACACCGAACGCGACCGCGATTAACCAGGTGAACACGCGCGGGTGGTGAAGCGCTCTGCGGGCGCAGAGCGCGGTGACGAGCACTCCCGCGACGGTGCAGGCGCCGAATATCAAGCCGTCCATCAGAGACCTTCCAGTGCATCGGCCGCGTACTGGGCGGCTTCGGTTTCGGTCCGTCGTCGCCGGGCCCTCTTCGGCTTCTCCGCACCCGGTCCGTCGTCGGGCACGGCGGGCAGGCCGAGGGTCCTGCGCCGGTCCTCCAACTGCGCGATCACTTTGCGGAATTCGCTCTCCGGAAGATCGCCCAGCAGGACGAGCACACGGCGCGCGAGAGGGTTCTCGAAGGCTTCGAGTGCCGCGAGGTCGTCGTAGCCGGGGTGCGGCAGCAGGTAGGCGGGCGGCACGTCGCCCAGGGCCCGGCACAGGGCGAGGACGGTTTTGATCGTCGGGTTGTCCTGCTGGCCGCCGGCGAGTTTCGCGATGAGCGCGAACGACGTCGTCGTGGGCGGGTCGGGCAGGTCGTCCACCGCCTGCGACAGGGTGCGCGAGACGTAGGCCCTGCCCCGCGCGTCCTTCCGGTGGGCCATCAGCGACTTCAGCTTGTGCGCGAGGGAATGCGGTCGCGGGTGCGGCCCTTCGCCGGCAGGGCCCCTTCGGGGCTCTCCCTCATCACGGCTCGCGCTCACGTGGTGATCTCTCTCGCCATCATCGATCTTGCTTTGTGTGTACTTTAGTTGACATGTTGTCGGACGCAAAGGCAGGATCGCCGCATCGGCAGACTCTGGAATCCGACCGCAGCGGCCGCCGAGAGGAGCGCCACTTGAGGCAGCACGGCTTACCCGCCCCGGTGATCGACACCGGTCGGCCTCATTCCGCAAGGATCTACGACTACCTGCTCGGCGGCAAGGACAACTACCGGGTGGACCAGCAGGCCGGCGAGGAGCTCGTGGCCGCCGCGGCCCAGGAGCGGGCCGGTGCCCGGGCCAACCGCGCCTTCCTGGAACGCGCCGTCCGCCATGTCGTCGGCGCGGGCCTGCGGCAGGTCCTCGACATCGGCACCGGGCTGCCCCACTCCCCCAACGTGCACGAGGTCGCCCTCGAAGCGGCACCCGACGTGCGCGTCGCGTACGTCGACAACGACCCGATCGTCACCGCACACGCGGACGCCCTGCTGCGCAGCTCCCACCTGGTCGGCGTCGCCCTCGCCGATCTCCGCGACCCGCAGGCCGTCGTGGACCATCCGCATGTCCGCGAGGTCATCGACTTCGGCCGGCCCGTCGCCCTGGTCCTCACCTCGGTGCTGCACTTCCTCACCGACGCGCAGGAGCCCCAGCGGGTCGTCGCCACCCTGCGCGACGCGCTCCCGGCCGGCAGCTGCCTGGTGCTCTCGCACGCCACCGACGACTTCGCCGACTGCCGGGCGGCACAAGCCGTCTACGCCCACGCGACCACGCCCCTCACCCCACGCTCCCACCAGGAGATCGAGAAGTTCTTCGACGGCTTCGAGCTCCTGACGCCGGGCCTGGTCCCCGTCCCGTCCTGGCGGTCGGACGCACCCGTGGCAGCGGTGCCGGCCACGATCGGCGTCTACGGGGCGGTCGCCCGCAAGACCGGCTGAGCGGCGGGAACGGTCAGACCGAGCAGTGCGTCGGACCGATGGCACCGTCGGTGCCCGTCACCGTGACCACTTCCGTACGGTCGGCGGTACGGGCGGTTGCCGCGGTGCAGACCAGCTGCTGGCGGGCGGCCTCCGAGAGGCCGATGACCGGGATGTCGATGGTGGCCTTCACGCCGTCGGCACTCAGCTCGACGGCTGCCTTCATCCGGCCGGAGGGCAGCTCCGAGCGCAGTCCGGCGTCGCGCTCCGCGCGGGTGGGCCCCTCGAAGAGCAGGTACAGCGCGGCGGACACCCCGCCGAGCCGGTTGTCCGCCGAGATCCCACCGCCGACGCCCTCCGGGGGGCTGATGCTCCGGACGACCGGCATCAACCGGGACGCCGATGACGAGGAAACGAAGTACACCAGGGCGCCGTGCTCGCCCGCCGGGGCCACCTCCACGGTCGCCGGTTCACCCGCCTCCACGACGTCCGTCGCGCGGATCCCGCACCCGGTGGCGAGCAGCAGCACGGGCAGCAGCGCGCCGAGCACGCGCCGGCCCCTCACCGCTTCCCCATCGGCAGCTCCACGGTGAACACCGCACCGCCCCCGGGCCGGTTCGCCGCGCCGACCGTCCCTCCGTGCAGCCGTACGTTCTCCTGGGCGATGGCGAGACCGAGACCGCTGCCCGCCGACCGGGTCCGGGCCGCGTCGGCCTTGTAGAACCGGTCAAAAATGTGCGGGAGCACCGCCGCGTCGATGCCCGGCCCGCTGTCCTCCACCTCCAGGACGAGCCGGTCGCCTCCGCGCACCCGTACGGTGACGGGCTCCGCGCCGTGCCGCAGAGCGTTGCCGACCAGGTTGGCGACGACCACGTCGAAGCGGCGCGGATCGAGCACCGCCCGGACACCGTCGGGGAGTTCGGTGGTGACCCGGCCCTCCCAGCGGCGGCCCTGCAGGGTCTTGCGGACGGTCTCGGCGACGTCGACCTCGTCCAGGTGCAGCTCGGCCGCGCGGGCGTCGAAGCGGGATATCTCCATCAGGTCCTCGACCAGGGTGGCCAGTTTGCCGGTCTCCGTGCTGATCAGGCGGACGGCGGCGGCGGTGTCGGGGCGGAGTTCACCGGCGTCCTCGTCCAGGACCTCGGTGACGGCGAGCATACCGGCGAGCGGGGTGCGCAGTTCGTGGGAGACGTCCGAGGCGAAGCGCCTGGCCCGCTCCTCGGCCCGGCGCAACTCCTCGACGGACTCCTGGAGCTTGGTGGACGACTCGTTGAACGTCCAGGCGAGGTCGGCGAGTTCGTCGGAGCCGCGCACCGTGATCCGGGTGTCGAGCTCGCCCCTGCCGATGCCCGCAGCCGCCCGACGCAGGTCGCGGACCGGGCGCAGGACGCTGCGGGAGGCGAGCAGGGCAGGCACCAGGGCGACGAGCAGGGCGGGCAGGGCGCCGTCGCGGGCGGCGGTGACCATGGCGGCCACGTTGGCCTCCTCGGTGGACAGCGGCATCACGGCGTAGAGGACGAGGCCGGTGGGCTGGGTGCCGTCGCCCCGGTCGAAGAGGGCGGGCATGCCGACGGTCAGCCATGGCCTGCCGTCCTTGACGACGCGCTGGAAGGAGCCGTGGGTGTTGTCACGGGTGGCGGTACGCAGGTCGGCGGTGATCACCCCGGAGGAGGATCGGTCCGACGAGGAGGCCCGCAGCTTCCCGTACTCGGCGAACACGGTCCAGCCGCGCCCGCCGCCCGCCCGGGCCAGCTCCAGGCAGACGTGGCGCAGCTGCTCGCCGTCGATGGGCAGGCTGACGGCCTGGTCGCCGACCCGGTCGCGGAACTGGTCGACGGCGGAGTCCTGCGCCTGCTGGAGGATCGCGGAGCGGGCCTCGCGGTAGGTGAGCGCGGCGGTGGTGGCGGCGCTGACGGCCGCGACGAAGAGGAACGCCGCGATCAGCCGGGTGCGGAGGCCGAGGCGGGCAGCGAACAGTTTCACGTAAGGGGCCCGAAGCGGTAGCCGAAGCCTCGGACGGTCTGTATGTAACGCGGGGTGCCCGGGACGTCCTCGATCTTCTGGCGGAGGCGGCGGACGCAGGCGTCGACCAGGCGGGCGTCGCCGTGGTAGCTGTGCTCCCACACGTGTTCCAGGAGCTGCTGGCGGCTGAAGACCTGTTCGGGCGAGGCCGAGAGGTGGAGCAGCAGCTTCAGTTCGGAGGGGGCGAGGAGCAGTCGCTCGCCGCTCTTGGCGACGGCGAGGCCCGCGCGGTCCACGGCCAGCTCACCGTGCGCCTCGATGCCGCCGCGCCCGGCCGGGACGGCGAGGCGGCGCAGCACGGCCCGGATACGGGCCTCGATGACCTCGGTACGGGCGGGCTTGACGATGTAGTCGTCGGCGCCGGCCTCCAGGCCCACGACGACGTCGAAGTCGTCGCCGCGCGCGGTCAGCATGATCACGGGGAGCTGGCTGGTCTCACGGATGCGGCGGCAGACCTGGACGCCGTTCATGCCGGGCAGCATCAGGTCGAGGAGGACCAGGTCCGGCCGGAAGTCGCCGAGCGCGGCGAGCCCGGCCTCGCCGGTGCCGACGGCCCGCAGCTCGTGGCCGCGCCTGCGCAGGCCCAGCTCGACCCCTTCGCGTACGGAGGGGTCGTCTTCTATGAGGAGCACGCGAGGCATGACGTCAGTATCCCAGCGATCAAGGAATGGATTCGAACAGAAGAGCGACGCGGGCCGGTTCAGCCGCGCCGCAGCCGGCCCCGGGCGGCGTTCAGCGCGGCGCTCACCTCGGTGAGCCGCAGCGGCCGGGCCAGCCCCGCCACGACCAGCGCGAGCACAACGGCCCCGGCGCCCAGCGCGGCGAAGTCCCCGAGGCCCGAACCCTCCGTGTCGACGGCGCGGGCCGACCCGTAGGCCAGCGCACCGGCCGGCACGCACGCGGCCATCAGCCGCACATGCGCCCACATCCCTGGCGAGCGGCCGAGCCGGGGGCGCGGGGCGCCGCGCGGGGAGAGCCTGCGGTGCAGCACGTACGCGGTGACGGCGAAGCCGGTGAGCAGAGCGACGGAGTACGCGCCCGCCATGCCGGTCACCGCCCAGCGCGCGGGCAGCGTCAGATAGGCGGCGACCGAGAGCCCGGCGTTGAGGGCCGCGATGACCAGGTTCAGCAGGAACGGGGTGCGGGTGTCGCTCATCGCGTAGAACCCGCGCGAGAGCACGTACTGCCCGGAGAAGGCGATGAGCCCGGGGGCGAACGCGGCCATCATGCCCGCCATCACCGTGATGTCCGCCGGACCGGTGCGCCCGTAGCCGAAGACCGAGCCCATCACCCAGGGCGCGAGCGCCAGCAGCAGCGCGGCGGCCGGGACCACCACGGCGGCGGAGGTGCGCAGCGCGTACGAGAGGTCGCGCCGCACCCCGGCGAGGTCGCCCCCGGCCGCCGCCCGGCTCATGCGCGGCATCAGCGCGGTGACGAGGCTGACGGTCACGATGCCCTGCGGGACGACCCAGAGCTGATAGGCGTAGCTGTACGCGGTGTAGCCGGCGCCGCCCGCGACGTCCTGCTCCGTCGCGTGCTGGCCGCTCGCGGTGGCGAGGCGGGTGATCACCCAGTACGCGGCCTGGTTGGTGAGGACGAGCATGACGAGCCAGCCGGCGGCGCGCAGCGGCCGGGTCAGTCCGCTGCCGCGCCAGTCGAACCGGGGCCGCCAGCGGAACTTCGCGGCGCGCAGCGAGGGCACCAGGGCGAGGCTCTGCACGGCGATGCCCGCCGTGGTGCCCCAGCCCAGCCACTGCGCCTGCGCGGGGGTGAGGGTGCCGTCGGAGCCCGCCGCCGTCCAGAGGTAGAGCCCGAACACGGCGATGATCACGAGGTTGTTGAGGACCGGCGTCCACATCATCGCGCCGAACCGGTCGCGGGCGTTGAGAACTTGGCCGAGGAGCGTGAACAGGCCGTAGAAGAGGATCTGCGGCAGGCAGTAGCGGGCCAGGGCGATGGTGAGTTCGGCCTGGTCGCCGTCGTAGGTGGGGGCGTACACCTGGATGATCAGCGGTGCGCCGAGGACGGCGAGGGCGGTGAGGGCGAGCAGGCCCACGGTGCACAGGGTGAGCAGGCGGTCGGTGTACGCGGCCCCGCCGTCGCCGTGCTCCTTGGCGGCGCGGACGAGTTCGGGGACGAAGACCGCGTTGAGGGCGCCGCCGATGAGCAGCATGTAGAGGATGTTGGGCACGGTGTTGGCGACCGTGTAGCCGTCGGCCCGCAGTCCGGTGCCGAGCGCGGCGACGACGACCGCCGAGCGTATGAACCCCGTGGCCCGCGAGACGAGGGACCCGGCGGCCATCACGGCGCCGCTGCGCAGCACCGAGCCGGAGCCGCGCGCGCCGTTCTCCTCCTCGGGGGCGGCCGCCTCCGGGGCGGCGCCGGTGGCCGTCACCGGCGTGCCAGGTACGCCTGGAACGCCCGGTACAACGTGTTGTTGGCGGCTCCGCCCACCGATGTCTCCCACTCTCCGAGGGTCTCCACGACCTCCCCGCCGGTGCCCAGCTTCCAGCGCAGCAGCCCGAAGGGCCGGTCGTGGGGATCGAGGGTGGAGGATACCCCGCGCATGTCGTACACCTCGGCGCCGCCCGCGAGGGCGTCGCACATCATCTGCCACTGCAGGGCGTTGCTGGGGCGGACCTCGCGGCGGTGGTCGGCGGAGGCTCCCGTCTGGTACCAGACCCGGCGGCCGGTGCTGATCATGGTGTGGGCGGCCAGGATCTCCCCGTCGTGCACGGCGAGGCAGAGCTTCATCCGGCCGGGCCGCTCGGCGTTGAGCACCGCGTACTGGCGCTGGTAGTAGCCGAGCGAGCGGCCGAGCCGGAAGCCGTCGCGCTCCTCGGTGATCCTCAGCAGCCGGTGGAACTCGGGCAGTTCGGCGGCGCTCCCGGTCACGATGCGCACCCCGGCCTTCTGCGCGCGGCGGACGTTGCGGCGCCACTCCTGGTTGAGCCCGGACCACAGGTCCTCGGTGGTGCGCCCGGCGAGCGGCACCCGGAAGACGTACCGGGGCTGGGCGTCCGCGTCGTCGCCGTCCCCGCCGCAGCGCCGCCAGCCGCGCGCCCGCAGCCGGTCGGCCACGGCGGCACCGAGCGGGTCGACCTCGCTCGCCAGGACGTCGCCGACGGTGCGGCCGGGGCCGGTGGCGGCCTTGAGGCGGGCGCCGGTCCAGCGGCGGTAGGCAGGGCTGGGGCCGATGCGTACGGCGAACGCCCCGGCGGCGCGCAGGTGCGCGAGCAGGGGGCGCAGCCAGCGGTCCATTCCGGGATCGGCCCAGTCGGCGGCCGGGCCCTCCGGAAGATAGGCGAAGTATTTCCGGGTGCCAGGGAATTGCCGGTAGAGGACGAGTGCGCTGCCGTTGAGGGTGCCGTCTTCGTCGTGCCAGCCGAGGCTTTCCGAGGACCAGCCCTCTTTCACCCCGGCCCAGGAGGGGTGCTGCAGGAAGCTGGCGTCGGCCCGCGTGGCCAGGTGGGCCCGGTGCGCGTCGGGCGTGAGGCCGTGGACGCGCAGGTCCCGTTCCCTGCTGCGGTCTCCGGTCGCGAGCAGCGCTGACATGTCGGTGGCCCTCCCCCTCGTGGGCCCCGCGGTCTGCTCTGCGGGGCTGCACAGGATGCTCACAGCGGTCCGTGACGGGTCCGCGCGCCGAATGTGACCGGACCATGACCGTTGCGCTGCGCTTCCCGTCACACAGGGAATTCCAGCTTTTCCGCGGATTTACGGAACTTAGGCTCCGGTGCGTTCCTCTTCACCGATGACCGAGTACCGCCCTGGAGGTTTTCCGTTGATTCCCGCATTCCTGATACCGGCGCGCCCGCAGCGCCCCGCCCGGCTCGCGCTGATCGCCGGCTGCGCGGTGCTCGGCGTGACCCTCACGGCCTGTTCCGGCGGCGCCGCCGCGTCGGACCGCGAGGCCGGCAAGAACGGCGACGCGGCTCCCTCGAAGGCGGCGCGGGCCTCCATCTCGGTCAATCTTCACGGCACCGCGGCCGCCGCGGGGAAGCCGGTGACGGTGACCCTGGCGGCCGGAAAGCTGAATGAGGTGACCGTCTCGGCCGGGAAGGACGGCACACTCAGCGGCCGGATATCCGCCGACGGGCGGACCTGGACGTCCGACCGGGCGGCGGCGCCCGGCACCGCGTACCGGGTGGAGGCGCGCGACACCTCGGGCGGCAGCGACACGGCCTCGTTCACGACGCGGGCGGCGGACAAGGTGAACAAGCTGACGCTGGCGCCGGGCAAGAACACGACGGTGGGCATCGCCCAGCCGCTGTCGATCGTGTTCGACAACCCGGTCAAGGACAAGGCGGCCGTCGAGAAGGCCCTCAAGGTGTCGACCTCGAACCACACCGAGGGCTCCTGGGGCTGGCTGCGCGACTACTCGGGCCGCGACCGCGTCGACTGGCGCCCCAAGGAGTACTGGAAGTCCGGGACGCGCATCACGCTGGACGCCGAGCTGAACGGCGTCGACTCGGGCCAGGGCGGCGGCTTCTTCGTACGGGACTACGCGACGACGTTCACGGTGGGCGCGAGCCAGGTGGTGAAGGTGGACCTGGACCGGCACCGGCTGGCGCTGCAGCGGGACGGCCGGACGGTCATGGACGTGCCCGTGTCCGGCGGCACTCCGGGCGGCGACAAGCGCTCGTGGCGGGGGACGGCCGTGCTGATGGCGAAGGAGGGCACGATCAACATGCGCTCCGAGACCGTGGGCCTGGGCCACACGTACGACAAGATGGTCGACTACTCGATGCGGCTGACCTGGTCGGGCATGTACGCCCACGCGGCGCCCTGGAACGCGGCGTACTTCGGGGTGGCGAACCACAGTTCGGGGTGTGTCGGGATGAGCGACGCGAACGCCGCCGCCCTCTACCGGCAGGCTCACGTCGGCGACCCGTTCGAGATCACGGGTGCGGAGACGAAGGGCACGGTCGCGGAGGGCAACGGCTACGGGGCGTGGAACGTCTCGTGGAACGAGTGGCAGACGAGGAGCGCCCTCGGCTGACCGGTCCGCCGGCGCGCAGCTGACCTTCTTCCCGCGTGCGAGAAGTGATCACCGGCTGCTGCCGGGCGGACCCCGCTCCCGTCCGTCTACCGCCCTCCCGGCATCAGTGTGCCGGGCTGTGCCGGTCCGACGCCCACCGCCTCCGTCTTCGGATTGCGCCGTTGCCGCCTCGCCACCCAGGTGGCGAACCAGGAGAGCAGCATGCACATCCCGATGTAGATCGGCGAGATCACCATCACCACGGGGATGAAAGGCAGATCGTAGTCCAAATTGGAGGCGATGAGCTTGCCCGCGTGGAGGAATTCCTCGTACGTGATGAGGTAGCCGAGCGAGGTGTCCTTCAGGGCCACCACCAGCTGGCTGATGATGGTGGGCAGCATCGCGCGGATCGCCTGCGGGGCCAGGACGAAGGTGGTGACCTGCGTCTTCCGCATGCCCAGCGCGTACGCCGCCTCGCGCTGGCCGCGCTCCACGGAGTTGATGCCGGTACGGAACACCTCGGCGAGCACCGAGCCGTTGTAGAGCGTCAGTCCGGCGACCAGCGCGGGCAGCGGCTGCACCTTCAGCGCCACGAAGATGAAGAAGATCATCACCAGGACGGGCATGGCGCGGAAGAACTCGACGAGGATCGTCGCCACCCAGCGCACCGGGCGGTGTTCGGAGAGCCGCCCGACCGCGAGGACGGCGCCGAGGGCCAGCGAGAGGACGGCGGCGTACGCGAACGCCTTGAGGGTGTTGCCGAGTCCGCGCAGCAGGAGTTCCTGGATGCCCTTGTACTCGAAGGGCGTCCACTTGGCGGCGGTGAACTGGTCGGTGTCGAAGAGGAGATAGATCACCCAGCCGATCAGCGCGAGGATGAGGACCGTCGACACGATCCCGTAGAGGCGGTGCCGTTTGCGGGTGTGCGGCCCCGGGATGTCGTACAGGGCGTTGGCGGTGGGTGCGGTGTGGGCGGTCATCGGGCGACTCCCCAGCGCTTTTCCATGACGTGGAAGAGCGCGCTGATGGCGAGGGTGATGATCAGGTACCCCACGGCGATCCACACGAAGGTCCAGATGATGCTGTACCCCAGCTCGTTGAGGGTCTTGTAGGTACCGAGGAGTTCGGTGACGCTGAACGCCCCGGCGATCGCCGAGTTCTTCGCGAGCGCGATGAGCGTCGAGCCGATTGGCGGGATCACCGAGCGGAACGCCTGCGGCAGCACGATGGAGCCGAGGCTCTGCCCGAAGGTCATCCCGAGGCTCCGGGCCGCCTCGCCCTGTCCGGTGGGCACGGTGTTGATGCCGGAGCGCAGCACCTCGCAGATGAACGCGGAGGTGTAGCACCCCAGCGCGAGGATCGCGAACACGTTGAACGGCAGGACGAGCCCGAAGCGCGGCAGGCCGAGGAGCACGGCGAAGAAGAGCAGGGTCAGCGGGGTGTTGCGCAGGACCGTCACCCATACCGTGCCGAACACCCGGAGCGAGCCGACCGGCGCCACCCGGAACGAGGCCATGACGAAGCCGAGGACCAGCGCAAGGATCGAGGCGTAGACGGTGAGTTCGAGCGTGCCGAGGAAGCCCTTGCCGTAGAGCGAGAAGTTGTCGGTGAGTACGTCCATGGGGGTGGGCCGTCCTCTCAGTTCGCCGGGTAGCGGTCGATGGGCGGCGGCTTGGGCGCGGGGGCGCCGGACAGTCCGAGCGTCGCGTCGAACGCCTTCTTCCAGTTGCCGTTCTTCTCATTGGCCTCCAGCGCGTCGTTGAGCGCGAAGCGCAGGGCGTTGTCGCTGCGCGGGACCCCGATGCCGTACGGCTCCTCGGAGAAGGGTTTGCCGACGACCTTCATCTCGTCGGGCGCCTTGGCGGCGAAGCCGAGCAGGATCGCGTCGTCGGTGGTGACGACGTCCACCTGGAACGTCAGCAGGTTGTCGACGCAGATCGAGTAGGTGTCGTACGAGACGAGCTTCGCCTTCGGGTAGTCGGCCGCGATCCGCTGGTACGGGGTCGAGCCCGCGGCGGAGCAGACCGTCTTGCCCGCCAGGTCCTGGGGGCCGTGGATGTCGTCCTCGTCGGTGCGCACCAGGAGCCCCTGGCCCGCCATGTAGTAGGGCCCGGCGAAGCCGACGAACTTCTTGCGCATGTCGTTGATGGTGTAGGTGCCGACGTAGTAGTCGATCTGCCCGTTCTGCAGGGCGGTCTCGCGGTTGGCGGAGGCGATCGTCTTGAAGCGGATCGTCTTCGGGTCGAAGCCCAGCGAGGCGGACATCATGCGGGCGATCTCGATGTCGAAGCCGGAGTAGACGCCGGTGGCCGGGTCCTTCTCGCCCAGGTAGGGCTGGTCCTCCTTGGCGCCCACCCGGAGGTAGCCGCGCTTCTTCGCGCTCCGCCAGGTCCGCGATTCGGGCAGCTCGAAGCCCTTGTCGACCTGGTAGACGGGCAGTTGGTCGGCCTTCGGGCCCTTGACCGGCGGGCTGCCCTCCTTGCCGCAGGCCGCGGCGAAGAGGGCGAGCAGGAGGCCGGCACAGGCGGCCATCAGTTTCCTCGTACGCAACTCAGGGCCTCCCGTCAGTGCTTGAGGATCTTGGACAGGAAGTCCTTGGCCCGGTCGCTCTCCGGGGAGGTGAAGAAGTCCTCCGGGGTGCGGTCCTCCACGACGCAGCCGTCGGCCATGAAGACGACCCGGTTGGCGGCGGAGCGGGCGAAGCCCATCTCATGGGTGACGACGACCATGGTCATGCCCTCGCGGGCGAGCTGCTGCATGACCTCCAGGACCTCGTTGATCATCTCCGGGTCGAGCGCCGAGGTCGGCTCGTCGAACAGGAGCGCCTTGGGGTCCATGGCGAGGGCGCGGGCGATGGCGACGCGCTGCTGCTGCCCGCCGGAGAGCTGGGCGGGGAACTTGTCGGCGTGCGCGCCGAGCCCCACCCGGTCCAGGAGTTCGCGGGAGCGCTGGTCCGCCTCGTCCTTCTTCCGCTTGCGCACCTTGACCTGGGCCAGGGAGACGTTGGCGAGGACGGTCTTGTGCGCGAAGAGGTTGAACGACTGGAAGACCATGCCGACTTCGGCCCTCAGCTGGGCCAGCCCCCGGCCCTCCTCGGGGAGGGGATTGCCGTCGATGGCGATGTGGCCCGACTCGATGGTCTCCAGCCGGTTGATCGTCCGGCAGAGCGTCGACTTCCCGGAGCCGGACGGGCCGATGACCACCACCACCTCCCCGCGGCCGACGGTGAGATTGATGTCCTGCAGTACGTGCAACTTTCCGTAGTACTTGTTGACGTCTCGCAGCTCGATCAACGGATCGACGGCCATACGCTGCCCTACCCACTTGTCGCTCGGTCGAGGTCAGCGCAAACTAACCAGCCCGGCAAGGGACTTCCCGACCGACACGCACCAATGGGGCAAAAGGATTCTTATCGCTTCGCCCGGTCCGCCGCGCGGAGAGAGGGTCAGCCCTCGGCGGACTCCGCGTACACCTGGGACAGTTCGGGGCTGCCGGACATCGCCCAGTCGAGGCCCGCCTCGACCACGTCGATCTCCCGGCCGGAGGCGAGCCGCACGACGGGCTGACCGCTCGGCCAGATGTGCCAGTGCGCCCCGTCGACATTGCGCACCAGGACCGTGCCGAGGTAGAGCCCGGCGTCGTTGCCCAGCCAGGGCAGCTCCTCCGGGTCGTCGCGCCAGCGCGGCACCAGCTGGTCGAGCGCCGTCAACGAGGCGGGGCTGTCGTCCAGTTCGATGCCGCGCTCCCCCACCCGGACCCGGAGCAGCTCGCATTCGGCGAGCAGCTCGGCCACGCCCTCCGGATCGGCGTCGACGACGCCCGCGAGGCCCGTCTTTCGCGTCCCGTCGTAACGCTTACGCCAGTTGTCCAAGAAAGGGATGTTCATACCGCTCAGAATCGCATCCCGGCGCGCCTGCGCACCACAGGGCGCGCGGCCTGTCGTTCGAGTGCCGAACACCAAACGGTCACCGCGCGTTCACGGAACGCGGGCGCCGGGGGACGCTCAGAGGTCCAGGTCGACCACGACCGGGGCGTGGTCGGAGGCGCCCTTGCCCTTGCGCTCCTCGCGGTCCACGTAGCTGTCCTTGACCGCTGCGGTGAAGGGGGCGTTGCCATAGGCGAGGTCGATGCGCATGCCCTTGTTCTTCGGGAAGCGCAGCTCGCGGTAGTCCCAGAAGGTGTACGGGCGGTCGTACTTCAGAGGGCGGGGCATGACGTCGGACAGGCCCTCGGCGCGCAGGGCGGCCAGGGCTTCCCGCTCGGCGGGGGTGACATGCGTGGCCCCCTCGAAGAGGGCCGGGTCCCAGACGTCCTCGTCGGTCGGGGCCACGTTGAAGTCGCCGAGCACGGCGAAGGGGACCGCACCGGCGGCGTCGGCGGCCACGGCCTTGCGCAGCGCCTCCAGCCAGCGCAGCTTGTACGCGTAGTGCTCGTGGGCGACCTCGCGGCCGTTGGGCACGTACACCGACCAGAGGCGCACCGGGCCGCAGGTGGCGCTGATCGCGCGGGGCTCCTGCGCGTCCTCGTAGGCCGGTCCTTCGGGCAGGCCGAGGACGATGTCGGAGAGGCCGGCGCGGGAGATCAGCGCGACCCCGTTCCACCGCCCGTTGGCGTTGACCGCGGACTCGTAGCCCGCCTCGCGGAGCGCGTCGGCGGGGAACTGCTCGGCGGTGCACTTGGTCTCCTGGAGGCACAGCACGTCGGTGCCGCTGCTCTCCAGCCAGGCCAGCAGCCTCGGCAGGCGGGCGGTGATCGAGTTGACGTTCCAGGTGGCGATGCGCATGTACGTAAACCTAACGCCTGCCACTGACAGCCGCCGGGGCGGCGGCCGTCACAGGCCCGTCGAGTCGCCCGGCGCCATGCGGCCGTGGTCGGAGCCGCCCAGCTCGCCGATCTGCCGGTCGTAGATCGGGCGGGCGAGGTCGGCGAGGAGCGCGTCGTGGATGTCGATCGCGCGGCGCGGCTTCACCTCGCGCACGTAGTCGATGACCTCGGAGATCTTGTTCCACGGGGCCATCACGGGGAGCAGGAGCGTGTCGACGGCCCGGCCGGGGACCGTCAGCGCGTCGCCGGGGTGGAAGACCTGTCCGTCGGCCAGGAAGCCGATGTTGGTGACGCGCGGGATGTCCGGGTGGATCACCGCGTGCAGCTCGCCGTGCACCTCGATGTCGAACCCGGCGGCCGAGAAGGTGTCGCCGTGGCCGACCGTGTGGACGCGCCCCGGGAAAGCCGCGCTCAGCCGCTCCGCGACACTGCGCAGGGTCCAGACCCGGGCCTCCGGGTCGGCTTCGAGACCGGCCCGGATCCGCCCCTCGTCGAAGTGGTCGGGGTGCTCGTGCGTCACGAGGATCGCCTCGGCGCCGATCGCCGCGTCGCCCTCCGAGAAGCCGCCCGGGTCGATGACGAGCGTGCGCCCGTCCTTCTCCAGGCGGATGCAGGAGTGCGACTGCTTGGTCAGGGTCGGCGCGGTGTTCCCGGTATGGCTGCTCATATGTCCATCCTGCTACGCGGGCGGCGTCGTTTCCGCCCGAATCACCGACTGCGCGATCGTGAAGGCGGCGCTCGCGGCCGGGACCCCGCAGTACACGGCCGTCTGCATCAGCACCTCCCGGATCTCGGTGGGCGTGAGTCCGTTGCGCAGGGCGGCCCTGGTGTGCGCGGCCAGGCTCTCCATCCGCCCGGAGGCGACGAGCGCGGTGAGCGTGACCGTGGAGCGGGTGCGCCGGTCCAGCCCCTCCCTGCTCCACACCTCGCCCCAGGCGTACCGGGTGACCAGCTCCTGGAAGTCCTCGGTGAAGTCGTCGGTGGCGGCCAGTACCCCGTCCACCTGCGCGTCGCCCAGCACCTCGCGCCGCAGCCGCATGCCCGGCGCGTACGGGTCGGGGCGCCCGCCGGCCGCCGCTTCGGGGGCCGGTCCGGCGGGGGCGATCTCCGCGAGGGGCTGGACGGGGGCGGAGAGCCGGGGCACGGAGTCGGGCATCGGGATGGCCGCCTGGGTGTCCTGCCAGGCGGTGGAGAAGTGGGTCAGCAGGAGATCGGTGACCGCCCCGGGCTGCTCGACGGGCGCCAGGTGCGAGGCCGCGGGCACCAGCGCGAGCCGGGCGTCCGGTATCCCCGCGACCAGGGTGCGCGCGTCGCCCGGCCCGGTCACCCGGTCCTCCGCCCCGACCACGACGAGGGTGGGGACGGGGATGCGGCTCAGTTCCGTACGGACGTCGAAGGCGGCCAGGGCCTCGCAGGCGGCGATGTAGCACCCCGGGTCGGTGGTCCGCACCATCTGGACGGCCCACTCCACGATGGCGGGCTGCGCCGCGGCGAAGGCGGGCGTGAACCAGCGCTCGGGCGCGGTGCGCGCCATGGGCTCCAGGCCGTTCGTACGGACGATGACGCCGCGCTGCCGGAACTCGTCGGCGCTGCCGAACCGGGCGGAGGACGCCACCAGGGCGAGCGCGGCGACCCGGTGCGGGTGCCGCAGCGCCAGGTCCGCGCCGATCGCCCCGCCGATGGAGCACCCCACGTACCCGAAGCGCTGGACCCCGACCCCGTCGAGCGTCGCGAGGAGCCGGTCCCCCAGCTCCGCCACGGCGGTCGCGGGCCGGGCGGGGGCGCCGCCGTGCCCGGGGAGGTCGTACCGGAAGACTCTCCAGTGCCGGACGAGCTCGGGTATCTGGCGGTCCCACATGTGCCATGTAGTACCCAGTGAGGGGCCGATGACCAGGACCGGGGCGTCTTCTGGCCCGTCAAAGCGGTATTGCAGGGTGTTCGGCGGTGTATCACTCACGCCCCGCACCCTCTCACGTCTCACAGACGCCCCTATAACACGGGGGTGCGAGACACCGGTCTGACCAGGTTGAAGACCTCGCGGGCGGCGTATCGCTTGAGGCATCGGATGATCTCACGTCGGGCCTTTCCCTCCTGGGTGCGGCGTTCGTAATACGCCTGGGTTCGTAGGTCGTGGCGTAGTCGGGTGAAGACGATGCGGTGCAGGGCGGCGTTGGCCTGGCGGTCGCCGCCGTGGTTGAGCCGACGCGTTCTTCGCCGGCCGGAGGAGTACTCGATGGGACTGACTCCGCAAAGGGCAGCAAAGGATGCCTCAGTGTTCAGCCGCTCGGGGTTGTCACCCATGGTGATCAGGAGAGTGACGGCGCTGTCCGGGCCGATGCCCACCGGTTCCAGCAGCTGTGGAGCGTGGAGTTCGACGAGCCGGGTCAGGCGTTGGGTCAGCTCGTTGATCTGAGCGGTGAGCTGTTCGATGCGCTCGGCGAGCATGCGTAACGTCATGTGGGTGGCCTGGGTCACCGCCTCCTCGTCTCCCCCACCGTCGGGTGGACCAAGGCGTGCGCAGGTGCGGAACAGCTCGGCGTTGCCGAGGCTGGACATTCGTTCCCGCAGGGCGGGGTCGGCGATGACCAGGACGGCTTTGAGCTGGTTGATCGCCTGGGTGCGGGCCTTGACCGCGGAGTCCTTGGCAAGTTTGTAGATCCGGGCGCTGTGCACGGGTCCGTCGCCCGATTTGGCCTGGGCCCGGGCGCGCCCACTGAGCACGGCTCGCGCGGCGGCCTGGGCATCAAGCGGGTCCGACTTGCCGAGCAGACGGCGGGCCGAGCGGTCGGGCCGGTTCACTTCGAACACCTGGATCTGCTGAGCGAGCAGATATCGGGACAGGCCCGCGCCAAAGGTGCCCGTTCCCTCCACACCCGCCCGGCGTACCGTCCCCCGTTTGCGGGCCCAGACGAGCAGCTGCCGGTAGCCGGCCGCCGTCGCTGGGAAGGACTCGGTGGCCAGGATCTTTCCCAGCGGGGAGATGACGGCCGCGACATGGACTTCGCCGTGCGTGTCCACGCCCAGGAGGACCTCGCGCCGAACCGGCGGATCCGTATCGGAGGAGGAACTGTGCTTTCTACTCGTCCTGCTGGTCATGGTGGTTCACCTTCCGCGTCATAACGTGCTGAGTAGTCGACACTGGCCCGGGCGGTCTGAACTGTGATGGCGCCTGATCATCGGCAAAGCCCCTATGGGGACACGCCCTGTGGCTCGGTGACAGCAAGCACCATCCCGCTACGACAGTCGACAGGCCCGTGACTGGACACTTCGGTCATAAGTCTCATGAGTCAGACCCCGTCCGGGATGGCACTGCACAACCGTCGCATCGATCGGGGTACGACGGCATGACTCGATCACTGGCGGATGACTCCGGCCGAACCGACGCTCAACTTGACCGAACACGCCGACAAAGCGTCGGCTATCGTCCACTTCTGACCGGTACTTCGTGGCCCGCAGCCCTCAGGTCGGCACCGGCTACGGTAGTTCTTCGCCTTTGCGGCTGCGGTGCGAGATGACAAGTCCGGTGCCAGGGTAGCCGCCGTTGGCGATCGTCATGGTTCTGCCGACGGCGGCCTTGGCACCGGATTCCTCCCATGCCTTGGAGTCATTGCGATTCCCGGCGAGCGGCCGGCCGATCATGACGACCAGGCGGGTGTCGGCGTCGATGACGACCTGGTGGTTGGTGGAGTTTCAGTAATTCTTGGACTGCGCGGCGATGGTGTGGTCGCGGGTGGGAACCAAGGTGCCGTCCACGATGAGCACGGCGTCCTTCGCGAACCGCGCGCGCTGCTGGAGCTGGCGGGGCTGGGGGAAACCCCTACCTAACGAGCTCGTGCACGGTAAGCGGTGGGACGTCGAGCGCGGATCGGCGATCATGGCTGCGTGGTGGGGAACGTGACACGCACGGCGATCATCAGCGACCGGAGGATCACCGGCTTATCGGCCGCTGTGATTGCTGAACTCGTGGCCGAAGTGGGCCCGTTGTGGCATGAACGGCACCAGGCCAGGCTTGCGTCCAGGCAGCGGAAGCGTGCCGTGGGCGCTGGTGCGAAGCACCAGATGGTGTTCGTCGACCGGCTCCTGGCCACGCTGGTGCACCTTCGCCATGGGGTTACTCATGATGTGCTGGCCTGCTGGTTCGGCGTGGACCGCTCGACAGTCACCCGGGCTGTCGGTGAGGTGCGGCCTCTGCTCGCCGAGCGAGGGTGCACCGTCAGCCCCGGCGTACGGCTGCGTTCCCTGGCCGAGGTCGTGGAGCATCTCGGCCAGGCCGGGAAGACCGGCATCATCGACGGCACCGAGATCCGGGTCCGCCGCCCGGCCGTCGGCCGCAAGGACCGGGACAAGTTCATCTCCGGCAAGAACAAGCAGAACGCCGTGAAGGCCATGGTCTTCACCGACGGGGACGGGCGACTGCTGTTCTGCAGCCCGACCAGACCCGGAAGCTGCGCGGACATCACCCACGCCCGCAAGTTAGGGCTGGTCAAGCTCCTGGCCGACGGGCCGGCGGTCGAGATCCTCGCCGATGCCGGCTACCAGGGACTCGGAGCACAGACCGGCGGCCGCGTCGTGACGCCCCCGCACCGCAAGTTCAAGAAGAACGCCCCGGACTGGTACGAGGAGATGCACGAGCGCCAGCGCAAAGCTCACTCCTCACGCCGTATCCGGGTCGAGCACGGCATCGCCCACCTGAAGAACTGGCGGGCACTGGCCCGCCACCTCGGCCGCCGCGAGCACATGGACGACACCGTCCAAGCCATCGCCGGCCTACTGTCCCACCAACAGACCGCAGACCGGATCCTGGCTCGGCAGACGTGAGTACCGAGGGCCCCGGCCCATCGACGTCCCACCGCTTACCGTGCACGAGCTCGTTAAGGCCGGCCTCAGTGACGACCTTCACATTACGCACAGTCGCGAATCTCGAGTCCGACGGTCGGGCCATGGAGTGCAACCAGCCATACCCTGGGAGAGCTGAGGTCGCCAGTCGGCCTTGCGCTGGTGGCGATCGCCGCGAAAGATCTGCCGGTTGCAGGTGGGGGCGCAAGGAATTTAGCCTACAACTATGCTTGTTTCGAGCTGAGTTACGGATTCCTGGTGATCGCCTCACGGTCCGGTCTTGATGCGTCGTCGGTCCAGGCATCCATCATCTTTCAGCCAGGGGGACCTCCTTTCGCCGAGAAAGATCAAACCTACTGTGTGTAACCGGAAAGCATGCAGGCGAAGAAACCGAAGGCTGGCTTTCCCTCCAGCCCTCATGCGCTTGATCGACTGTTGTTGCCGAACTGCCGCGAGGCTACCCGGCCATACATTGACATGCGCAGGAAGTGCAGTATTTGATTCGCTCTGCTGTGCGCGGAGGGATGAGACACCGGGGGGTGTTGGCGCGCAGGTTTCTCTCATAGGGGTGGGGTTGTGAAACTGAAATTCCGTATGCCCGGAATCGTCGCTGCGGCCGGATTGCTTGTAGCAGCGTCTGGCTTGGTGTTCACCTACGCAGCGCCGGCTGCCGCGGCGGCGTGCGCGGGTGTCGGCTCTGACTACAACGGCGACGGGCTTATCGACAACGTAGTCACGGACCCGCAGGCGACGGTATCCGGAGTCAAGGAAGCCGGTCTGATCCGGGTCATCTACGCGGGAGACGTGCCCGCTTCCGAGATTTCGCAGGCGTCGCCGAACATGGGATCCGTGGCGCCCGAGCAGGGTGACCGCTTCGGATCAGCCATAGCTTGGACCGACTTCAACGGTGACGGCTGTACTGACCTCGTCGTCGGCACTCCGAACGAAGACCTCGGCTCGGGTGCCGAGGTCATGAGGGACGCCGGCATCATCCACATCATCTACGGTTCGCCCGCCGGTCTCGGCGCCGGTGATCCGGCCACTCTCTACGGCCAAGCCTCGTTCGGGCCGGGAGCGAACGAGGCCGGTGACCTGTTCGGCTACGCGCTGCAGGCCGGTACCGCTGCCTCTGGCGAGCCGTATCTCGTCGTCGGATCCCCCGGTGAAGATGTTCTGGTCGATGGCGTCAGCGTTCCTGACGCCGGTTCCGTCAGCTATGCGGAGGGCAACACAAGAGGCGCGATCACCCAGGACAGCCCGGGAGTCTTCGGCGACGTCGAGAGCGGCGATCAGTTCGGAGCCGCGCTGGCGGGGACAAATCGCTACTTCGCCGTCGGAGAACCGGGGGAGACCCTGGAAAATGCCGCGGCCGCTGGCGGAGTCACCGTCTTCAGCCACACACTCAAGGACGGCATGCCCACCCCGCTCACATGGATCGACCAGGGCGAAGGGCTCACCGGCGCCATCGAGCCCGGTGACCGCTTCGGGGCCGCGCTGTCGATGACCAACTACCGCCCGTCGAAACAGACCTACAACACGGATGCCCTGCTCGCCATCGGCACCCCGGGCGAAGCGATCGGAACGGTTCCCGGCGCGGGTAGCACCACGGTGGTGCGCATCGAACCCTCGGGCACGTTCACCGAGATCAAGGCGCTGGACGCCGGTATCGCGAACGTGGAAGGCGAGCCCGGCGCGGGAGACTCCTTCGGGCAACGGGTAGCCATCACCAACACCGACACCAGCGTGGTGACCAGCACGTCCACCATCCGACTCGCGGTGGGCGTCCCCGGGCGCGACGTGGACGGGCTCGCGGACGCCGGAGTGGTGCACGTGTTCAAGCCCCTCGACACCGACCCGGGAAGTACGGACAAGATCATCAAGCGGGGCTCCGGAGTGCTGCCCGGCACCCCTCACGCCCGTGACTTCACCGGCATCGCGCTCCGCTCCGGCACAAGCGTCCTGTACATAGGCATCCCCTACAGCAAGGACCCCGCGACCTCCAAGGGTGTGCTCTACACGATGCCGTGGACCGACATCGACGGCACGTCGAACGTCGGCACCAAGACCTTCCAGCCCGGCGCCGGCGGCCTCTCGGACATCGGCACTGCCTTCGCGACCGTCGGATGACCGGCGTGAAACGCGAACGACGGCAGAGCCACAGGAGCGAGAGAGAGCGGACGACCAAGTGAAGAGCAACACCATCACGAGACGCAGGCGCGGCCGACGCCCTCTCGTCGCCGTCACACTGACGGCGCTTCTGGCGGCCGGAATCGGCATCACGCCCCTGCCGGGCGGCCTTTCGCCGGCCTCAGCGGCGCCCTCCGAGGAGCGCACCGCTGCCGGAACGGAAGCGGCCCAGGAAGCAGCGGTGGCATCCGACGAACCGGTCGAGGTACTGAGCCTGCGAGACGAGCGCAGTTCCACCGTGGCCAATCCGGACGGCACCTTCACCACCACGACGGCCGTCCAGCCCGTGCGCGCTCGCAAGAACGGCGAGTGGACGGACATCGACACCACACTCGTACGGCAGAAGGACGGCTCGTACACACCGAAGGCCGCCGTGACCGCCATGTCCTTCTCCGGCGGCGGAACGACCACCTTCGGCACGATCCAGAAGGACGGCCGGGCGCTGTCGCTGGACTGGCCGGACAAACTGCCCGAGCCGACGGTCGAAGGTTCGACAGCGACTTACCCCGAGGTGATGCCGGGCGTAGACCTGCAGGTGACCGCCAGCGCCGAAGGATTCTCACACCTCATCGTCGTCAAGGACGCGGAGGCCGCGGACAACCCGGATCTGGCCCGGTTGCAGCTGCCGGTCAGCGCCACCTCGGTCGACCTGCAGGAATCCGAAGACGGTGGCCTGACCGCGACGGACACGGCCGGAGGGACCGTGTTCGAAGCCCCCGCGCCCTTGATGTGGGACAGCACGGCAGGTGACGGCCCCGAACCGGGTGATCCGTCGCCGACGGCCGTGGAGCCCAACAACGGCGAACTTGCGGTGACTCCGCCGGACGGCACCCGTGTCGCCGACGTGGACGTCGAGGTCGGCCGGGACGAGCTGACCCTGACGCCCGACAACGGACTGCTGACCGGCGAGGACACGGTGTATCCGGTCTACATCGACCCCGTGGTGAAGACGGCCAGCCGAAGCTCTTGGACCATGGTGTCGTCGCACTACGCCTCCACCGAGTTCTGGAAGTTCGACAACCACGAGGGTGTGGGCCGCTGCCCGGCCGACGTGTCGTACCTGTGCGCGAGTTCCAGCGACACCAAGAGGCAGTTCTTCGCCATCCCCACCGCATCCTTCGAGGGCAAGGACATCATCAAGGCGGAGTTCGCCGTGACGATGGTCCACGCGTACAGCAGCGACGCCAAGAGCGTGTTGCTCAGCAGGGTCAACTCCACCGGTGCGAGTGCCATCAACTCCTCCACCAACTGGAACAACCAGCCTTCCTGGAAGGCGGACGTCGACAGCGAGTCGCCGACCAACCCCGCTGGTTCCTGCACCGCGGACAACCAGAACGTCTGGTTCGACGCCAAGACGGCCGTCCAGCAGGCCGCCGACAAGGGCTGGGACACCACGACCTTCCGGCTGCGCGCCGGAGACGAGAGCAAATACTCGTACTGGAAGAGGTTCTGCGGCAACGCCCTGCTCTCCGTCACGTACAACCGGCCGCCCCTGGCCCCCTCCATGGCGGACCTCACTATGTCGCCCGGTGGTAAGTGCGAGTACCGTCACGCCGACGAGCATTACGTCTCCGAGGCACCCGTCCTCAACGCCACGATCAAGGACTACGACCACAACGACACCCCCAGCAAGTCCGAAAGCCTCAAGGCCCAGTTCCACGTCTTCTGGACGAAGGACTCGACGCAGGTAGACCACTACGCGACCACGGCCTTCCATACGACGACCGGTACGGGCCAGACGGGCTCCGCCGCGTTCAAGTACACAGTCGGCTCGGACCTCAGCACGGATTCCGACGCGGGCTTCAGCATCCCGTCCAACGTAGCCATCGGCTGGGAGGTGCGGGGCTCGGACGGAACCGCGTGGGGCCCGTGGAGCTCGGCAGGTGACGAAGCGTACCGGTGTGAGTTCATTTACGACGCCACCGCACCCAAGGCGCCAGTGATCACCTCCGCGCAATACCCCGACGACGGGGCCTGGCACGCGGGCGTCGGTGACTACGGCAGCTTCACCTTCGACTCCCCGTCGAACGACGTGGCGAAGTACACGTACCGTTTCAAGGGAGGTAACTGGTCCACGGTCGCGACGGCCACGCCAGGCGGCCCCGCGACGGTGAAGTTCGTGCCTCCCAGCGAGGGGACGTGGAGCGTCGAGGCCAAGGCCGTCGACGCGGCGGGCAACGCCCAGAAGACGTCGATGGGGTACACCTTCCTTGTCGACCGTGGACGCGCCCCGGTGGGCGGCTGGACTCTCGGTGACGTCAAGGGCGCCACCTCGGCAGCCGGCACCGGCTCGTCCCCGGCTGCCGCACCTGGCCCCGGAGTCACCTTCGGCGCCAAGCCCGGACCGCTCGGCGCCGCCGACACGTACGCCGCACTCGACGGCACCGAGAACGCCTACCTCGACGCCGGTCAGCACATCGTGAACACGGACGCCGGCCTCTCGGTCAGCGCCTGGGTGCGGCTGCCGGAGGTTCCGGACCACGACGAGACCGTGATCAGCCAGGACGGCACCGGCCTGCCGGGCTTCGATCTGGGCTACGACAGCGACACCCGCGCCTGGGTCTTCCGTATGCCGTTCAACGACATGGAGTCGCTGGGCAGCTGGCAGGTCACCGGAGGCAAGGTGGTGCCGGACGCATGGACGCACCTCATCGGCTCCTACGACGGCGTCACAGGCATCATGCGCCTCTACGTGGACGGCACGGCGGTCACCACCACCGCGAAGCGGACCACGCCGTGGAACGCCGCCGGAAACCTTCAGATCGGACGCCGGCTGGCCCTCGACGGCTACACCGCCCACCTCAAGGGCGGCATCGCCGACGTCCAGGTCCACGACCGAGTCGTCACCGGCCCCGAGAGCGCGGAGCTGGGCGGCATCGTGGCCCAGCAGCTCGCCTACTGGGATGTCGACACCGCTCCGGCGAGGGTCGCGCCCGAGGCGTACGGCGGCACCGGCCTCACGCTCGGCGGCGGCGCCTCCATCTACGAACCGGCGCCGGGCTGCGCCCCAGAGACAGACCCGGACTGCGTGGAGACCGCACCGGAAGAGCCGATGTGGGGCGACGGCCACCTGCTGCTGAACGGCACCGACGCCTATGCGACACGGTCCGCCGGGCTGCTCTCGAAGCAGGACAGCTTCACCCTGACCGCCCGCGCCCGCCTGTCCTCCGTTTCACCCACGAAGGACCAGACGGTCATGGCGCTCAGTGGGACCCACGGCAGCGCGATCACAGTGGGGTATTCGGCCGCGGACAGCCGATGGGTCCTGATCGCGACCGATGCGGATTCGGCGACGGCCACGAGCACCACCGTCAAGGCGACAGGCTTCCTGCCCAGCAGCAGTAGCAAGGGCGACCACCTCGCCCTCGTGTACTCGGCCGTCTTCGGAGACGTCGTGTTGTACGTAAACGGCGTCGAGAGCGCCCGTGTGCCGTGGGCCAACAGCTGGGACTTCACTACGACCTCGCTCCAGGTGGGCCGCAGACTGACCGGTACCACCGCCGACGCCTTCCTCTCGGGCGCGGTCGACGAGGTGCGTCTGTTCCAGGGCGCGCTCGACGCCAGTCTCGTCGCGACCGTCATGGTCCTTCCCGACGACACGAGCGTCGAGGCGACGCTGTCCTGATCGCCCGCGCTCGGCCGGGGCCGGACCCGCGAGGTTCCGCCCCGGCCGCGCCCCGTTCTCAGAGCACCGATCCCATCTCCTGACGGAGTTCTCATGCGCGCATCACCTTTTGGAAGATCCCAATTCCGCATACCGACACGGTTGGTACGCAAGGTTGTACTCACGGCGACGGTTGCCCTGTCCATCGGCCTGTTGCCCCAATACGCACCGCAGGCAGCCGCCGATGGCGTGACACGTCCCGATACACAGACAAATCTGGACGATCCCGTCGAGGGTAGAAACGGTGTCGTCCGGAAGCAGAAGCGCGCCGACCAGGCCGCACGGGCGGCTGTGACGAAGGCAGCGGTCACCCGGTGGCCCAAGGCGTCGTCGGACGATGTCGCCGTGGCGGCCAAGGGCTCCAAGGGTGCTCGGGCCGAGGGGCTTCCGCTGAAGGCCGCGGCCACGGGAACGACCAGTCCCCGGTCCGTCCGGCTGGCCGTTCTCGACCGTAAGAAGGCAACGGCCGCCGGCATCGACGGTCCGCTGATGACCGTGGCCCGTACCGACGGCGGAGCCGAGAGCGGCCCGGTCGAGGTGTCCCTCGACTACGGTGACTTCGCGGAGGCGTACGGCGGTAACTACGGAGCGCGCCTGCGCCTGGTGACATACCCGGAGTGCGTCCTCACCACGCCCGACCGGCCGGGATGCGCCACGGCAACGCCACTTGCCACCCGTAACGACACGGACAGCACGACGCTGAGCGCGAAGGTCTCCGCCGCGTCGGCCGCCACGACGGCGGCGTCCGGCTCCGGTGTCACCGTGCTGGGCGCGACCGCAGAAGCGGCAGGAAGCCAGGGCGACTTCGGAGCCACCTCGCTGAAGGCGTCCTCCCAGTGGAGCGTCTCCAACTCCTCCGGCGCCTTCAACTGGTCCTACCCCATCACCGCGCCCCCCGTGCCCGGTGGTCTTGCTCCGGAAGTCGGCCTAGCCTACAGCTCCCAGTCCGTTGACGGGCAGACCGCCACCACGAACAACCAGGGCTCATGGATCGGGGAAGGCTTCAGCTACGAACCCGGCTTCATCGAACGCCGGTACAAAGCCTGCGCAGACGACGGCCACGACGACACGATCGGCGACCAGTGCTGGGGCTACGACAACGCCACGCTCTCGCTGCCGGGCGGCGCCTCGGGTGAGCTGATCAAGGACGACACCACCGGCGAGTGGCATGTCTCGTCCGACGACTTCTCTAAGGTCGAGAAGATCACCGGAACAACCAACGGTGACAATGACGGCGAGTACTGGAAGCTCACGTCCAACAACGGCACCCAGTACTTCTTCGGCCGCAACCAGCTCCCCGGGTACGAATCCGGCAACGAGGCCACGAACTCCGCCTGGACCGTCCCGGTCTACGGCGACGACTCCGGAGAGCCCTGCTACAAGTCCACCTTCGACACCGCGTTCTGCAACCAGGCGTGGCGTTGGAACCTCGACTACGTGGTAGACCCCCACGGCGACACCATGTCGTACTTCTACGGCAAGGAGCTCAACTACTACACCCAGGGCCTGAAGACCACGGAAAACGGCAAGGCATACGTCCGTGGCGGGTACCTCAAGCGCATCGACTACGGGCAGCGCGAGGACAAGACCTACTCGACCAAGCCCGCCGCGCGCGTGGTGTTCACCACCGACGAGCGCTGCGTCGGGGATCTCACCGACTGCTCGCCCGGCGCGCTGAAGGACGACACCGCGGCCGACTGGCCCGACGTGCCGTGGGACCGGAACTGCAAGGCGGACACCAAGTGCGCCGGCCAGAACTCGCCCACCTTCTGGACGCGTAAGCAGCTCACCGAGATCACCACCCAGATCCGGAACGGCGCGACCACCTACGAGGACGTCGACCGGTGGAAGCTCGGCCACTCGTACGTGGACAACGGCGACGGGTCGAAGTCACTCTGGCTGAAGAACATCGACCACACCGGACTGGTGGGCGACGACAAGTCGGTGCCCTCGGTCGAGCTCCAGGGCATCCAACTCCCCAACCGCGTCGATGTCCCGAACGACAACATCCAGGAGTTCAACCGGTTCCGGCTGGCCGGCGTCGCGAGCGAGTCGGGCAGCGCGCTGTCCGCCAACTACTCCGAGCCGGAATGCACATCCACCACCTTGCCCAAGGTGGGCGAGTCGACGGTGCGTTGCTACCCGGTCAAGTGGAACCCGCCGGGTGTCAAGGACCCGATCACGGACTGGTTCAACAAGTACGTGGTCACGTCGGTGATCGAGGGTGACCTGGTGGGGGAGAGCCCCGACCAGATGACGACGTACACCTACCTCGGTGACGCGGGCTGGCGGAAGGCCAAGCCCGACGGTCTCTCCAAAACCGACAGACTGACGTGGAGCGACTGGCGCGGGTACGGCAAGGTCCTGGTCGAAACCTCCGACGGCAGCATCAAACCGTCCAACACGAAGACCGGGCACGTCTTCTTCCGCGGACTCGACGGCGACGCCCAACCGGGCGGCGGCACCCGTTCCGTCAGCGTGAAGGACAGCAACGGCACCTCCTACGACGACTCCGACTGGAAATCCGGTACAGAGCTCGAGACGACGACCTACAACGGCGACGAGATCGTCTCCAAGTCGGTCAACACGCCTTGGACGAAGACCACCGCGACCCGCGTCAAGGACTGGGGCACCTCCTACGCCCGGTTCGTGCGCGAGGGCCGTTCCGACACCTACGAGGCGCTGGAGGGCGGGGGCTGGCGGCAAACGGCCTCCACCACGTCGTACGACGACAAGGGCCGGCCGGTTCAGGTCGCTGATTACGGCGAGCTGGACGTAGCGGACAACCAGTGCACCCGCACGGAGTACGCGGACAACGCCTCCAAGCACCTTTACAGCTATGTCTCACGCGTCGAGACCCTGGCCGTCGACTGCAGCACGACCGCCCCGGACCGGTCCAAGGTCGTCGTCTCCGACGAGCTGACGTACTACGACGGTTCGACCACACGCGGTGCGGCGCCGTCCAAGGGTGAGCCGACGCTGGTGAAGCGGCTGGCCTCGCACAACGGCACCACCGGCACGTATCAGGAAGTGTCCACCTCCACGTTCGACCAGTACGGCCGCCCGCTGGTTGTCACGGACGCGGCGAAGACACCCACCACCACGGCGTACACGGACAACGCCTACGGCCTGGCCGTGTCCAAGACCGTGACGAACGTGCTCGGCTGGTCCACGACCACCGAGTACGCGCCCGAGTGGGGCACGCTCTCCGCCCAGACCGACATGAACGGCAAGCGCACCGACCTGGCGTACGACGGTCTCGGCCGCGTCGTCTCGGTGTGGATGCCCGACCGGCCCAAGGCGAGCTTCACCCCCAGCATCAAGTACGACTACGGCATCCGGAAGACCGGACCGAACTACCTGCACACGCAGAAGATCGAGAAGGACGGCGCGTCCTACGGCCACGAGTACACCCTGTACGACGGCCTGCTCCGGCCCCGACAGGTCCAGACGGAGGCGC
The DNA here is from genome assembly GCF_036346615.1 of Streptomyces sp. NBC_00523. NCBI lineage: Bacteria > Bacillati > Actinomycetota > Actinomycetes > Kitasatosporales > Streptomycetaceae > Streptomyces > Streptomyces sp. NBC_00523. Next base: position 6,219,993 of record NZ_CP107836.1, on the reverse strand, counting down.
AGGGCGGCGGACGCCTGCTGGCGGACACCTACTACGACGGCTCCGGCCGTGTGGTGAAGACGAACGACACCTACTATGCCGCCGGCGCTCCTGCGGCCACTCTTTTCGTCCCGCGCAACGAGGACATCGACGCACAGACGGTGACCGAGTTCGATGGTGCCGGCCGGACCACCGCGACGGTTCTGAAGGTCGCGGGTATCGAGAAGAACCGCACCACCATCGCCTACGGCGGCGACAGGGTCCACACGGACCCGCCGAACGGCCAGATTCCGACCACGGCCATCTCGGACGCCCGGGACCACACGGTCGAGCTGCGTCAGTACAAGGGCGACAAGCCGCTCCTCCCTGGGACGGTCAACGACTACGTCTCGACCAAGTACGCCTACACCCCGGCCGGACAGCTGTCCAAGGTCACTGACAACAAGGGCAACATCTGGTCGTACACATACGACCAGCGCGGCCGTAAGCACACTGCGACCGACCCGGACACGGGGTCCTCGACCTACGAGTACGACGACCTCGACCGGCTCGTCTCCACCACCGATTCCCGCGCCAACACCACCACGACGGTCTACGACAAGATCGGCCGCACCACCGAAACGTGGCAGGGAGCGGCCGGCACCGGTACCAAGCTGTCCGTTTCCAAGTACGACACGGTGGCCAAGGGCGAGCTGTACGGCTCGTACACGTACAAGGACGGCGCCGTCCTCTCGTCAGTGACCTATCCGGCCCTGGACGACGACCTGGAACCGACCACGACCAAGTACTACCTGTCCAAGACCGCCGAACCCGAGCTGGGCGGCACTTACCAGTTCGACACCCAGTACAACAAGGACGGCACGGTCGCCGGACAGAACTTCCCGGCTGCGGGCGGTCTGCCGGCAGAGGCACTGTCCTACCAGTACGACGGCCTCCAGCGCCCGGTGGCGATGAACACCTCGCTCGGCGGGATGAGCTACGTCTCCGGGGTGGCCTACTCGCCCACCAACAAGGTGGAGCAGCTGGAGCTGACCACCGGCGAGACGGGCGCCAAGAAGACCTGGCTGTCCTACTCCTACGAGCAGGGCACCTCACGCCTCATCAACGCCCGGGTCGACGTACAGGGCGCCGCCTCGGTGGCGTACGACGCCCGTTACACCTACGACGACGGCGGCAACGTTCGGTCCATCACGGACGCACCCGACGGCGGAACCCGGGACGTGCAGTGCTTCCGTTACGACGGCCTGCGGCAGATGACGGACGCCTGGACGTCGAATGCCACCCCGAACAAAGCGGTGGGCACCGGAGCGACAGAGTCGGCCTGTGCGTCGGCGCCCTCGACCGCGACCGTGGGCGGGACAGCGCCCTACTGGTCGAAGTACGGATTCGACACGCTGGGCAACCGGACGTCGGCAACCGACTACGGCCTGAACGGCGCGGCGACGTCCACGAAGTCCTACACGTACGGCGAGAACGGGAAGGGCCCCCACCAGCTGACCACGGAGGTCGTGGACACCACGGCCACGTCGAGCACTCCCGCGGTCAAGCTGGCCAACACGTACTCCTACGACGCGACCGGCAACACCGAGCAGCGCGTCCTCAACGGCGACACACAGAAGCTGAGCTGGGACAAACAGGGTGAGCTGACCAAGGTCACCAACGCGGACGGCGCCACTACCGATTACGTCTACGACGCGTCGGGCAACCGACTGCTCAGCAAGACGGCCGAGGAGACGACGTTCTACCTGCCCGGCATGGAGCTGCACCTGAAGAAGTCCACGGGTGCGGTGACGGGCGCGCGTTACTACAGTCTCGCCGGCCAGACGGTGGCGGTCAGGGACAACGGCGGCGTCACCTTCCTCGCTTCCGACCACCACGGCACGGCGCAGCTCGCCGTGAACGCGGCCACCGGCGCCACCCAGCGCCGCCGCATGGACCCCTTCGGAGCGGAACGCGAGGGGTCCGCGACGGACTGGGTCGACGACAAGGGCTTCGTGGGCGGCACGGTCCAGAAGGTCACGGGCCTCACGACCCTCGGAGCGCGGGAGTACGACGACTCCACGGGCCGGTTCATCTCCGCCGACCCGATCATCGACTACACCGACCCGCAACAGATCAACGGCTACGCATACAGCCTCAACAACCCGGTCACGTTCTCGGACCCGGGCGGCCTGGCTCCGGACGACTGCGCCCTGGTCGGCGTCGCCTGCAAGCCGACTGGCAACGGCGGCTGGGACGTCAAGCCCACAGGGCAGTACTACACCTACTACGGGGTACAGGCGCCCACAGAGACGCCGTCGCAGTACAAGGCCCGCCAGGCCCAGACGGACGCGGACATCGCTAAACAGCGCGCGATAGCCGCGGCCAAGGAACTGGCCAAGATCGCAGCCGACGAACTGGGCATCACAGACGCCCTGGACTGCTTCACGACAGGCGCGCTCGGCGCGTGCGGCGCGACGGCGGTCAATATCATCTCCAGCGCGGTGGGCGGAATCGTCGGCAAGCTGGCCAAGAAGTACGGCGTTCCCTGGAAATGGAAGAAGGCGGCGGAGCTCGGCAAGCGCCTCTGGAAGCTCGGCGACAAGCTGATCAGCGGAGTCAAGAACTGGCTCAGCAAGTCGAAGCTCGCCCGCAGCTGCAACAGCTTCGTGCCGGGCACCGAAGTCTTGATGGCAGACGGGTCCGCAAAACCGATCGAAGAGGTCAAGATCGGTGACAGAGTTCTCGCCACGGACCCTGAATCAGGAGAGACAAAGGTCCGAGAGGTCACGGCCGAGATCAAGGGCCAGGGCCTCAAGCACCTGGTCAAGGTCACGATCGACACGGACGGCGACAAGGGCGACGACACAGCCTCCGTCACCGCCACGGACGGCCACCCCTTCTGGGTGCCCGAACTGCATGCCTGGATCGACGCCACGGACCTCAAGCCGGGCGATCAACTCCGCACGAGTGCCGGCGCGCTGGTGCAGATCGACGGAGTCGAACGCTGGACCCAAGCAGCCACGGTTCACAACCTCACTGTCAGGGATCTGCACACGTACTATGTGCTGGTAGGTGCTACGCCGGTCCTGGTTCACAACTGCAATACTGGCGACCCGTTGGTGGACCACGCCAATCAGATTCGCAATCAAACAGGTGTGAAGTTCGTATCGGAGTACACGTCTCCTTCGGGTCAGAAGTACTACGGACGCAACAAGCATGGCCAGCAGGCGAGCGGCCCCCTGAAGACGGCTCTGGACGAGGTTGGCCATCATGGAGGTTGCGCCGAGGTGCATTGCCTAATTCAGGCTCAGGCAGCTGAGGGTCCTGCCGCTATCAGGGGAGGTACAATGCGTACAGTGCAGTCGAGAAACAACTCCATGCCCACGTCAAATACGACTGGACACGGTGAACCAGCCAGCCCTTGTGGCCGCTGCGGGCGACTGCTGGATCACCTTGGTATTGGATAGCCGCCATGATCAGATTTGATTCGTTGCGGCCCGATCTGTTGCAAGCTCTTCGTGATGCTGGCTGGCATCCTCGGAGGAGGGTTAGCGTCAGCCCTTGGCTCGACTCCTTGCAGCAGGAAGGGTACCTGCCGAATTTGCAGGCCGAAGAAATCCTTGCTGCGCTGGGTGGGCTAGTCATTGAGCCAATAAATCAGTCTGGCCTAAACTTCAGCAACGATGAACCGTTCAATTTCGATCCCATCTCGGCTGGGTCGGGCCAGCGGGACCTGGCGTCGGAGATTGAGGGAGTCCTGGGCGGGCAGTACTTTCCGATCGGCGAATGGCTCAGTTATTCGAGCGTTTTCATTGAAGCCGATGGGAAGGTAGTAGCCGCCGGGCTCGGATGGATCTGGGAAATGGGATCCACCTTCGAAGATGCTTTGGAGTTGGCGATCTGTGCAGATCGCCCCCTAGTGTGCCTGTACTCCGACCCGGGGCTAGAACCGTGGCCTCACTGACTTCACGGCAGTAAATTGAAGCCCCGCCAGGCGCGTGGCGGATTCTAGGGATCGCCGCAACACGTGGTCGGTTGTGTAGGCGGCGAGTAGTCTATGCAGACGCTCGGCTGGGGTTTCCCAGCCGAGCGTTTTGCGTGGGCGCCCGTTGAGTTCGGCGGCGACGGCGGCCAGGTGTTCGTGGGTGTGGACGGACAAGTCCGGCTCGCCCGACCGCTGGCCATGGACCTGCGGCGACCCTGGGAGAAGCCGGCGGAGCCGAACAAACTGACACCCGCCCGCGTCCGCAGAGGGTTCAGAAACCTGCACGCGAAGACCGGGTCTCCAGCCGGTACACCGAAACCGACCCGGCCCGGGCCAGGCAGGCCGCCGGGCTCGAGGAACCGCTGCCCGGCCACCCGTCACGACGTGGGCAGAGTGCTTGCAACCGGCGAGGCATACAGCCGCCCCGCCCACCACAAGCAAGGCACCAAACCCCGTCGCGGAAGCGGTACTGACACCATCGGCATCAGGAGGCGCTAAGTTTCACGCAAGCGAACAACCGTGTCCTGGTCGATCGCGTGAAGTCCCTGGACCGCGTGTTGCGCATCAGCCGTACGACACGTGCCGCTGTTGTGTCCCTTGCTTCGGTGACTCCCAAGTGGACAACCGCGTGCAACCGCCGCTGCAACCCACCCGTTCGGAAGCCCCGCCAGGCCGCACCTGCGGGGCTTCTCGTCGCACGCCGCTCTCACGCGACCATCACCGACTGCGTAGACTCCCCCGGACCAGAATGCCCTGACCTGGCATTACGCGCTCATCTTGGACTGGCTTGGACGCCCACGGACGGTCTCTACAACCTGTGCCAGGTGGTGCCGAGTGAGGGCCCGATGACCAGGACCGGCGCGTCCTCGGGGCCGTCGAAGCGGTATTGCAGGGTGTTCGGTGGTGTCTCACTCACGCCCTCGACCCTCTCACGTAGCAGGACAGCGCCCATGGGCGGGTTCTCGCCGGGCGAGGTCCAAAGAAACCGATGCAAAGAACCAGTTGCAAAGAAATCCTTGCAACCGAGTCTTTGCATGACTAACATTGAGGCCATGGAAGAACAGCCGGACGGACTGATCCGCAATCTCGACGCCCGCTCGCTGCGGGGGCTCGCCCATCCGCTGCGCATGCAGCTGCTGGACACCCTCCGCTTCGACGGGCCGGCCACCGCTTCCCAGCTCGCCGCGAAACTGGGCGAGTCGAGCGGGTCCACCAGCTACCACCTGCGGCAGCTCGCGGCGCACGGCTTCATCACGGACGCCCCCGAGCACGGCAAGGGGCGGGAGCGCTGGTGGCAGGCGGCGAACCAGGGGCTGCGATTCGACGACTCGCTGCTCAACCACTCCAGCCCGGAGGTGCGCGGTGCTGCCGAGATGTATCTCCAGGAGGTCGCGCTCACCCAGGCCCGGGACCTGTCGTCCTGGCTCGGCGAACGCACCAACTGGCCCGAGGAGTGGAACCGCACCTGGGACATGAGCAGCGCGACCCTGCGGCTGACGCCCACGCTCGCCGGAGAGCTCATCGAGAAGATGCACGCGCTCCTGGACGAGTACCGCGACCGGATCACCGACGAGGACGAGGGCGACAGCGCCCGCGTGCGCGTCCACACCCATGCGTTCCCCCTCACCACCGAGTAAAGGAGAACCACCCATGCACGCCCAGGCCCACCTCGCCCTGCACCAGATCCGCGCCGCCGAACTCCACGCCGAGGCCGACGAGTACCGCCTCGCCCGTTCCGCCCGGGCCCCCCGGCCCCTGCGCACCGTCCTCGGGTGGACCCTGATCGAGGTCGGCCTCCGCCTGACGGCCGCGCCCCGCCGCACCGTCGCGCTCCCCTAGTACGGACTGCCGGTCGACCGCCGCGGCGACTGCCGCCCGGCGCGCGGTCCGGACCCTAGCGTGCCGCACAGGTGAGCGGCCGCCCGTCCGGGCGGCCGGACCGTGTCCGCAGCAAAGGGAGTCCCCATGAAGAAGAACTCGTCCCGGACGGCGGCGGCCTCCGCCGCCGTGGCCCTCGTCGCCGCCGGTGTCCTGGTGGCGGGGTCGGCCACCGCCACCGCCGCCCCCGTCGAGCGCGTCACCTCGCTGGAGCAGCTGAAGGCGAGCATCCAGCAGGCCGCCGAGCAGGAGTCCGGCGCCGCCCTGGACATCAACCCGACCGGCTACATCACCCAGAACGGCGCGGCCGCCCGGGCCGCCTGCTGACGCGAAGGGGCCGAGGACCGTGGACAAGGACAAGTCCCCGACGAGCTGGTGTCCCAGCGGTGACGCGCATGCGCCCGAGGCGGTCGTCCTGGGTGTGCGGTCCGGGCAGGAGGGCCGGGTCGCCTATCTGGCCGACCCGGTGCCCGCCTCCGAGGTGCTGGGCGACGTGCCCGAGGGCATCGACCCCCGGCGCATCCTGCGGTTCGCCTCGCACTGCGTCAGCGGCTGCGCCAACCGCCGCGGCGACGACTGCGCCCTCGTGGAGCGGGTGGTCGCCGCCGCGCCCAGGGTGGTCGAGGCAGCCGTGCCGCGCTGCCACCTGCGGACGAAGTGCCAGTGGTGGACGCAGAGCGGCGTCGAGGCGTGCCGGCGCTGCCCGGCGGTCTCGACCCGCCATCACGCCGACGACGAACTGGCCGGGCTGATCGCGGACCCCACCACCACCCGCGAGCAACTCGACGCCTGGATCGCCGCCGGGACCGGCTGACCCTCCGGCGGTGGCCGTCTCCGGGCCCTCGGGGGCGACCGGGTAAGGTGCCCGGCGGCATTCCGGCCGCCGTCCGAGGAGGAAACGTGACCGACACCAGCGAGGCCCGGTCCGCGGACGGCGGGGCGGCGGCGGCACCGAGCCGGGTGCGGCGCCTGATGCGTTACGTCCCCCTGATCGCCCCGGTGCTGCTGTGGGCCGTGCCGTGCTGGGTGCTGCTGTACACCGGGCAGCACTGGCCGCTCCCCGTCACCGTGGCCGGCACCTGCCTCTTCGCGCTCGGCCTCGTCACCATGCCGGTCGCGATGATGCGGGGCCACGGCAAGCGGCAGCAGGACCGGGCGGCGATCGTCGGGGACAGCATGCTCGGCTCCATCTGGGTGCTGTTCACCTGGTCCGTGCTGCTCGGCGTCCTGCTCCGGCTCGCCCTGACCCTGACCGGGACCGGCGACGGGCAGGACCGGGCCAGGATCGTCACCTGGTCGGTGCTCGGGGCCGCCGCCGTCCTGCTCGCGTGGGGGTACGCCGAGGCGCGCCGGGTGCCGAGGGTGCGCCGGGTCGAGGTCCGAGTGCCGCGCCTGGGGCCGGGCCTGGACGGGACCCGGGTCGCCCTCATCACCGACACGCACTACGGGCCGCTGGACCGGGCCCGCTGGTCGGAGCGGGTGTGCGAGGAGGTCAACGCGCTGGAGGCGGACCTGGTCTGCCACACCGGCGACATCGCCGACGGCACCGCCGACCGCCGCCGCGCCCAGGCCGCCCCGCTCGGCACGGTGCGCGCCGCCCACGCCCGCGTCTACGTCACCGGGAACCACGAGTACTACAGCGAGGCGCAGGGCTGGGTGGACCTGATGGACGAGCTGGGCTGGCAGCCGCTGCGCAACCGCCATGTGCTGCTCGAACGCGGCGGCGACACCCTCGTGGTGGCCGGTGTGGACGACGTCACCGCCGAGTCCTCCGGTCTGGCCGGTCACCGCGCGCACCTCGCGGGGGCGCTGGACGGCGCCGATCCGGACCTTCCGGTGCTGCTCCTGGCGCACCAGCCGAAGTTCATCGACCGGGCCGCCGAGGGCGGCGTAGACCTCCAGCTGTCGGGCCACACCCACGGCGGTCAGATCTGGCCGTTCCACTACCTGGTCCGCCTCGACCAGCCGGCCGTCGCCGGGCTGAGCCGCCACGGCGACCGCACCCAGCTGTACACCAGCCGGGGCACCGGGTTCTGGGGCCCACCGTTCCGTGTCTTCGCGCCCAGCGAGATCACGCTCCTGGTGCTGCGTGCGCCGGAGGGACCGGCCGGGTCCGCCGCGTCCTGACCCGCGACCGGCCGCGGACAACGCTTGTCGCGATCTTGGCCGATCCATCAGACTGCACCTGGCCGGAACCTGACCTGTCCGGCGGCTGATCAGGCGTGAGGGGGTGCCCGACGGTGTGGCAGGAGATGGCGGCGGCCGAGATGGCGCCGGACAACCGGTTCGAGTGGTTCGAGCAGGTGGTGTCCGACGTCCTGCTCCCCACGGAGTTCCGCGCCGCGGACCCGGACAGCTTCGACGCGCGGGGCGGGATGCTCGGTCTCGGGACCGTACAGCTGGCGCGGTTCGCCTACGGTCCGCTGCGGTCGCGCAGGACCCCGGCGCTGATCCGGCAGGGGGATCCGGAGCAGTACCAGCTGGCGCTGGTGACCAGTGGCTCGGCGTGGTTCGCGCAACAGGGCGGCGAGGCCGAACTCGGCGTCGGCGGCATGGCGTTGTGGGACACCTCGCGTCCGTACGAGTCCGGCTCGGGGACGGACGGGCGGGACGTCGAGGTCATCGTCCTGCAGATACCGAAGGTCCGGATGCCGTTGCCCTCGCAGCGGGTGGACCGAATCCTCGCTCGGAGTGTCCCGGGCGATACGGGGATGGGCGCGATCCTGGCCGGTTTCCTGACGAACCTCGCCGCCACGGGGGCCGACTGCTCACCCCAGCAGCTGGGCGTGCTGGGCGAGATGGCCGTGGACATGGCCGCGTCCTGCCTGGCCGACGGCATCGGGTCGTTCCCGGTGGAGGCGCCCGCCGAGCTGCGGACGTCCGTGCTGCTGCGTCGGGTCAGCGCCTTCATCGACCATCACATCGGTGACCCCGGACTGTCCCCGAGCCTCATCGCCGCCCGCCACCACCTGTCGCTGCGGAGCCTGCACGCGCTCTTCCGGGACCAGCCCGAGAGCGTCGCCGCGACGATCCGCCGCCGCCGGCTCGACGGCTGCCGCGCGGACCTGGCCCGCCCCGAGCTGCGCCGGCAGCCCATCCAGGCCGTCGCCGCCCGGTGGGGGTTCACCGACGCGACCGTGTTCAGCCGGGCCTTCCGGACGGCGTACGGGATGGCCCCGCGCGACTACCGTGCGGCCGCCCTGCGCCCGGCGGACAGGGCCGGTCAGGGCACCGCGTGGTAGTAGCGGGTGCAGGACTCCACCATGCCGTCCTCGGCGATACGGAAGACGTCCACGAAGCGCATGCCCGCGTCATGGGCGTGCGTGCCGAGGCGGCGGCCCGCCGCCACCACGTTCCGGGAGTGGGCGACGACCTGGTCGATCTCGTGGCGAGCGGGTGTCCCCAGGTGGTCGCGGTGGGCGTGCAGGAACGCGGTCCGTCCGTGGGCCGTCGGGACGCCGGGCAGGTCCAGGGCGACGTGGTCGTGCAGCAGGGAGGCGCACGCGTCGAGGTCCCCGGCGTCAAGGTATTCGTAGACGAGACGGACATGGTCGGTCCCCGCGGCGGTGACCAGATCACCCCCGGTGTACGGGTCGCTGCTCGTCCAGGCGTCGGTGTGCATGGACGCCTCCTTTCTCCTCCGCCCCGCACTCTTCCGGGCCACGCCAACCCCCGCCTATCGCGCGGCTATTCGCGGGCCGGTCACGCTGGGCATGCAGGATGGACAGATGCGTGAGGGTTGTGAAAACTTTGGGGACGTTGATCCCGGAGCATCAACGCGCTTACGAGCTGGGGGTCTCGGTGGCCGAGGGTACGACGCACACGGTCCAGGATGCCCCGGGCGCGGCGAGACCACCCTTCCAATTGCTGGGCCCGCTCCAGGTGCGGGGCAAGGAGGGGCCGCTGCGGGTGCCGCCGGGCCGTCAGGAGGTCATCCTCGCCGCCCTGCTGCTCGAAGCAAACCGGGTGGTCAGCACGAACTACCTGGTGGACCTCATCTGGGAGGACAGCCCGCCGGAGACCGCCCGCACCCAGGTCCAGATCTGCGTGTCCCGGCTGCGGAAGCTCCTGGCCGGTGCGGACAGCACGGTCTCCATATCGACCCGCCCGCCGGGATACGTCCTGCACGTGGACACCGGGGACGTGGACTCGCTGCTCTTCACCGGCCTGGTCGCGATGGCGAGGCGGCAACGCGACGAGGGCGAGTCCGAGAAGGCGGTGGCGCTCCTGAAGTCCGCGGTGGCGCTGTGGCAGGGGGACTCCCTGACCGGCCTGGACAGCGGCCCCCTGGCCAACAAGGCGCGCCAGCTGGACGAGGAGCGGCTGAGCGCCGTCGAGCTGCGGATGCAGTTGGAGCTGGAGCTCGGCCGGCACGACCGGCTGGTGGGTGAGCTCCAACTCCTCACCCATGAGAACCCGTTGCGGGAACGGCTCCGGGGCCAGCTGATGTGCGCCCTGTACTGGTCGGGCCGGCAGGCGGAGGCGCTTGAGGCGTTCCGGGACGGGCGCCGCATCCTCGACCAGGAGCTGGGCCTCGAACCGGGCCGGGAACTGCGCCGACTGGAGGCGGCCATCCTCGCCGGGGAACTGCCTCCGCCGGTACGGGGGCAGGCGCCCCGGTCCGCCGGTGGGGGCGCCGTCGAGCCCGCCGCGCCCCGGCGCCCGGCCGTCGGCGCCGACCGCGGCGAGCCAGCCCGTAGCGACGCGGGACACGCCACCAACCCGAGCGCCCACCCGGTGCCCGGGGCCGCCCAGGACTCCCCCGGTGCCCCGGCCGAACCACAACCGCACGACGCCCGACCGCAGCAACTCCCCGCCGACGCTTCGGACTTCGTGGCGGACGACGCCCAGCTCGCCGCCCTGGAGAAGGCGCTGACCGGTGGCCGGGAGCGCAAGGCGGTCGGTCTTGCCGTGATCACCGGGAAGCCGGGCACCGGCAAGTCCACGCTGGCCGTGAACCTCGCGCACCGGCTCGCGGAGACGGGGTTCCCCGACGGCCAGTTGTACTGCGATCTGCGCGGCACCGGGACCCCGGCCACCACCGCGGAGGTGCTGGGCCGCTTCCTGCGCGCCCTGGGCATCCCGGGCCAGCTGATCCCGGACTCGCTGGACGAGCGGGCGGAGATGTACCGCACCCGGCTCGCCTCCCGCCGCCTCCTGGTGGTCCTGGACGACGCCGCGTCGGAGAGCCAGGTGCAGCCGCTGCTGCCGGGGAGCCGGGACTGCGCGGTCCTGGTCACCAGCCGGGCCCGGCTGACCGCGCTGCCGGGCGCGCACCGCGTGGAGCTGGACGTCCTGGACGAGGAGCGGGCGCTGAAGCTGCTCTCCCGGATCATCGGGGAGGAGCGGGTGGAGGGCGAGGCCGCGTCGGCCGAGGCCCTGGTGCGTACGGTGGGACGGCTGCCGCTCGCGCTGCGGATCGTGGCGGCCCGGCTCGCCGCCCGTCCGCACTGGACGCTCGCCTCGATGGTGCACCGGCTGGCCAACGAGCGGCACCGGCTGGACGAGCTGGCGCACGGTGAGATGACGATGCGCGCCAGCCTGTCGCTCACGTACAACGGTCTGGCGCCCGAGGACCGGGGGCTGCTGCGGCTGCTCTCCATGGCGCGGACGCCGACGCTGCCGGGCTGGCTCGCGGGTGCGCTGCTCGACGACGACCGGCCGGTGCCGTCGGACCTGCTGGAACCGCTGGTCGACATGCAGATGCTGGACGTGGTCGGGGTGGAGCGGACCGGCGGCTACCGGTACCAGTTCCACGAGATCATCCGCGTCTACGCGCGCGAGCAGCTGGCCGCGCAGGACGCGCCGGAGCTGCGCCGGGACGCGCTCGTCCGGATGGCGGGCGGCTGGATGTATCTGGCGCAGGAGGCCCATCGCAAGGTGTACGGCGGTGACTTCACCGTCCTGCACGGCGACGCGCCGCGCTGGGCGCCGCCCCCGTCGTGCACGAGCGACCTGCTCGCCGATCCGCTCGCCTGGTTCGACGCGGAGCAGGGCGCCCTGTGCGGGATGGTGGAGCACGCCGCCGACGAGGGCCTGCACGACGTCAGCTGGAATCTGGCGACGACCCTGGTCACGTTGTTCGAGGTGCGGGGCCATTACGACCTGTGGGAGCAGACCCACGTACGGGCTCTGGCCGCCGTGCGCAAGGCGGGCAATCTGCGGGGTACGGCCGCCGTCCGGGCCTCGCTGGGTTCGCTGTACATGAGCCGCAACGAGTTCGACATGGCGCGCCAGGCGCTGAGTTCGGCGCTCGACGTCTTCCAGGCGCTGGACGAACCGCAGGGCGAGGCCCTGTGCCGACGTGACATGGCCCTGATCGCACGGACGAACGGCGACGACGACACCGCCCTCGATCTGTACGGGCGGTCGCTGGCGGACTTCGACCGGGCCGGTGACGTGGTGGGGCGGGCGATCGTGCTGACGCAGAGCGCCCACATCCGGATGCGCCGGGGTGACGTGGACGTGGCGCAGGCGCAGTTGGACGAGGCGCTGGAGATCTACGACGGGGTGGGCTATCTCGGGGGCCGGGCGCGGACCTTGCGCCGGGTGGGCCAACTGCTGCTGGAGCGGGGCGAGCTGGACCTCGCGGTGCTGACGTTCACGGAGGTCCTGGAGCTGTGCCGGGATTCCGGTGATGTGATCGGCGAGGGGCATCTGCTGCGGGATCTCGGCCAGGCGTTCGTCATGATGGGGCGGCCCGACAGGGCGAGGTATTTCTTCGACCGGGCCGTCGCGGCCCGGGAGCAGATCATGGATTTCGGCGGTGGCGCTCTGGCCCGCCTGGATCTGGCGCGGCTGCTCGGCGAGGAGGAGCCGGGGCGTTCCCGGGAACTGCTGGCCCCCGCGGTGGAGGTCTTCACGAGCCGGGGGATGAAACGGGAACTGGCTGAGACTCGACGGCTGTTGGGCGCCGGCTGAGTCCTGCGGGGGTCAGTCCCAGGGGTTGTTGTCGGTGGAGCCGGTGGCGCCCGGGGTGGGGGTGCTGCTGGTGCCGGTCGGCTGGGTGCCGGTGCCGGACGTGTCGTCGGCCCAGCCGACCTGGACGCCGATGCCGGTGACGATCACGACCGCGACGGTGGCGAAGGCGGCGCGGAGGGCGTTGCGGGCGGTGGTGTTGCGGTTCATCGGACTGTCCCTTCGTCGGTGTTCCGTTTCCTTCTGGACACCAAGTTAGGAACGCGCGGATTCACGGGACCGCCCCCGCTCCTATCCCCCCGCTATCACGGCACTGGGCCCCTATCACCGGCCCGGGCGGGGGCTCCTGTCGCCTATCCCGAGGGGCCGGCCGGGCCGGTGGCGGCGTTGGTCTCGCGATGCCTCCCGGATAGGGCGCACGCGGAGGATTCCGGCAGCAGCAAGGCACGACAGCCGTCCCCTCCGGCACCCCGGCCCGCAGCCGCTTCCGGGGCGCCCATCCCCCCGACGAGCAGGAGTCCTTCCCATGACGCTCAGCCACCCCCCGCAGGACACCCCGGCCACCACCGCCCCGCTCGGTTCCCTGATACGCGGCCACCGGCTCCGTATCGGCCTGACCCAGCGGGAGTTGGCGGATCTGTCCACCATCAGCGTGCGGGCCATCCGGGACCTGGAGAAGGGGAAGGCCCAGCGGCCCAGGACGGATACGGTGCGGCTCATGGCCGACGCGCTCAGGCTCGGCCCCCGCGCCCGTGCCGCGCTGGAGGCGGCGGCCCGGAGCGGGTCCCGGGCGGACGGTGACGTGCGGCGCCTGTCCATGGAGCGGGCCGCACCGCCCGTGCCGCTGTACCCGCTGGTCGGGCGGGACGCGGAGACCGGTGTCCTGGTGGAGGAGCTGGGGTCCGGCGCCGAACGGCTGGTGACCGTCGTCGGGTTGAGCGGGGTGGGCAAGACCCGGCTCGCCCTGGAGGCGGCCGCCCGTCTGCACGGCGCCGGGCTGCCGGTGCTCTGGCACTACGGTGACGGCGCCACCGCCGACTGCCTGCGCCCCGACGACGACCCGATGCCCCAACTCGCCGACGACTGCGCGCGGTTCCTGCGCGGTGGCGGCGCGTCCGATGAGGTGCTGCCCGCGCTGGCGGACGCGCTGGCCGCCCTCGATGACGACGGCGGTTCCTCCGTACGCGGTGCGGCCGTGCTCGTCCTCGACGGTGCCGACACCGCCGCCCTGGACTTCGGCCGCCTGAGCCGGCTCCTGCGTACGTTCCCGGGCCTGCGGCTGCTGATCACCGGTGAGCGGCCCTGGAACGTGCCCGGTGAACGCCTGTTCCTGCTCTCCCCGTTGGAGGCGCCGGACCCGGCCGCCGGGCATCCGGACGCGCCCGCCGTACGGTTCTTCCTCAGCCAGCTCCGGCGCGTCCGGCCCGACATCGTGCCCGATGAGCAGGCGCTCGCGGATGTGGCCTGGATCTGCCACCGCCTCGACGGCCACCCGGCGGCGCTCGGTGCCGCCGCTTCCTGGCTCACCGTGTGCGACCTGTCCACCTTGCGGAACATCGTGGACTCCGACCCGGCCCCGCTCCTCGACCACCTGGCCGACGGCCCGGACGGCTCCCGCCTGCAGGTCCGGGTGAGCCGCACGCTCGCCGCGCTGCCCGCCCCTTACCGGGCCCTCATCGGCGACCTGGGCGAGGTGGGCGACGGGGAGTTCCTTCTCCAGGACGTCGTGCGGCTCACCGGCCGCCCGCTACCGGAGTGCGGCCGGCTGATCCGCGAGCTACTGGTCGGCGGCGTGATCCGGACCAGCGCGGACGGCGGGCGCTCGGCGTTCCGGGTGCTGTGCGTGGTGCGGGCGGCGGCGGGGGCGACGGCCGGGGTGTGACGGCTCCGGTGCGGCGGCGGACGGGGCGTGCCGTGCCTGCCGTCCGACTGCCGCCGCACCGCCGAACTGCTGGCCCTACCGCCGGAACAACTGCCGCTCGGCGCCCGGCCCCGGCGGTTGTATGGCACTCGCCCCGCCCCCTCCCGCCGCGACTCACAGGAGACCTCATGCCGTCCGACGCCACCGTCGCACCCGCTCCGGCCGCCTCCCGGCTGCCGCTCTCGGAGGCCCAGCGCGATATCTGGACGGCGCACACCCTGGACCCCACCGGCCTGAAGTACAACATCGCGGAGTGCCGGGACATCCTGGGCCCGGTCGACCCGGTGCTGATGGCCGCCGCCTGGCGCCGCCTCGTGGAGGAGGCGGACGTCATGCGCACCCGCTGCTTCGAGGACGACGGCGAGCAGGTGTGGCAGCTGATCGACACCGATGCGGGAGAGCGCACGCTCCCCTACACCGATGTGAGCGGTGCGGCGGACCCGGAGGGCGCGGCCTGGGGGCTGGTGGACGCGGCGGTCGGGGCGTCCTTCGATCTGACCGGCGAACACCCGCTCCGCTGCATGCTGATCAAGCTGGCCGACGACCGGTACTTCTACGTCTACGCCTTCCATCACCTGGTCGTCGACGGCGCGGGCATGGGTATGCTGCTGCAACGACTGGTCGAGCTGTACGAGCGGGCGGTCGCCGGGGAGCCGTGGGGCGACTCCCCGTTCGGCGGGCTCGCCGAGCTGTACGCCGAGGACGCCGCGTACCGGGCCTCCGAGCAGGCCACGGTCGAACGGGCCGCCTGGCGGGAGCACCTGGCGGGCGCTCCGGAGACGTTCCCCAGCCTGGTCAGGGGCGCCGGACGGGCCGCCCCCGCCCGGGCTCTGCTGCCCTTCGCCCGGCGCACCGTCCTCATCCCGGCAGCGGAGGCCGACCGGCTGCGTGCCGTGGCGCGCGCCGAGCGGGTCTCCTGGCCGGTGCTCGTGGTCGCGCTGTTCACGGTCTACCTGCACCGTGTCACGGACCTGGACGAGCTGATGGTCGCCCTGCCGGTGGCGGGCCGAGCCACGAAGACGGCCCGCAGTACGCCGGGCATGACGTCGAACATCGTGCCCCTGCGGCTCCGTGTGGGCACGGACGAGTCCCTGCGGACCCTGGTGCGTGCGGTGGCCGCCGAGGTCAAGCACGGACTGCGCCACCAGTTGACGCGGTTCGAGGACATGCGCCGGGACGCGGGGACACTCACCGGCGGTCGCAGGCTGACCGGGCCGGTGCTCAACATCATGTCCTTCAACGCGGACCTGACGGTCTGCGGCAGCACCACGGTGAACCACAACGTCACCAGCGGCCCGGTGGAGGACCTCAACGTCACCGTGTACGACCTGGGCGCGTCGGACGGTTTCCGCATCGACTTCGATACACCGGTGGAGGGCGTCGACGTCTCCGCCGTGGCCGCCCACCAGGACCGGCTGGCCGCCTTTCTCACTCGTGCGGTCGCGCCGTCCCCCGACGGGGTCGGGCCGGCCGAGCGGAACGCGGCAGAACTGGACGTGCTGACCGCGGGTGAGCGGGAGGTGCTGCTCGGGACGTGGGCCGGGGAGGTGGCCGCTCGGGACGATGTGTCACTCGTGCAGCGCTTCGAGGAGCAGGTGGCGCGGGTCCCGGACGCGGTTGCGCTGATCGACGGCGAGAGCAGCTATACGTACGCGGAGCTCAACGCCACCGCCAACCGCTGGGCGCGCGAGCTGCGCGCACGCGGCCTGGGCCGAGGCCGACTCGCCGGCATCCTCCTGGAACGCAACGCCACCTTCGCCGCCGCGCTCATCGCCGTACTCAAGACCGGCGCCGGACATGTGCTGCTCGACCCGGACTTCCCGGACGAGCGCCTGCGGTCGGCGGCGGACGAGGCCGCGATCAGTCACCTGGTCACACGGGCGGGGCTGGCGGGTCGCCTTGAGGGTGAGTGGGTTACGTGTGTGGAGGGCCCGGATGACGTGGCCCACCACGACGCGGGCGACCTCGGTCTGCCGATCCACGGTGACGACCTCGCCTGCGTGATGTTCACCTCCGGCTCCACCGGGCGGCCCAAGGGCATCGTCTCCTCGCACCGCAACCTCGTATCGACCCTGGTCGGACAGACCTACCTGCCGACGGGTGCGGACGAGGTGTACCTCCAGTCCTCCCCCATCTCCTGGGACGCCTTCAGCCTCGAATTCTGGGGCCCGCTGCTGCATGGCGCACGTGTCGTCCTTCAGCCGGGGCAGAAGCCGGAGCCCTCGCTCATCGCGGAGTTGGCCCCCAAGCACCGCGTGACGACGCTGCTCCTGTCGGCCAGCCTCTTCAACTACCTCACCGACGAACACCCCGAGACCTTCGACTCGGTCACCACCGCGTACACGGTGGGTGAGGCGGCCTCCCCGGTACACGTACACAAGCTTCAGACCGTCCGGCCCGGCATCAAGGTGCTCAACGGGTACGGGCCGGCCGAGGCGATGATCTACGCCACCACACACGTCATCGAGCCCGGCGACGCCCCGCACACCGTGATTCCGATCGGCACCCCGCTGGTCAACAAGCCCCTCTACGTCCTCGATACGTCGCTGAGGCTGTGCCCGCCTGGTGCCACCGGTGAGCTGTACGTGTCCGGCGACGGTCTGGCCCACGGCTACCTGAACCGGGCGGACCTCACCGCCACCAGCTTCGTACCGAACCCGTACGGCGAGCCCGGCACCCGGCTCTACCGCACCGGCGACCTCGCCCACTTCGACCACGACGGGCGGCTGCACTACGAAGGCCGCGCCGACCACCAGATCAAGATCCGCGGCTTCCGCATCGAACCCGCCGAGGTCGAAGCCGCACTCCTCACCCACACACAGGTCACCCAGGCCGTCGTCACCAAGCACCACGACCAACTCTCCGCCTACGTCGTGACGGGCGCTGACCCCGTGGAGCTCCGCCGCCACCTCGCCGACCGGCTTCCGGAACACCTGGTCCCCGCCTACCTCACCCCGCTCGACCGCTTCCCCCTCATGCCGAACGGGAAGATCGACAAGCGCGCGCTACCCGAGCCGGTCGCGGTGGCGTCGGGCGGTCGTGCCCCGCGCACCCTGCTGGAAGAGACCCTGACCGGCCTCTTCACCAGCACGCTCGACGTGCCGGGCACGCTGACGATCGATGACGACTTCTTCCAGCACGGCGGGCACTCGATCCTCGCGGCCCGCCTCACCAACCGGATCGCGCAGGCTCTCGGTGTCCGGCTGACGATCCGGGACGTGTTCGAGAACCCGACCGTGGCGCGGCTCGCGGAGAAGGTCGGCGCGGCGAAGGGCCTTCCGGCGCTGCCTCCGCCGTCCGCCGGTGAGGGGCCGGGCGAGGGACTGGCTCCCATGTCGTTCGCCCAGCGCCGGTTGTGGCTGCTGGCGGACCTGGACGGCGGAAGCACCGCGTACAACGTGCCGATGGCCGTACGCCTGGACGGCACCCTGGACGCCGACGCCCTGGAAGCCGCGCTCAACGACGTCATCGAGCGCCACGCACCCCTGCGCACCCGGTACGAAACGGTGGACGGCGAACCCCGGCAGCGCATCCTCCCGGCCACCGGGGCGCGGGTGCGCATGGAGCGCCGCGAGGTGACCGCCGGGGAGCTGGACCACGCGGTGGCCGAGGCGGGTCGCCACGTCTTCGACCTCCGCAGTGAGCTCCCGCTCACCGTCACACTGTTCCGGCTGGACGGCACCACGCACCACCTGGTCCTCGTGCTGCACCACATCGCCACGGACGGCCAGTCGGGCGAGGCGTACGTGACGGATCTGGCCCGTGCGTACGAGGCACGGATGGCCGGAGCCGAGGGACGGGTGCTTGAGCCGCTGTCGGTGCAGTACGCGGACTACGCGGTGTGGCAGCAGCGGGTGCTGGGCTCGGCCGACGACGCGGACAGCGTGCTCTCCCGCGAACTCGCCTTCTGGCAGGGCGCCTTGGAGAGCCTTCCGGAGGAGCACGGTCTCAACCTGGACCGGCCGCGCCCCGCACGGGCCTCGCACCGGGGCGGTGAGGTGGCCGTCGATCTCGGTGACGACCTGTTCGCCCGCGTGGGTGAGCTGGCCCGCGCCGAGGGGTGCACCCCGTTCATGGTGGTGCACGCGGCCCTGGCCGCAGCGCTCACCCGGCTGGGCGCCGGCACCGACCTGGCCATCGGCTCACCTGTGGCCGGGCGCACCGATGAGGCGCTGCGCGATCTGGTCGGGTTCTTCGTCAACACCCTGGTCCTGCGCACTGACACGACCGGCAACCCCAGCTTCCGGGAACTGCTGGGACGCGTCCGTGCCACGGACTTGGACGCCTTCGCCCACCAGGACGCCCCCTTCGACCTCGTCCTCGATGCCCTCAACCCCACCCGCACACTCGCCCGCCACCCCCTCTTCCAGATCTGCCTCACCCTGGAGACCAGCACACCGGTGCTGGCTCTGCCCGGGGTGCGACCGCAAGCCGTGCAGACGTTCGCCAACGGCTCGGCCAAGTTCGACCTGGAATTCCTGCTCCGCACGGACGACGGCGAGGGCCTGCGCGGCATGGTCGTCTTCGCGGAGGACCTGTTCGACCGCTCCACCGTCGAGCGCATGGTGACCGTGCTCGGAGCGGTGCTGCGCCAGGCGCTGGCCGACCCGGAGGCGCGCATCGGGGACGTCGATGTGCTGTCGGCGGGTGAGCGGGAGGTGCTGCTCGGGGCGTGGGCCGGGGAGGTGGCCGCTCGGGACGATGTGTCACTCGTGCAGCGTTTCGAGGAGCAGGTGGCGCGGGTCCCGGAGGCCGTTGCGCTGATCGACGGTGAGCACAGCTATACGTACGCCGAGCTCAACGCCACCGCCAACCGCTGGGCGCGCGAGCTGCGCGGGCACGGCCTCGGCCGGGGTGACCTGGCGGGCATTCTCTTCGAACGCAACGCCACCTTCGCCGCCGCGCTCATCGCCGTACTCAAGACCGGCGCCGGGCACGTGCTGCTCGACCCGGACTTCCCCGACGAGCGCCTGCGGTCCGCCGCGACCGAGGCCGCCATCAGCCACCTCGTCACCCACACCGCACTCGCCGACCGCCTCCCCGGAACCTGGACCACCTGCACCGAAGGCCCGGACGACCTGACCCACCACGACGCCGGCAACCTCGGCCTGCCGATCCAGGGCGACGACCTCGCCTGCGTGATGTTCACCTCCGGCTCCACCGGACGGCCCAAGGGCATCGTCTCCTCGCACCGCAACCTCGTGTCGACCCTGGTCGGACAGACCTACCTGCCGACGGGTGCGGACGAGGTGTACCTCCAGTCCTCCCCCATCTCCTGGGACGCATTCAGCCTCGAATTCTGGGGGCCCCTGCTGCACGGCGCACGTGTCGTCCTTCAGCCCGGGCAGAAGCCGGAACCGGCGATCATCGCCGAGTTGGCCCCCAAGCACCGCGTCACGACCCTCCTGCTGTCGGCCAGCCTCTTCAACTACCTCACCGACGAACACCCCGAGACCTTCGACTCGGTGACCACGGCCTACACCGTCGGGGAAGCCGCCTCGCCCGTCCACGTACACAAGCTGCACAGCGCCAGGCCGGGGATCAAGGTGCTCAACGGGTACGGACCGGCGGAGGCGATGATCTACGCCACCACCCACACCATCGAGCCCGCCGACGAGCCCCACACCGCCATCCCCATCGGCACCCCGCTGGTCAACAAGCCGCTGTATGTGCTCGACACCGCGCTCCGGCTCTGCGCACCCGGCGCCACCGGTGAGCTGTACGTATCCGGCGACGGTCTGGCCCACGGCTACCTCAACCGACCCGACCTCACCGCCACCAGCTTCGTCCCGAACCCGTACGGCCCCGGCGGGACCCGGCTCTACCGCACCGGCGACCTCGCCCACTTCGACCACGACGGGCGCCTCCACTACGAAGGCCGCGCCGACCACCAGATCAAGATCCGCGGCTTCCGCATCGAACCCGCCGAGGTCGAAGCCGCACTCCTCACCCACACACAGGTCACCCAGGCCGTCGTCACCAAGCACCACGACCAGCTCTCCGCCTACGTCGTCACCAGCGCCGACCCGGCAGAGCTTCGCCGCCACCTGGCCGACAGACTCCCCGAACACCTCGTCCCCGCCTACCTCACGCCACTCGACCGCTTCCCCCTCATGCCGAACGGGAAGATCGACAAGCGCGCGCTGCCCGAGCCGGTCGCGGTGGTGAGCACCGAGCGGATGCCGCAGACGCAGCTGGAAGAGGTGACGGTTGCCCTCTTCAGCCGGGTGCTGCGCACCTCGGAGCCGGCGGGTGTGGACGACAGCTTCTTCGCCCACGGCGGGCACTCGCTGCTGGCGGCCCGCCTCACCAACCACATGGCCGATGTGCTGGGCGTCCGGCTGACCATCCGGGACGTGTTCCAGCACCCCACGCCCGCGCGCCTCGCGCAGTACATCGCCTCGCTGAAGGGGCGCCCTGCGCTGCCGCCCCTGGTCGCGGGCGAGGCGGGCGACGGGCCGGACAGCCCCGTCTCGTTCGCCCAGCGCCGTCTGTGGCTGCTCGCGGAGCTGGACGGCGGGAGCACCGCGTACAACGTGCCGATGGCCGTACGCCTGGGAGGCACCCCGGACGTCGATGCCCTGGAAGCCGCGCTCAACGACGTCGTGGAGCGCCACGCGCCACTGCGCACCGTGTTCACGACGGGCGACGGGGAGCCCCGGCAGCGCGTCCAGCCGGCCGCCGGAGCCCGGGTCGTCATCGAGCGCCGGACGTCGACGGCGGCCTCGCTGGACGGTGACCTGGACGCGGCCACCCGGCACCGGTTCGACCTCCGGACCGGGAACCCGCTGCGGGCCACCTTGTTCGACCTCGAAGACGGGCGCCCCGTCCTGTTCCTGCTCTTCCACCACATCGCGACGGACGGCCGCTCGGCCGGTGTCTTCTTCGATGACCTGTCCCGGGCCTACGAGGCGCGGAGCGCGGGTGCGACCGCGAGCGTGCTTGAGCCGCTTCCGGTGCAGTACGCGGACTACGCGGTATGGCAGCAGCGGGTGCTGGGCTCGGCCGACGACGCGGACAGCGTGCTCTCCCGCGAACTCGCCTTCTGGCGGGACACCTTGGGCGCACTGCCGGAGGAGCACGGGCTGAGCCTCGACCGACCCCGTCCGGCGGTGGCCTCGCACCGGGGCGGTCAGGTCGAAGTGGCCCTGGGAGAGGACCTGTTCGAGCGCATCGGCGAGCTGGCCCGGTCCGAGGGCTGCACCCCCTTCATGGTCGTCCACGCCGCGCTCGCCGCAGCCCTCACCCGCCTCGGCGCCGGCACCGACCTGGCCATCGGCTCCCCCGTCGCCGGACGCACCGACGAAGCCCTGCACGAACTCGTCGGGTTCTTCGTCAACACCCTCGTCCTGCGCACCCACACCGACGGCAACCCCACCTTCCGCGAACTGCTCGAACGCGTCCGCACCACCGACCTCGACGCCTTCGCCCACCAAGACGCACCCTTCGACCTCGTCATCGACACCCTCAACCCCACCCGCACACTCGCCCGCCACCCCCTCTTCCAAATCTGCCTCGCCCTGGAGGCCGGTGAGGCTCCGACGCTGGGGCTGGGCGGTCAGACTGCCGAGGTGCGGGGGCTGACCAACGGTTCGGCCAAGTTCGACCTGGAGTTCCTGCTCCGGTCGGACGACAGCCGGGGCCTGCACGGGGTCGTCGTCTTCGCGGAGGACGTGTTCGACCGGGCCACCGTGGAGCGCATGGTGACCGTGCTCGGCGGGGTGCTGCGCCAGGCCCTGGACGACCCGGAAGCACACATCGGAGACGTGGAGGTGCTGTCGGCCGCCGAGCGGGGGCTGATCCTCGGGCCGTGGGCCGGGACCACCGCCGACATCGGCGCCACCTCGCTGGTCGCACGTTTCGAGGACCAGGCCGCCCGAACCCCGGAGGCCGTCGCGCTCATCGACGGCGAGAGCAGCTACACGTACGCGGAGCTCAACGCCACCGCCAACCGCTGGGCCCACCACCTGCGCGCACGCGGCCTCGGCCGGGGCGACCTCGCCGGCATCCTCCTGGAACGCAACGCCACCTTCGCCGCCGCCCTCATCGCCGTACTCAAGACGGGCGCCGGTTACACCCTGCTCGACCCCGATTTCCCCGACGAGCGTCTTCGCTCGGCCGCACAGGATGCGGGCATCGCCCTGCTCGTAACGGACGACGTCCTCGGGCAGCGTGTGGCAGGCCCCTGGGGTGTGGTCTCGTGCTCCGGCGGAGTGCCGGTGGAGACGCCGGACCGCAACCTGGGTGTGACGGTCACGGGGAACGACGTGGCATGCCTGATGTTCACGTCGGGGTCCACCGGGCGGCCCAAGGGCATCCTGTCCTCGCACCGCAACCTCGTCTCCACGGTCACCGCGCAGACATACGGGAACTTCGGCCCGGACGAGGTGTTCCTCCAGTGCTCACCCGTCTCCTGGGACGCCTTCAGCCTCGAATTCTGGGGCGCACTCCTCCACGGCGGCACCACCGTCCTCCAACCCGGACAGAAGCCCGAACCCGCCCTCATCGCCGAGCTGTCCCACCGCCACGGCGTCACGATGCTCCAACTCTCCGCCAGCCTCTTCAACTACCTCACCGACGAACACCCCGAAGCGTTCGCGTCGGTCACCGTCGCCTACACCGGCGGGGAAGCCGCCTCGCCCGCCCACGTCCACAAGCTTCAGCACCTCTCACCTCACACCACCGTGGTCAACGGATACGGCCCCGCCGAATCCATGGGCTTCACCACCACCCACACCATCGCCCCCACCACCGAACCCCACCCCACCATCCCGATCGGCTCACCCCTCACCAACAAGGCCGCCTACGTCCTCGACGCCACCCTCCAACCCGTCCCACCCGGCGTCACCGGCCACCTCTACCTCACCGGACACGGCCTCGCCCACGGCTACCTCAACCGCCCCGACCTCACCGCCACCACCTTCATCCCCAACCCCTACGGCGACCCCGGCACCCGCCTCTACCGCACCGGAGACCTCGCCCACTTCGACCACGACGGCCACCTGCACTACGAAGGCCGGGCGGACAGCCAGGTCAAGGTGCGCGGCTTCCGCATCGAACCCGGTGAGATCGAGGCCGCGCTCCTCACCCACCCCCACCTCACCCAGGCCACCGTCACCACCCACCGCGACCAGCTCGCCGCCTACGTCGTCACCGACACCGAGACCGCCACGGAAGACATCCGCCGACACCTGATCGACCGGCTCCCCGAGCACATGGTTCCCGCCTACCTCACCGTCCTGGACCGGCTCCCCCTCACCCCCAACGGCAAGATCGACCGACGCGCCCTGCCCGAACCGGCCGCCGTCGCCTCGCAGGGCCGCGCCCCGGGGAGCCAGCTCGAAGAGGTCACGGTCGCCCTGTTCAGCAAGGTGCTGGGCACTCCGGGGCCAGTGGGTGTCGAGGACAGCTTCTTCGCCCATGGCGGGCACTCGCTGCTGGCGGCCCGCCTCACCAACCACCTCGCCGAGGTGCTGGGCATCCGGCTGACCATGCGGGACGTGTTCCAGCACCCCACGCCCGCACGCCTCGCCCAGCACATCGCCACCCTCGACGGCCGGCCCGCGCTCCCGCCGCTCACCGCCGGGGCCTGGTCCGGTGACGGCGACGCGCCCGTGTCCTTCGCCCAGCGCCGCCTGTGGCTGATGGCCGAGCTGGACGGCGGCAGCGCCGCGTACAACGTACCGATGGCGGTACGGCTGACCGGTCCGCTGGACGCCGGGGTGCTCGACGCGGCGCTGCACGACGTGGTCGTACGTCACACCCCGCTGCGGACCGTGTTCGCGACGGTCGACGGCGAACCGCGCCAGCACGTCGTACCGGCCGCGGAGGCCCAGGTGCCCTTCCAGCGCCGCGAGGTGACCTCCGGCGAGCTGGACCGCGCCATGGCCGGGGCCGCGCGCCACGTCTTCGATCTCCGCAGCGAACTCCCCGTCCGGGCGACCCTGTTCGAGGTCGATGACGACTCCTCGGTGCTCCTGCTCCTGCTCCACCACATCGCGACGGACGGCCGGTCCACCGGAGTGCTGTTCGATGACCTGTCCCGGGCTTACGAGGCGCGGAGCGCGGGTGCGACCGGGAGTGTCCTGGAACCGTTGCCGGTGCGGTACGCGGACTACGCGGTCTGGCAGCAGCGGGCGCTGGGGGCCGCCGACGACGCGGACAGCGTGCTCTCCCAGGAGTTGGCGTTCTGGCACAAGACGCTGGAAGGGCTCCCCGAGGAGCACGCCCTGAACCTGGACCGCCCGCGCCCCGCACGCGCCTCGCACCGGGGCGGTCAGTTCGAAGTCGCCCTGGGAGACGACCTGTTCGAGCGCATCGGCGCGCTGGCCCGCGCCGAGGGGTGCACCCCGTTCATGGTGGTGCACGCGGCCCTGGCCGCAGCGCTCACCCGACTGGGCGCCGGCACCGACCTGGCCATCGGCTCACCCGTCGCCGGACGCACCGACGAAGCACTCCGCGATCTGGTCGGGTTCTTCGTCAACACCCTCGTCCTGCGCACCCACACCGACGGCAACCCCACCTTCCGGGAGCTGCTGGAACGCGTCCGTGCCACGGACTTGGACGCCTTCGCCCACCAGGACGCACCCTTCGACCTCGTCCTCGACGCCCTCAACCCCACCCGCACACTCGCCCGCCACCCCCTCTTCCAGATCTGCCTCACCCTGGAATCCGGAGGCGTTCCGGAGCTGCGGCTCGGGGACGCGACGGTCACCGCGATGCCGGACGTCACGAGCGGCGCGGCCAAGTTCGACGTGGAGTTCCTGCTCCGCACGGACGACGGCCAGGGGCTGCGGGGCACGGTGCTCTACGCGGAGGACCTGTTCGACCGGTCCACCGTCGAACGCATGGTGACCGTGCTCGGCGAGGTGCTGCGCCAGGCGCTGGCCGATCCCGAGCTGCGCGTCGGTGAGCTGGACGTGGTGTCGGCCGCCGAACGGCAACTCATCCTCGGGCCGTGGGCGGGGACCACCGCCGACATCGGCGCCACCTCGCTGGTCGCACGCTTCGAGGACCAGGCCGCCCGAACCCCGGAGGCCGTCGCGCTCATCGACGGCGAGAACAGCTACACGTACGCGGAGCTCAACGCCACCGCCAACCGCTGGGCCCACCACCTGCGCGCACGCGGCCTCGGCCGGGGCGACCTCGCCGGCATCCTCCTGGAACGCAACGCCACCTTCGCCGCCGCCCTCATCGCCGTACTCAAAACCGGCGCCGGGCACGTGCTGCTCGACCCGGACTTCCCCGACGAGCGCCTGCGTTCCGCAGCGACCGAGGCCGCCATCAGCCACCTCGTCACCCACACCGCACTCGCCGACCGCCTCCCCGGAACCTGGACCACCTGCCCCGAAGGCCCGGACGAGCTGACCCACCACGACGCCGGCAACCTCGGTCTGCCGATCCAGGGCGACGACCTCGCCTGCGTGATGTTCACCTCCGGCTCCACCGGACGGCCCAAGGGCATCCTGTCCTCGCACCGCAACCTGGTCTCCACGGTCACCGCGCAGACATACGGGAACTTCGGCCCGGACGAGGTGTTCCTCCAGTGCTCACCCGTCTCCTGGGACGCCTTCAGCCTCGAATTCTGGGGCGCACTCCTCCACGGCGGCACCACCGTCCTCCAACCCGGACAGAAGCCCGAACCCGCCCTCATCGCCGAGCTGTCCCACCGCCACGGCGTCACGATGCTCCAACTCTCCGCCAGCCTCTTCAACTACCTCACCGACGAACACCCCGAGGCATTCACCACCGTCACCATCGCCTACACCGGTGGCGAGGCGGCCTCCCCCGCCCACGTGCACAAACTCCAACAGCTCTCGCCCCACACCACCGTGGTCAACGGATACGGCCCCGCCGAGTCCATGGGCTTCACCACCACCCACACCGTCGCCCCCACCGACGAGCCCCACCCCACCATCCCCATCGGCTCACCCCTCACCAACAAGGCCGCCTACATCCTCGACGCCACCCTCCAACCCGTCCCGCCCGGTGTCACCGGCCACCTCTACCTCACCGGACACGGCCTCGCCCACGGCTACCTCAACCGCCCCGACCTCACCGCCACCACCTTCGTACCGAACCCGTACGGCGAACCCGGCACCCGGCTCTACCGCACCGGAGACCTCGCCCGGTTCGACCGCGAAGGCCGCCTGCACTACGAAGGCCGGGCGGACAGCCAGGTGAAGATCCGGGGCTTCCGCGTCGAACCCGCCGAGGTGGAGACCGCGCTGCTCAGCCACCCCCACCTGACCCAGGCCACCGTCACCACCCACCGCCGCCAGCTCGCCGCCTACGTCGTCACCGACACCGGCACGACGACCGAGGACATCCGCAGGCATCTCACCGAGCGGCTGCCCGAGCACATGGTGCCCACCTACCTCACCGTCCTCGACCGGCTCCCCCTCACCCCCAACGGCAAGATCGACCGGCGCGCCCTCCCGGAGCCTGCCGCTGTCGCCTCCCGGGGCCGCGCCCCGCGCAACCCGCTGGAAGAGACCCTGACCGGCCTCTTCGCCCGCACGCTGGGGGCCGAGGAAGCACTGACCATCGATGACGACTTCTTCCACCACGGCGGCCACTCCCTCCTGGGCGCCCGCCTCACCAACCACATCGCGGTCTCCCTGGACGTCCGGCTCACCGTCCGCGACGTCTTCGAGCACCCGACACCGGCCCGGCTCGCCGAGCACATCACCGCGCTGAAGTCCGCACCGGCCGCCAAGAAGGCCCGGCCCACCCTCCGCCGTCGTACCGAGACAGAACGGATCAGCTCATGACCTCCGTGTCCCCCGCCCCCGAAGACGTCGTCTGGGACCTTCCCGGTGACGGCCCGCACCGCCTCTCGCTGCTGGTGCTGCCGCACGCCGGGGGCAACGCCCACGCCTACGGCGGCTGGCGCGAGCACCTGCCGGCCGATGTGCGGCTGCTGATCGGCCAGTACCCGGGCCGCGGCGCCCGCTACTGCGAGGACCTGCCGCTGTCCGTGGACGACCTGGCGCAGCCCGTGGTGGACTCGCTGCCCGCCGACACCGGTGAGCTGGTGGTGCTGGGGCACAGCATGGGGTCGCTGGTGGCCTTCGAGGTGGTACGCGCCCTGCGGGCCGCCGGCCGCACTCCGCGCCTGCTGATCGCCTCCGCGTGCCGGGCGCCGGTGCTGCCGAACCAGTGCCCCGTGCATCCGGAACTGCTGGACGACGACCAGCTGGTCGCGGCCATCAAGGAGCGCGGCGGCACCGACGACGGCATCCTCGACGACCCCGAGCTGCGCGAGATCGTCCTGCCGTCCATCCGCGCCGACTTCGCGATCGACGATGCCTACCGGTGCACCGCCCCGAACGCCCAACTGGACTGCCCCGTGGCGGTGTTCGGCGGGGACGCCGACCCGATCGTCCCGGCGGAGATGCTGGCGGGCTGGTCGCTGGTGACCGGGCACGAGGTCGAGCCGCAGGTGCTGCCCGGTGACCACTTCTACTTCCAGCAGGACCTGGCGGGCTTCTTCGCCCGTCTCAACCCGGTCCTCGACGCCCTGCGCGACTCCGCCGCCGCGTCCGCGTAACCCCACCCCACTTCGTTCGAACCAAGCCGAGAAAGAGGAACCCATCGTGACCGCTCTCGCCCAGCCGCCCGCCGCCGCCACCGGTATCACCCCCGTTCGCGAGCCCGGCAAGCCGGTGATCGTCCACACGCCGGAGTTCGGCACCATGGCGGAGGCCACCGCGTGGCTGAACGCCCAGCGGCATGCGATCCAGGCCGAGTTGCACCGGTCCGGCGCGGTCATGCTGCGCGGACTGCCGGTGCGGGACGCGGCGACGTTCGCCGAGGCACGTGACGCGCTGATCGCGGAGCGGGCCGGCTACAAGGAGAAGGCCACCCCGCGCACGGACTTCGGTGAGGGCGTGTTCTCGTCCACGGACCTGCCGGCCGTCCAGCCGATCCGGCTGCACAACGAGAACAGCTACACGCTGGACTTCCCCGGGGTGCTGCTCTTCGGCTGCGTCACCGCGGCCGAGACCGGCGGCGCGACGACGGTCGGTGACATGCGGGCGGCGCTCGCGAAGCTGCCGCCGGAGCTGACCGCGCGGTTCGCGGAGGCCGGCTGGCTGCTCGTACGCAACTACTCGGACCTGGCGGGCATGCCGTGGCGCAAGGCGTTCTCCTCGGAGGACCCGGCCGGTGCCGAGGAGTACTGCGACGCGCACGCCATCGGCTACGACTGGCTGGACGAGGACACCCTCCGGACCCGGCAGCGGCGTTCCGCGATCATCACGCACCCGGTGACCGGTGAGAAGGTCTGGTTCAACCACTTCGCCTTCTGGAACGCCCGCAGCCTGGACGAGGACGTCCGTGACGTGCTGGTCGAGACGTTCGGCGCGGACGGGCTGCCGTTCAACACCTTCCTCGGGGACGGCACCGCCCTCACCGACGCGGAGGTGGACGCGATCAACGAGGCGTACCAGGCGGTCACCGTACGGGAGAGCTGGCAGACCGGTGACGTGATGCTCGTGGACAACATCCTCTGCGCGCACGGCCGCGAGGCGTTCACCGGCGAGCGGAAGATCCTCGTCGCGATGGGCGAGCCGGTGCCGCTGTCCGACTGCTCGCCCGCCTCCGCCCCCTCCACCACCCTGTACGGAAAGTGAGCCCCGCCATGACCGCCGTACTCCCCGAGCGCGCGACCGCCTCCGCCCTCGCCCACCCGGCCGGCTGCCCCTGCGAGACGTGCACCGCCGCCGGGACCGGCGCCGCCGACCTGATGGCCCGGCTCGCGGCCGTGCCCGGTGACCGCACCGCCGTCGTCGCCGGGGACCGAGAGCTGACGTTCAACCAGTTCCGACAGCACGCCGCCTCGTTCGCGGCCGGGATCACCCGGCGGGGTGCCGGGCCGGAGAGCGTCGTGGCGCTCTGCCTGCCGCGCGGGGCCGACCTGGTCACCGCGATCGTCGGCACCCTCACGGCGGGCGCCGCCTACCTGCCCGTGGACCCGGCTCTCCCCGAGGAGCGGCGGCGGCTGCTCCTCGAGGACTCCGGCGCCGACCTGGTGGTCACGGACGGCACCGGTCCGGCGCTTCCCGGCCCCCGGGCGGTCACGGTCGGCGAGCTGACCGCGCTCCCCGGCGGGGCGTTCGCGCCGGTGCCGGTGGGGCCGGACGCACTCGCGTACGTCATCTACACCTCCGGCTCCACGGGCCGGCCCAAGGGTGTGGAGATCGCGCGCGGTTCGGCCTCGCTGCTGCTGCGGGAGCTGGAGGACGAGGGTGCGGCGCGCGGTGAGGGGCGGCGGGTCGGGTGGAACGCGTCGCCGTCGTTCGACGCGTCGGTGCAGCAGTGGGTGCGGCTGTCGCGCGGGGACACGCTGGTGATGATGGACGAGGAGACCCGCCGCGACCCGGCCCTGCTGGCCGCCTTCATCGACGCGCAGAAGCTCACCGATCTGGACATCACCCCGTCGCACGCCGAACCGCTCCTGGACCTGCTCACCCCGGACGGCGGCCCGCGCCCGCTGACGCTGCTCGTCGGCGGCGAGGCGATCGGCCCGGCCCTGTGGGACCGGCTGGCCGACGCCCACCGGGCGGGTGTGCTGCGCGCGGTGAACGTGTACGGGCCCACCGAGTGCACGGTCGACGCCACGGCCGGCTGGATCGAGGAGCCGGGCGAGCCGCACATCGGTGCCGTCCTCCCGGGGCTGCGGATGCGGCTGCTGGATGCCCGCATGGCGCCGGTCGGTCCGGGTGAGGCCGGGGAGCTGTATCTCGCCGGGCCCCGGATCGCGCGCGGCTACCGGCGCAGCCCCCACCTGACCGCCCAGCGGTTCGTCGCCGACCCGTTCGGCGCGCCGGGGGACCGCATGTACCGCACCGGGGACCGCTGCCGGCTGCTGCCGGACGGGCGCCTCGTGCACCTCGGACGGCTCGACGGGCAGGTGAAGCTGCGCGGCCACCGCATCGAGGTGCAGGAGATCGAGGCGACCCTGAGCCGGGCGGGCGCCACGGAGGCGGCGGTGGTCCTGGGCGAGGACGCCGGGGGCACGCCGTGCCTGATCGCCTACCACCGGGGCGGGGACGCCAGCGCGCTGCGCAGCGCCGTGGCGGGGGCGCTGCCCTCGTACATGACGCCGTCCGCGTTCGTCGCGGTCGACCGGTTCGCGACGACACCCAGCGGCAAGCTGGACCGGTCCGCGCTGCCGGCCCGGATCGAGGCGGCCTCGCCGGTCGAGGCGCCGGAGCGGGGCGCCGGGCTGAACGGGCGGGCGGAGGAGCTGATCGGCCGGGTGTGGGCGCAGGTGCTGGGCGCCGCGTCGATCGGCCCGGACGACAACTTCTTCAAGCTCGGCGGCCACTCGCTGCTCGCCATCAAGCTGGTGTCGCGCGTACGTGCCGAACTCGCCGTCGCGCTTCCGGTGAAGGCGGTCTACGCCCACCCGAGGCTGCGTGATCTCGCCGCCCACATCGAGGAGTTGACGGCCGCCAAGGATGGCTGACCGCCGTCAGTGCCCCGTCCCGTTCTCCCGCCCTCCCCCGTCGTTCCCGAGGAGCAGCAACCGTGATCCCCCTCTCGTACGCCCAGCACCGGCTGTGGTTCCTGAACCGTCTCGAAGGCCCGTCGGCCGCGTACAACGCGCCCGTCGTGCTGCGCCTGGAGGCCGCGCCCGACCCGGGCGCCCTGGAGGCGGCGGTCCGTGACGTGGTGGACCGCCACGAAGTGCTCCGTACGGTCTACAAGGCCGTGGACGGGGAGCCGTACCAGGAGGTCGTCGGCGATCCCGGCGTGCGCCTGGAGGTACGGGAGTGCGGGCCGGGCGAGGACGTGGACGCGCTGGTCACCGCCTTCGTGCGGCTGCCGTTCGACGTGACGAGCGATCTGCCCCTGCGGGCACGGCTGTTCACAGCGCACGACGGAAGTGCCGTGCTGGTGCTGCTCGTTCACCACATCGCGACCGACGGATGGTCCGTCGGCTGCCTGCTCACCGACCTCGACCGGGCTTACGCGGCCCGGTGCGAGGGCCGCGCACCCGGGTGGGAACCCCTGCCCGTGCAGTACGCGGACTACGCGCTGTGGCAGCGGGACATGCTCGGCGAACCCGCCGATCCCGACAGCCTGGCGCACGAACAACTCGCCTACTGGCGTACGGCTCTGGAGGGATCACCGGCCGCGACCCGGCTGCCCGCCGACCGCCCGCGCCCCGCCGAGCCGAGCCACCGGGGAGAGCTGGTCACCGCCCGCCTTTCCGCCGCCGCCCACAAGGCGCTCGCCGCGACCGCCCGCGCCCACCGCGCGACGTTCTTCATGACCGCCCGGGCCGCCCTCTGCGCCGCTTTGCAGGCGGCGGGGGCGGGGCCCGACGTGGTGGTGGGGACACCGGTGGCGGGCCGGCCCGAGGAGGATCTGCACGACCTCGTCGGCTTCTTCGTCAACTCGCTCGCCCTGCGCGCCGATCTGTCCGACGACCCGGACCTCGGCACGCTGCTCGACCGGGTCCGGGAACGGGACCTGGCCGCCATGGCCCACGAGGACCTGCCGTTCGACCTGCTCGTCGAGGACCTCAACCCGGAACGGTCCCTCGGCCTGCACCCCTTCTTCCAGGTCATGCTGACCACGCAGACCGCGCAGGACACCACCTGCACCCTGGGGGCCGTATCCGGCACCCTCGACGCCGCGGACCTGGCCACCGCCAAGTTCGACCTGACCTTCAACTGTGCCGAGACGTACGGTCCCGACGGCGATCCCGCCGGGGTACTGCTCGGCCTGCAGTACGCGACCGACCTGTACGACGAGGAGACGGCTCGCCTGCTCCTCACCCTGTTCCACCGCGCGCTGACCGCCTACGCGGAACAGCCGGCCGGCACACCCCTCAGCCGGACCGGCCTGCTCACCGCCTCGGACCGCGAGGCCATCGACCGCCGTCACGAGGCCCTGACCCGGGCCGAACAGCGGGCCGCCGCCACCCAGGGCGAGCCGCGTGACGGCGAGGACCGGCGCACCGCCGCCGCCGACCCCCGCGAGGAGATCCTTCGCGGCCTGTTCGCGGAGGTGCTGGGCCGGGACGACGTCGGCCCGGACGACAGCTTCTTCAAGCTGGGCGGGCACTCGTTGCTGGCCGGGAAGCTCACCAACCGCATCCGCAAGGCGCTCGGCGTCCAGGCCGCCATCCGTGACGTGTTCCTGGCGCCGACGCCCGCCCGGCTGCTGCGGCGCCTCGCGGAACAGGGCGACGGGCCGGTCCGGCCGCCGCTGCGCCCGGTGCCGGCCGCGGCAAGGCCGAAGCGGCTCCCGCTCTCCGCCGCGCAGCAACGACTGTGGTTCGTCGGCCAGTTGGAGGGCCCGAGCGCGACCTACAACATTCCGGTGGTGACCCGGCTGCGCCGCCCGGTCGAGCCCGCCGCCTTCCGTGCCGCGCTCGCCGATGTCGTACGGCGGCACGAGGTGCTGCGCACGGTGCACCGGTCGGCTGACGGGGAGCCGTACCAGGAGGTGCTGGCGCACGCCGAACCCGTGCTCGACGTGGTGCGGACGGGCGGTCCTGAGGAGCTGCGGGCGGCCGTGGACACCGCCGCCGGGTACGTGTTCGACCTCGCCGCGGAGATCCCGTTCCGGGCGTGGCTCCTGGAGGAGGCCGACGGGGGCCAGGTGCTGGTGCTGCTGGTGCACCACATCGCCGGGGACGGCTGGTCCACCGGCTGCCTGCTCGCCGACCTGGACCGGGCCTACCGGGCCAGGTGCGCGGGCCGGGCGCCCGGGTGGCGACCGCTTCCCGTCCAGTACGCCGACTACACCCTGTGGCAGCACGAGTTGCTGGACGGTGAGCACGGGGTGGCCGGTGAGCAGCTGGCGTACTGGCGCACCGCGCTCGACGGGATGCCGCCGCTGCTCGCGCTGCCCACCGACCGGCCGCGCAGGCCGGAGCCGGACGGGCGGGGCGCGCTCGCGCAGTTCGAGGTGGGCGCGGAGACCCACCGGGCGCTGCTGCGGTGTGCGCGGGAGAACGGCGTCACCCTGTTCATGGTGGTGCAGGCCGCGCTCGCCGCGCTGCTGACCCGGCACGGGGCCGGTGACGACCTGGCCATCGGCACCACCGTGGCGGGCCGGGGCGACGAGGCGCTGCACCCGCTCGTCGGGTTCTTCGTGAACACCCTGGTGCTGCGTACGGACACCTCGGGCGACCCTGCCTTCACCGAGCTGGTGCGCCGGGTCCGCGACGGGGGCCTCGGGGCGTACAGCAACCAGGATCTGCCGTTCGACCGGCTCGTGGAGCACCTGAGCCCGCACCGTTCATCCGCGCACGCGCCGCTCGTCCAGGTGATGCTCCAGGTGCACGCGGCGGGCGCGGGCGACGCCTCGGCGACCCCGTCCGCGCTGGACGGCGAGCCGATGGCGTTCCGGGGCGCGGGAGCCAAGTCGGACCTGACGTTCGCGCTCACCGAGACGGTGGGCCCGGACGGGGAGCGGGCCGGGCTGCGGGGCGCTCTGGAGTACGTCACGGCCCTGTACGACGCGGAGACGGCCCGGCTGCTGGTCCGGCGCCTCGCCGAAACGCTGGACGCGTGCGCGGCGGACCCGGAGGCGCCGCTCTCCGCGCTGGGCGGTGGGCAGCCCGCGCCGGGCGGCCCGGAGGTGGTCCTCGACGCGCAGGGGCGCCAGGTGCCGGTCCGCGTGCCGGGCGAGGTGCACGAGCCGGCGCCGGGCGGTGGGCTGCGCGCCACCGGGCGGCGGGCGTACCGGGGCGCGGACGGGGTGCTGCGGCCGGTGGCCGTCGAACGCGTGAACGGCTATCCGGTGGAGCCCGGCCAGGTGGAGGGTGTGCTGACCCGTCATCCGGCGGTGACCGGGGCGCGGGTCCTCGTCCGCGACGGGCGACTGCTGGTCTTCGTCACCTGCGCCCCGGGGTCGCCGCCCGCCGAGAGCGCGTTGCGCGCCTGGGCCGCCGAGCGGCTGCCCGAGTATCTGGCCCCGTCCCGGGTGGTGCGGACGGCCTGGCTGCCCGCTCCGGGCGAGGACCCGGCGGAGCTGTCCGAGGACGCCGCGGCGGGCCCGGCCGCCGCACCGGCGGGCGGCGGGGGCACGGACCGGCGGCTGCTCGGGATCTTCCGGGACGTGCTGGGCGGGCGGGAGCTCGGGGCGGACGACAACTTCTTCAAGTCCGGCGGGCACTCGCTGCTGGCGGTGCGGCTGCTGAACCGGATCCGGAAGGAGTTCGGCCAGGACCTGACCTTGCGCGATGTGTTCCGCAACCCGACGGCGGCCACCCTCTCCCGGCGGCTCGCCGGGGCCGTGGCCGACGCGATCGAGCCGGAGGACGCCGGTCCGGTGGCCGCTCCGACGCTGCGCCGCCGGACCAGGGCGGGTGCCCGGCGGGGGTGACCCGGGCGGGCGGACGGGGGTGCGGAGCGGCAGCTCCGTAGCCCCGTTTCTGCCGCCCGGAGCTGCCGGGCGGACTGCCGAGAGAGGCGGTCGGGGGCCCCTAGCGTGAAGGCACGGAGGCGAGAGGAACCGTTCGCCCCGGTCTCTCGGCGCCCCAGACGGAGGAAACCCCAGGATGCCCCCCATCAGAACGGACGACCTGCTCGACGGCGGCCCCTCTCCCTCGCCCGCCCCGCCGGTGCTCGACCTCATCGCCCACCAGGCGCAGACCCGCCCCGATGCGGTCGCCCTGGTCCACGACACCGCCCGGCTGACGTACGCGGAACTCGCGGACGCCGTACGGGAACGGGCCCTGACCCTCTCCGCCGAGGGCGCCGCCCCCGGCCGCCTCGTCGCCCTCCACCGCCCGCGCGGGATCGACGCGATCGTCGGCCTCCTCGCCGTGCTCACCACCGGCGCCGCCTACCTGCCCCTCGACATCCATGCCCCCGACGCGCGGAACGCGGCCATCCTCCAGGACAGCTGCGGCGACCTGGCGCCGACGCCCGCCGAGGTGGCCGTCGCCGGTGAACTGGTCCTGCCCGGCCCGGGCGCACCGGCCGGTGCCGCGTACGTGATCTACACCTCCGGCTCCACGGGCACCCCCAACGGCGTGGTCGTCGCCCACGATTCGCTCGCGCACTTCATCGCGGGCGCCGTCCCCGCGTACGGCATCGGGCCCGACTCGCGGGTCCTTCAGTTCTCGCCGCTGCACTTCGACGCCAGCGTGCAGGAGGTGTTCGCGACCCTCGGGGCCGGCGGGACGCTGGTGCTGCGGACGGACGACATGCTGGACGTACGCGACCTGCTCGCCGGCTGCGCGCGGCACGGGATCACGGTGCTCGACCTGCCGGCCGCGTACTGGCACGAGCTGGTCCATGTCCTCAGCACCGGTGCGGTGGGCCTGCCCGGCTGCCTGGACACGGTCATCATCTATGGGGAGGCGGCGCTTCCGGAGCGGGTCGCCCAGTGGCGGGAGCTGACCGGAGAGCGGACGCGGCTGCTGAACGCGTACGGCCCCACGGAGACCACGGTGGTCGCGACGGTCGCCGACCTGACCCGCCACGGGGACGGTCCGGTGCCGATCGGCCGGCCGCTGCCTGGGGTCCGGGCGGCCGTCGTCGGCGGTGAACTGTGGCTGCTCGGCGGTGGCTTGTCGTACGGCTATCTGAGCAACCCGGAGCTGAACGCCCGCCGGTTCACCGAGCTGGACGGGGAGCGCGCCTACCGCACCGGGGACCTCGTCACGATCGGCGAGGACCGGCAGATCCTGTACCACGGGCGGCTGGACGACGAGGTGAAGATCGGCGGGCAGCGCATCGACCCCGCCGCCGTCGACTCGGTCCTGTCCTCGCACCCGAAGGTCCGGGAGGCCGCCGTCGTCGCCCAGCAGGACGCGGACGGGGTCAAGCGGCTCGTCGCGTTCGTCGTCACCGAGGGCGGGGTGGGGGCCGAGGAACTGCGCGGCCTGGTGCGCGAGCGGATGCCCGCCGCCGCCGTGCCCGCCGCCGTCGGTATCGTCGCCGCGCTGCCCCGTACCAGCTCGGGGAAGATCAACCGCAAGGTGCTGCGGACCACGGACCCCCGTCTTTCGGTCGTCCACGAGGAGCCGTTGCCCGCCGAGGACCGGGTGCCGCTGTCGCACGCGCAGCGCCGGCTGTGGCTGCTGGATCAGCTGGACGGGCCGTCCTGCGCGTACAACATGCCGATCGTGCTGGAGCTGGACGGGGTGCCCGACCGGGCGGCGCTGGCCGCCGCCGTCGCGGATCTCGCCGAGCGGCACGAGGTGCTGCGGACCGTGTTCCTGGCCCCGGAGGACGAGCCGTACCAGCATGTGCTGGCCGCGTCGGCGGTGCGGGCGCGTACGGTCGAGTGCCCGGCCGGTGAACTGCGGGATCGGGTCCAGGACTTCGTGTCCGAGACGTTCGACCTGGCGCGGGAACTGCCGCTGCGGGTGGCGCTGTTCGTGCCCGAGGGGGACGAGGGTCCGGAGGCGGTGCTGGCGGTGCTGCTGCACCATGTGGCGGGCGACGGCTGGTCGCTGGCGCCGCTGATGAACGACCTGGCCGCCGCGTACACCGCCCGTGCACAGGGGCGGGCGCCGGAGCAGGAGCCCCTTCCCGTCCAGTACGCCGACTACACCCTGTGGCAGCACGACGTCCTCGGTACGGCTGACGACCCGGACTCCGCCGTCGCGCGCGGGCTCGCCCACTGGCGCGCCGCGCTGGACGGGCTGCCGGCCGTGACCGATCTGCCGCTGGACCGGCCGCGCCCGGCGGTGCCGGACCACCGGGGCGGCGTGGTCGCCACGCGCCTCGATCCGGCCGCGCACGCCCGGCTCGCCGGGCTGGCCGACGCGCACGGCGCGAGCATGCTGATGGTGATCCAGGCCGCGCTGGCCCTCGCGCTGCGGGCGGCGGGCTGCGGGGAGCGGGTGGCCGTGGGGACGCCGGTGGCGGGGCGGGACGACGAGGCGCTGGGCGCGCTCGTCGGCTTCTTCGTCAACACGCTGGTCCTGCCGACCGACACCTCGGGTGACCCGGCGTTCGCCGAGTTGCTGGAGCGGGTACGCGACACGGACCTCGCCGCCTACGAGCACCAGGGCCTCCCCTTCGACCTGCTGGTGGAGCATCTGAACCCGCCGCGCACGCCCGGGGTGCACCCGCTCTTCCAGACGATGCTCACCCTGCGCACGGCCGCCCCGGACGACGCCCCCTTCGCGTTCGGCGCGCTCACCGGCCGCTTCCGGGCGGAGGGCCCCGCGACCACCAAGTTCGACCTGACCGCCGCCTGCGTGGAGCACCGCACCTCCGACGGCTCCCCCGCCGGGCTCGAACTCGGCCTGGAGTACGCGCGTGACGTCCTCGACGAGGACACCGCCCGCCTCCTCCTGGGCGCCCTGGAACGCGCCCTGCGTACGGCTGCCGAGCGGCCCGGGGCGCCCGTCGCCGACTCCGGGCTGCTGGGCGACGAGGAGCGCCTGGCCCTCGCCGGCCGCCGTGAGCGCGTCGCGGCCCTCGCCGCCCGGCAGGCCGCCGACGCCGAGGCGGCCCGGGCGGGCGGCGCACCGGACGCGGAACACCTGGACACCCTGCGGGAGATGTTCGCGGAGATCCTGGGGCTGGACGAGGTCGGCCCGGACGAGGGGTTCTTCACCATCGGCGGCCACTCGATGAGCGGGGTGCGGCTCGCCAACCGGATCAGGGCCCGCCTGGGCGTCGACGTCCACGTCCGGGACCTGCTGCTCGCCCCGACCCCGGCCGCCCTGGCCCGCCGCATCGCGGAACACCGGGCCACCGGCGACGAGGGGCCCGCGCTGGTCCGCCGCACGGAGCGGCCGGAGCGCCTGCCGCTGTCCCGGGCGCAGCACCGGCTCTGGTTCATCGACGCGCTGGAAGGTCCCAGCGCCTCGTACAACATCCCGCTGGTGCTGCGTCCGGCGGAGCCGCTGGACGCCGAGGTCCTCGGCCGTGCCCTGGCCGATCTGGTGGAGCGCCACGAGGTGCTGCGGACCCGCTATCCGTCGGTGGACGGGGAGCCGTACCAGGCGATCGTGGCGGACGCCCGGCCCGTGCTCGACGTACGGACGGTGCCGGCCGGGCGGTTCCGGGCGGCGGTCGCCTCGGCGGCCGGGCATGTCTTCGACCTCGCCGGGGAACTCCCGCTGCGGGCCGCCCTGCTCACCCCGGACGACGGCGGCGGTCAGGTGCTCGTCGTGCTCGTCCACCACATCGCGGCCGACGGCTGGTCGACGGGGCCGCTGCTCGCGGACCTGGGCGCCGCCTACGCCGCCCGCGCCGAGGGCCACGCACCGGACTGGGCGCCGCTTCCCGTCCAGTACGCCGACTACACGCTCTGGCAGCAGGAACTTCTCGACGGACCGGCGGCGCATGACCATCTCGCCTTCTGGGAACGCGCCCTCGCCGGGGCGCCGCCCGTCCTCGAACTGCCCGCCGCCAAGCCCCGCCCCGCCGAGGCCACCCACCGGGGCGGCCACGCGCCGCTCGCCGTCGACGCGGCCACGCACGAGGCCCTGGAGGAGCTGGCCCGGCGCCACGGCGCGACGCTCTTCATGGTGCTGCAGGCCGCGCTCGCCGCCGTCCTCACCCGGCACGGGGCAGGCACCGATCTGCCGCTGGCCACCATGACGGCCGGGCGCGACGACGAGGCGCTGAGCGATCTGGTCGGCTTCTTCGTCAACACGCTGGTCCTGCGCACCGACACGTCGGGTGACCCGGAGTTCGGCGAGCTGCTGGGGCGGGTGCGCGACACGGATCTCGCGGCCTACGCACATCAGCGGCTTCCCTTCGACCGGATCGTGGAACACCTCAACCCGGCCCGCTCCACCGCCCACCACCCGCTGGCCCAGTTCGTCGTCCAGCTGCACCACGACTACACGGCCGACCGCTCCGAGGGGCCGCTGCTCCGGGCCGAACCGGCGCCGCTGGAAACGCTGTCCACCAAGTTCGACCTCACCCTCGCCCTGTGGGAGCGGAAGGACGAGGCGGGGCGGCCGGCCGGTCTGGCGGGTGGGCTCGAATACGCCACCGACCTGTTCGACGCCGCCACCGCCGACCTGATCGCCGCCCACATCGGGCGTCTGCTGCGCACCGTCGCCGCCGATCCGGGGGTACGGATCGGGGCGGTGGGCCTGCTCACCGAGGCCGAGCGGTTCCGGCTGGTCGCGGAGTACAACGACACGGCCACCGCGACCCGCGACCGGGCCCCCGTCCACGAGGTCATCGCCCGCCGGGCCTCGCTCACGCCGGAGGCGCCCGCGCTGATCACCGACGCGGAGACCGTCGGTTACGCCGAGCTCGACGCCCGGGCCGACGCGCTGGCCGCCCGGCTGTTCGCGGCCGGGGTGCGCAGGGGCGACACCGTCGGGGTCCTGCTGGAACGCGGTGTCCCGCTGGTGGTGACCGCGCTCGCCGCCCTCAAGTGCGGTGCCGCGTACGTACCGTTGGACCCGGCCCTGCCCGGGGCGCGGATCGCGCTGATGGTCCAGGACGCGGATGTGCGCCTGATCGCGACGGACACCGGGCAGGCGGCCGTGGTGCCGGAGGAGGTCTCCGTACCGGTCCTCCTGACCGACGCGCCCGCCGAGGGCACCCCGCCTGCGGACCGCGAGGCCGTGGCGGTCGACGGGGACGACCTGATGTACGTGATGTTCACGTCCGGGTCCACCGGCCGCCCGAAGGGCGTCGGCGTCACCCACCGCAATGTGACGGAGCTGGCCGCGGACCGCGACACCACCGCCGGCGGTCCCCACCGGATGCTGGTCCACTCCGCGACCGGTTTCGACGCCTCGGTGTTCGAGATGTGGGTGCCGCTCCTCAACGGCGGCAGCCTGGTCGTCATGCGCGGCGACGGCACCGACCTCGCGGAGACCGCCCGCGCCGTCCGCGAACACGGCGTCACCGTCGCCTACTTCACCGTCGGCCTGTTCCATGTGATGGCCGATGAGGCGCTGGACACGCTGCGGCTGCTGCGCGAGGTGTGGACGGGCGGCGACGTCGCCTCGCCCACCGCCGTGCAACGGGTCCTGACGCACTGCCCGGACACCGCCCTCGTCCACTCCTACGGCCCCACCGAGACGACGTTCGCCTCGCACAACCAGTGGCTCACCGGCGGCCGGGGCTCGCTCGGCGCGGCCGGGCTGCATCTGGGCCGGCCCATGGACAACACCCGCAGCCACGTTCTGGACGCGGCGCTGCGGCCGGTGCCGCCGGGGGTGCCCGGTGAGCTGTACATCGCCGGTACGCATGTGGCGCGCGGGTACACCGGCCGCCCGGACCTGACCGCCGAGCGGTTCGTCCCCGACCCGTTCGAGGCGGACGGCAGCCGGATGTACCGCACCGGTGACCGGGTCGTCTGGACGCCGGAGGGCGAACTGCGGTTCCTGGGGCGGGCGGACGGCCAGGTCAAGCTGCGCGGGGTGCGGATCGAGCCGGGCGAGGTGGAGCACGCGCTCGCCGCGCACCCCTCGGTCGGCCAGGCCCTCGCCGTCGTGCGCGAGGACCGGCCGGGCGAGCGGACCCTCGTCGGGTACGTGGTGCCGCGCGCCGGGTCCGAGGTCGCCGGGGCGGACGTCCTCGCCCTGGCCCGTACCGCGCTGCCCGCCCATCTGGTGCCGTCGGCGGTCGTCGTCCTGGACGCCGTGCCGCTGACCGTGAACGGGAAGCCGGACCGCCGGGCGCTGCCCGCGCCGGACCGGACCGCCGTCGGGTACCGGGCGCCGCGCAACGCCAGGGAGGAGGTGCTGTGCGGGCTGTTCGCCGAGATCCTGGGCGCGCCCCGGGTCGGTCTGGACGACAACTTCTTCACGCTGGGCGGGCATTCGCTGCTCGGTGTGCGCCTGGTGAGCCGGGTGCGCTCGGTCCTCGGCATCGACCGGACGGTCCGCGATCTGTTCCGCGCCCCGACCCCGGCCGGGCTGCTCGGTGCGCAGGACCCGGACGGCACGGCCGGTGCGATGGGCGTCCTGCTGCCGCTGAACACCCGGGGCACCCGGCGCCCGCTGTTCTGCGTACACCCGGGGACCGGGGTCGGCTGGTCGTACGCGGGCCTGGCCCGGCACCTCGGGGAGGACCAGCCGCTGTACGCCCTCCAGGCCCGCGCGCTGAGCGAGCCGGGCCATCTCCCGCGCTCCGTCGAGGAGATGGCCGACGACTACCTGGAACGCGTCCGGCAGGTCCAGCCCTGGGGCCCGTACCGGCTGCTCGGCTGGTCCTTCGGCGGGATCGTCGCCCACACCATGGCCGTCCGGCTCCGCGCGGCCGGTCAGCGCGTCGAACTGCTCGCGCTGATGGATGTCCACCAGACCGGGCCGGGCAGCGTGTCCGTGCTGCCGGCGCGGGAGCCGGATGCGGCGCCCGACGAGGACGCGCTGCCGGAGGCGGCGGACCCGGTGCTCGAAGGCTTCAGCGCCGAGGAGATCCGGGCGGTGCAGCGGGCCTCCGAGACCCATGC
Organism: Streptomyces sp. NBC_00523; assembly: GCF_036346615.1. Lineage (NCBI taxonomy): Bacteria > Bacillati > Actinomycetota > Actinomycetes > Kitasatosporales > Streptomycetaceae > Streptomyces > Streptomyces sp. NBC_00523. The sequence continues at coordinate 6,177,967 of NZ_CP107836.1, read as the reverse complement.
GGCCCTCATGGCGCGGCACGTGCCCGAGGTCGCGGACACCGGCGCGGTGTTCTTCACCGCCCGCAGGCCCGGCGAACCGGAAGGCGCACTGGCCGCCACCTGGAATGCTTATCTGACGGGCCGGGTCGAGAACCACACCGTGAATTCCACGCATCTCCGGATGGCCGAGGAAGAACCGCTCGCACACATCGGAAAAGTCATCGCGGAGAAAATCTCTGCACTGCAGGAAAACAGCCTGCGGGAAAACGAAACGAGGAGTTATTCATGAGCGACATCGCGAACCCCTTCGACGACGCCGAGGGCTCCTTCCACGTCGTGGTGAACGACGAGGGACAGCACTCCCTGTGGCCGGCCTTCGCCGACATCCCGGCAGGCTGGGAAGGTGTCTGGGGGCCCGGTAACCGCTCCGAGGCCCTGGAGTACATCACCGCGCACTGGACCGACATCCGCCCCCGCAGCCTGGTCGCCCAGTACGCCTGACCGGCCGCAGCGCCCCTGCCGTGCCCCCGCAGCTCGTGCGGGGGCACGGCATTTCCGCATGCCCGCCGGCCCCTTTTCCCGGAAAACCCGGAAACGGGAAACTGCCGCCCGTTACTGCCGCTCGACTTCCGCCTCTACTTCCGCCTGGGAGGGGTCCGGAAAAATAATATCGAGGCATGAAGATACTCCTGAGCGGAACCGCTTCGGACTCCCATACCTGGAACCTCGTGTATCTCGGGCTGTTCCTGGAGGAGCGGGGGCACGCCGTCGTCGCGCTGGGCCCCTGCGTGAGTCCCCGTCTGCTCACGGCCGCCTGTCGCCGGCATGCCCCCGACGCGGTCGTGCTCAGCAGCGTCAACGGCCACGGCTACCGGGACGCGCTCGCCGCCGTGCGCGCGCTGCGGGCCGAACCGGGGCTCGGCGCCCTGCCGGTGGCCGTCGGCGGCAAGCTGGGCACGGCCGGCCACTCCCGGGAGGACGAGGCGGCCCGGCTGCGCGCGGCGGGCTGCGACGCCGTCCTCGGGGACGGGGCCGCCGACCTGGACGCCCTGTGCGCGTTCCTCGCGGCGCCCGCGCGGGTGGGGGCATGACCGCCACCGCGCCGCGCCCGTTCGGCGCGTTCGTCGCGGCCTCCGCGTCCGCCGGACGGCTGGTGGTCCAGCCCCGCATGGGGTTCGGCGACCCGGCCGCCATGCGTACGGGGCTGGAGCGGACCCGGGCCGCCACGGCCACGACCGTCGGGACGCTCACCATCGACAGCTACACCCGCGTCGGCGACCTCGCGGGCGCCGGTGCCGCGCTCGCCGAGGGGGCCGGGCTCAACGGCTACCCGATCGCCACGCACCCGCTCGCCGTCACCCGGGCCCTGCTCGACGGGGTGCACGACGACGGGTTCCCGGTCCAGGTCCGCCACGGCTCCGCCCGCCCGCAGGCCATCGTCCGGGCCCTGCTCGCCGCGGGGCTCGACGCGACCGAGGGCGGGCCCGTCTCCTACTGCCTGCCGTACGGCCGCACCCCGCTGCGCGAGTCCGTCGCCGCCTGGGCCGAGGGGTGCGAACTCCTCGCGGGGCACGCCCGCCCCGGTTCCGTGCCGCACCTCGAAAGCTTCGGCGGCTGCCTGCTCGGCCAGCTCTGCCCGCCCGGGCTGCTGGTCGCGATGAGCGTGCTGGAATGCCTGTTCTTCGCCCAGCACGGGGTGCGCAGCGTCTCCTTGAGCTACGCGCAGCAGACGGACCCGGGCCAGGACGAGGAGGCGATACGGGCCCTGCGCCGCCTGGCCGGCGAGCTGCTGCCGGCGGGCGTCGACCACCACGTCGTCCTCTACACCTACATGGGCGTCTACCCGCGCACCGAGCGCGGGGCGACCAGGCTGCTGGAGGCGTCGGCGCGGCTCGCGGTGCGGGCCGGGGCGGACCGGATCCTCGTGAAGACGACCGCCGAGTCCCGGCGTATCCCGACCGTCGCGGAGAACGTCCGCGCCCTGGAGACCGCCGCCGCGGCCGCCGCACTCGCCGGTCCCCCGCTGCCCGTGGGCCGGGACGACTCCGAGGTCTACACGGAGGCCCGGGCCCTGGTGGAGGCCGTGCTCGGTCTGCACCCCGACCTGGCCCGCGCGCTGCCCGCCGCCTTCGAACGCGGCCTGCTCGACGTGCCGTTCTGCCTCCACCCCGACAACGCGGGCCGCTCCCGCAGCGTGATCGGCGCGGACGGGAGGCTGCGCTGGTCGGACACCGGCGCGATGCCGATCCGCCCCGACGCCCCGGCCGACCTGGCGCCGCTGACCTCCAACGGCCTGCTCACCGCCCTGAACCACATGGCCGACCGCTACGACCGGCCGCCGGCCGACCCCGTGCCCTCGTACCGACCCCGCACCGACACCCCTCACCACCGCCACGAAGAGGAGCCCGTCATGGACCACGCCCCGCAGGCCGCAGGACCCGCCCTGCCGCCCCCGCTCGGTGAGCACCTGCGCTCCCCGCAGCTGCGCGCCGCCATGCTCGTCCAGCAGGAAGCGCTGTGGGCGGCCCGCGACTTCCTGCGGGGGTCGGGCTTCACGGAGCTGCTGCCCCCGCTCGTGGGACCCGTCACCGACCCGGGCGGGCGCGGGGCCAAGGCACTGGACGTCGACTACTACGGGCGCCCGTACAAGCTGATGACCAGCGCGATCCTGTACAAGCAGGCGTCGCTGCACGGCTTCCCGAAGCTGTTCTACATCGCGCCCAACGTCCGCGTGGAGCCGGAGGAGACCGCCACCACGGGCCGCCATCTGGTCGAGTTCCACCAGATCGACGTGGAGATCGCCGGGGCGAGCCGCGAGGACGCGCAGGAGGTCGCCGCCGGGCTCCTCACCCACGTCGCCGAGCACGTATGGACCGCCGTGCCGGATGTGCTCGCCGAACTGGGCCGCCAGGAGGCCGACTTCGCGGACGTCCGCAGCGGCAAGTACGACGTGTGCACCCATCAGGAGGCCGTGGCACGGCTCCTGACGACTGGTCACCCGCAGAGCCCGGACAGCGAGATCGACTGGACCGGCGAACGGCTCCTCTCCCTGGAGAGCGACCGGCCGTTCTTCATCAACGACTATCCGAAGGGCTCGCGCGGCTTCTACGACCGGGAGGACCCGGAACGCCCGGGGGTGCTGCGGAACTTCGACCTGATCGCGCCGCACGGCTACGGCGAGCTGGTCTCGGGCAGCGAGCGCGAGTCGGACTACGCCACCATCGTCACCCGGATGCGGGAGAGCGGCGAGAACCCCGCCAAGTACGCCTGGTACCTCAAGGAGGCCCGGGAGGGCATCCCGGGCAGCGCGGGCTTCGGGATGGGCCTTCAGCGCCTCGTCCGCTTCCTCACCGGCCTCGACGCGCTGTGGCAGGTCAGCGCCTACCCGAAGCTCCCCGGGGTGGTGGCCCCGTGAGCGCCCTCGCCGCCCCCGGCCTCCCCGAGCGCGCGATCCGCGCCCGCGCCCGGCGCGGCACCGCCGAGGTGTTCCCCGACCCCGGCTCGTACGGTGGAGAGCTCTTCGGCCCCGCAAGCGAGGCCGGTACGGACGCGCTCGACCGGGCCAGGATCGTGCCGCCCGTCTTCATGCCGGAGCGGCTGGAGAAGCTGATCGACCTCGCCCGCGAGCCGGAGTTCGGGGACGTCGAACTGGGCGCACGCACTGGCGGGTTCACCGCCGCGCTGCCGCTCTACCTGTCCGCCTTCGGATCGACCCGGGCGGGCAGCGGCGACCTGGCCGTGCAGGCGTCCCGGCAGGCCGGCCGCCTCGGCATCCCCATGGTCATCGGCGAGAACATGGTCCCCGTGCACGGCTACCGGCGCGGCGGGGACGCCGCCCGCTCCGCGCTCCTCGCGCGCATCGAGGCGTATCTCGACGCGGCGCCCGAGGGGGTCGGCGGGATCGTCGTCCAGCAGTCCACCGAGGACGCCGACTCGGAGGTCTGGAACCTCCTCTACAGCGACCCCGCCACCCGGCCGCTGCTCGCATCGGGGCGCCTGGCCTTCGAGTTGAAGACCGGCCAGGGCGCCAAACCGGGCCTCGGCGGCATGACCGTCGTCGGGGGCGCGGAGGCGGAGGCGCTGGCGGACCGCTTCACGGTCACCGACCCGTTCGGCGCGGACGACGGACGCCGGCTGCGCTGCGCCACGCCGGGCACCTTCACCGACGAGATCCTGCGCCAGCAGCTGCGCTTCATGCGGAACAACTTCCCCAAGGCCCGTACGTGGGTGAAGTTCCACCCGGGCCGCGACATCGCGCACGCCGCCCGCACCGCCTGGGCGGCCGGGGCGGACGCCGTCACCGTGGACGGCGCGGAGGGCGGCACCGGCTGGGCGCCCCGTGTCTTCCTGGACCAGGTCGGCCTCCCGCTCGCGGAGTGCCTGCGCCGGATCGGGCCGCCCGGGGGCTGCCTGCTCGCGAGCGGCGGGATGTGGGAGGGCGGACGTGCCCTGCGCGCCCTCGCCCTGGGCGCCACGGCCGTCGGGCTCGGCCGCGCCGCGCTGGTCGCCGTGGACGAGGACCCGGACCACGGCCTGGTACGCCTCGTCGAGAGCATCGCACTCGAACTGCGCCTGCTCGTGAGCGCGTTGGGCAAGTACGAGGTCGGCGCGCTGAGCCCCGAGGACCTCTGGTGGCCGGACGGCGCCCCCTTCGGCGCCGGAGCACCGCTGCCCGCCGACCCCGCGTCCGCCGGAGCGACGCCGTGACCGGGCGCGCGGCGTCCGGGGCGCGGCGGGCCCCCGGCGACCGGCCCGCCCCGTCACGGCAGCCGCACCGCGTCACCGGCCGCCATCGCACCGTACGGGCCCGGTTCGTGCTGCGGGAGGCCCCCGGCGTCACGGTCGGGGCCGTCGGTCACGGTGTACGCGGCGAGGACGGCCGGGACCCCGTGGCTGACGCGGCCCGGCTCGCCGCCCAGCGCGCCCTGGCCGAGGCGGGCCGGGGCTATCTCGGCGGCCGCCTGGAACTCCGCACCCCCGGGCGCACCCGTGCCGGCCGCGACCGACGGGCCCTGCGGCGCGCCGCGGGCCGGGCCGCCGCGCTGGCCGTCGCGGCGACGCTGCGCGGCGACGACACCGGCGTCGACGTCCGCGTCACGCACCGCTGAAACGACGCGCACCACGCGCCGCGCACCCCGCCACACGCCCCGCACTCCGCACTCCGCACTCCGCACTCCGCACTCCGCACGAAGCCGACCCCAGAACGCCAACTCCAGAACCTCGCCCCGGAAAGCCGACCCAGGAAGCCGAACCCATGACAACGAATCCCACCGCCCCGCCGTCCGAGGCGGGCCCCGCGCCCGACTGGCGGCGCATCGGCAGCTTCGTCACCGGCCAGGCGGCCGTGCAGTGCGGCAGCTTCGCGCTGATCATCGCCATGAACTGGACGGCCGTTCAGCTCGGCGGCCGGTCCGCGGTGACGCTCGTCATCCTCGCCTCCACGCTGCCGCGCGCCCTGATGCTGCTGTTCGGCGGCGCCCTCGCCGACGCCCTCGGCCCGCGCGCGGTCGTCCTGAGGGCCACCGCAACGCGGCTCGTCGTGCTGGTGATCGGTGCCCTGGTCACCGCGGGCGCCCACAGCATCTGGCCGCTGATCGCCGTCGCCGTGGTCGAGGGCTCACTGCTCGGCCTGACCGGCCCGGCGTCGGGGGTCCTGCTGACCCGGCTGGCCCCTCAGGAGCACCTGGGCCGCGCCAACTCCCTGTTCTCCATGGTGATGCGGCTGGCCCCGATGGCCGGATCACCGCTGGGTGCCTGGCTGGTGGTGGCGGGCAGCCTGTCCGGGGTCATGCTCGTCTCGGCGGCCGGGTGCGCCGTGTGGCTGGTGTGCGCGTTCCAGGTGACCCGGGGTATGGCCCGGCCGGAGCGCGGTGCCGGCGCGGGGGGCACGTCGCTGTTCCGGCGCTCCGGCGACGGCCTGGCGCTGCTGGGCCGTCACCCCCGGCTGCGCTGGATGTTCGTCGCCTGCTTCTGCATGGACTTCGCGTTCCTCTGGCCGGCCGAGGTGGCCCTCCCGCTGCGCGCGTCCGGTGAGGGCTGGGGCATCGGCTCGGTCGCGGCGGCCCTGACCGCGTTCAGCGCGGGCGCCCTGGCGTCGGCGGCGGCCGGTGCCGCGCTCGCCCACCGCATCCCGGTCCCGGTCAAGCTGGTCGTCACCGGCACCGGGCTCGCCGTGGGCATGGGCTGCATGGCCCTGGTGCCCTCGCCGGCCGTCCTCGCGGTCACGGCGTGCGCGGTCGGCGTCTTCTCGGGGCTCAACGGACCCGCCCTGGTCACCGCGTACCAACAGGCCGTGCCCGAGGGGAAGCTGGGCGCCGCGATGTCCACGTTCTCGCTGTCCAGCATCGGGGCCGCGCCCCTGTCCCTGGCCGTCTTCAGTTCGCTCTCGGCGCCCCTGGGCGTGACCGGCACCTGGCTGCTGTGCGCCTCCGTCGCCCTGTTCTCGCCGGTCGCCGCCACCCTCGCCCTGCGCGCCCCCCTGACGCGGAACGCCCCCGCCGTGAAGGCCTCCGCCGCCCCCGAGCCCACCGTCACCGCCGTGTGAGGCAGTCATGTCCCTGCTGGACTCCCGCCCGTCACCCGTCCTCGAACCCGTCCTCCTGCCCACCGCGCTCCCCCCGCTGCCCGCCGCGCTCCCGCCACCGGCCGGGCCGGGCCCGGGCCGCCCGCAGCTCTGGCTGGTGGCCACCGCCGCGCACGAGGAGACCGCGGCCCGGTACGCCCCGCTCGTGCTCGGCCCCGCCGAGCTGGCCCGGGCCGAGGAGTTCCGCCGCCCCACCGACCGGGCCACGTATCTGTGCGCCCACGTCGGACTGCGCCGGGTCCTCGGCAACCACCTGGGCGTCGCCCCGCGCACGGTGTCGGTGGCCCGGGCCCCCTGCCCCGGCTGCGGCGAACCGCACGGGCGCCCCGTGCTCCAGGACGGGCCCCTGCACTTCTCGCTCTCGCACTGCGAGGGCCTGAGCCTGATCGCCGTCGCCGCCACCCCGGTCGGCGTGGACGTCGAACCCGTACCGGACCCGCGCACCCTCCTGGAGGCGGCCGATGTCGTCCATCCCCTGGAGGCGGCGGAACTCGCCGCGCTGGCGCCCGCGTTGCGACCGGCCGCCTTCGCCCGGGTGTGGACCAGGAAGGAGGCGTATCTGAAGGGCCTCGGCATCGGTCTGGGCGCGGACCCGTCGGCGGAGTACGTGGGTGCCGGACCGGCACCGGCCGCCCCGGGCGGCTGGCTCCTGGCCGACATCGCCGTCCCGCCCGGCCACCGGGCCGCGGTGGCGGTCCGCCGCGACGAGGCGGGCGGCACCGGTCCGGACTGACCGGCTCCGCCCCGTAACGCCCCCGGCGGTGACCGCCGCCGGGGGCCTCCGCCTGCCGGGCGGGCCGCGCACGGCATTACGTTGTTCCGCAGAAGCCAACCGACTTCCAATATATGGAACTACAGTGAAGCGAGGCCCTGTGCACACCGTGACCTTCCTGACCATCGGCCAGTCCCCCCGCCCCGATCTCTCCGCGGCCATCGAGGCGGAGCTGCCGCCCACGGCACGGATACGGCACGCGGGGGTCCTCGACGGGCTCGGCCGGGCGGAGGTGGAGGCGCGGTTCGGGGCGGTGCGCGGGCGGGCGACGCTGCTGAGCCGCTTGGCCGACGGGGCGTCCGTGACCCTGGACGCCGATGCCGTCGGGGCCGGGCTCCCCGCCCTCGTGGAGCGGGTGGAGGCGGAAGGGGCGGACGTCGTGGTGCTCCTGTGCACCGGGGAGTTCCCGGGGCTGCGGACACGGCGGGCGCGGCTCGTCGAGCCGGACGCGCTGCTCACGGGGTACGTGGGCGCGGCGCTGCGGGGCGCCCGGGTCGGGGTCGTCGTACCGCTGCCGGAGCAGGTGGCGGAGGCCCGGACGAAGTGGCGGGCGCTCGACCCCGCCCCGGCGTTCACCACGGCCTCGCCGTACGCCGACGACGACGGCGCCCTGTGCGAGGCGGCCCGCGCCCGGCTGGACGCGGGGGCGGAGGCGCTGGTGCTCGACTGCATGGGCTACGGGACCCGGCACCGGGAAGCGCTGCGCGCGGCCGGGATCACCGCCCCGGTGCTGACTCCGGGCGCGGTGGTCGGCGCGATGCTGGGGCCGCTGCTCGCCTGAGGGACGGGCCCGGGCCTACTCGGCCACGTACCGCAGCCAGTACGGATCGCCGATCCGCTTCCCGACGCGCCGCGCGGCGTCCCGCACCGCCCGTCCGAAGCGGGCCTCGTTCTCGTGGCGCAGTTCGGGGGCGGGCAGGGCGATCCCGATGCCGAAGACCTGACCCGTATCGCCGTCCACGACGGCCGCGGAGATGCCCGCGACGTTCGGCACGAACTCGCCGCGCGAGGACTCCCAGCCGTCGGCGCGCACCCGGGCCAGCGAGGAGACCAGCTCGCCGGGGGTGCGGGGGGCCGATCCGGTGGCCTGTTCGAGGCGGGCGTCGACGAGCCGCAGCACCTGCGCGTCGTCCAGGCGGGCCAGCAGGGCGCGCCCCATCGAGCTGGCGTAGGCGGGGGCGCGGGTGCCGGCCGGGGTGTAGGCCTGAAGGGCGCCGACCGTGCCGATCCGCATGTGCAGCACCAGCGATTCGGCCCCGTCGAGCACGTCCACGTAACCGGTGTAGCCGAGGTCGGCGACCAGCCTGGCCAGCTCCTCCTCCAGCAGCGACGCCGTGGAGCGGGAGGCGCGGAAGTGGTACGAGGCCTCCATGACGAGTTCGCCGGGCCGGTAGGCGCGGCTCACCGGGTCGCGGTCCAGGAAGCCGTACTCGGCCATCATGCTCAGCGTCCGCGACACGGAGCTCTTCGGCAGGTCGAGGGCGCCCGCCACGTCCGTCACGGTCAGGTCGCGCTGAAGGCGCGCCAGCAGCCGCAGGACGTCCCGCGCGTTGGCGAGTGTGCTCACCGTTCTCCTGCCTCCCCCGGACCCCTGGCCCGTGCGTCCGATCGTAAGGGGCGCCCACATACCGAGACCGCCGCCCACCCCCTTGACGGGTGGGCGTGCCCCGGAGATGATCCAGCACATCCAGATATTCACACACGGTTCCATATTTTAGAACTCCTGGAGCGGTGGACACGCCGCCCCGCACGGAAGCACCGGAGATCCATGAGCACCGACGCGACGAACCGGGCCGTCACCGACGCCCCGCACACCGCGGCCGACGGAGCGCGGCACCCCCGCGCCCTCGCGCCCGGCAATCTGATCCTGACCGTGGTGCTCAGCGTGTTCGGCGCGGTCGTCGGTGTGCAGCTGCTGGCCACCCTCGGCGTCACGCCCAGCACCTCGCTGATCGGCGCGCTCGCCGCGATGACGCTGGCCCGCGTGCCGCTCGTGGCCTTCCGGGGCTTCCGCTCGGTCCACGCGCAGAACCTGGCGCAGACGAGCATCTCGTCGGCCACCTTCGGCGCCGCGAACAGCCTGTTCCTGCCGATCGGCATCCCGTTCCTGTTCGGGATGGACGACATGATCGTCCCGATGCTGGTCGGGGTCTCGGTCGCGATGCTGGTCGACGCCTGGCTGCTCTACCGGATGTACGACACCCCGGCCTTCCCCGCGAAGAACCCGTGGCCGCTCGGGCTCGCCGCCGCCGAGGCGATCCGGGCGGGCGACGAGGGCGGACGGCGCGCCAAGGTGCTCGGGCTCGGGCTGGTGACCGGTCTGGTGGGCGCGGTGTTCTCGCTGCCGATGTCGGCGTTCGGCGTGGCCCTGATCGGCGGCTTCGGCGCGATGGCCGCGTTCGGCGTCGGCCTGCTGTTCACGCAGTACGCGGACCCGCTGTTCGGGCTCGACCTGAACGCGATGTACCTGCCGCACGGCATGATGATCGGCGCCGGTCTCGTCGCCCTGGTCCAGGTCGGCCGGACCATCCTCGGCGCGCGACGGACGAACGCGGCGCGGGCCCGCTCGGCCGGTGCGCCGGACGGTGCCGAGGAAAACGCGGAGGACGGCGCGCGGCGGCTGGGGCGCTCGATGCGGCTGGGGCTCGGCGCCTACCTGGCGATCTCGGTCCTGCTGGCCTTCGGGACCGGCGCGGCCACGCACATGAGCCCGGGCATGCTGATCGGTTTCCTCGTTTACGCGACCGTCGCGGCGTTCCTGCACGAACTGCTGGTCGGCATCGCGTCCATGCACTCCGGCTGGTTCCCGGCCTTCGCCATCGCCCTGATCACCCTGCTGCTCGGCATCCTCATCGGCTTCCCCCCGGAGGCGCTGGTCGTGCTCTCCGGCTTCACCGCCGCGACCGGTCCGGCCTTCGCGGACATGGGGTACGACCTGAAGACCGGCTACCTGCTGCGCGGCGAGAACGCCGACCCCGCCTTCGAACTGGAGGGCCGCCGCCAGCAGTTGATCGCCGCGATGATCGGCTTCGGCGTCGCGATCGCCGTCGTCCTCGTCTCGTACCGGATGTTCTTCGACAACGGGCAGACCGCCCCGATCGACGCCGCGTACGTCGCCGCGATCAAGGCGGGCCCGTCCGTCGAGACCGCGAAGCACCTCGCGCTGTGGGCCGTCCCCGGGGCGGTCGTGCAGCTCGTCGGCGGGTCGAAGCGGCAGCTCGGCATCCTGCTCGCGACCGGGCTGCTCATCACGACCCCGATGGCCGGCTGGATGGTCGCCGCCGGCATCGCCGCCCGCGTCCTCGCCCCGCGCCTGCTCGGCCGGGACGTCAAGGGCGACCTGGAGGTCTTCGCCGGCGGTGCCATCGCCGGGGACGCCCTCTACTCCTTCGGCAACGGCGTGTTCAAGGCCGCCAGGTAGCCGGACCCCCTCCTTCCCCCTCGTACCACCCGCACAGCACCACCCTGGGAGAACCCGTGAAGCGACAGCTGACCCATGACGACATCCGCGCGGCCGTGTACGGCGGTGCCGTACTCGGCGGAGGCGGCGGCGGCTTCGTGGCGCGGGGGCTGCGCACCGCCGAACTGGCCCTCCAGGTCGGCACGCCCGAGCTGTGGAGCGCCGACGAGTTCGCGGACGCCGATCTGACCGCGACCGTGGCCCTGGTCGGCGCCCCCGCCGCGCCCGACCCGCAGGTGCTGCCGACCCACCTGGTGCGCGCCCTGGAACTGCTGCGCCGCGAGCTGCCGGGCGACCTGGTCGCGCTGCACACCAACGAGAACGGCGCCGAGACCACGATCAACGGCTGGTTCCACTCCGCGCTCACCGGACTGCCCGTCATCGACCTGGCGTGCAACGGCCGCGCGCACCCCTCCAGCCAGATGGGGGCGATGGGCCTGCACCGCCGCGAGGGCTACCGGTCCAGCCAGGGTTACGCGGGCGGCAAGCCGCACGCCTATGTCGAGGGGGCCGTCTCGGGCCGCCTGGACGCGACGTCCAACGTGGTCCGGCGCGCGTCCGTGGAGGCGGGCGGCTGGGTGGGCGTCGCCCGCAACCCGGTCGAGGTCGGCTACGCCGTCCGCAACGGCGCCCCGGGCGCCATCGGCTTCGCGATCGAGCTGGGGCACCGCTTCCTGGCCGACGGACCGGCCGGCGCGGCCGCGCTGCTGGGCGGCGAGATCGCCGCGGCGGGGACCGTCCGCGCGTACCGCTGCGAGCAGCGCGAGGGCCTGGACGTGGGCGTCGCGGTCCTGGACGACGCCGACGGCACCACACTGCACTTCGTCAACGAGTACATGGCGCTCGACCTGGCGGGCGGCCGCCGGGCCGCGTTCCCGGACCTGATCACGACGTTCGACGAGGCGGGGCAGCCGCTCGCCTCCGCCGACGTCGAGGTGGGGAAGCGGATCGAGGTGCTGGTCGCCCCGGCGGAGAACCTGCTGCTGTCCCCGACGATGTACATGCCCGAGGTGTACGCCCCCGTCGAGGCGCTGCTCGGCATCGAGTTCGCGCCCGCCGCGCAGGGGCTCGCCCATGTCTGAGCCGTTCCCCGCGGACCCCGGTCCGGTACGGGAGTTCTGCGACGCGCAGTGGGAGACCGAGGTGCTTCCGCTGGTCCGGGACCACATCCGGGTCCCGGCGGTCAGTCCCGCGTACGACCCGGAGTGGGAGGCCCGCGGGCACCTGGACCGGGCCGTCGACGCGGCGGCGGCCTGGCTGCGCGCGGTGCCGCTGCCCGGCCTGCGCACCGAGGTCCTGCGCGCCCCCGGCCGTACGCCCCTGATCTTCTTCGAGGTCCCCGGCGCGGGCACCCGGTCCGAGGAGACCGTCCTCTTCTACGGCCACCTCGACAAGCAGCCCGAGGGCGAGGGCTGGACGGGGGGCCGTACCGCGTGGGAGCCGTCCTTCGACGGCACCCGGCTGTACGGGCGCGGCGGCGCCGACGACGGGTACGCGCTGCCCGCCTCGGTGACCGCGATCCGGGCCCTGGCCGGACAGGGCGCGTCCCGGCCCCGGTGCGTGGGGGTGTTCGAGGCCGGGGAGGAGTCCGGCAGCCCGGACCTGGACCACTGGTTCGGGGAGCTGGCGGACCAAATCGGCGAGGTGGGCCTCGTGGTCTGCCTGGACTCCGGCGCGGGCGACTACGAACGGCTGTGGCTGGTCACGTCGTTGCGCGGGGCCTGCGGCGGCACGCTCGACGTGCGGGTCCTCGGCGACGGCGCGCACTCCGGGGACGCCGGGGGCGTGGTGCCGTCGTCGTTCCGGGTGCTGCGGCAGCTGCTCGACCGCGTGGAGGACGGGTCGACGGGCATGCTGCGCCCCGCCGTCCTGCACGGCGAGGTGCCCCCGGAGCGCCGGGAGCAGACCCGCGAGGCGGCGGCCCTGCTCGGCGACCGGGTCCAGGAGCGCTTCGACTGGTACGGGGACACCTCGGCCGTGGCCGACGACCCCGGGGAACTGCTGCTGAACCGGGCGTGGCGCCCCAGTCTGGAGGTCACCGGGGCGGACGGGCTGCCCCCGGTGGCCTCGGCCGGCAACGTGCTGCGCCCGCACACCCGGGTGAAGCTGGCGCTGCGGCTGCCGCCGACGGTGGACGCCGCGGCGGCCGTCGCGGAGCTGGGCAGGATCCTGGAGGCGGACCCGCCGTACGGCGCGGCGGTCCGCTTCATGCCCGACCGGGTCCTCGCGGACGGCTGGCAGGCGCCCAACGAGGAGCCGTGGCTGAGTGCCGCGCTCTCCGGGGCGAGCCGGGCCTGCTTCGACGGGGCGGACGTCGCCCGGATCGGGCAGGGCGGCACGATCCCGCTGATGGGGAAGCTGTCCCGGCGGTTCCCCGATGCCCAGTTCCTGGCCTGCGGGGTACTGGGACCGGGGGCCAACGCCCACGGGCCGAACGAGTCGCTGCACGTGCCGTACGCGCGGCGGCTCACCGCGAGCCTGGCCCTGACCCTCAACGCCTTCGCCGTCCGGGAGCGGCGCGCCGGGTGAGGGGGTGTCACACCTTCTTCAATGACGTGAGGTGGGCGAAGACGACGACGTTGGCCGCGTAGCCGTTCTTCTTGTTGAAGCGCCCGCCGCAGGTCATCAGGCGGAGTTCCGGACGGCCGGTGCTGCCGTACACCTTGTCGTCGGGGAACTTGTCCTTCGTGTACGTCTCGACCGCGTCGACCGTGAAGACCGCGGTCTGCTTGTCGGCCCGGGTGACGGTGACCTTGTCGCCCTTGTGCAGGGCGTTGAGGTTGAGGAAGATCGCCGGTCCGGTCTCCGTGTCGCGGTGGCCGACGATCAGCGAGGTGCCCTTCTCGCCGGGTGAGGGCCCGTCGCGGTACCAGCCCACCTCCCTGGGCTTACTCATGGGCGGGGCCCCGAGGTGCCCCTTCTTGTCGAGTCCGAGGCCGGTGACCGGCGCCTCGATGAAGATCGCGGGCACCGCGACCTTCACCGGACGCGACGGGGACAGGGGTGCGTGCGAGACCGGCCGGTCGCCGCCGCCCGCGGCGTCGTTGCCGTGGGCGGCGGCGACCGCATCGTCGGACGAGTCGGAACTCGCCCAGACGATGCCGGTCACCAGCGAGGAGGTCACGCACAACGTCATCGTGAGACGACACGCCCGGCTCGGGCCCCGTCGGCGTCTGCTGCGCGGGTTATGCCTCGTTGCGGGCACGGCGGCGTGCGGCTCGGCGGACCATGATCAGCCCGGCGGCTCCGACGGCGCCGGCCGCCAGCGCGGCGGTGGTGCCGACGTTCGAGTCGCTCTCGGAGCTGACGCCCTCCATGTCCGGGACGCCGCCGCCACCGGCGGGGACACCGCCGGACGGCTGCTCGTAGCCCGACTCGGAGCCCGACGCGGCGGAACCGCGCTCGGCGTTGTTGCCGGACCCGTTGTTACCGGCCGGCTTGGTGCAGTTGACCTTGAACGCCTTGTTCTTCGGGCCGGACGGAACGATCCACACCAGCTGGTACGTGCCCTCGGGGAGCAGGTACTCCTGGCTGCGCGCCGAACCGTTCACCAGGGGAAGGGTGCTGGCGAGGGTGTCCCCCGGGGGAACGGTCGGGGGCTGCGCGGTGATGGTCCACGGCACGGCCGGCATGTCGCCGAAGTTGCTGGCCTGGAGGACGAACTTGCAGACCTCGTTGCCGTCGCCGCCGCGCGCCGCCCAGCCGCCGGGGCGGATGTCGATGTCACCGCTGTCGCCGGGGGCGGCGAAGGCGGCGGAAGCCCCGCCGAGGGTGGCGGCGGCGGCCGCGACCACGGCGGCCGCGACGGTGCCCGCGCGAACGCTGCGGGCACGGACAGAAGCGGAAATACGCATGCTGAACTCCTTCGAGCCGGGATGATTGTCGTACTGATCAATCGATCGACCTAAGAGATGCCATGACGCACGGGATAAATGCCGCGTAACACTCTGAAAAGTGCGACAAGTACCCTGAGTAGCCGATAGCGGTCCGACCCGAAGAGCCCCCCGGACACGCGAACGGGGCGCCCGTGAGCGCCCCGATGCGTCCGTGTCCCCGCAGGTCAGCCCGGTACGGACGCGGCCTCCGCCGCCGCGCGCCGCCTGCGCTGCTCGGCCACGTCCGCCACCGGCGAGGCGAGCAGCAGGGTGCGCGTGTAGGCGTGGCGCGGTGCGGAGGTGACCGTCGCGGCGTCGCCCGTCTCCACGATCTCGCCCCGGTGGATGACCGACACGCGGTGGCTCATGAAGCGGACGACGGCCAGGTCGTGGGAGACGAAGAGGTACGCGACCCCCGTCTCCTCCTGGATCTCCAGCAGCAGGTCGAGCACCGTGCGCTGGGTCGTCAGGTCCAGCGCGGACACCGGCTCGTCGCAGATGACCAGCCGGGGCCGCAGGGCCAGCGCCCGGGCGATCGCGACCCGCTGCCGCTGTCCCCCGGAGAACTCGCGGGGCAGCCGGCCCGCCGCGTCGGACGGCAGATGGACCCGCTCCAGCAGCCCGGCGACCCTCCCCCGGGCCTCCCGCGCCCCCTTCCCCTGCCCGATCAGCGGTTCGGCGAGGGTGTCCCCGATGGTGCGCGACGGGTTCAGGGAGGTGTACGGGTCCTGGAAGATGACCTGGAGGTCGCGGCTGAGGGCCCTGCGGCGGCGCGCGGCGGCGTGCTCGATGCGCTCGCCGTCGAAGGCGATCGTGCCGGAGCGCACCGGGACGAGCCCGAGGACGGCACGCCCGATGGTGGACTTGCCGGAGCCGGACTCGCCGACCAGCCCCAGGGTCTCCCCGGGCCGTACGGAGAGACCGACGCCCTTGAGGACCTCGGTCTCCGGGGCGCGCCGCCCCTTGCCGGGGAAGGAGACCCGGAGGTCCCGCACGGCGAGCAGGGCGTCGGCGGCGGCGTCGGGCGCGGCGTCTGGGGTCTTCATGCGGTGACGGTCCTTGCTTCTCGGGGCTGCCAGGGGGCGCGGGCGGGTGCGTCGTCCAGGACGGCCGCGAGCAGGGTGCGGGTGTACGGGTCCTGGGGCGCGCCGAGGATCTGTTCGGTGGTGCCGGTCTCCACGATGCGGCCGCCGTTCATCACGGCCACCCGGTCGCAGAGGTCGGCGACGACCCCGAGGTTGTGGGTCACCAGGAGGACGCCGAGGCCGCGTTCGTCCCGCAGGCGGCGCAGCAGGGCGAGCACTTCGGCCTGGACGCGGACGTCGAGCGCGGTGGTGGGCTCGTCGGCGATGAGGAGGTCCGGGTCGCAGGACATGGCGCCGGCGATCAGGACGCGCTGGGCCATGCCGCCGGAGATCTCGTGCGGGTAGAGGCGCAGGGTGCGGTCCGGGTCGGGAATCTCGACCAGGCGCAGCAACTCGCGTGCCTTGTCGGCGACTTCCCTGCGGCCGAGTCCGAGGTGGTGGCGTACGGGCTCCATGAGCTGGCTGCCGATGGTGAAGGCGGGGTCGAGATTGCTCATGGGTTCCTGCGGTACGTACGCGAGGGTGCGGCCGCGCAGTGCGCGGTGGTCGCGTTCCCGCAGGCCCGCCGTCTCCCGGCCGTTGACCGTGATGCTGCCGCGCGTGACGCGTCCGCCCTCGGGCAGCAGGCCCAGGACCGAGAAGGCCGTCTGGGTCTTCCCGGAGCCGGACTCCCCGACCAGGCCCACGATTTCGCCGGGGCGCACATCGAGGTCGACGCCGTGCACGACCTCCTTGTCGGTGCCGTCGGGCCGGGCGTAGGCGACGGTGAGGCCGCGCACGGAGAGCAGCGCGGCGCGCGGGGCGGTGGACTCCGCGTCCGGGGCCGGGGTCTCGGCGGGCCCGGTGCGTCGGCGGCGGGCGGGCCGGGGCGCCTGGTCCTCCAGGGCGTCGCGTACGGCTCCGGCGAGCAGGACGAGCGCGCAGTTGGTGAGGCCGAGAGCGAGGCCGGGCCAGAGGATGAGCCGGGGGGCGCGCTGGATGTTCTGGAACGCCTCGTTGAGCATGGCGCCCCAGGTGGCGGACGACCCGCTGCCGACGCCGAGGAATTCAAGGCCTGCCTGGAGGGCGATCGCGATCCCGGCGACCAGGGCGGTCTGGATGATGATGGGGCCGCGTACGACGGTCAGGACGTGGCGGGCGACGATGCGCGTGTCGGAGAGTCCGGAGACCTTCGCGGCGTCCACGTACAACTCGCCCCGGACGTTGGCGACGATGCCGCGCACCAGGCGGAAGAAGCTGGGCGCCACCAGGACGCCGAGCACGATCATCAGCACGTGGACGTCCGGGCCGAGGATGGCGCGGGAGGCGAGCAGCACGACCATGGCGGGCAGGGCCATGACGAGGTTGACCGTCCAGTTGGCGGCCGAGTCGAACCAGCCGCCCCGGTATCCGGCGAAGAGCCCCGCCGGCACACCGAGCACCAGCGCGATGGCGAGGGCGAGCAGCGCGCCGCCCAGCGTGTTGCGGCCGCCGTACAGCACGCGGGCGAGGATGTCGCGCCCCGCCGAGTCCATGCCGAGGGGGTGCCCGCCGCTCGGCCCGGCGAACGCCTCGCCGAGCGACGAGGCGCCCGGGTCCTGCGAGGCGATCACGGGCGCGAGGAGCACGGCCGCGACGACGATCAGGAGCAGGGCGGCGGAGAGCCCGCCGAGGGGGTTGCGCAGGACCCTGCGCAGGGTGCGGCCGGTACTCATGCGACCCTCGCCTTGGGGTTGAGCCAGCCGATCAGGATGTCGACCAGGAGGTTGATCAGGACGACACCGACGACGGTGAGCATGACGAGCGCCATGATCACGGGGATGTCGCCGCGGGTGGTGTAGGTGACGGTCATGGAGCCGATGCCGGGGAGCCCGAAGATCTGCTCCACGAGGACGGCGCCGCCGAGCAGGCCGACGAACTGCATGCCGAGCACGGAGAGCGCGGGCGCCGAGGCGTTGCGCAGGACGTGCTTGAACACGATGCGGGACGCGGGCAGTCCGCGGGCGCGCAGGGTGCGTACGTAGTCCTGCCGCAGGGCGTCGATGACGGCGCCCCGCACCTGCTGCGAGACACCCGCGACGGAGGCCACCGAGAGGGAGAGCACCGGCAGGGTGATGGTGGAGAGCCAGCCGCTGGGCGAGTCGGTGAACCCGGTGTAGCCGATGGCCGGGAACCAGCGGAGCCGTACCGCGAAGACCAGCACCAGGACCAGGGTGAGCAGGAATCCCGGCAGGGCGTACCCGACCACGCCCAGCACCTGGACGAAGCGGTCGGCGGCTCCGCGCCGCACCCCGGCCCACACGCCCAGCAGGAAGGCGAGGACCGTGGTGACGGCGGTGACACCGAGCATCAGGCTGGCCGTGACGGGGAGGCGGTTGCCGACGGCCTGGCCCACGTCCTCACTCGTGAACCAGGAGGTGCCGAGGTCGCCCCGGACGGCGTGGGACAGCCAGGTCCCGTACTGCTGGAGCACCGGGTCGTCCAGGCCCAGCGACGCGTTCTTGGCGTCGATGGCGCTCTGGGACGCGCTCTCGCCGAGCAGTTGCCGGCCCACGTCGATGTGCGGGACGGACAGCAGCAGATAGGTGAGGAAGGAGATCACGACCAGGAGCAGGGCTCCGGAGGCGATCCTGCGGGCGATGAAGTTCAGCATGACACTCGGTATCCGTCGGCGCGGGGCGCTACTTGGCGGGCGCGTAGTTGTAGATCGAGGGGACGGCCATACCGGACTGCGGCGCGATCCTCACGGTGCCGTCCGAGACGTGCAGGTAGCTCATCCGGTAGAACGGGACGAACCACGCCTCCTCGACCAGGTGTTGGTTCAGTTCGCGGGCGGCCGACTTCGCCTCGGCCTCGCTGCCGGCCTTGAGCGCGGGCAGCAGCATCCGCGTCACCTTGTCCGTGGTGCCGAACATGTTGAACGCGCCCGGGGTGACGAGCTCGTCGGCCGCCGCCCAGTCCGAGGTGGACTGGCCCATGTTCATGACCATGCCGGAGTACTGGCGGTCCTTGAACACCTTCTGGACGGCCGAGGCGCCGTCGAGGGTGTCCCAGACCAGCTTCACGCCGATGGCCTTGAAGTCGGACTGGAGCGAGGCGGCGAGCGCGTCGTTGACGATCGCCGTGATCCTCGGCAGCTTCAGCGTGAAGCCGTCTCCGTAACCGGCCTGCTTGAGCAGGGACTTGGCCTTGGCGGGGTCGTGCGCGTAATAGGTGTCCAGCTTCTTGTCGTACGCCTGGGTCTCGGGGCCGAAGACCTGCGACGTGGTCCGGCCGCGGTTCTGGCGGATGCGGTCGAGCATGGTGTCGCGGTCGACGGCGTAGTTGAGCGCCTGCCGCACGCGCGGGTCGCGCAGGGCGGGGGTGATCTTGCCGTCGCGGTCGAAGAGCAGCAGGCCCTGGAAGTCGAACTCCTGCTTCTCCGTCTTGACCTTCGGGTCGGACTCGATGGCGATCTGCTGGTCGGAGGTCTGCAGCAGCGCCGCGTTGATCTGCCCGGTCTTGAGGCCGTTGGTGATGGCGGTCTCGTTGTCGAAGAAGCTGATGTTGATGTTCTTGTACGGGAGTTCCTTGCCCCAGTAGTCGGCGTTGCGACTGTAGGACCACTTGGTGCCGACGGTGGTCCGCGTCTTGTCGAGGCGGTAGGGGCCGGTGCCGTCCGGGGTGGTCTTGAGGCTGTCGCCCTTCGCGAACTGTCCGGGATTGGCCATCAGGCCGGGCGCGTCGCTGAGGTAGAACTCCATCGCCGGGTTGGGCTGCTTGAGCTTCAGCGTGACGTGGGTGGCGTCGGTGACGTCGACGGCCTCCAGGTCGTTCAGCCACTTCGCTGAGGCGCCGCCGCCCTTCTGGAAGCGCTCCAGGTTCGCCTTGACCGCCGCGCCGTCGAAGGCGGTGCCGTCGGCGAACTGCACGTCCTTGCGCAGGGTCAGCGCGAGCGCGGTGTGCTCCTTGTTGTACGTCCACTCCGTGGCGAGCATCGGGCTGAAGGTGCCGTCGGGCTCGCGCTTGATGAGGGTGTCGTACACCGCCTGGAAGTACGGCAGGGCGCTGCCGGTGGCGACGGCGGGGTCCAGGCTCTGCGGGAGGGTCATCGTCGCGATGTTCAGCGTGGACGATCCGGCGCCCGCGGTGCCGCCGTGGTCGCCGGCGCATCCGGCGAGGGCGAGCGAGGCCGCGACGCAGGCGGCGACCGTCGCGGTTCGGGCAGTTCTGCTCATGTCTTTCGCTCCGTCTGGAGAGCCGGGGGCACCGCCCCGGCGAAGATTGCCGGTGAGCCTACACACGGAATTAACCACTTGGTAGGTTTTTGCTCGGTGGAATTAACCAGCCGGTAAGTTCTGCTGGACGAGACCCGATCGCGGCAGGAGACCGAAGTGACCGAGACCGCGCCCGAGGCGCCCCGGCGGCTGTCGAAGGGCGAGCGCACCCGCGCCCGCATCCTGGAATCCGCGGC
This sequence comes from Streptomyces sp. NBC_00523, assembly GCF_036346615.1. NCBI lineage: Bacteria > Bacillati > Actinomycetota > Actinomycetes > Kitasatosporales > Streptomycetaceae > Streptomyces > Streptomyces sp. NBC_00523. Next base: position 6,157,781 of record NZ_CP107836.1, on the reverse strand, counting down.
CGAGCTGTTCGCCCGCTCCGGTTTCCTCGCGGTCTCGCTGCGCGACATCGCCGCCCATGCCGGGCTCACCCACGCCGGGGTGCTGCACCACTTCCCCGGCAAGGAGGCCCTGCTCCTGGACGTGCTGAGCCGCCGCGACGAGCTGGACGCGCGCCGCCTCTTCCCCACCGTGCTGGACCCGGGCGAACCGGAGCCGGAGCCCGCCGAGCGGCTGCGCCTGCTGCTCGGCGTGGTCGACCGCAACGCCCGGACGCCGGGCCTGGTCGCGCTGTACGCGAAGCTGTCGGCGGAGGCGTCCGATCCGGACCACCCCGCCCACGGATACTTCGTACGGCGCTACCAGGTCCTGCGCCGCGAGCTGACCGGCCTGCTGGCGGAGCTGTTCGCGGCGGGCGGCGTCCGGGAGGACCCGGCCGCCGTGGCGCAGCAGCTGCTGGCCCTGATGGACGGGCTCCAGACGCAGTGGCTCCTCGACCCGGACGCGGTCGACATGGCGGAGCAGGTCCGCGCCTTCCTCCGCCGCTGCGGCGTGGCGGCGGAGGGGCGGGGCTGAGGCGTCAGTGACCGAGGGCGGCGAGGACGGCATCGGCCGTGCTCCTGTGTCCGGAGGCGTTCGGGTGGAAGCCGGCGCCCTCGGCCGAGTCGGCCGGTTCGATCCAGCGCACCCCCGCGGCCTGGCAGGCGTCGTGCCCGACGGACGGGCCGTAGGTGTCGACGTACCCCGCGCCGCGCGTCCCGGCCCGTTGCGCCATCATCGCGTCGAGCTGCTTCTCCTTGTCCCGGACCCAGCCGAAGTCGCCTTCGGCGAGCGGGACCGTGGCGCGGCAGGAGCTGCCGTCGTCGGGCATCAGCGACGGGTAGCCGACGACGAGGACCCGGGCCTGCGGCGAGCGGGCGCGGATCGCGTCGAGCACCGCGTCGAGCTTCGGCGCGGTGGCGTTGATCCGGGAGCCGATCTCGTCCGTGCCGAACAGGGTGAAGCTGCTCTTGCAGGGCGAGCCGTGCGGGGCGAGGTAGCCGACCAGAACGCACCGGGTGATGACCCCGGCCAGGTCGAGGTCGTTGCCGCCGATCCCGAGGGTGACCAGGGTGGTGTCGGGGCGCAGCGCGTCGAGCTGGGGCGCCACGGTGTCCTGGGGTCCCGCCATGTGGGTGGTGTCGGCCCCGGCGCAGGTGACGTCGGCGAACGACGCGGCGCCCACCGCGGCGGCCACGAGCGAGGGGTAGTTGCGGTCGGAGCGGCCGCAGACGGTGTCGGTCTGCTGCGGGATGCCGAGCCCGGAGCTGTACGAGTCGCCGAGCGCCACGTACCGGACGGGCTCGCCGGACGCCGGAGCGGCCGGGGCGGCGACGCCGGGGGTCGCGGCGGCCGCCAGCAGGGCGACGGCCGCCGCCGCCGCGAGGGCCAGACGCGGGGCGCGGGCCGGGTGGTCCGCCTCTCGGAGCGCGGGGGTGGTCGACCGACCGGATACCGACATGACCGTTCCTCGATTCGTAGGAGTGCGGGGCGATTCATGGGAGTGCGGGGCCGATGAAGCGGTCGGCAGCAGGGAACTCATCGGAGCGGACCGCCCGAGCTCGAAAACCGTACGGTGATCGGTTTCTAGCCGTCAAGAGTCGCGTCCGAAATGAAATCCGGCGGGTCGAGGAGGTCCCGCACGCCGCGCGCGGGGACCCTTGACACTGAAAACCGATCACCATACGTTTTTGGGTCGCATGCCGTCTTGCCCCGATTCGCTCCGCCGGACGGCCACGGCCCGCCCCTCGCCCCGCCCCCCTCACGGAAGCCCGACAGGTATTCGTATGACTCAGCGATCCACTCCCCGCCCCTCCCCCGCCACCGCCCTCCCGCTCGCCGAGAAGGCCGCCCTGACCAGCGGTTCCGGGGACTTCGTCAGCGAGGGGTCCGAGGCGGCGGGGCTGCCCGCCGTCCGGATGTCCGACGGCCCGCACGGGCTGCGGCTGCCCCGGGAGACCGGCGACGGCGGCCAGCTCGACCTGCACAGCGCGGCGCCGGCCACCTGCTTCCCGCCCGCCGTCGCCCTCGGCAGCAGCTGGAATCCGGAACTGGCCGAGGAGGTCGCCGCCGCCATCGCGGCCGAGGCCGTGGCGCACGGTGTGCACGTGGTGCTGGGGCCGGGCATCAACATCAAGCGGTCACCGCTGTGCGGCCGGAACTTCGAGTACTTCTCCGAGGACCCGCTGGTCTCGTCGGAGCTGGGCGGCGCGATGGTGCGCGGTCTCCAGAACGCCGGGGTCGGGGCCTCGCTCAAGCACTACGCGGCCAACAACCAGGAGACCGACCGGATGCGGGTGAGCGCCGACATCGACGAGCGCCCGCTGCGCGAGATCTATCTGCGCGCCTTCGAGCGCGTCGTCCGCCGCGACAACCCCTGGTCCGTCATGGCCTCCTACAACGGCGTCAACGGCGTGCCCGTGGCGCAGCACACCCGCCTGCTCACCGAGATCCTGCGCGACGAGTGGGACTTCGACGGGATCGTCGTCTCCGACTGGGGCGCGGTACGCGACCGGGTCGCCGCCCTCCGCGCCGGCCTCGACCTCCAGATGCCGGGCCCCGGCGGGCACACGGACCGCGAGGTGGCCGCCGCCGTGGAGTCCGGCGCGCTGGACGAGGCGGTGCTCGACCGGACCGTGGAACGCCTCGCCCTCTTCGCCGACCGCGCGACCGGCGGCACCGGGGCGCCCGCCACCTTCGACGCGGACGCCTCGCACCGCGTCGCCGGGCGGGCCGCCGACCAGTGCGTGGTGCTCCTGAAGAACGACGACGCGCTGCTGCCGCTGGACCCGGCGCGCGGCAGCCTGGCGGTCATCGGCGAGTTCGCCCGTACGCCCCGCTTCCAGGGCGCGGGCAGCTCGCAGGTCACCCCGACCCGGCTCGACGTCCCGTTGGACAGCCTGCGCGAGCTGGCGACGGGCGCGGAGGTGCGGTTCGCCGCCGGGTACGCGCTGCCGGGCGCGGAGGACGGGCCGTCGGACGCCGAACTGGCCGAGGAGGCGGTGCGGCTGGCGGAGTCGTCGGACACGGCGGTGCTGTTCCTCGGCCTCCCGGCGCAGGACGAGTCCGAGGGCTTCGACCGCGACCACCTGGACCTGCCCGCCGCCCAGACCGAGCTGCTGCGGCGGGTCCTGGACGTCAACCCGCGCGCGGTCGTGGTGCTGTCCAACGGCGGCGTGGTCCGCACCGTGCCCTGGCAGGACCGGGTGCCCGCGCTCGTGGAGGGGTGGCTGCTCGGCCAGGCGGGCGGCGGCGCGCTCGCCCGCGTCCTGTTCGGCGCGGTCAACCCGTCCGGGAAGCTGACGGAGACCGTCCCGCTGCGCCTGGAGGACTCCCCGAGCCACCTCTCGTTCCCCGGCGAGGAGGGCCGGGCCCGGTACGGCGAGGGGATCTTCGTCGGGTACCGGGGGTACGACGCGCAGCGCCGCGAGGTCGCGTTCCCGTTCGGCCACGGCCTGTCGTACACGACGTTCGGCTACGCGGGCCTGACCGTACGGGAGGACGGGGACGGCTTCCTCGTCACGCTGACCGTCACCAACACCGGCACGGTCGCCGGGCGCGAGATCGTGCAGCTGTACGTGGGCGGGCCGGAAGGTTCACGCGTCCTGCGGCCGGTGCGCGAACTGCGGGGCTTCGCCTCGGTGTCCCTGGAGCCGGGCGCGAGCGCCGAGGTGGCGGTCCGCGTGGCACGGCACGATCTGGCGTACTTCAGCGAACGGGAGGGCGGCTGGAAGGTCGAGGGCGGCCGCTACCGCTTCGAGGCCGGTGCCTCCTCGCGCGACCTCCGCGCCGGGGTGGAGATTGAGGTGGCGGGCGACCCCTCGGGGCTGCGGCTGACCGGCCGGAACACCCTCGCCGAGTGGTTCGAGCACCCGGTGGGCGGTCCGCTGCTGATGGAGGCGTTCGCGAAGGCCCGTACGGACGAGTCCGCGAGCGCGCTCGCCGATCCCATGATGCTGCGGTTCCTCGCCGGTGTGCCGCTCGACGTGATCTGCGAGTTCCCGCAGAGCCCGCTGTCCCCCGAGAGCCTGCCCGCCCTGGCGGACGAGGTGGAGGCGCGCTCGGAACAGCGGGAGGGCTGAGATGGTCACCGGCCGGGTGGCGCCCGGCTGGGAGCCCGTCCGCGACGCCTTCGTACGCGGCTGCGCCGACGACCCCGGCGCCGCGCAGCTGGCCGTCCACCACCACGGGCGCCCGGTGGTCGATCTGGCCTCCGGACCGCCGGACTTCGGGACCGATTCGGTCGGCGTGCTGATGTCCGTGACCAAGGGCCTCGTCGCGGTCTGCGCCCATCTGCTGAGCGAGCGGGGCGCCCTGGATCTGGACGCGCCCGTGGCCCGCTACTGGCCGGAGTTCGCCGCCGCGGGGAAGGCCGGGACGACGGTGGCCGACCTCCTCACGCACCGGGCCGGGCTGCCCGCGTTCTCGGCCGATCCGGCGGGGTGCGGGCTGCCCGGGCTGTTCGACCGGGAGGCCCTGCTGGGCGCCCTGGCGGCGATGCGGCCGGTGTGGGAGCCGGGCACGGCGTGCCTGTACCACGCGCTGACGTACGGCCACCTGGTCGGCGAGGTGGTGCGGCGGGTGAGCGGGCGGAGCGTCGGCGCGTTCTTCGCCGACGAGGTGGCGGGGCCCCTGGGGCTCGACCTGTGGATCGGGCTGCCGGTGGAGGAGGAGCACCGGTTCGCCCCGCAGTTCTCCGTACGCCCCGATCCCTCGCCGGAGCAGGTCGCCGGATTCCTCGCAGGGCTGGGGCTCGCCCCGGACGCGCCGCTCTCGACGGCGCTCCGGGCGTCGCAGGCGGAGGTGGCGGCGGCGGTCCGCGGTCTCGCGACCCGCGAGGGCCGTGCGGCCGAGCTGCCCGGCGCCGGCGGGATCGGCAACGCCCGGTCGCTGTCCCGGATGTACGCGGCGCTGATCGGCCCGGTGGACGGGGTGCGGCTGCTGTCCCCGGCGACGCTGGAACGGGCGGTCGCCCCGCGCGACGACGTGCCGCCCCCGCCCCCGCTCGACGGCGGGGACCCCGCGGGCCGGTCCCGCTTCGGGCTCGGCTTCGAGCTGCCCCGGAAGGGGCTGCCGATGCTGGGCGAGGGCGCGTTCGGGCACGCGGGGGCGGGCGGACGGCTGGGCATGGCCGACCCCCGCAGCGGTCTCGCCGTGGGGTACGTGTGCACGGCGATGGCCTGGGAGCCCGCGGCCGGAACCGATCCGCGCTGGACGGACTGGACGGAGGCGGTGACCGCGACGGCGGCGGCGCTCTGACCCGTACGGGAAACGCTGAAGGGGCGGCGCGCGGGCGCCGCCCCTTCAGTGCTGCTCAGGCCCCTTCCGGCGCCGGACGCGGGTCGAGAACGGCGAGCAGGTCCTCGATGGGCTGCTCCATGTCCGTGGAGCGGTCGATCAGCCATTGCAGCTGGATGCCGTCGGCCACGGCGACCAGGAGCACGGCCAGCCGCTCCGGGGGGATCGCGGAGCTGATCCGCCCCTCCGCGACGCCCTCCCGGACGAAGTCGGCGACGCGTTCGCGCACCACCGGGTAGCGCTCGGCGAAGTGGGCGTGGGCGGGGTGGGCCGGGTCGCTGGCGGCGGCGGCCATCGAGACGAACAGCTCGACCAGGCCGGGGGTCTTCGCGCCCTCCCGGATGATCTCGCGGTAGCCGTGCGGATCGGAGCGCTCCGCCTGCCGCACCCGCGCGGTCTCGTCACGCATCCGCAGGACCTGGGTGAGCAGGTCCTCCTTGGAGTCGAAGTAGTGCATCAGACCGGGCAGGCTGAGGCTGCACTTCGCCGCCACCTTCCGCAGGGAGGTACCCCGGTACCCCTCGGCGGCAAAGATCTCCAGAGCCGCGTGCAGGATCTCGCTGCGCTTGGCCTCGCCCTTCTCGTACGGGCCCCGTTTCGCCATGCCGGTCACCCTAACGCGAGGAGGGTGCGGTCACCGACCCGAGCGGGGCCCCGGCGGGCAGCCGCCGGTCCCGGGACAGGGCGCCCAGCCGGCGCGCCGACTCCTTGGGCGTCCGGGCGAAGGTGTCGCGGTCGACCGCGATCAGCCCGAACGTCGGCCGGTAGCTCCCCCACTCGTAGTTGTCGAGGGCGCTCCAGTGCAGATAGCCGCGTACGTCGACGCCGTCGGCCATCGCCTCGGCGAGGCTCACCAGGGCGCGGGTGGTGTAGGCGATGCGGCGCTCGTCGTCGTCCGTGGCGATGCCGTTCTCGGTGACCAGGATGGGCACGTGCGGGCCGACGACCTCCGCCGTGTGCCGCACCGCTTCCCCGAGCGCCTCGGGGTAGAACTCCCAGCCGGTGAGCGTCAGTTCGGCGCCCGGGGGCGGGGGCAGGGTGCCGTCGGGGCCGATGCGGTGCCGGGTGTACGCCTGGACGCCGATCCAGTCGTCCTCGCGGGCGGCCTCCAGGAAGACGTCCTCGCGGGGCCGGGCGTAGGCGGCCGCGGCGGACTCGCAGCCCGGCTCGGGCTGGTAGACCTGGTTGGCCACGGTCCAGCCGACCTGGACACCGGGCACGGTCTCCTTCAGCGCGGCGGTGGCGGCCCGGTGGGCGCCGATCAGGGCTCGGATGACCTCGGGGTCCGGGACGAAGGAGGCCGGGTCGACGGCGGCGGCCCCGGCCTCGCGGGCGGCGTTCGCCCCGTGCGCGACGCTCTCCCAGCCGTGCTCGGCCGCGTGCCGCTTGAGCGCGTACATCAGGGCCATGATGTTGGGCTCGTTGATGGTGGCGACATGGCGGACGCCCTTGCGCAGGATGCCGGCGCAGGTGCGCGCGTACGCCGCGAACAGCTCGTCCGCGCCGGGGGCCGTCCAGCCGCCGAGCTCGCTGAACCACTGGGGCGAGGTGAAGTGGTGGAGGGTCACGACCGGGGTCAGCCCGCGTTCCAGCGCGCCGCGCACCATGGCCCGGTAGTGCGCGAGGGCGGCGCGCGAGATCCGGCCGCGCTCCGGCTCGACGCGGGCCCACTCGATGCTGAAGCGGTAGGAGTCGAAGCCGAGTTCGCGCAGCAGGTCCATGTCCTCGGGCCATCGGTGGAAGCTGTCGGCCGCGTCACCGCTGGGCTCCTGGACGAAGCTTTCGGGGTGGTTCTCCAGGGCCCACCAGTCGCTGGAGACGTTGTTGCCCTCAACTTGGTGGGCCGAGGTCGACGCCCCCATGAGGAAGCCTTCCGGCAGGGCGAAACCGGGTCCGGCCTCGTGCACCATCGGGTTCTCCTTTCGCCCGGAGGCGGGCCGTTCGCCCCCTCCGCAAAAAGCGTTCATTGATCGGTTTTCGTGTTAGCGTACAGGTGGCAGCGGTACGGGAGAAGAGGCGGCCGGTTCGGTCTCACCCCGGGGCCCGCGCCGAATGCCCTGGGGGCCGGACCCGCCGGAACCTGACGCCGCCGCTCCGGCCCCCACCGCGTACGCCTCAGGGAGATGCCCGTGAACGCCGTCATTCCGCACGCCGACGCCCGACCGTCCTCGCCCTCCGGCGCCCTGCCCGCCGCCTGCGCCTGGCACGTACGGGCGGCCGATCCGGCGCTGGCGGAGGTGGCGGAGACCGTACGGGCGCTGCTCGCCCCGCATCTGCCGGACGCGCCGGGCGGAGCACCCCTGGAACTGGTCCTCGGACTGGACGAGTCGGCGTCCGCCCCACCCCTCGGCGTCTCCCCCGACGGCGGCACGGACCCCGTGGACGAGGGCTACCGGCTCCGCGTGGACGCCGACGGCATCACCTGTCACGGCCGCGCCCCGGCCGGGGTGTTCCGGGGCGCGACGACGGCCCTCCAGCTCATCGCCACCGGTCAACTCCCGTACCAGGACCTGGCGGACGCCCCCCGCTACGCCTGGCGCGGGCTCATGGTCGACCCGGCCCGCAGCTTCCTCACCCCGGACGAGGTGCGCCGGATCATCGACCTCGCCGCGCTCTACAAGCTCAACGTCCTGCACCTCCACCTCACCGACAACGAGGGCTGGCGCATCGAACTGCCCGGCACCCCGGCGCTGACGGCCCCGGGCGCGGAGTTCTACACGGCGGCCGAGTACCGGGAGCTTCAGGAGTACGCGGCCCGGCGGTTCGTCACCGTCGTCCCCGAGATCGACCTGCCGGGCCACTGCGCGACGCTCCGGGCCGCCGTCCCCGGACTGCCCCCGGCCCCCGCCCCGGCCGGGCTCGCGGACCGCTTCCCGTTCGTACCGCCGCTGGACCTGACCGATGAGGCGACCCGCGCCGCCGTCGCCCGCGTCCTCACCGAGGTCTGCGCGCTGACGACCGGCCCCTACGTGCACATCGGCGCCGACGAGGCGTTCGGCGCGACGCCGGAGAGCTTCGACGCCTCCGTACGCGAACTGCGCGCGCTCGTCCGCGCGCTGGGCAAGCGCCCGGTGGCCTGGCAGGAGTCCTCACGCGCCGGGATCGAGCCCGGGGACATCGCGCAGTACTGGGTGGACGTGGAGATGATGGACCTCCCGGACACGGCGGAGGAGCTGGCCGCCCGGCCCGAACTCGTGGCCGCGGGGCGGACCATGGAGATCATCGCGGCGCTGAAGAAGTTCTTCGCCCCCACCGACGACGACCTCCACCGCACCGTCGAGGGCGGCGGGCGCGTGCTGCTCTCCCCGCAGTCGCACCTCTACCTGGACCGCCCGTACGCAACGGAGTTCGCCCCGCCCGAGCAGGCCGCCGAGGCCGCCCGGCTCGGCTTCGACGGCTACCGCCCGCTGGGCGTCCGGCACACGGCGGCCTGGGACCCGGGCGCCTACGCGATCCCGGACGCGAACGTGGCGGGCGTGGAGGCCACGGTCTTCGCCGAGCGGTTCAAGGGCTTCGAGGACGTCTCCGTACTCCTGCTGCCCCGGCTGGCCTCGGTCGCGGAGGCGGCCTGGTGCGGGCGGGCGCCGGAATGGGCCGAATACCGCGAGCGCCTGGCCCACCACGGCCACGTCTGGGCCGACCGGGGCCTGCCCTACTTCGCCTCCACGGAGGTGGACTGGCGCTGAGCGCGGCTCACGCCTCCACCCCCAGCAGCTCCCCGAACGCCCTGCTGCCCTCCGGCGTCACCTTCACCGCGCGCCCCGAGCCGACGCGCCGGACCCAGCCGCGGTCCAGGGCCGCCGTGCACAGCGCCGCGCCCAGGGCTCCGGCGAGGTGGGAGCGACGCTCGGTCCAGTCCAGGCAGGTGCGGACGAGGGGGCGGCGGGCGCCTGCGGGCTGCCGGTAGTCCAGGGTGTCGGTCAGCCAGGTGCGGCCCGCCGGGGTGACGGCGATCCCGGAGCCGGTGTCGACCAGGCCGCGCGCGGTCATCGCGTCCGCCAGGGCCACGCCGAGGCGCCCCGCCAGATGGTCGTAGCAGGTGCGCGCCCGGGCCTCGGCGTCCTGGCGGACCGAGGCGCGCAGGGTGCGCGGGCGGGAGGTGCCGGGGGCGTACGCGGCGAGCGCCTCGGTGAGCGCGGCCGCCTCCGGGCCCGCGAGCCGGACATAGCGGTGCCGCCCCTGGCGCTCCTCGGCCAGCAGCCCGCCGGAGACGAGGCGGGAGAGCTGCTCGCTGGCGGTGGACGCGCTCACGCCCACGTGCCGGGCGAGCTCGCCGGACGTCCAGGCCCGCCCGTCGAGCAGCGCCTCGCAGAAGGCGGCGCGGGTGCGGTCGGCGAAGAGGGCGGCGGTGTCGGCGAGTGAGGACATGCCTCCATGGTGGCGCAGGGACGGTTCGGCGGGGTCCGAAGTGTTCCGGGCCTACGGTCGGAGCCATGAGCCACGCGACCACCCATGAGTTCAGTCAGTACGCGGAGGTCCTGGCGGCCCTCGCCGATCCCGCGCTCGTCCCTCCGGGGCCCGGCCCCTTCGAAGGACCGCCCGGCGCGAGTGTCGCCTGGTTGCGGGCCACGGTGGCGAGGTTCGCGTCGGGTGAGCCGCACCGGCGGCGCCGGGCCCTCGTGGAGGCCGAGCTCGCCCGGCTCGCCCCGGCCGATCTGCACCGGGCGGCCTCGGCGTCGGCTTCCGGGGAGGGCGATCCGCGGACGCGGGTGGTGCGCGGCCTGGCCGCCGCCCTGGACATGCCGGAGCCGGAGCGGGTCGCCCGGGAGGTGGCGGTGGTGGCGGACGCGTACTTCGGCGAGGACGGCAGGGCCGGGGCCGACCGGGCCGTCGCCCGGCTGGTGGACCTGCTCGCGCCGGGCCCGGTGGACGAGGCCGGGCTGGAGGCCGTCGCCAACCGCATCGGGCTCCTGGCCCAGGCGTGCGCCGCGACCGCCGCGCTGGCCGGGTCCGTCGTGGCGGCCGGGTCCGGGGCTCCGACGGCCCGGGTGCTGCGGGACGATCCGCCGGTGCGGGTCATGCGCCGGGTCGCCGCGCGGGCCACCCGGATCGCCGGACGGGACATCGCCGAGGGCGACGCGGTGGCCCTCGACCTGGTGGCCGCCCAGCAGGGCCACCCCGCCCCGCTCACCTTCGGCGCGCCGCCCCGGGTCTGCCCGGGCAGGGCGCACGCCCTCGCGCTGACGGAGGGGCTGCTCGGGCGGCCGATGACCCCGTTCGCCCGCCTCCACCACCAGGGGAGGGCCTTCCTGCTGCCCAACGCCTGGGACTACGCGTCGGCCGCCGCGCTGGCCGCCGAGGGGTTCGGGGCGGTGGGGACCACCAGCCTGGGCGTGGCGGCGGGACTGGGGCTGCCGGACGGGGCCGCGGCGACGAAGGAGGCGACCGTGGACCTGGCCCGGCGGCTCGGGCGCGGGCCGTTCCTGTTCAGCGTGGACGCGGAAGGGGGGTTCAGCGACGACCCGGCGGAGGTCGCCGTGTTCGCGCGGCGGCTGTACGAGGCGGGGGCGGCGGGGATCAATCTGGAGGACGGGCGGGCCGACGGCACCCTCGCCCCGGTGGAGCTGCACGCCGCGAAGATCGCCGCCGTGAAGGAGGCCGCGCCCGGGCTGTTCGTCAACGCCCGCACGGACACGTACTGGCTGGGGCTCGACCGGGAGCGGACGGCCGGCCGTCTCGCGGTCTACGAGCAGGCCGGGGCGGACGGGGTGTTCGTGCCGGGCCTTGCGGACCGGGCGGGGATCGCCGCGCTGACCGCCGCCCTCGTCACCCCGCTGAACGTGCTGTACAACCCGGCCGGACCGGGCATCGCCGAGCTGGGCACCCTGGGGGTGCGCCGGGTCAGCCTGGGCTCGCTGCTGTACCGCGAGGCGCTGACCGGGGCCGTGTCCACGGCGGCCGCGATCCGGGACGGCGGACCGGTGCGGGGCGGGGCACTTGCGTACGCCGAGGTGCAGGCACTGGCGCCGGGCGACGGGTCAGGGGGTGGCGGCGGAGACGACGTACACGACGGGTGACATCGGGTCCGTCATGTCGACGGTGATGTCCTGGGTGGGGCGCGGGTCCTCGTTGGTGTGGGTGGTGCCCGCCCAGGAGACGCCGTCGCCGAAGTACCAGCCCGCGATCTTCGTGTCGCGCGTGCCGATGGTGACCTTGCCGGGCTCCAGGGCGGCGCGCCCGGTGCCGATGTCGGTCAGGAAGGCGTCCAGGCCGTTGGACGTCGTGCGGAACTGCACGTACATCCGGCTGGCCTTCCAGTTGTTCGTCTCGTAGTACTGCACGCCGGTCGCGTACCCGGGGATCGGGACCTCGAAGATGCGGCGCAGCATCTTCGACGGCCAACCGGGCCGCAGGCCTTGCGCGGCGGCCTCGGCGGCCTTGTCCTGGCCGGAGCGGCGGCTCTGGCCCGCCGAGATCAGCAGGTATCCGGCGGGGACGCCGATGAGCAGCACGATGATCGTCGCCGTGATCAGGCGTCGGCGGATCAGATGGCGGCGGCTCTCGGGGGGCCGCCCGTCGCCCTCGTCCGGGGGCGGCGGGGACTGGCGCGGCACGACGGGGTGCTCGGCTGCGGTCATGGGTGTGGGGCCCCTAGGAAGTGCGGGTGTTGCGGTTGCTGCGGAGGGTGCTCGTCGCCTGGTCGTAGATCTGCGCGTACCGCTCGTACCGCTCGACGCGGCGGCGGTTGGTGCGGCGGAAGCGCCGGGCGACCAGCCGGGCGAGGTCCGCCGCGCCGACCATACCGGCCTCCGGGCCGAGCTGCGCCTTCGTGATCCGGGCCTCGGGGCGGTAGCCGCGGCCGGTGAGGTGGCGCTTGAAGGCGTCCCGGGCGGGGCCGATGAGCAGGTCGTCGGCGGCGCTGACCCCGCCGCCGATGACGAAGCAGGAGGGGTCGAGCGCGGCGGCCAGATTGGCGATGCCGACGCCGAGCCACTGGCCGATGTCCTGGAGGAGCTCGACGCACATCGCGTCGCCCTCGCGGGCCAGTTCGGTGATGAGCGGTCCGGTGATGTCCGGGACGTTGCCCTTGACGCGCTCGATGATCCCGTGGGCCACCGGCGAGTCGGCTGCGGCCAGCTCCCGGGCCTCGCGGACCAGCGCGTTGCCGGAGCTGTACTGCTCCCAGCAGCCCCGGTTGCCGCACGGGCAGCGGTGGCCGCCGGGCACGACCTGCATGTGGCCGAACTCACCGGCGACGCCGTACTTGCCGCGCTTGACCTGGCCGTCCTCCAGGATCGCGCCGCCGATGCCGGTACCGAGGGTGATCATGACGAGGTGGTCCTCGCCACGCCCCGCGCCGAAGCGCCACTCGGCCCAGGCGGCGGTGTTGGCGTCGTTGTCCACCATGACGGGGACGACGAGCCGGGAGGCGAGGGCGTCGCGCAGGGGCTCGTCGCGCCAGGCGAGGTGCGGGGCGAAGAGGACCTTGGAGCGGTCCGCGTCGACCCAGCCGGCCGCGCCGATGCCCACCGCGTGCACGTCGTGCCGGTCGGAGAGGTCGAGGACCAGCTCCACGATGGTGTCCTCGACGACCTTCGGGCTCTTGGACTTGTCCGGGGTCTCGGTGCGCACGGTCTCCAGGATCGTGCCGTCGGCATCCACGACACCGGCCATGACCTTGGTGCCGCCGATGTCGATGCCGACGGTGGGGACCCGGGGCGCCGTGAGGTGCGAGCGCCTTTCCCGCGTGCCCACGGTCCGCAGGACGGTCGCGCGGGCGGAGCCGCGGTGTGCGAAGTCGCGGTACGTGCTCATCGTCCCTGAAAGGTGTGGGGTGACCGGGTCAGAAGTGATCCCGGTGGCGGACGGCGCCCGTCCGTCCCGATTCTGCCATTGCCCGGAAGGCGGGGCCGTCGGACGGGCGGGCGGACCGCTCTTCTAGGTCGTGTCCGGACACGACCTACGGCTTGTCGAGGGGGCTCGGGCCGGAGGTGCGCTTCAGCTCGTGGCTCAGCTCCTCCAGCTCGCTGCCGCCCGCCATCTGCCGGGTCAGCTCGTCCAGCGTGACGCTGTCCTTGGTGTGGCTGCCGGCCATGGCACCCCGCTTCAGGAGGACGAACCGGTCGCCGACGAGGTACGCGTGGTGCGGGTTGTGCGTGATGAGGACCACGCCGAGGCCGGCGTCCCGGGCGGCCGCGATGTACTTCAGGACGACCCCGGACTGCTTGACGCCGAGCGCGGCCGTCGGCTCGTCCAGAACGAGCACCTTCGCGCCGAAGTGGACGGCGCGCGCGATGGCCACGCACTGCCGCTCGCCGCCGGACAGGGTGCCGATGGGCTGGTCCACGTCGCGCAGGTCGATGCCCATGCGGAGCAGCGCCGCGTGGGTGGTCTCGCGCATCAGCCTCACGTCGAGGCGCTTGAAGGGGCCGGCGCCGGTCGTCGGCTCGGAGCCCAGGAAGAAGTTGCGCCAGACCGGCATCAGGGGGACGACCGCGAGGTCCTGGTAGACGGTGGCGATGCCCCGGTCGAGGGCGTCGCGCGGGTTGGCGAGGGTGGTCTCCTCGCCGTCGATGAGGAACCGCCCGGCGTCGTGCCGGTGCAGCCCGGCGATGATCTTGATGAGGGTGGACTTGCCGGCGCCGTTGTCACCGAGCACGCAGGAGATCTCGCCCGCGTGCACCGTGAGGGAGACGCCTTCCAGCGCCTTGATGTTGCCGTAGTACTTGGCCACGTCGTCCAGCTCGACGAGGGCCTGCCGGCCGGTGTCCTGCGGCCCTTCCGGGGCCTTGGGGGCCGTCATTTCGTCGCCTCCGCGCGCTTGCGTACCCATGCGTTGAGCAGGGTGGCCAGGAGCAGCATCGCTCCCAGGAAGAACTTGAACCAGTCCGGGTTCCACTCGGCGTACACGATGCCCTTGCTGGTCATGCCGAAGATCAGGGCACCGACCGCCGAGCCGATCGCGGAGCCGTAACCCCCGGTGATCAGGCAGCCGCCGATGACGGCCGCGATGATGTAGATCAGCTCGTTGCCGACGCCCTCGCCGGACTGCACGACGTCGTAGCTGAACAGCAGGTGCTGCCCGGAGACCCAGGCGCCGAAGGCGACGCCGAGGTAGAGCCCGATCTTGGTGCGGATGACCGGGACGCCGACCGCGCGGGCCGCGTCCGCTCCGCCGCCGACGGCGAAGATCCAGTTGCCGAAGCGGGTGCGGAGCAGGATCCAGGTGGCGACGGCCACCAGTCCCGCCCACCACAGCAGCGTCACCTTGAGCTCGACGCCGCCGACGGTCCAGTAGGAGGCGAAGAGCTTGCGGGCGGAGGGGAAGCCCTCCATGTCGCCGATCCTCTTCGTGGAGACCGTGCCGCTGATCAGCTTGGTGAGGCCCAGGTTGAGACCGGTCAGCATCAGGAACGTGCCCAGCGTGATGATGAAGCTGGGGAGTTTCGTGCGGGTCAGCATGAAGCCGTTGAACGCGCCGAAGGCGAGCGTGACCAGCAACGACACGAAGACGCCGACCCAGACGTTGGCCGTCATCTGGTAGCTGAACATCGAGGAGACCAGCGCGGAGCTGGTGACCATCACACCGGCGGACAGGTCGAACTCGCCGCCGATCATCAGGAGCGCGACCGGCGCCGCCATGATCCCGATGGTGGAGGCCGCGTACAGCACGGTGCCGAAGCTGGTGGCGCGCAGGAAGCTGTCGGCGACGACCGCGAAGAAGAGGAAGACGGCGAGCGCGCCGACGACCGAGCCCAGCTCCGGGCGGCCGAGGAGCTTGCGCAGCGGCGAGGTGCGCAGCAGCCGTTCGTCCACGACGGCCGACGATCCGGGCCCGGCGGTCATCGGGTGCCCCGGTCGGCGTACTCGGCGAGCTGGTCGGCGTCCTTCGCGGTGATGATCTGCGGGCCGGTGAGGACCGGGCGGCCGCCGCCGAGGACGTTGCGGTTGTAGCGGTAGAGCCAGAGCAGGTCGACGGCCTCGTAGCCCTGGAGGTAGGGCTGCTGGTCGACGGCGAAGCCGAGGGTCTTGGACTTCAGCCCGGCGGCGACGGCGGCGTTCAGGTCGAAGGTGTCGATCTCGGCCTTGCTGCCGGCGGTGTTCTTCGCCTTGACGGCGGCGTCCGCGAAGGGCGCGCCGAGCGTGACGACCGCGTCGATGTCCTTGTCGGACTGGAGCTTCGCCTCGATGGACGCCTGGACGTCGGGCATGTTGGTGCCCTCCACGTACAGGTTCTCCATCCGGCCGTCGAAGGTCTTCTTGGCGCCGGCGCAACGCTGCTCGTGGCCCACGTTGCCCTGCTCGTGGAGGATGCAGAGGGCCTTCTTGCGGCCGCGCTTGTTCAGCTCGTCGCCGACTGCCTCACCGGCGATGGACTCGTCCTGGCCGATGTGGGTGAGGGCGCCGTACGCCTTGGACTCGGCGGAGCCGGAGTTCACGGTGATGACGGGGATGCCGGCGCGGACGGCCTTGGCGACGACGTCCTTGAGGGCGTCGGGCTTGGCGAGCGTGACGATCAGCCCGTCGACCTTCTTGTCGATGGCCGCCTGCACGAGCTGGGCCTGCTGCTGGCCCTCGTCGTTGTGCGAGTACAGGAAGTTGATGTTGTCCTTCTTGGCGGCCATGTCGGCGCCCTTCTGGACGATGTCCCAGAAGGTGTCGCCGTCGCCCGAGTGGGTGACCATGGCGAACGTCCAGCGGGGCGTGTTCACCGCGGCCCGGCCTTCGGCCGCGGCCTTGGCCGCACGCTCCTCCGCCCGCTTGCCGCCGGTGCTGCTGCATCCCATGAGGGACACCCCCAGCACCGCCGCAAGCACGGCGCCCATCGCACGTACCCCTGTCCGAACCCTTGCCACGACGCCGTGCCCTTCTTGTGCTGCTCGCTGTGCTGCTGCCGGTGGAGCCGGGGCCCTGTGGTCCCGGCCCGGCTGGGCAAGTATCCCCGAGCACGCGCCGCCGCGACCCGGAGGGGCACGAACAGGACGGCGGCGCGTCGCTCACCAGCGCACCGGCAGGCGGCGCACCCCCCGGATCAGCGTGCCGGGCAGCCAGTCGAACGGGGCGGCCTGCGGGTCGGCCGCCAGGCCCGGGCAGCGTTCGAGGAGCGCGCGGATCGCGATGCGGCCCTCCATCCGGGCCAGCGGGGCGCCGAGGCAGAAGTGGATGCCGTGTCCGAAGGCGAGGTGGCCGCGGCTGTCACGGCGGATGTCGAAGCGGTCGGGCTCGGGGTAGCGGGCCGGGTCGCGGTCCGAACCGGCGAGCGAGACCAGGACGGCGTCGCCGGTTCCGATGGTCCGGGAGCCGACCTCGACCGGTTCCCGGGCGAACCGGAGGGTGGCCGTCTCGACGGGTCCGTCGTAGCGCAGCATCTCCTCGACGGCGCCGTCGAGCAGCGAGAGGTCGGCGCGGAGCGCGGCGAGCTGGTCGGGGTGGGCGAGCAGGGCGCGTACGCCGTTGGAGATGAGGTTGACCGTCGTCTCGTGGCCGGCGACGAGCAGCAGGAAGGCCATGCCGACCAGCTCGTCGGGCGAGAGCGCGTCGTCGTCCTCGTGGCGGGCGTCGATCAGGGCGCTGAGCAGGTCGTCGCCGGGTGAGCGGCGCTTGTCCCCGATCAGCTCCGCGAGGTAGCCGCCCATGGCGCGGACCGCCTCGCCCTCCTCCTCCGCGTTCACGGGGGCGACGATGCCGTTGGACAGCTTGCGGAAGGCGGCCCGGTCCAGGTCGGGGACGCCGAGCAGCTCGCAGATCACGGTCATGGGGAGCGGGAAGGCGAGCGCGTCCACGAGGTCGGCGCGGCCCTCGGGGACCATCAGGTCGAGGAGTTCGCCGGTGATCTCCTCGACCCGGGGGCGCAGCGCCTCGATGCGGCGCGGGGTGAACGCGCGGGCGACCAGCTTGCGCAGCCGGGTGTGGTCGGGGGCGTCCGTCTCCAGCATGTTGGCGTTGATCGGGTCGCCGCCGGTCTCGCCGGGCAGCGCCCGCCAGTCCTTGCCGAAGCGCTGGTCGGCCAGGACGGCCCGGCCCTCGTCGTAGCCGACGACGAGCCAGATGCTGTCGAACTCGTCGGTGCGGACGAGGTGCACGGGTCCGGTCGCGCGCATCCGCTCGTAGTAGGGGTACGGATCCGCGGTGAAATCGGCCAACCCGCGCAGATCCACAACGACTTCGGACATGGGCCCGCCCTCCCGGTCGTGTCGTCCCCGCTCCGAGGACCGGCCCGTTCAGCCTATGCCGGGAGGTCTGCCGGGAACGAGGGGCCTCAGGCCGGATTCGATCCGGTCTCGTCGTCCAGGAGTCCGGCGTCGTGGACGAGCAGGGCGATCTGGACGCGGTTGTTGAAGCCGAACTTGGCGAGGACGCGGGAGACCTGGGTCTTCACCGTGGCGACGCTGAGGTAGAGCGTCGCGGCGATCTCCGCGTTGGACCGGCCCCGGCCCACGGCGACGGCCACCTCGCGCTCCCGGTCCGCGAGCAGCGCGATCCGCTCGCGCGCCCGGGCGGCCCGGTCCACGCGTTCCTCCTGCCCGGACCCGGCCGCCCGGGCCATGAGCTGCCGGGTGACGGCGGGCGAGAGGACCGGGTCGCCGGCCGCGACCCGGCGCACCGACTCCACGATCCGGGCGGGCGGGGTGTCCTTGAGGACGAAGCCGGCGGCCCCGGCGCGGATGGCGCGGAGCACCTGTTCGTCGGCGTGGAAGGTGGTCAGGACGACGATCTCCGGCGCGTCGGGCCGGGCGCGCAGCGCTTCGGTGGCGGTGAGGCCGTCCATGACCGGCATCCGGATGTCCATCAGGACCACGTCGGGCCGCAGCCGGTCGACCAGGGCCTCGGCCTCGCTGCCGTCGGAGCCCTCGCCCACGATGTCGATGTCGTCGGCGCCGCCGAGCATCAGCTTCAGCCCGGCCCGGACGAGCGGGTCGTCGTCGACGATGAGCAGGCGGACGGGCGCGTGGGTCATGACGCCCACGGTAGCCAGGCCCGCACCGCGAACCCGCCGCCGGGGGCGGGCCCGTGGTCGAGACGGCCGCCGGCGAGGGTGGCCCGTTCGGTGAGGCCGATGAGCCCCTGGCCGGAGCCGGGGACCGGGGTGAAGGGCTCGGTGGGCGCCGGGTTGCGCACCTCCACGGTGATGCCCTGCCCGGGTCCGCCGGTGACGGCGACGGTGACCTCGGTGCCGGGGGCGTGCTTGCGGGCGTTGGTCAGCGCCTCCTGGGCGATCCGGTAGACGGTGCGCCCGGAGGCGGCGGGCACGGCGTCGGGGTCGGCGAGGCGGTTGTCCAGGGTGACCTTCATGCCCGCATCCCGGGATTCGGCGACGAGCGCGTCGAGGGTGGCGAGGGTGGGCTGCGGGCGGTTGCCGTCGCTGTCGCGGGGGCCGCGGAGCACGCCGATGATCTCGCGGAGGTCCTGGAGCGCCTCGTGCGCGCTGTCCCGGATGACCCCGGCGGCGCGGGCGACCTCGGCCGGGGGCGCGTCGGGCCGGAATTCCAGGGCGCCCGCGTGGACGCTGAGCAGGGTCAGCCGGTGGGCGAGCACGTCGTGCATCTCGCGGGCGATCTCCTCGCGGGCGAGCCGCTGGGCCTGCTCGGCGCGGAGGGCGGCCTCGGTCTCGGCGCGGACGGCGCGTTCACGGAGGGAGACGACGAGCTGGCGCCGGGAGCGCACGATCATGCCCCAGCTGAGGACGAGCAGGATCAGCAGGAGCCCGATGATGGTGGACGCCAGGAACGAGGTGTTCGGGTCGGGGCGCAGATACGGCTGTACGGGGGCGACGGCCAGGGCCCCCGCGCCGACGAGGGCGACCGGGCGGAACGGCCGGTGGACGGCCAGGCTGAACAGCGCGACGAGCAGGGCGCCCGCCGCGACCGGTTCGACGGTGGACAGCAGGGTCAGGGCGACGGCGAGCCCGACCGGCCAGCGGCGCCGGAACCACAGGGCGCAGCAGGCGGCGGCGCCGACGAGGGAGTCCACCAGGACGAAGGTGTCCGATGTGGTGGGGTCGGCCTCTATCGTGGCGAGCGTCGCCAGGCCGATGCCCGCCGCGCAGAGGAACGCGGTGAGGTCGACCACCCAGTCCCGCACGGTGCGGCGGGACCGGCCGCGGTCGTCGGGCAGCTCGGGTCCGGCCATCGCCGAGGGCAGCAGCCAGGGGTACTCCGTACGCGTCATGTCGACAAAGCTACGCACGCGGGCGCCCGGTTCGAGGTGTCCGGGGCGCGGGAGCGACCAAAGTCGCGGAGACGGAGACTTTCGGACCCGGCGGGGCAGCCCACCGGCCGACGCGGCGGAGCGGCCCCGGCGGCCAGGCTCGGGGCCATGAAGAAACTCTGCGAGACGGTCGGGTTCCTGGTCTTCGTCCAGGGGGTCGCCGGGCTGCTCCATGTGTGGCTGGACTGGTTCCGCTTCTTCAACCTGGTGCAGAAGCTGCCGTTCGCCTCCGAGTACCCGGTCTTCGTGTCGATCGTGCTGATGGTGGCGGGCGCGGCCGTCATGATCGCGGCGGACGCGATCAAGGAGTGAGCCGGTCAGGGCGCGCCCGGGTCCGCGCTCCGCCGCCCCCAGGCGGTCCCGGCCAGCACCAGCACGGCGCCGGCCGCCCCGGCGACGCCCAGCCGCTCGCCGCCGATCGCGATGCCCGCGGCGGCGGCCCACAGCGGTTCCGTACCGAGCAGCAGGCTGACCCGGGACGGGGAGGTGCGGCGTACGGACCACATCTGCACGAAGAACGCGAAGAGCGTGCAGAACACCGAGAGGAAGAGCAGCCCGCCCCATTCCCGGACGCCGAATCCGGCGGCGACCGTCCAGGGCGCCTCGCCCGTCCCCGGCGCGGCGGCCAGCAGGGCGAAGACGGCGACGGCGCTGCCGAGCTGCACGGTCGTCAGGGACAGCGAGTCCGCGTCCTGGACGGACTTGATGCGGGACATGAGCAGGACGTGCAGGGTCCGGGCGAGGGCGGCGGCGAGCATGAGCAGGTCGCCCACCGAGGGGCTGGTGAATCCGCCGCCCTGGGTCAGCAGCACCACCCCGGCCACGGAGAGCCCGGCGGCGGCGAGGAAGGTCCCGGTCGGCCGGGTCCGGGTGACGGCGGCCTCGGCGAGCGGGGTGAAGATCATGGTGAGGCTGATGATGAGCCCGGCGTTGGTCGCCGAGGTGTGCACGATGCCGTACGTCTCCACCAGGAAGATCCCGCTGAGCACCAGGCCCAGCAACCCGGCGCCCCGCCACTGCGCGGCGCTCAGCGCGCACAGCCGGCGCCGTCCGGCGACGGCGAGGACGGGCAGCACGACGGCGAACCGCAGCACGAGCACGGCGACGACGGTCTGCGGGGTGGTGATGCCCTTGGCGGCGAGATAACTGGAGCCCCAGACCACCGCGACCAGCAGGACGGGCAGATCGGTGAGCCAGGCCCGGCGCGGCGGGGCGAGGACGGGGGCGGAAACGGCGGCGGAGGACACCTGGACTCCTGCTCTCTCCACAGGGACGACGTGGAGACGGCACCGGCTCGCACTGGGGAACGATCACGCTACCGGGCGTGCTCCCGCCGTGGCGAGCCCCCGGACTCGGCGTCCATTTCCCGCCGGTCTCCGGGCCGCCGGACGACTTTCCTGGTTCCTGTCGGCACGACCGGCAACGGACGCAACGGACAGGAACCACGATGAACAGCACCCTTCCCACCCCCCGCACCGCCCTCGTCACCGGCGGCAGCCGGGGCATCGGCGCCGCGACCGCGCTGCGGCTCGCCCGGGACGGCGCCGACGTGGCGCTGACCTACGTACGCGACGAGCGCGCCGCCAAGGAGGTCGTCGCCGCCGTCGAGGCGACCGGCCGCCGTGCGGTCGCGCTGCGCGCCGACTCGGCCGACCCGGAGGCCGCCGCCTCGGTGGTGCACCGGGCGGCGGCGGAGCTCGGGCGGCTGGACGTCCTGGTGAACAACGCGGGCATCGGCGTCCTCGGCCCCATCGGCACGCTCACGCCCGCCGATGTGGACCGGGTCCTCGCCGTGAACGTCCGGGCGGTGTTCCTCGCCTGCCGGGCGGCGGCCGAGGTGATGGAGCGCGGGGGCAGGATCATCTCCCTCGGCACGGCCCTGAGCCGATACGCGGGCGGACCCGGCGGAACGCTGTACGCGATGAGCAAGTCCGCCCTCTCCGGCCTGACCAAGCCGCTGGCCCGCGAGCTGGGCCCGCGCGGCATCACGGTCAACCTGGTCCAGCCGGGCGCCGTGGACACCGACATGAACCCGGCCGACGGCCCGTTCGCCGAGGGGCAGCGCGCGGCCAACGCGCTGGACCGGTTCGGCACGGTGGCGGAGATCGCCGCGCTGATCTCGTACCTCGCGGGCGCGGAGGCCGCATTCGTCACCGGGGCCGAGCTGGTCGTGGACGGCGGTCACGCCGCCTGACGTCGCGCTGCCGCGCCTCCCCGCCCCGCCTACGCTGGGCGGGGAGGCATGCCCGTAACGGCAGACGAGGAGAAGGGGCGATCATGTCCGGTATCCCGGCGCACACCCTGAACGACGGCCGTACGATCCCGGCGGTCGGGCTCGGCACCTACCCGCTGGACGACGACGCGGCGGAGAAGGCGGTGTCCGGGGCCCTCGGTCTCGGCCACCGGCTCGTGGACACCGCGCTGAACTACGGCAACGAGACCGGTACGGGGCGCGGCATCGCCCGCAGCGGGGTCCCGCGCGAGGAGATCGTCGTCACGACCAAGGTGCCCGGCCGCCACCACGGTTACGAGAAGACGCTCGCCTCGTTCGAGGAGTCCCGGAGCAACCTCGGCCTGGACTACGTGGACCTCTACCTCATCCACTGGCCGCTGCCCAGGGTGGACCTGTACGTGGACACCTGGCGGGCGCTCATCAAGCTGCGCGAGGACGGGCTCGTCCGGTCGGTCGGGGTCTCCAACTTCACCGCCGGACACCTGAAGCGGCTGGAGGACGAGACGGGCGTCGTGCCCGCCGTCAACCAGATCGAGCTGCACCCCCGGCTGCCCCAGGAGGAGCTGCGCGCGGCACACGCGGCGATGGGGATCGTCACGCAGAGCTGGAGCCCCCTGGGGCGCGGCCGGGACCTGCTGGCCGACCCGGACGTGGTGGCCGTCGCCGAGGCGCACGGCGTCACCCCGGGGCAGGCGGTGCTGCGGTGGCACACCCAGCTCGGGGCCGTACCGATCCCGAAGTCGGCCGATCCGGGGCGGCAGCGGGAGAACCTGGACCTGTTCGGCTTCGAGCTGACGCCCGAGGAGCTGGGGCGGATCTCCGGCGGCCCCAGGGAGCGGTTCGGCGGGGACCCCGAGGAGCACGAGGAGTTCTGACGCTCCCGTTCCGCACCCCCGGGGTCCCGGCGTGTCAGCCGCCGAGTTCGGCGTGGCGGGCGGCGAGCCGGGCCGCGCCGCGTTCGGTGAGCGAGCCGAAGAGGCGGAGCCGGGAGATGCCGCCGTCCGGGAAGATGTCGATCCGGACCTGGTCGGCGCGGATCGCCTCGGGCAGCACGAAGCGGTGGTTGGTGTCGGGCTGGAGCCGGGTCCGGGGCAGGAACGCGGCCCAGGCACCGGTCTCCGCGTCCCGGGCGGTGAGCTGTGCCCACCCGGCCGCGTTGCCCTTGAGGTAGGCGGTGTCGATCTCGACGGCGCGGATGTCCGCCTCTTCGGCCAGGTGGTAGTGGATCCAGTCGTTGCCCCGGTCGCGGCGGCGCCGGGTCTCCCAGCCGTCGTCCATCTTGTGGGAGCGGCCGGGCTGGATGGTGTTGGTCGCCGGGGAGTAGAAGCGGTCGGAGGCGTCCTCGACCCGGCCGCCGTTCTCCAGGGCGACGATGTCGAACGTACCGAGCGCGGTCAGCCAGGCGGGGTCGGGGGCGACCTCGCCGTAGACCCTCAGGCGGGCGATGCCGCCGTCCGGGTGCTGGTTGAGCCGCAGGTGCGTGAAGCGGCGCTCCACGTCGACGGCGAAGCCGTTGGCCGCGTGGCCGCCGACGGCGGTACGGGGGACGAGCGTCGTCCACTTCACGTCCGGGGCGAGCAGCTCCTCCGGCGAGGGCGAGCCGGGCAGCGAGACGGCCTCGACGGAGACGGCCTGCGGGTAGTTGCCGCGGAAGTGGGCGGTGTCCACGACCAGGCCGCGCACGATGCCGGGGGCGCCGAGGCGGATCAGCGCCCAGTCGTGGTCCTCGTCCACCGGGTGCGGCCGCTCGGCGCTCGCACCGCGTCGGCGGCGGGTCTCCCAGCCGTCCATGATCTTGCCCTTGTGCCCGAAGCGCTCCGGGTCGAAGTGGGCGGGCTCCGGCCTGAGCAGGTTCTCGCGCTCGGCGAAGAACTCGTCGTTGGCGGCGATCACGCCCGCCCCGAGCCGCCGGTCGGCGAGGTCCACGAGGTGGGTGAAGGGGTGGTCGGCGGTGCGGTAGTCGGCGTACGGGTCGCCGCCGCCGTACGGGTTCGCGTCGCCGGTGAAGTGCGCTGTCGCCGTCATGCCTGGGGGTCCCTTGTCTGGAGGCGGCCGGTGGGTTCGCAGAGCACGCCGTCGGCGGCGATCCGTACACCGCGCAGCCAGGTGGAGCGCACCACGCCGTGCAGGGTGCGTCCGGCGTAGGCGGTGACCTGGTTGCGGTGGAAGAGCTCGGCCGGGTCGACGGTGAAGGTGGCGTCGGGCGCCAGGACCGCGAAGTCGGCGTCGCGGCCCGCCTCGATGGCGCCCTTGTGGCGCAGCCCGGCCAGCTCGGCCGGGGCTGCGGACATCCAGCGGGCGACGTCGTCCAGGGTGTGGCCGCGTCGGCGGGCCTCGGTCCAGATGGCGGGCAGGCCGAGCTGGAGGGAGGAGATGCCGCCCCAGGCGGAGGCGAAGTCCGGGGTCTTCAGGTCGGTGGTGCACGGCGAGTGGTCGGAGACGATGCAGTCGATGGTGCCGTCGGCGAGCCCCTGCCACAGCGCGTCCTGGTTGGCGGCCTCCCGGATCGGCGGGCAGCACTTGAACTCGGTGGCCCCGTCCGGGACCTCCTCGGCGGTGAGGGTGAGGAAGTGCGGGCAGGTCTCGACGGTGAGCCGGACGCCCTCGCGCCGGGCGGCGGCAATCAGCGGCAGGGCGTCGCTGGACGAGAGGTGCAGGACGTGGACGCGGGCGTTCAGCCGCCGGGCGTGGGCGATCAGGCCCTCGATCGCGGTGTTCTCGGCGTCGCGCGGCCGGGACGCCAGGAAGTTCGCGTAGGCCGGGCCGCCCTGCTGCGGCGCGGAGGCCAGGTGGTGCGGGTCCTCGGCGTGCACGATGAGCAGCCCGCCGAAGCCGGCGATCTCGGCCATGGACCGGGCCAGCTGCTCCTGGTCCAGCTCGGGGAACTCCTCGACGCCGGACGGCGACAGGAAGCACTTGAAACCGAACACCCCGGCCTCGTACAGCGGGCGCAGGTCCTTGACGTTGGTGGGGATCGCGCCGCCCCAGAAGCCGGTGTCGACGTGCACCTTGGGCTCGGCGACGCCCTGCTTGACCCGCAGGTTCTCCACCGTGGTGGTGGGCGGCAGCGAGTTGAGGGGCATGTCGAGCAGCGTGGTGATGCCGCCGGCCGCCGCCGCGCGGGTGGCGGTCCAGAAGCCCTCCCACTCGGTGCGGCCGGGGTCGTTCACATGGACGTGGGTGTCCACGAGGCCGGGCAGCAGGACGTCGTCCCCGAAGTCCTCGACGCGGGCACCGGCCGGGGCCTCGGTGTCGTACGGCAGAACGGCGTCGATGGTCCCGCCGGTGACGGCGACCGACGCGGGCCGGGTCCCCTCGGGGGTGACGACGCGCGTCGAGCGCAGTAGCAGCTTCACGTCCGGACCGGACACCGGTGCTCCTCACTTCGCACTTTCAACGAACTGTTGAAGGAGTCTTCACTCGGGAGCGCGACCCGTCAAGACCTCACCCTCGCGCCGCGCCCGCTCCCGGAGCCGCGCTGGAGGTTTCCACAAAGTAAAAGGTGAATTTCGGAGTGCGGAACGTAGAATGGGCCAGGTGCCGCGCGGCCGGGCTGCCGCACCACCTGCGGACACCCGGACAAACGGGCGCTGACCGGCCATGACGGCCCCCGTCGGCTGTGGGCCGGCCGAAAAGGGCCCGGTAGGCTGCTGCCTTGCTCCTCCGCTTCGAAAGGACCGTTGACGTGCCGCCGTCCCACGCCAGCACTTCCGACTCCAAGCCCGCCGGTTCCAGCGGTGGTGTGCAGTCCCTTGAGCGCGCCTTCGACCTGCTGGAGCGGATGGCCGACGCGGGGGGCGAGGTCGGCCTGAGCGAGCTCTCCGCGAGCAGCGGACTCCCGCTGCCGACGATCCACCGCCTGATGCGCACGCTGGTCCTGTGCGGTTACGTACGTCAGCAGCCCAACCGGCGTTACGCGCTCGGCCCCCGGCTGATCCGCCTCGGCGAGTCCGCCGCACGGCTGCTCGGCACCTGGGCCCGCCCGTATCTGGCCCGGCTGGTCGAGGAGACCGGCGAGACGGCCAACATGGCGCTGCTCGACGGCGACGAGATCGTGTACGTGGCGCAGGTGCCGTCCAAGCACTCGATGCGCATGTTCACCGAGGTGGGCCGCCGGGTGCTGCCGCACTCCACGGGCGTCGGCAAGGCGCTGCTCGCGCACACCCCGCCGGACGAGGTGCGCGCCCTCCTCGCCCGCACCGGGATGCCCGCCGCCACCGAGAAGACGATCACCACCCCGGACGGCTTCCTGGAGGCGCTGGACCAGGTGCGCCGGGTGGGCTACGCGGTGGACGACAACGAGCAGGAGATAGGGGTCCGCTGCCTGGCGGTCTCGGTGCCCAACTCCCCCACCTCCGCCGCGATCTCGATCTCCGGCCCGGCGGGCCGGGTCACCGAGGCGGCCACCGAGCGGATCGTGCCGATCCTCCAGCAGGCGGCCAAGGAGCTGTCGGACGCGCTGGCGAGCAGCGGTACGGCGGGCTGAGAGTCCGTGAGGCGGGCCCGGACCTCTCGGAGGTCCGGGCCCGCCCCCGTTTCAGGTGAGCGCCGGGGCGGTCAGGCGGCCGTCCAGCATGGTGACCGTCCGGTCCACCCGGTCCAGGTGGGCGCGGTCGTGCGTGACCAGGACCGTCGCCGTGGACCGCTGCCGGGTCAGCGTCACCAGCAGGTCCAGGACGGCCGCGCCGCGCTCGTGGTCCAGGGCGCTGGTCGGCTCGTCCACGAGCAGCAGGGCCGGATCGTTCATCAGGGCCCGGGCGATGTTGATCCGCTGGCGCTGCCCGCCGGACAGCTGGTGGGGCCTGCGGCCGGCCTGCCCGGCGAGACCGACCGCGTCGAGCAGACCGAGCGCCCGGGCCCGGGCGGCCCCGGCCCGGCCGCCCGACAGATGGGCCATGACCTGGAGCTGTTCGACGGCGGTCAGGGACGGGAGCAGGTTGGGCTGCTGGAAGACGATGCCGACGCGCTCCCGCCGCAGCGCCGCCTTCTCCGCGCGCCCCAGCCCCGTGGTGTCCGTACCGGCGACGACGACCGCCCCGTCGTCCGGGGCGACCAGCGTCGCCGCCACCGCGAGGAGGCTGGACTTGCCGGAGCCGGACGGGCCGACGACGGCGGTGAGGGTGCCGGCGGGCACGTCGAGCCTGACGCGGTCCAGCGCGGTGAGCCGTCCGTCGCCGTCCGGGTAGGTGAGGGTGACATCGGTGAGCGTGAGGGTCATCGGGCACTCCCGAGCGCGGTGAGCGGGTCGACGGCGGTGATCCGCCGGATGGACAGGGCGGCCCCGGCCGCGCCGAGGGCGATCATCACGGCGGCCGGGACGAGGACCGTCGCCGCGTCCAGGACGAACGGCACGGCCCCTCCGGCGACCAGGGCGCCGATGCCGGAGGCGAGGGCGGTGCCCAGCCCCGTACCGACGGCGAGCATCACGACGGCCTGGCCGAGCGCGTCCCGGAGCAGATACGGGGTGGAGGCGCCCAGCGCCTTGAGCACGGCGACATCGCCGCTGCGCTGGATCGTCCAGACGGTGAAGAACGCGCCGATGACCAGGGCGGAGATGGCGAAGAGGAAGCCGCGCATCAGCTGGAGCGAGCCGTTCTCGGCCTGGTAGGAGCCGATGACGGTCAGCGAGTCGTCCAGCGAGAGCGTGCGGGTGCCGGCCGCCCGGTCACCGGCGGCCAGATCGGCGCCGCCGGTGGTGGTCAGGGCGATCACGGTGGCGCGCCCGTCCCCGGACCGCTGCCAGTCGGCGAGGTCGGTCCACACGACCGGGGTGTGGCTGTACGAGGCGTCGCCCGCGACGGCTGCCACGGTGGCCTCCCGGCCGCCGAGGGTCAGCCGGTCCCCGGGGCGTACGCCCAGCTCGTCGGCGCCGCCGCGCGAGAGCACCACTTCGCCGGGGCCGACCCGGGCGGGCGCCAGGCCGCTGCCGGGCTCCACGCCGAACGCGGAGACGGCGGCGGTGCGCTTCCCCGTACCGGCGGTGGCGTTCAGGGTGCGGATGCCGAGCGGGTGCGCGGACGCCACGCCGGGCCGCCCGGCCCAGGCGCGAACGGCGTCCTCACCGACGGACGAGTCGGTGAAGGACACCGACCGGCCGTCCGGCGGGGCGGCGAACGCCAGGTGGTCGGCGTTCAGCCCGGTGACGGCCGAGGTGTTCTCCCGGGCCAGCCCGGCGGTGAGGCCGGACAGCAGGCCCACAAGCAGGGTGATCAGCACGATCACCGTGCCCATGAGCGCGAACCGGCCCTTGGCGAACCGTAGGTCTCTCCATGCGACGAACATGGATCCAGCGTCGTTCTCCCCGGCCCCGGAAACATCGCCCCCGGGCTGGTGACGACATCAACCTTTCGATTGACCGGCTCCGCGCGGCCCGCGCCTACGCTGGAACATCATGGAATCCCGCGTTCACCCCCCGGTCGCCGCCGCGCTGCGGCTGTGTCTGCACGGGCTGGTGCTCGGCCTGCTGGCGCTCACCGCCGTGAAGGCCTTCACCGACGGCCGCCCGCACCCCGGCGCGGTGACGGCGGTCGCCGGGGTGCTGGCCGCGGTGTACGGGGCGGGCGCGGCGGCCCGGTTCGTGCAGCCGGGGACCCGGGCGGGCGCGGGCTGGCTGGCGGCGCTCGGGGTGCTGTGGGCGGCGCTGCTGGTGCTGTCGCCGGACGCGCTGTGGGTGGCGTTCCCGCTCTACTTCCTCCAGCTGCACCTGCTGCCGACGCGCTGGGGCCTGCCCGCCGTGGCGGTGACGGCGGCCGCCGCCATCGCGAGCTTCCTGCTGCACGGGCAGGCGGTCACGCCCGGCACGTTCATCGGTCCGCTGCTCGGCGCGGCCGTCGCCGTCGCCACGGTCCTCGGTTACGAGGCTCTGTTCCGGGAGAGCGAGCGGCGCCGCGAGCTCATCGAGGAGCTGGTCGCGACCCGTGCGGAGCTGGCCGAGGCGGAGCGCACCGCCGGCACGCTGGCCGAGCGCGAGCGGCTGGCCCGGGAGATCCACGACACCCTCGCCCAGGGCCTGTCCTCCATCCAGCTGCTGCTGCGCGCCGCCGAACGGGCGCTGCCGGAGGACGCCCCGGCCGCCGCCCATGTGCACCGGGCGCGCGAGGCGGCGCAGGACAACCTCGCCGAGGCGCGCCGCTTCGTCCGCGCGCTGACCCCGCCCGATCTGGCGAACGGCTCCCTGACGGCCGCCCTGGAACGGCTGTCGGCCCGCTCCACCACGCCCGCGCTCACCGTGCGGTTCGCGGTCAGCGGCACACCGGTCGAGCTGCCGACGCCGTACGAGGTGGCGTTGCTGCGGACCGCCCAGTCGGCGCTGTCCAACACCGTGCGGCACGCCGGGGCGGGGCGGGCGGAGATCACGCTGAGCTTCATGGACACCTCGGTGTCGCTGGATGTGGTGGACGACGGACGCGGCTTCGCGCAGGACGCCGCGGCGGCCGGTGCCACGGAGTCCGGCGGCTTCGGGCTGCCCGCGATGCGCTCCCGGGCCCGGTCGCTCGGCGGCACCCTGAGCGTCGAGTCGGCGCCCGGCCAGGGCACCGCCGTCGCGCTGACGCTGCCGCTGCCGGTGGGCCGGGCCGGGCGGGAGGCGGCATGAGCGGGCCCGTCCGGCTGCTGCTCGCCGACGACCATCCGGTGGTACGGGCGGGGCTGCGGGCCGTCCTGGACACCGAGCCGGACTTCCGGGTCGTCGCGGAGGCCGCCACCGCCGAGGAGGCGGTCGCCCGGGCGGCGGCAGGCGGCGTGGACGTCGTGCTGATGGACCTCCAGTTCGGCGCCGGGATGCACGGCTCGCAGGCGACCGCCGCGATCACGGCGGCGCCGGACGCGCCCCGGGTGCTGATCCTGACGACCTACGACAGCGACGCGGACATCCTGGCGGCGGTCGAGGCGGGGGCGGCGGGCTATCTGCTGAAGGACGCCCCGCCGGAGGAGCTGGCGGCCGCGGTCCGTACGGCGGCGGCCGGGCGTTCGGCGCTGGCCCCGGCCGTCGCGCACCGGCTGATGGACCGGATGCGCACCCCCGCCCAGGCGCTCACCAAGCGCGAGCTGGAGGTGCTGCAACTCGTCGGCGAGGGGCTGTCGAACGCGGAGATCAGCAAGCGGCTGTTCCTCAGCCAGGCGACCGTGAAGTCCCATCTGGTGCACATCTACGCGAAGCTCGGCGTCGACTCGCGCACGGCGGCCGTCGCGGCGGCGACGGCCCGCAGGCTGATCCGGCGCTGATCGCGGCCGTCCCCGCCCGTTCAGCGCTGCGGCGGCTCGCCGAAGAGGTCGACGGCGACCCGGACGTCGCGCAGGGCCGCGGCCAGGGCGCTGACCGAGCCGATCGCCCCCGCGATCAGCAGCAGCGAGCGGCGCAGCCGGGGGATCTCGGGCGCCCCGCTGAGCGCCATCGCGTCCAGCGCGGCGAGCTCGTCCTCGGCGATGGCCCGGTCGGGGAACTGCCCGGGGTGGCCGGCCAGGGCCCGCCGGAGCCGGGAGACCGCGGTACGCAGCTCCGCCACCCTGGGGTCCTCACCGCTGCCGGTCACCCGCTCCTGCCCGACGCTCTTCAACAAAGCTCCCCCTCGCACGTCCTTGTGCCAGTGTCGTTCCGACCGGTCCCGGGACCGTGGTCAAGTGTCCGGGGATGCGGGCAAGTTAACGCCATAAAAGGTGTCGGGCGCCACTCCGCGTGCGTAACACACGCCGCAGAGGTACGAGGCGGTGGGCGGGAGCGGCCGCCGTGGGGTATCCAGGCGGCATGACACACGCACAGATCGCCGGACTGCTGCTCGCCGCGGGCGGCGGCCGCCGGCTCGGCGGACGCCCGAAAGCCCTGCTGGAACACCGTGGCGGACTGCTCGTCGAGCACGCGGTGCGCACGCTGCGCGAGGGCGGCTGCGGCCCCGTCCACGTGGTGCTCGGCGCCTCGGCCGACGAGGTGCGGGCCCGGGCCCGGCTGGAAGGCTGCGGCGTGAGCGTCAACCCGGAGTGGACCGAGGGCATGGGCTCGTCGCTGCGGACGGGGCTCGACGCGCTCGCGGGGACGGGCGCGGACGCGGCGCTCGTGCTGCTGGTCGACCAGCCGGGGATCGGAGCGGAGGCGGTCGCCCGGGTGTGTGCGGCGTACCGGGACCGGTCGAGCCTGGCGGGGGCCTCGTACGCGGGGGAACGCGGGCACCCGGTGCTGTTCGGGGCGGACCGGTGGGCGGACATCGCGGCGGGTGCGGTGGGCGACCAGGGCGCGCGGGCGCACCTGCGGGAGCACCGCGCCGAGATGAAGCTCGTGGAGTGCGGCGACGTGGCACAGGCGTACGACATCGACACTCCGGCGGACCTTTCGCACCTGGAGTGAACGCCCTGGCACGCTGCGCCAGCGCGCGGGCCGTTCTGTCGACCCGAAGAATCTCGACATCAACAAACCATTGAACTTCCACCATGAGGAAACTACTATCCACTGTTCAGAAGCCCTCTGCACCTCAGACGGCGGCCACAGCCGTATCCCGGAGCCCTGGCACGCCGTGCCGAATCGGGCGGCCCGGCGGCCGTGACGCCGTCCGCACCGCCCGCTGAAGGAGTGACAGCTCATGTCCGCACCAGCGCCGTCCTCGCTGGCCATCGTCGATGCCGAGCCCCTGCCCCGGCAGGACGAGGTCCTGACCCCCGCGGCCCTCGCGTTCGTGGCCGAGCTGCACCGCCGGTTCACGCCCCGGCGGAACGAGCTGCTCGCCCGCCGCGGTGAGCGCCGCGCCGAGATCGCCCGCACCTCCACGCTGGACTTCCTCCCGGAGACCGCGGCGATCCGTGCGGACGACTCCTGGAAGGTCGCGCCGGCCCCGGCCGCGCTGAACGACCGCCGGGTGGAGATCACCGGTCCGACCGACCGCAAGATGACCATCAACGCCCTGAACTCGGGCGCGAAGGTCTGGCTCGCCGACTTCGAGGACGCCTCGGCCCCCACCTGGGAGAACGTGGTCCTCGGCCAGCTCAACCTGATGGACGCGTACAACCGCGCCATCGACTTCACGGACCCGAAGTCCGGCAAGTCCTACGCGCTGAAGCCGGCCGAGGAGCTGGCGACCGTCGTCACCCGCCCGCGCGGCTGGCATCTGGACGAGCGCCACCTCCAGCTCGACGGCACCCCGGTGCCCGGCGCGCTGGTCGACTTCGGCCTCTACTTCTTCCACAACGCCCAGCGTCTGATCGACCTCGGCAAGGGCCCGTACTTCTACCTGCCGAAGACGGAGTCGCACCTGGAGGCCCGCCTCTGGAACGACATCTTCGTCTTCGCGCAGGACGAGCTGGGCATCGCGCAGGGCACCGTCCGCGCCACGGTCCTGATCGAGACGATCACCGCCGCGTACGAGATGGAGGAGATCCTGTACGAGCTGCGCGACCACGCCTCCGGGCTGAACGCGGGCCGCTGGGACTACCTCTTCTCCATCGTGAAGAACTTCCGTGACGGCGGAGCCAAGTTCGTCCTGCCCGACCGCAACGCGGTGACGATGACCGCCCCGTTCATGCGGGCGTACACCGAACTCCTGGTGCGCACCTGCCACAAGCGCGGCGCGCACGCGATCGGCGGCATGGCGGCCTTCATCCCGTCGCGCCGCGACGCCGAGGTCAACAAGGTCGCGTTCGAGAAGGTCAAGGCCGACAAGGACCGCGAGGCGAACGACGGCTTCGACGGCTCCTGGGTCGCCCACCCGGACCTCGTCCCGATCGCCATGGCCTCCTTCGACGCGGTCCTCGGCGAGAAGCCGAACCAGAAGGAGCGCCTGCGCGAGGACGTCTCGGTGGCGCCCGGCGACCTGATCGCCATCGACACCCTGCACGCCAAGCCCACGTACGAGGGCCTGCGCAACGCCGTCGCCGTCGGCATCCGCTACATCGAGGCGTGGCTGCGCGGCATGGGCGCGGTCGCCATCTTCAACCTGATGGAGGACGCGGCCACCGCCGAGATCTCGCGCTCGCAGATCTGGCAGTGGATCAACGCGGACGTGGTCTTCGAGAACGGCGAGCACGCCACGGCGGACCTGGCCCGCAAGGTCGCCGCCGAGGAACTGGCCGCGATCCGCGAGGAGATCGGCGAGGAGACCTTCGCCGCCGGCCAGTGGCAGGAGGCCCACGACCTCCTCCTCCAGGTCTCCCTGGACCAGGACTACGCGGACTTCCTGACCCTGCCGGCGTACGAGCGGCTGCGCTGACGTCCGTACCGTCGCACCGAAACCCCGCTCCCCTGGCGTACGCCTCCGGGGCGGGGTTTCGCGTTCAGCCGGCCCGGATCGCGGTGACCTCGTGGAGCATGGCCGCGCTCGTCGACGGGCCGTTGCAGGTGAGTTGGTGTGGTGGGGCGCGGTGGGCGGTGACCTCCACGTCGTACGCGGTCGCCTCGGGGGCGGGGCCGGTGAGGCGGATCAGCCAGTGCTGTCCGGCCCGGGAGGTGCCGGTGACCGTGTAGGCGTGGCGGCCCGCCGGGCCGAAGCGGGCGAGCACAGCGGCGACGGCCGCCTGCTGGGCCGGGAAGAGGTCGGTGTAGCCGCGCAGGTGGGCGGCGTGGACGCGGTCGGCGAGGTGCTGTCCGACCACGGTCACGGCCGAGGCCGCGTCCAGGCCGCCGTAGTAGACGCCGTCGGGCGCGACGAGGACGTTGGCGGCGAACCGGTCGCCGCCCACATGGGTGCATTCCCACACCAGGTCCGGCCACCGTTCGGCCAGCGAGCGGGCCGCCGGGCGGCCGCGGAGGGCGCAGCAGGTGTCGTGCCGTCCGTGGGCGCAGACGAGGACGACGGGCGGGTGCCCGGGCTCCCCGGGCGAGCCGAGCGCGGCGGCGGCGAGCGCCAGGTCCTCGTCCCGCTCCCAGGTCCCCCACTGCTGGCGGTGGGCGCCGGTGCCGTCGTAGCGCAGGACGGCCCAGCGCGGAGGGCCCGCGCCCTCGGGGCGGCGGCCGTGGCGGCGGATCAGGAGGATGCGGGCGCGCACCGCCCGGGCCGCCTCGTAGAGCAGGGACTTCGTCACGGGGTCGAGCGCGAGGCCGTCGTAGCCGTTGGCCGGCCAGGGCGCGTGGTACTCCACGAGGACCCAGACCAGGCCGTACGGGGCGGTGCCCGGGAGCGCGTCGCCGCGGCCCCGGGCGGCGTCGGCGCAGAAGAAGCGTTCCGCTGTCACCGGAGGCGTTCCGCGCTCACTGAGCGGCCGGGACGAGGACACCGGCGCGCAGCAGCCTCCCCGCGCAGGCGAGGCCGAGGTCGCCCGCGGTGCGCACCTCACCGGCGAGCAGGCGGGCCAGGGCGGGCAGGTCCGCGTCCGGGAAGTCCAGCCATCCCACGCGGGTGACCAGGCGATGGCCTTCGAGGCGGGCTTCCAGCGCACCCCGGAGGCGGACCGGGGTGCCGGGGGCGAGTCCGTCGACGGCGGCCAGCTGGGCCAGCGGGCCGAGGGGTGCGGGGCGGGCCTGGGCGCGCCGGGCGCGGTGGAAGTCCGGGGCGGGATCGGCGCCGGCGAGGGCCGCGAGGAGTCGTTCGCGTACCGGAGCGGTCTCCGCGTACGGGTCCGCCAGACCCAGCGGCAGGGAGCCGCGCATCCAGGGGTCGTCGCGCAGTTCGGCGAGCGCGGCGCGCATCAGCTGTTCGGCGAGGGCGTACCGGGCCCAGGTGTGGACGCCGAGCGTGAGGTGGACGGAGACCTCGCCCTGCGCCTCGGCGGCGTGCAGCCAGCCGCGCGGGAGGTAGAGGACGTCGCCCGGTCCCAGCACGGTGTCGAGATACGGCTCGCCCCCGGCGGCCTCGGCGACGGCGCCGCGGTGGTCGGTCCAGGGCTGGTCGCGCAGCGGGTCGGGGTGCACGGGGCGGTGGACGATCCAGCGCTTGGTGCCCTCGGTCTGGAGCACGAAGACGTCGTGCACGTCGTAGTGGGCGTCGAAGCCCCGGTTCTGCGGCGGGGTGACGTAGGCGTTGGCCTGCACCGGGTGGCCGAGTTCGGTGGCGAGCGCGGCGGTGAGGTCGCCGACGGGGGCCCAGGTGCGCTGGAGCGCCTGCAGGACGAGAGTGGCGCCGTCGGCGAACTCCCGCCACAGCGCGGTGTCGTCGGCCTGGTCGCCGATGGTGGCGCCCACCCCGGCGGACGAGGTGAAGGAGGCGTCGGGCAGCGTGGCGCCGTTCTTGGCAACGCGGAGGAACGGCGTACGCAGTCCGCGCCGCGAGAGGAGTTCGTCCACGGCGGCGGCCGGGAAGAGGTCGGAGAAGTCACCGGCCCGGCGGGTGAGCAGCGCCTCCCGGCCCCAGAAGTCGCGGGCGAACGCCTCCCGGCTCGTGCCGGGCGTCAGACGCGACTCCAGGACCCCGGGGGCCGCGCTCGCGGCCTGGGGGCCCTGGGTGCCGGTCGGGGTTGTGCTCAAGAACGGTCCGCGCCGCCGTCGGCCCCGCCGTCGTGGACACCCGGGGTGCCTGCGGCGCCGCCGTCGGCCGGACCCTCGGCGCCACCGTCCGCGCCACCGTCGTGGACGCCCGGCGTACCGGACGCGCCACCGTCGGCCGGACCTTCGGCACCGCCGTCCGCGCCTCCGTCGGCACCGCCGTCCGCGCCGCCGTCGTGGACGCCCGGCGTACCGGACGCGCCGCCGTCCGCAGGGCCCTCGGCCCCGCCGTCGGCCCCGCCGTCGTGGACGCCGGGCGTGCCCGCCGCGCCCCCGTCCGCGGGGCCTTCCTGCTGGTTCGGGTCCTGCTCGGGGCTGGTCATGGTTCCTCCCGCGCATCGAACGGCTGGGGCCGGACCCGTAGCGGGGCCCGGTGGTGAGGCACGGCGGTACCACGGGGGCACCGCCGCGACCAGCCTACCGCTATGGGCGGTAAGTCTCGATTTGAGGGAAATAAGCCGGTGGTGGGCTATTTCAGCCCGTTGTCCAGGGCGCCCATCAGCGTGCCCTGGGTGGTGTCGCCCGACATCTCCCAGACCATGACGCCGAGCAGTCCCTTGTCCTTCACGTAGTCCGTCTTCTTGCCGATGGACCAGGTGTCGTCGAAGGACCACCACTGGCTGCCGGTGTAGCCGTACGTCGAGACGGACTGCTCGTCGTGATGGACCGTCATCCCCGGATAGGCGCCGATGAGGTTCGCGTAGCCCCGGGTGCCGGCCTCCTCGGCGAACTGCCCGGGGGCCGCCCCGCCCGCCGGCTGCCACTCGCCCGCGACGCCGCCGTCGGCGACGCCCTGCCAGCCCCGCCCGTAGAAGGGGATGCCGAGGGTCAGCTTGCGGGGTTCGACGCCCGCGTCGGTGTACGCCTTGATGGCACTGTCCGCGCTGAAGTGGAAGTCGTACGGGTCCTGCGCGTCGTTGTAGAGGTTGGCCTGGTGGCCGGTGCGGTTCGGTTCCCAGGAGTTGTCGCTGCCGGAGCCGTGGAAGTCGTAGCCCTGGACGTTGGCGACGTCGAGCGAGTCGAAGACCTTGGACAGGTCCCAGCCCTCGTCGATCTTCTGCGGGTCGGCGGGGGTGAAGGCGGTCAGCAGGCGGTGGCCGCCGCCCAGCGCGTCGAGCTGCTTGCGGAACTCGGCGAGCAGCAGGGTGAGGTTGTCCTTGTCGTCGGGCGAGTAGTGGTTGCCGGGGTGCCCGGTGCCGGTGCCCGGCCACTCCCAGTCGATGTCGAAGCCGTCGAAGATGCCGGCCGCGCTGCCCGGGCCGCCCGCGCCGTTGTACTCGGGCAGGTTGCCCTTGATGTACATGTCGATGCAGGAGGAGACGAACTTCTTGCGGGCGGCGTCGGTGGCGGCGACGTCCGAGAAGTACTTGGAGTACGTCCAGCCGCCGAGCGAGACCACGACCTTCAGGTCGGGGTGGAGCTTCTTGAGCTTCTTCAGCTGGTTGAAGTTGCCGCGCAGCTTGCCCCAGCCGTCGTCCGCGACCCCGTCCACGGACTGCGAGGCGCTGAATGGGCGGGCGTAGTCGGCGTCCGCGTCACCCGCGCCGGTGCCCTGTTCCGGGTCCTGGGGGTCGGCGGTGGTGCCCTTGGTGACGCCGTTGAGGCAGGTGAGGTTGTGGGGATCGATGTTGGCGAAGGCGTAGTTGACGATGTCGAGCTTGGCGGCGGCGCCGGAGGTCTCCAGGTTCTTGACGAAGTACTGGCGGCCGTAGATGCCCCACTGGACGAAGTAGCCGACCTTCGCGTAGTTCCCGGCACCGACGATGTCGTCGGTCTTCACGGTGAGGACGTTGCTCGCCGGGGAGGCGTTGTCGGCGGCGTCCCGGGCCTTCACGGTGAAGGTGTACGAGGTGGAGGGCGACAGGCCCCCGACGGTCGCGGTGGTCGTGGTGCCGGAGACCGTGGTGGCCAGGGCGGAGCCCCGGTAGATGTCGTACGCGGCGACGCGCTGGTTGTCCGTGGACGCGGTCCAGGCCAGCGTCACGGACGAGGAGTCGGTGGCGGTGGCGCGCAGGGCGCCGGGGGCCGTCGGGGCCGAGGTGTCGGTGGCCGGGTCGACGGTCGTGACGGTCAGCGGGGCGCTTTCGGCGGAGACGTTGCCCCGGGTGTCCTTGGCCCGGACGGTGAACGCGTAGGCGGTGGCCGGGGTCAGGCCGGTGACCGTGGCGGAGGTGGCCGCGGTGGCGGAGCCGACGACCTTGCCGCCCGCCAGGATGTCGTACGAGGCCACGGGGAAGTCGCCCGCGGTGGCGGCCGTCCAGGACAGCGACGCTGTGCGGGCGGTGACATCGGTCTGCTTCAGCCCGCCGGGCGCACCCGGGGGCGCGTCCGCGGAGCCGTCGCACTTGTCGCCGTTGATCCGGCACCCGGTCGGTGCGGTGATCGGGCCGGTGGCGACGAACCAGAAGCTGTACGGCTCGGTGCTGCTGTGCGCGGCGACCGTGCCGTTGTAGTGCGCGTTGACGGCGGTGATGTGGCTGCCCCGGGTGGTGGTGGTCCCGTTGTACGAGGACTGGATCGCGACCCCGGCGGGCAGGTCG
This sequence comes from Streptomyces sp. NBC_00523, assembly GCF_036346615.1. NCBI lineage: Bacteria > Bacillati > Actinomycetota > Actinomycetes > Kitasatosporales > Streptomycetaceae > Streptomyces > Streptomyces sp. NBC_00523. The sequence goes on along the minus strand of NZ_CP107836.1, from coordinate 6,120,150 downwards.
AACTCAAGGCTCCAGCCCGTGACGGCGGTGTCCGTGTCGTTGCGCAGGACGTAGGTGCCCTTCCACCAGGGGCCGTTGTCGGCGGAGGTGAAGGTCGCCGTGAGCTTGCCCGCCGCGTGCGCGGGGACCGCTTGCAGGGACAGGAGCGTGAGGAGGAGGCCGAGAACGGCGAGCAGTGCGGTCGCCGTTCTCCGTCTGAGTGGCATGTGCTCGAACATGGTTTCTCCCTTACGGCAGGGACCGGTGAGGCGGTCCTCGGGGAGGTGCGGATGTCGTTCCATGGAGCACACGGGAACGTAATTGGTCTGGACCAAGTCGTCAAGAGGTACAGACCACTTGAGAATCGGGCGCGGCTCGGCCGTCGACGCCCGCACAACCATGGGTGCAGGTGTGCGAATCGATCGTCGTCCTGGTTAGGATCACCGACGGCAAGGCTGTAGCGCAGAGGTCGTCGCGCCCTAGCTGCAAGCTGGAGGACGTCGGTTCGAATCCGACCGGCCTTGCCACCTTTTCTCAGAGGCGGGGGTAAGAGATGTCTGGGCCGATTCCGGTGCGCTGTCCGGCCATTGAACATCCGGACCTGCCCCTCGCCGACCCGGCGCTGCTGGGGCCGCTGCTCGGCCGGCTGGCGGCGGCGGAGCCCGTCGGGGCCGACGAGACCTTCCCGCTGGGCGCGCTGCGCGCCGACGGGCGGGTCGACCTCTGCAAGCAGGGGCTCGGCCCGGCCGGCGCCGCCCGGATCATGCCCGCCCTCGCCCGCTCCCCGCACGCCACCCACGTACTCCTCGGCACCAACTCCCTCGGCGACGAGGGCGCGAAGGCCGTGGCGGCGGCGACGGCCGGGTCCGCGCACGGGCTGCACACCCTGTACCTCGGCTGCAACCGCATCGGCGCCGAAGGGGCCACCGCCCTCGCCGCCGCCCTGGCCGACGACGCCACCGTCCGGGCCCTCTGGCTCAAGCGCAACCCGCTCGGCGACGCGGGCGTCCGCGCCCTGCTCCCGATGCTGCGCCGCAACACCGCGCTGCGCACCCTCGACCTGGTCAACACCGGGATCACGGCCGACGGTCTGGCCGCCCTGCTGGACGTCCTGAGCACCCGTCCGTGCCCCGTCGAACGGCTCTTCCTCGGCGGCAACGGGCTGGGCGCCGACGCCGCGCCGCTGCTCGCCCGGCTGATCCTGGACGCGGGGGTGCGGGAGCTGTACCTGCCGTCCAACCACCTCGGCGACGAGGGCGCCGCCGTCCTCGCGGCCGCCGCCGACCCGTCCCGCCCGGTCCGGCTCGGCCTGGGCGGCAACGGCATCGGACCCGAGGGCGCCCGCGCCCTGGCCCGGGCGCTCGACGGGATCGAGGCGCTCGACCTGGGCCGCCCGCCCTCGGAACGCAGCCTGGGCGCCCCGGCCAACGTCACCGGGGACCCCGGAGCGCACGCGCTGGCCGAGGCGCTGCCCGGCAGCCCGCTGCGCCGCCTCGAACTCAGCCACACCGGGCTGACCGGCCGTGGGGCGAAGACCCTGCTCGCCGCCGTCGCGCCCGGGTCCCGGCTGGAGTACGTGGGGCTCGGCCCCGGGCTGCCGCGCCGGGTGAAGCGTTCCTTCGCGGCGCTGCTGCGCCCGGACGGCGGGGCCCACGCCGATCTGCGCGCGGTCAGGAGCCTGTACCGATGAGCCGGGGTGGCACCGCCCTGTTCCTCTCCTCGGAGCAGGCGGCGAGCTGGCGCCAGGTCCGCCGCTACGCCGTGCCGCGCTCCGTGATCGAGGAGTCGGCCGCGCTGCGGGAGGCCGGCGACTGGCGCGGGGCCTGCGCGGCGGCCGGCTTCGACGTGCGCGTCGACCCGGACCGGGTCTCCGTGCAGTACGGCGCCGAGACCGCCGAAGCCCTCCTCGCCGACCTCCGGGACCTGGTGCCGGACCTGCTGCGCTGGCACCTGCCCCGGATCCTCGCGGGCCGCTCGACCCTGGCCACCGACCGGACCGTCCTCCTCGCGGGCTACGGCTCCGCGCCCGGCGCGTATCTCCAGCTGTCCACCCCGGCCATGGTCGACGGCCCCCAGCGCCTCCCGCTCCGCTTCGGCCCGCCGAAGCGCCGGGCCGCGTACGGACTCACCGACGACTGGCGGTCGCTCGGGCACCTGTGGCGCGCGAGCGAGGCCGGTGAGCTGCGCGCCCGGGCCGGCGGCGCCGACCGGCTGCCGTTCCTCACGGCCGACGGCACTCCGCTCCCGGCGGACCTGCTCCCGCCGGACGAGGACCCGGGCAGCGGCGACCCGGTGGCCCGCGCCGAGTGGATCGGTCTGCTGTACGCGGACGAGCGGATCGCCGACGCGCTGGCGGCGGCCGGGATCGCGTGGGACCCGACACCCCCGGAGATGCCCTCGTACTACCGGACCACCCCGGAGACGATCGTGGCCGGCCTCGCGCTGGACGTGGCGCGGCTGGAGGCGGAGGTGCGCCGGTTCGCGGAGCTCACCGGGGCCGAGGTCTTCCAGATCGGCCAGGACTGGCGGGCGCGCGTCCGGCTCGACTTCACCGGCCCGGGGCTCGGCGGCCCGCTGCGGATCAGGCTCGTCGCCCGCGACACGGCCGACGGCGCGGTCCTCCTGCCCGAGGCGGTCTGGCGCAGGGTGCCCGACCTGGAGCTGCTGGCCGACGGCATCCTGACCCCGACGGACCTGCATCCGCTGGTGGCCCGGTCGCTCTTCCCTGACCACGCGGGGCCGTTCGGGCCGCCCGGGGTCGCGCCGCCCGCCCCGGCGCGGGTGCGCTGCCGGGGCGACTGGCACGAAGTCGGCTTCCGGGACGGGACGCTGACCTCCCCGCACACCGCGCAGGAGCGGCAGCGCGAGAGCGCCCTGCGCGCGTTCGGCGGAGCGGTCACCGGCTGCTTCGCCGTCGAGCACGCCTGCCTCACCGGCACCGGCCGGCTGCCCCGGGCCCTGGCCGCCCAGCGGCGCGACCTCTTCCTCCGCGCCCAGCACGGGGACACGGCGGGGGTCGTGGCGCTGCTGGACGCGGGCGTCGACCCGCGCGTCCGGGACGGCGGCCGGCACACGCTGCTCCACGTCCTGCCCCTGGTCGACCACACCGTGCTGCTCCCCCGGCTGCTGGCGGCCGGGCTCGACCTGGAGGCCAGGGACCACCGGGAGCGCACCCCGCTGAGCGCCGCCGTCTCGGGGCGCGGGACGGCGGCACTCGTCCGGGACCTGCTCGACGCGGGCGCCCGGATCGACGTGAGCGACCAGACCGAACTCTCGCTGGAACAGATGATCCGCAAGTACCGGCGGACCGATCTGCGGTTCCTCGCGGAACGGGTGCTGAAGGAGCATCCGGACGCCGGTTCGGAGTGGTGGGACGAGTGGGACGAGGACCACGACGACGCGTACGACGAAGAAGACGGTGAAGACGCGTGAGCACCGTGGCCCCCGGCGTCCCCGCCCAGGCACCGCCGCACCCGCTGGACGCCGCCGACGCGCTCAACGGGCGGCTGCGCGCCACCCGGACCGAGACCGTCGCCAGCCCGCAGCTCGAAGCGCTGGCCCTGGCGGTGACCGCCAATCAGCCCGTGCTGCTGTGGGGCGAGCCGGGCATCGGGAAGTCGGCGGGGCTCGAACAGCTCGCTGCGGGCCTCGGCCTGGACCTGGAAACCGTCATCGCCAGCGTGCACGAGCCGTCGGACTTCGCGGGGCTGCCCGTCGTCGGGGACGACCCGGCCACGACCGGGGTGCCGATGGCGCCGCCGGACTGGGCGGTCCGGCTCGCCCGGAAGGGCCAGGGGCTGCTGTTCTTCGACGAGTTGTCGTCCGCTCCCCCGGCCGTGCAGGCCGCCCTGCTGCGGGTCGTCCTGGAACGCCGGGTGGGCAGCCTGAAGCTTCCCGACGCCGTGCGCATCGTCGCTGCGGCCAATCCGCCGTCGAGCGCGGCGGACGGCTGGCACCTGAGCCCCCCGCTCGCCAACCGCTTCGTGCACCTGCACTGGACGCACGACCCGCGCACCGTGGCACGCGGCATGGCCGGCACCTGGCCCGAGGCGACCGTCCCCGTGGTCGACCCCGCCCGGACCGCCGGTGCGGTGGCCCGGGCACGGGGCGCGGTCTCCGGATTCCTCACCGCGCGCCCCGGTCTGGTGCACCACCTCCCGGCCGACGCGGAGGGCCGGGGCAGGGCCTGGCCGTCGCCCCGGACCTGGGACATGGCGCTGCGGCTCCTCGCCGCCGGCTACGCGACCGGCACCGGCCGGGACGCCGTCGCCGCCGCCCTGACGGGCGCCGTCGGGGACGGGGCGGGCATCGAGCTCCTGTCGTATCTGGAGAACCTGGACCTGCCCGACCCGGACCGGGTGCTGGCCGATCCGGACGCCTTCGCGCTGCCCGAGCGCGGCGACCGGCAACTGGCCTTCCTGATCGCGGTGGTGGCCGCCGTGCAGGCCGAGCCGACCCGCCCGCGCTGGGAGGCGGGCTGGGCGGTGCTGGCGAAGGCCGTCGCGGCGGGCGTTCCGGATGTGGCGGCGCGGGCGGCGATGGACCTGGCGGCGATGCGGGACACCGACTGGCCGGTCCCGGAGGGCATCGACGCCTTCCTGGAACTCCTCCAGCTCTCGGGCGCGCTGCCGGGGAGCGCCTGAGGCCGTGCCCGGACCGGAGGAGCAACCGGAAGGGCACGCCGCGCGGCTCACGCTGGACCACACCAAGCTGCTCGCCGCGCGGTACCGGGCGGCGAGCGACCGGCCCTACCTGGCGACCGCGCTGTACGCGCTGTCGGTGGTGGCGAGCGACCGGGTGCCGACGATGGGTGTGGACCGGCACTGGCGCTGCTATGTGTCGCCCGCGTTCGTGGAGCGGACGCCCGTCGCCGAGCTGGCCGGGGTGTGGGTGCACGAGGTCGCGCATCTGCTGCGCGACCACCACGGGCGGGCCGCCCGGCTCCCGGCGGCCGACCAGCGCGACGCGCACCGGGTCAATATCGCCCAGGACTGCGAGATCAACGACGACCTGATCAGCGACGGGCTCCCCCTGCCGGAGGGGCGGATGGAGCCGGGGCTCTTCGGGCTGCCGTCCGGTCAGCTCTTCGAGACGTACCTGCCCGCGCTGCCGCCCGGTCCGCCGCCGCACAACTGCGGCTCCGGCGCGCACGGCCGCCCCGAGCCGTGGGAGCTGCCCGGTGCGGAGGGGCCGTCCCCGCTGGGCCCGACGGAGGCGGAGGCGCTGCGCAGGCGTACGGCCGAGTCGATGCGGGCCCACCAGCGCACCCGGGGCAGCCTTCCCGCGGGCTGGCGGCGATGGGCCGAGGAGATCCTGGAACCGGTCGTCGACTGGCGGCAGGCGCTGGCCGGTGCGGTACAGGAGGCGGCGGCCTGGGCCTCCGGGGCGGTGGACTACACCTACCGCCGCCCGTCCCGGCGCAGCGCGGCCCTGCGCGGCGTCGTCCTGCCGACGCTGCGCCGCCCGCTGCCCCGGGTGGCCGTCGTGGTCGACACCTCGGGCTCGATGGGCGACGACGAACTGGCGGCCGCGCTGGGCGAGGTGACCGGGGTGCTGCGGGAGGTGGGCATCCGGGGCAACCGGGTCACCGTGCTGGCCTGCGACGCCGATGTGCACGCCGTCTCCCGGGTGACCTCCGCCGACCAGGTCGCGCTGGGCGGGGGCGGCGGCACCGACATGCGGGTGGGCATCGCCCGGGCGCTGGCCGCGCCGGAGCGCCCGGGCATCGTGGTGGTCCTCACCGACGGGCACACCCCGTGGCCCGACGAGTCGCCCTCGTGCCGACTGGTCGCCGCGCTCATCGGGACGGACGCCCCGCAGCCGCCGTCGTGGATCGAGACGGTCCGGGTCCCCCTCTAGTCGCCCAGGACCACCGTGCGGGCCGCCGAGAAGTCGCCCCATTTGCCGTCCGGGAGCTTGGCGCGGAGCTTCATGGCATAGCGGGTGCCCTGCGGGTCGTTGACAGTGAGTTCGTAGTGCGCCCGGCCGGCGGGCGGCTCGCCTCCCCAGACGATCGTGGTGGTCAGCCGACCGTTCATGTAGAGCTGGTACGCGGGGATCTTGCCGCCCGTCTCGGGCTGCTTCCAGTCCAGCTCGACGGTGTGCTCCTTGCCCTCGGCCCGGTTGGTGATCCGCAGGTCGGTCGGGGCGGTGGAGGCGGGCGCGCCGGGGGCCGACGCGGTGGTGAGGTCGAGGCTCGCGCTGTCCGGTGACGAGGTGTCGGCCGCGTCCCGGGCCCGCACGGTGAACGTGTAGATGGTGCCGGGGCGCAGTCCGGTGAGCCGCGCGGTGGTCTGCGTACCGGGCACGCTGTGGATGCGGGAGCCCTCCTGGTAGATGTCGTACGCGGTGACGCCGACGTCGTCCGTGGACCCGCCCCAGGACAGGGTGGCGGCGCGGCTGCCGTCCGCCTTGCCGCGCGGTGTGCCGGGCCGTGTCGGGGGCTCGTGGTCGGCGGGGGTCGGGGCGGGGGTGGTGACGGACGCGGCGGCGCTCGGCGCGGAGAGGTTCCCGGCCGCGTCGCGGGCGCGGACGGTGAAGGTGTAGGCGGTGGACGCGGTGAGCCCGTCGATGTCGATCATCACCCGGCTCGCGGAGACCGACTTGACCTTCTTGCCCTGGCGGTAGACGTCGTAGCCGGTGACGGCGGTGTCGTCGGTGGCGGCCCTCCACATGACGTGCGCGGAGGTGGCGCTGCTCGCCTGCGCGGTCACCCCGTGCGGTGCGGTGGGCTTCCTGGTGTCCGCCTCGGCCTCCGAGCCGCAGGCGGTGGTGAGTGCGGCGAGGAGCAGGGCGGCGGAACAGGCCAACGCGGCATGCGTGTGGGGGGATCGCACGGTCTTGCCTTCCATCCGGGAGCAATGGTCCAGACCTGTATCGCATGCGGTGGGGGTCTCCGACAAGAGGACGGAGCGGAACCTTCCGCAATGTGCCGGTGTGCCCCCGGACCTTGGCACGCGCGGCGCCTGACGTACCGTCGGCGGATGCTGTGCGTACGAGGTGTGGTGCTGCCGGAACGCGAGGAACGGGCCTTCTGGATCGAGGGCGAGGTACTGCGCGAGGGCGCCCCGCCTGGCGGATTCGCGGGGCGGCGCGCCGAGACCGTGGTCGACGGCGGCTGGCTGGTGCCCGGGCTGGTCGACGTCCACACGCACCCCGGGGCCACCGACACGAGCGAACCGTTCAGCGAGGAGCTGCTGCGCGAACAGCTGCGCGCGCACCGGGACGCCGGGGTCCTCGCCGTCCGCACCCCCGGCACGGCCGCGCGGATGCCGGCCTGGGTGGACGAGGACCGGGAGCTGCCCCGGGTGACGTCGGCGGGCCGGTGGCTGGCCACCCCCGGCAGGTTCATCCCCGGCTTCGGCCGGGACGTGACCGAGGCGGAGCTCGTCCGGGCCGCCGTGGAGGAGTCGGCGGCCTCCTCCGGCTGGTGCAAAGTCGTCGGGGACTGGCGGCAGGACGAGCCCCCGGTGTCCCTCGGCCTGCTCACCGAGGTGGTGACCGCCGTCCACGCGGCGGGCGGCAAGGTGGCGGTGCACTGCCAGACCGCCGAGGGCACCCGCAACGCGGTCCTCGCGGGGGCGGACAGCCTGGAGCACGGCATGCATCTGGACCCCGGGCTGCTGGACCGGATGGCGGCGCAGGGCACCGCGTTCGTGCCGACGCTGGCGGCGTTCGGCAGGGGCGTGGACGCGATGCGGGCGCGGGAGCCGAGTGTGCGCCGCGATCTGTGGCTGGCCGGCTGGGAGTCCATGTCCGGCAACGTCCGGGCCGCCCACGAGGCGGGCGTCACGGTGCTGGCCGGCACCGACTCGTTCCCCTGCGGGACCGTCGCGAGCGAGGCGTCCTGGCTGCTCCGGGCCGGGCTCCCGGCCGAGGCGGCGCTCGGCGCGGCGTCCTGGACGGCCCGCTCGTGGCTGGGCCTGCCGGGTCTGGTGGACGGGGCCCCCGCCGACCTGGTCGCGTACGACACCGACCCGACGACCGATCCGGCGGTGCTCGACCACCCCCGCCGGATCGTTCTGCGGGGACACGTCGTGCGCTGACCGATGAGGTGGCGGCGGTCGGGCAGTCTGCACTGGTATGGACACACAACCGCTCGACCTCGAACCGGCCGCGCGCCGGATCACCGCGCAGCTCGACGCCGTGGACGACGGCGCGCTGGGGGCGGCGACCCCCTGCCCCGGCGTGACCGTGGGCGCCCTGCTCGCCCACATCGAGGGCCTGGCCGTCGCCTTCCGGGACGCCGCCCGCAAGGAGCCGGGACCGGTCACCGACTCGGCGCCCGCCGTGGAGTCCGGCGTCCTCGAAACCGGCTGGCGGACCACGCTGCCCGCCGCGCTCGACGGGATGGTGGCCGCCTGGCGCGTCCCCGATGCCTGGGAGGGCATGACCAGGGCGGGCGGCGTGGACCTGCCCGGCCAGGTCGCGGGGATGGTCGCGCTCAACGAGCTGGTCCTGCACGGCTGGGACCTCGCGAAGGCGACCGGGCAGCCCTTCGACGCCGAGGACGCCCATCTGCGCAACACGCTCGCGCTGCTGGCGGACCAGGGCGACGACCCGTCCCCGTTCGGGCCGCCGGTGCCGGTCGCCGATGACGCGCCGCTGCTGGACCGGGCGGTGGCCAGGGGTGGGCGACGGCCGGACTGGCGGCCGGGAGGCTGAGGGGGCGCGGGGCCGGGCGCGCGCCCAGGTTCACGGTGTACGCGCCGGAGCGCGCGCCCTCAGCTCGTGAAGAACTCCGTGATCCGCTGAGCCGTCTGCTCCGGATCGGCCTCGTGCGGACGGTGCCCGCCGCCCATCGTGACCAGGTGGCAGTCCGGGATCATCGACGCCATGTCCTGGAGGCGCCCCTGCGGCATCGTGCTCGCCGGTCCGCCCGCCAGCATCAGCGTCGGCGCGACGATCTCCCCGAGGCCGCGCGCCCAGGCCGGATCCGGGTCCGCCAGCTCGCCGTTCACGGAGTTCAGCACCGCCTCGTCGTAGTCGGCGGGCCCGTCCGGCTCGACGGCCCGGCCCGCCGCCCCGGGGAACGGCGGCGGGGTCTCCACCAGCACCAGCCGCTCCACCCGGTCCGGGTACTCCTGGGCGAGGAGGTGGGCGACGACCCCGCCCATGCCGTGGCCGACCACGCCCGCCCGGTCCAGTTCGCACTCGTCCAGGAACCCGAGCACGTCGTCGCGCATCAGCTCCAGGTCGTAATCGTCGGGCCAGTCGCTCTCACCGTGGCCGCGCAGGTCGATTCCGTACACCCGCCACTCCCGCCCCAGCAGGCTCCCGGCCGCTTCCCAGCTCGCCGCGCTCGCGCCGAGATCGTGCAGCAGTACGACGGGGGACCCGAACGGGTCACCCCAGCTCCGGTACGCCAGCCGCACGTCGCCGACATCCACCACAGACTGATCATCCATGCCCCCGACGCTACCGCCGAATGCGCCGGGATCACGCCGCCGGCCTGGCAGGCTGGACCGGTGAAGCTCACCCCGCGCGCCCTGGTCACCCCGCTCGCCGCCCTCCTGATGTCCGCCACGACGCTCACCGGCTGCGCCCAGGCCGGAGGTTCGTCCGGCAAGGGACCGGCGGACGGGCTCGCCGCCCCGGCGAAGAAGGACATCGCCATGCAGCTCGTCTCCAGCGCGGAGAACTCCACGCTGGACTGGAAGGCGCAGTACAAGTACATCGAGGACATCGGGGACGGGCGCGGCTACACGGGCGGCATCATCGGCTTCTGCTCCGGCACCGGCGACATGCTCCGGGTCGTGGAGCGGTACGCGAAGTCCCGGCCGGGCAACGCGCTGGAACGCTTCCTGCCCGCGCTGCGGCAGGTGAAGGGCGGCGACGCGCACACGGGGCTGGGCTCCCCCTTCACCCGGGCCTGGGCCGAGGCGGCGAAGGACGCGAGGTTCCGGGAGGCGCAGGACGCCGAGCGGGACGCCTCGTACTTCGATCCGGCGGTGCGCCGGGCGAAGGAGGACGGGCTGGGCACGCTGGGCCAGTTCGTCTACTACGACGCGTACGTGATGCACGGGGAGGCCGACGCGGAGGGCACCACCGGTTTCCGTACGATCCGGAGCCAGGCGCTCGACGCGGCCAGGGCCCCCGCGGACGGCGGCGACGAGACCGCGTATCTCGACGCCTTCCTCGACGCACGGGTCGACGCGATCCGCGAGGAGCCCTCGCACAGCGACACCAGCCGGGTCGAGACCGCGCAACGGGTCTTCCTGGACCGGGGCAATCTGGACCTGGACCCGCCGCTGGCCTGGAAGGTGTACGGCGACAGCTACGAGATCAAGCGCGCCTAGGGCCTGCCCGCCCCGCTCAACTCACCTGTGTCGAAGGGGTGTACGACCACCGTTCGATCCTGATAGGAAAGCTTCCTAACAGAACAGCGGAACGACGAACTCCCTTGGAGGACAGGTGTACGCTCCCCACAAGCGCACCGCACGTCGCACCACCCGATCCGTGCGCGTCGCGCTCGTCGCGCTCGGACTGACCCTCACGGCGGTGCCCGCCACCGCCTTCGCCGGCACCGCCCCCGTCCCCACGGCGGCGGCTCACCACCAGGAGGCGGCCTCGACCGGTCTCGACGATCCGGCGAAGAAGGACATCGCCATGCAACTGGTCTCCAGCGCGGAGAACTCCTCGCTGGACTGGAAGGCGCAGTACGGCTACATCGAGGACATCGGCGACGGCCGCGGCTACACCGCGGGCATCATCGGCTTCTGTTCCGGTACCGGCGACATGCTCGACCTGGTCGAGCTGTACACGCAGCGCAAGCCGGACAACGCACTGGCCGGATATCTGCCGGCCCTGCGCGAGGTGGACGGCAGCGATGCGCACGACGGTCTCGACCCTGGCTTCCAGGACGCCTGGGAGACGGCCGCCCAGGATCCGGACTTCCAGCAGGCGCAGAACGACGAGCGCGACCGGGTGTACTTCGACCCGGCCGTCAGCCGGGCCAAGAGCGACGGACTGGGCACGCTGGGCCAGTTCGCGTACTACGACGCCATCGTGATGCACGGCGACGGCGGCGACAGCACGAGCTTCGGGTCCATCCGGCAGCGGGCCCTGGCGCAGGCGCGGCCGCCGTCCCAGGGCGGTGACGAGGTGGCCTACCTCGACGCGTTCCTGGACGCGCGGGTCTGGGCCATGGAGCAGGAGGAGGCCCACTCGGACACCAGCCGGGTGGACACCGCCCAGCGGGTCTTCCTGCGCAACGGCAATCTGAACCTGGACCCGCCGCTGGACTGGAAGGTCTACGGGGACAGCTTCCACATCGGCTGAACACCGGCGGAACCACTCGTGGCGCGTACGGCCAACCCCGTACGCGCCACGTCGTGCTGACCCTACGTCAGTGGGCGGCGACCTCCATCGCCTTGACCGGGTCGTGACCGCCGGGCGCGGTCCCCGCCTCGGGGTCCGCTTTGCGGCCGAGGTGGTTGAAGGCCAGGTTGAGGACGATCGCCACCACGCAGCCCGTCGAGATCCCGGAGTCCAGGACGACCAGGAGGTCCTTCGGGAAGGCGTGGTAGAAGTCCGGCGCCGCGATCGGTATGAGCCCGACCCCGACGGCCGCCGCGACGATCAGCGCGTTCTCGCCCTTCTCCAGCGCGGCGCCGGCCAGGGTCTGGATGCCGCTCGCGGCCACCGAGCCGAACAGGACGATCCCCGCGCCGCCGAGCACCGGCAGCGGCACCAGCGCGATGACGGACGCGGCCACCGGGACCAGCCCGAGCAGGATCAGGATGCCGCCGCCGGCCGCGACCACGAAGCGGCTGCGCACCTTGGTCATCGCGACCAGGCCGATGTTCTGCGCGAACGCGCTGCACATGAAGCCGTTGAACAGCGGGCTGATGGCGCTGCCCAGGGTGTCGGCGCGCAGCCCGCCCTCGATGGTCCGTTCGTCGGCGGGGCGGTCCACGATCTTGCCGAGGGCCAGCATGTCCGCCGTGGACTCGGTCATACAGACCAGCATCACGATGCTCATCGAGACGATCGCGGCGATCTCGAACTGCGGTGCCCCGAAGTGGAACGGGGTGGGGAAGCCGATCGCGTCGGCGTCCTTGATGGCCCCGAAGTCGGTGATGCCGACAGGGATCGCGATGAGCGTGCCGATGATCAGGCCGAGCAGGATGGCGATCTGCTGGAGGAAGCCGCGCAGCAGTTTGCGCAGGGCCAGCACGACGACGAGGGTGACCGCCGCCATGGTGATGTTGGTGGTGGACCCGTAGTCGTGGGCGGTCGCGTTGCCGCCCTGGGACCAGTTGAAGGCGACCGGCAGCAGCGAGACACCGATCAGGGTGATGACCGTGCCGGTGACCACGGGCGGGAAGAAGCGGACCAGTTTGCAGAAGTAGGGCGCGAGGACGAAGCCGAGGAGGCTCGCCACGATGATCGCGCCGAAGATGACGGCGATCCCGTCGTGCCCCCGGTCCTTGCCGATCGCCACCATCGGGGTCACCCCGGCGAACGAGACGCCGTTGACGAACGGCAGCCGGGCGCCTATGCGCCAGAAGCCGAGCGTCTGGAGCAGGGTGGCTATGCCCGCGGTGAACAGGCTCGCCCCCATCAGGAACGCGGTCTCCTTGGGGGTGAGGCCCACGGCGGGCCCCACAATCATGGGCGGGGCCACCACGCCCGCGTACATCGCGGCCACGTGCTGGAGGCCGCTGGTGAACATCTTCAGCGGGGGGAGCGTCTCGTCGACCGGATGCTTCCGGTCGGACGGGGCCGTCTCCGGCGCACCGTCGTTGTGGGGGGTCGCACTTGCGTCGTCGCGAAACCTGGGCGTAGCTGCCACGGCGGTTCCTCCGGTCGGTTACACGTCGGCGGTGACGTGGGGTTCAGGGAGGTGGTGCCGGAGCCGGTCCGCCGGACCGGGCCCCGTGTGCTGCGGTGGTGCGGTGAGGCAGGTCGAACGGCTGGTGCGGCAGCCGGGGTCGCCGGTGCGGGAGGCGCGTGCGCGTGGGCGGCGCGCCTCCCGCACCGGTTGCCGCGGACCCCGCTCGGGTCCGCGGCGGCCGGGACGAGGGCCGTCCCCCTCGTCCGGCCGTTTCGGGGCCGCCGGGCCCGTCAGGCTCCGGCGGCGATCTGCGCGAGGCGGCGGGCCTCGTCGCGGGTGGCGCGGGCGATGGCCTCCTCGTCGGCGGTGACCAGGCGGCCGGACTCCACGACCGGCTTGCCGTCGACCAGCGACAGGGTGACCGGGGCGGCGGCGCCGAAGACGAGCGCGGTGACCGGGTCGGCGATGGAGGCGTGGGCGAGGGTGTCCAGCTTCCAGAGGACCAGGTCGGCGAGCTTGCCGGCCTCCAGCGAGCCGGTCTGCGCGGCGCGGCCGAGGACCTGGGCGCCGCCGTAGGTGCCGAGGCGCAGCGCCTGACGGGCGTTCAGGGCGCGCTCGCGGTGCGGGCCGAGGCGGTTGATGAGGAGGGCGTTGCGCAGTTCGGTGTGGAGCTCGCCGGACTCGTTGGACGCGGTGCCGTCGACGCCGAGGCCGACCGGGACGCCCGCGGCGAGCATGTCCGGGACGCGGGCGATGCCTGCGGCGAGGCGGGCGTTGGAGGACGGGCAGTGGGCGACGCCGGTGCCGGTGCGGGCGAAGGCGGCGATGTCGGAGTCGTTCATGTGGACGCAGTGCGCCATCCACACGTCCTCGCCGAGCCAGCCGGTGGACTCGAAGTAGTCGGTGGGGCCCATGCCGAACAGCTCGTGGCAGAACTTCTCCTCCTCCACGGTCTCCGAGCCGTGGGTGTGCAGCCGCACGCCCTTGCGCCGGGCCAGTTCGGCTCCCTGGCGCATGAGTTCGGTGGATACGGAGAACGGCGAGCAGGGCGCGACGGCGACCTGGGTCATCGCGTCGAAGGAGGCGTCGTGGTGGGCGTCGACGGTCGCCTCGGTGGCGGCGAGCGCGCCCTCCAGGGTCTCCACGGCGAAGTCCGGGGGCAGCCCGCCGTCCTTCTCGCTGCGGTCCATGGAGCCCCGGGCGAGGGTGAAGCGTACGCCCATGTCGCGGGCGGCCCCGATGATGGCGCCGGACAGGTCGCCGGAGCCCTTCGGGAAGACGTAGTGGTGGTCCATCGCGGTGGTGACGCCGCCGAGCGCCATCATGGCGAGCGAGCCCTGCGCGGCGGCGCGGGCCATCGGCTCGTCGATGCGCGCCCACGTCGGGTACAGCGCGACCAGCCAGTTGAAGAGGTTGTGGTCCGTGGCGAGGCCCCGGGTGATCCACTGGTAGAAGTGGTGGTGCGTGTTGATCAGGCCGGGGGTGGCCAGGTGGCCGGTTCCGTCGATCCGGCGTACGACGTTCTCCAGGCCCTCGGGTGCCCGGCCGGCGCCGACGGACTCGATGCGGTTCCCGGCGACGACGACATAGCCCGAGGCGTACTCGGTGTCGGCGGCGTCGACGGTCGCGATCGAGCAGTTCTCGATGACGATGCGCTCCACCCGGTCGGGGGCTGCCGGTGCTGCCATGGTGCTTCCTTCTCTCATGCGGGATGTGGGCACGGCAGGACCCTAGGAGGATTTGAGTGCCACGGCGGTGCGGCCGTGGGTGCCGAGATGGTGGAAGAACAGGTTGAGCAGGACCGCGACGAGCGCTCCCGCACTGATTCCGGAGCCCAGGACGGTCTGGGCCCAGGACGGGAAGTCGGCGTAGAACCCGGGCGCGGCGAGCGGGACGATGCCCGCGCCGAGGGCCACGGCGACCAGGATGATGTTGGAGCTGTCGTCCAGGCCGGCCTCGGAGAGCGTACGGATGCCGCTGACGGCGATCGAGCCGAAGAGGACGATGCCGGCGCCGCCGAGCACGGGCATCGGGACGAGCGAGACGACCGCGCCGAGCACCGGGAAGAGCCCGAGGACCAGCAGGGCGGCTCCGGCCGCGGCGACGACGTAGCGGCTGCGGACCTTGGTCAGCGAGACGACGCCCACGTTCTGGGCGAAGGCGCTGGTGGGGAAGCCGCCGAAGACGGGGCCGATGAGCGTGGCGAGGCCGTCGGTGCGCAGTCCGCGGGTGAGGGTGCGTCCGTCGGTGCGGCGGTCGCAGATCTCACCGACGGCCAGCATCCCGGCGGAGGACTCCGTCATCAGGACGAGCATCACGATGCACAGCGAGAGGATCGCGGCCGGCTGGAACTCCGGCGCACCGAAGGCGAACGGCGTCGGCACGGCCGCGAGCGGGGCGTCGCGCAGCGCGGAGAAGTCGGCGAGACCGAACGGCACGGCGGCCAGGGTGCCGACCAACAGGCCCATCAGCAGCGCGACTTGGCGCAGGAATCCCCGGCCGAAGCGCTGGATGAGCAGGATCACGACGAGGGTGAACGCGGCGAGCGCGAGGTACTTCATGTCGCCGAAGTCGGTCGCGTTCTTGTCGCCGCCCTGCGCCCAGGAGACCGGTACGGGCATCAGCGTGACCCCGATGAGGGTGATCACGACACCGGTGACCAGGGGCGGGAAGAAGCGCAGGAGTCTGCCGAAGAACGGCCCGACGGCCAGGCAGAACACTCCGGCGACGAGCACCGCGCCGTAGATCGCGGGGAGTTGGTGCCCGGGTGCGCTGGTCTCGGCGATGGCGAGCATCGGGGCGATCCCGGCGGAGGAGGCGGCGTTGACGAACGGCAGCCGGTTGCCGGCGAGGCCGCCGATGCCGAGGGTCTGGAGCAGGGTGGCGCAGCCGGCGATGAGGAGACTCGCCGCGATGAGCCGGGTCATGCCCGCCGCGTCGAGGCCGACGGCCTGACCGATGATCAGCGGAGGGGTGACGACGCCGGCGTACATGGCGGCGATGTGCTGGAGCGCGGCCGGCAGGAGCCGCGCGGGGGTGAGTTTCTCGTCCACCGGATGCACCGCACGCTCCGGCGGGGTGGAACAGGGGCCTTCTGCTTCCGCGGGCCCGGATGCTGGCTGTGCCATGAGGGTTCCCTCCGGCCCGGCCGGTGCCCGGCCGTGAGGAACGGGCGGGCACCGGCGCGGCGCCGCGTCAGAGGTTGGTCATGTCGACCGGGATCTGCGGCTCGACGCCGTCCCGGAGCACGGTGCCCTCGATGAGCCCGTACGGACGGTCGGCCGCGAAGTACACCTCGTTGTCGTTCTTGAGGCCGAACGGCTCCAAGTCCACAAGGAAGTGGTGGTTGTTCGGCAGCGAGAAGCGGATCTCATCGACCT
The DNA here is from genome assembly GCF_036346615.1 of Streptomyces sp. NBC_00523. Classification (NCBI taxonomy): domain Bacteria; kingdom Bacillati; phylum Actinomycetota; class Actinomycetes; order Kitasatosporales; family Streptomycetaceae; genus Streptomyces; species Streptomyces sp. NBC_00523. The sequence continues at coordinate 6,104,013 of NZ_CP107836.1, read as the reverse complement.
CGCTGCGGTTGTTGATGATGCGCGAACCCATCTGGTACAGGGTCTGCTGGAGCGAGAGCGAGTAGGTCTCGGCGAAGGCGTGCAGCATGTGCTTGCGCGCCTGCTCGTAGGACTTCTCCCAGTTCGGCATGCGCTGCTCGTCGCTGGTCCAGTTGTAGCGCCAGCGGGCGGAGACGTCGGTCGCGAGGATGCGGTCGTACGCTTCCTTGAGCGTCGTGTACTTGTCCTTGACGTAGCCCCAGAACTCGGAGTTGGTCGAGTTCATCACGGTCAGGTCCTTGAGCCCGGAGATGACCTGCCACTTCTCACCGTCGAAGGTGATCTGGGCGGTGCGGATCTCCTGGTTCTTGCGGACGAAGGAGTGCTTGACCTCGTCGGACCCGATGAAGCGGGAGTTCGCGTCGGAGGTGGCGATGCGCTCCCAGGCGTACTCCTCGATGCGGATGCGCGCCGTCTTGATCGGCTCCTGCGAGGTCACGAAGTGACGGGCGAGGTGGATGCCGAACTGCTCGGCGGACTCGATCCCGTGCTCCTTGGCGAACGCGAACACCGTGTTCTTGGTGGTGTCCGTGGGCAGAACGTGCGCGTTGGAGCCGGAGTAGTGGACGTCGTCCATCTCGCCGGAGAGCGCGACCGAGACGTTCAGGTCCTTGATGTGGTGGGTGTCGCCGTCCCGCGTGATCTTGACGACGCGGTTCTCTGCTTTGCCGTACTGGTTCTGGCCGAGAATCGTGGGCATGTGTCTGCTAGCTCCCTCGGTATACGGAGTAGCCGAACGGGTTGAGCAGCAGCGGTACGTGGTAGTGCTCGCCCGGGGTGACGGCGAAAGTGATCGCCACCTCGGGGAAGAACGCGCCGCTGTCCCTTACGCGGGGGGCGTCCTGCTGCGCCTCGGCTTGCTTCTTGGCTGTGAAGTACGGCTCGGTCTCGAAGTCGAGCCGTACGTGGGTGGTGCCCTCCGGCAGGGCCGGCAGGTCTTTGCAGCGCCCGTCCGCATCGGTCGCGGAGCCCCCGAGCGTCACCCACTCGGCACCGGCGCCCTGGCGGGCGGCGAGCGAGACGGCGACATCGGCGGCGGGGCGGCCGATGCTGGTGTCCAGGATGTGGGTGGACACCGATGCGGTGGCGAAGGTGCTCAAGACCTTCTCTCCTTCTGTTACGCGTCTTCCGTGACGAGGCGGGTGAGGCGGATGCGGTTGATCTTGCCCAGTTCGGTGCGCACGATCCCCCGCTCCTGCTCGGGCGAGTTCCCGATGCGGGACTTCACCGCGTCGCGCATCTGCTCACCGGTGGCGCCGGTGGCGCAGATCAGGAAGACATGTCCGAACCGCTCCTGGTAGGCCAGGTTGAGTTCGAGCATCTCGGCCTTGAGCTCCTCGGAGGCCCCGGCCATGCCCCGCTGTTCGCGGGAGGAGGTCGGGTCCCCGGGCTTCGGGCGGCCGATCGGCGGGTGACCGGCCATGGCCTCGGCCAGGTCCTCCGCGCCGAGTGCCGCCGTGGCGGTGTCGCTCGCGGAGAGCAGGGCTTCGGTGGTGGCGTACGGGCGGTGGGCGAGGATCGCTCGTCCCCATGCCGCACTGGCACACACCTCGTGCAGTGCGGCGGCCGCCTCGGCGTCCGCCTGGGTGTTGAACCGGGCGAGGCCCGGCGTGGAGCTCGAAGTCACGGGAGCCTCCGTGGCTGTTCTTCGCTGTGCGTTGGTCGGGCTGCGGATAGCTAACGCCTTCCGCAACACGACGTCAACAGTTTGTTGAAATTCCGTATACAGAAAAAGCCGCCGCCCGGTGACCTGGGCGGCGGCTTGATCGATCATGCGTCGGCAGCCGGTACGTGCGTGGTCCAACTACCCGCTCTTGGCCCCGTTCTCGCGGTTTAGGTAGTTGTAAACAGTGAACCGGGAGACGCCCAACGCCCCCGCCACGGTCTCGACCCCATGGCGTACGGAGAAGGCACCGCGTGCCTCCAGGAGCCGGACCGCCTCCTGTTTGGCCTTGCGGTCCAGCTCGGCCAGCGGCATGCCGTGCCGGCGCTCCATCGCGGCGAGGATGTGGTCCAGCGACTCCGAGAGCTGGGGCAGCCGGACCGCCACGACGTCCTCGCCCTCCCAGGCCAGCACCACATCGTCGGGGTGCGCCTCACCGGGGCCGACGAGCTCGGCCCCCATGGCGTCCACGAGCGGCTTCACGGCGCTGACGAGAGGGTGGTCCACCGGTCCGGTCACTTCGGGTCCTCCCCGATGACGTTGACCTGGAGCGAGACCCGGGTGGCACCCGATGCCAGCGCCTGCCGCAGCAGGCTGTCCACGGCGGTGAGCACCTGGTCGGCACCGCCCTCCGCGGTGTTGCCGAACGGGCCGACGTCGACGGCGTCCAGCCCTGCCCCCTGGATGACCTCGCGCGCCACGACCGCGTGCGCGGGCGCCTCGTCCAGATCGAAGGGCTCGGTGGTGAACTCCACTCTCAAGCGCATGGTGCCTCCCTGATACGGCTCGGGCTCGACCCTAGCGCCCTACACCGGCAGCACGCAGACGGCCGCCGGGGCCGCGTAGGGCGTCCCGACCGAGGTCAGGGAGCCGGATGCGGCGTCCACCCGGAAGGCGGTGACCGTGCCGGACTTCTGGTTGGCGGCGAAGAGCAGGGTGCCGTCCGGCGAGAACGCGGTGTGCCGGGGGAAGTCGCCGCCGACGGGCACGGTGTCGAGCAGGTTCAGCGCGGCTCCGCCGTCCTCGATGGCGTACCGGGTGATGCTGTTGTGCCCCCGGTTCGCGAGGTAGGCGAACCGGCCGTCGCCGGTGACCAGGAACTGCGCGGGGTAGCTGGTGCCGGACCCCGTGCCGGTGGACTGCGGGCCGCCCGGGGTGAGCGTGCCCGTGGCGGGGTCGTAACCGCAGACCACCGCCGTGTTGTCGAGCTCGCAGGCCAGGTAGGCGTGGCGCCCGTCGGGGTGGAAGGTGAGGTGGCGGGGGCCGGCACCCGGCCGCAGCGCGGCGTACGAGACCTGTTCCAGGATGCCGCTCGTCTCGTCAAGCCGGTACGTGTACACCGTGTCGTTCCCGAGGTCGACGGCGAGCACGTGGCCGCCGTCGGGCGAGGTGATGATCTGGTGCGCGTGCGGGCCGTCCTGCCCGGGTCCGGGGGCGGGCGAGCTGTGGGCGACCAGGTCGGTGCGCTCCCCCACGGATCCGTCCTCGGCGAGCGGGTGCACGGCGACGCTGCCCGAGGTGTAGTTGGCGCTGAGCAGCCACCGCCCGCCCGGATGGACCGAGAGGTGACAGGGTCCGGCACCGCCGGTCGACCGGGTGCCGAGGACGCTGAAGGTGCCGTCGTCGGCGAGGGCGACCGCGGTGACGCCGCCGTTCTGCTGCTCGTCCACCGCGTAGAGCGTGGCGCCCGTGGGGTGGAGGGCGAGGTACGAGGGGTTCTCGACCCCCGTGACGACGGTGCGGGCGGTGATGCCCGCCGTCTCGGGGTCGTACGCGGCGACGCCGACGCCGGTGCCGCCCGGGCTGGTCGAGGTGTAGGTGCCGAGGTAGAGGGTGCGGGTGCTCAGGGCCGCGGGGTGGGCGGGGTGCGGCGGGTGGTGGGGGTGCCGGGGCGCGGAGCGCGGGAGGCTGGGGGCGGCGGCGAGGGCGCCGCCCGCCAGGAGGGCTCCGAGCAGGGTGCGGCGGCTGGTGGGGGACGTCATGCGAGGCACCTCGTGGGGTCGGTTGCGTCGGATGTGGCAGCCACAGTGGCCCTACCCGGCGCCCACCGCAAGAGGTGCACCGGCCATTGCGCAGGGCGCAACGCCCTGGCGCCCCGCGCGGGCGCGAGCGGGGACCGGCCCGTGGCGGACCGTCACCCGGCCCGCCCCCCTCAGTCGCCGGACTGGATGTCACCCCGCGTCGAGGACGTGATCGGCTCGCGCTGTGCGAAGTCACCCGGCGGGATGCCCGGGTGGTGCGCGCCCTCGACCGGCTCGACGGCGGCGGCCGGGCCGAGGGCCAGCCGGGACACGATGCGGTAGCGGTCGCCCCGGTAGAGCGAGTGCACGTACTCGACGGGGCGGCCCGTGGTGTCCGAGGTCAGCCGCTCGAAGAGCAGCGCCGGGGACAGCTCGGGCACGTCCAGGAGGCGGGCCTCGGCGCGGGTCACCACGGTCGGCTCGATCGCCTGGACCGCCTCGTGGACGTGCACGTCGTGGCGCTCGCGCAGGTGCTCGTACAGGTCGCCGCTCTCCAGCTCCTCGGCGGAGAGGCCGGGTACGAGTTCCGCCCGGATGTGCAGGTGCTCGATGGCCATGGGCGCGCCGTCGACCAGCCGCAGCCGGGCGACGTACACGATGTCGGCCGCCGGTGACATGCGCAGCTTCCGGCCGACCCGGGCCCCGGCCTGCACGGTGGTGAACTCCAGGAGCCGGCTCGACCAGGCCCCGGCCGCCTGCGGGACCGACAGGGCGAGGTCGGCCGAGATCAGCTCCTGGGTGATCTTCTCGGGCGCGACGAACATGCCCCGGCCGTGCTCCCGCACGAGGAGCCCCGTCGCGACCAGCTCGTCCACCGCGGCGCGCAGGGTAGGCCGGGAGACGCCGAGCGTGGCGCAGAGGGACCGCTCCGAGGGGATCGCGTCGCCGGGGCGCCGGGACTCGATCATTTCCAGGATGGCGTCACGGGCCCGCTCCCGTTTGAGCACCGTCCCCGATGCGTCGGCGTCCATGAGCTGCCCCCTTCTGGCGGGTTACGTACCTGACCACTGGACCACTGGTCAGGTGGAGTGTAGTCGCTATCCCGGGCCATCTCTCCGGGAGGCCGCCAAAATCCCTTGAATACAAGGGGCTTGACGGCTCCATTGGTCCATGCCACCTTCATCCACCAACAAGAGGTGAGCTGTCCAGCGGCCTTCACTGGTCAGGTGGTCAGGTCCTGTTCTCCCAGAGGTGAACCGTGAAGTACCGCTTGCTTGCCGGTGGGTCCGCGCTCGTGCTGGCCGCCGTCCTCAGCGCCTGTGGCTCGTCCGACGATTCCTCCGACGCGTCCGGTGACGGCCGGACCAGCATCGACGTCTGGCTGATGCGCGACAGCGTCTCGGCTCAGTTCCAGAAGGAGTTCGTCCAGGGCTTCGAGAAGGCTCACCCCGACATCCGGGCCCGGGTCCAGATCCAGGAGTGGGACGGCATCGGCGAGAAGATCACCGCCGCGCTCGCCAGCAACGACGCCCCGGACGTCATCGAGAGCGGCAACACCCAGGTCGCCCAGTTCGCGCAGAGCGGCGGGCTGCTCGACCTCAGCGACAAGGTGGACGAGCTGAACGGCAAGGACTGGCTCAAGGGCCTGGCCGAGCCGGGGGCGTACGAGGGCAAGCAGTACGGCATCCCGTACTACGCGGCCAACCGGGTGGTCATCTACCGCACCGACCTCTTCGAGAAGGCCGGCATCGACGCGAAGACCATCAAGACCCGCGACCAGTGGATCGCCGCCACCGAGAAGCTCAACAAGGGCGGCAACCAGGGCATCTACCTGCCGGGCCAGACCTGGTACGCGCTGGCCGGCTTCGTCTGGGACGAGGGCGGAGACCTCGCCACCGAGTCCGGCGAGAAATGGAAGGGCGCCCTGGACACCCCGGAGGCGCTGCGCGGCATGGAGTTCTACGGGAAGCTCCAGGCGCTCGGCAAGGGGCCCAAGGACGCCGACGAGGCCGACCCGCCGCAGGCCGATGTCATGGCGCAGGGCAAGGTCGCGCAGGTCATCTCGACCCCGGGCGGTGCCAATGTCGTCATCGAGAAGAACCCGGACCTGAAGGGGAAGCTGGGCTTCTTCCCGATCCCCGGCAAGACCGCCGACACCCCGGGTGCCGTCTTCACCGGCGGCTCCGACCTGGTGATCCCCACCGCCTCCGGCAAGCCGGAGGCCGCGCTCACCTTCATCAAGGAACTCACCGGTGACGCCTGGCAGAAGAAGCTCGCCGTCGCCATGAGCTACGTACCGAACCGGACCACCCTCGCCTCCGCGGTGGCCGCCGACCCGGGCGCCGCCGCGATGGCGGTCGGCGCGGCGAACGGCCACGCCACGCCCAACACCCCGAGCTGGGCGGCGGTTGAGGCGGAGAACCCGATCAAGGACTACATGACCGCCGTCCTGACCGGGGGTGACCCGGCGAAGGAGGCCGCCAAGGCGTCCGCCGACATCACCCGGGCCATGAACTCCGGCTCCTGATCCCCACCCGCCCATCCGTCCAGACCCCCGAGAGGAGGCGTGCCGTGTCGGTCATCCGGGAACGGACCGCACCCCCCAGTCCCAAGCGCCGGGCCGTACCCGGCACGTCCGGACCACCGCCCCGCCGGCGGCGGTCCGGGGAACCCCGCGGCATCTGGCCGTACGCCCTGATCGCACCGGCCGTCGGCGGCATGCTCTACCTGCTGGTCTATCCGCTGCTGCGGGCGGTCCTGATCTCGCTCCAGGACTTCCGGCTGCGGCAGCTGATCACGGGGGACGCGGAGTTCGTCGGGCTGCGCAACTACCGCACCCTGCTGAGTGATCCGCGGTTCTGGGAGGTGGTCCGGCGCACCTTCCTGTTCATGGCGGTCAACGTGGTCCTGATCATGGTGATCGCGACGCTGGTCGCCCTGATGACCGAGCGCCTGGGCAGGATCGCCCGGACGGTGGTGCTCAGTTCGCTGGTGCTGGCCTGGGCCATGCCGGTGATCGCGGCCACCACGGTCTTCCAGTGGCTGTTCCACTCCGAGTTCGGCATCGTCAACCATCTGCTGACCGGTGCGGGCTTCTCCTCGTTCGACCGGTATCCGTGGTTCGCGCACGGCACCGCCGCCTTCGCCATCCTGGTCCTGCTGGTCGTGTGGCAGTCGGTGCCGTTCGCGGCGATCACGATCTACTCTGCGCTGACCACGGTCCCGACCGAGCTGTACGAGTCGGCGCGGCTGGACGGGGCGAGCGGCGCCCGGATCTTCCGCTCGGTCACCCTGCCGGTGCTGCGGCCGATCTTCCTGCTGGTGTTCTCGCTGGAGGTGATCTGGACGTTCAAGGCGTTCGTCCAGATCTGGGTGATGACCCGGGGCGGCCCGGGCGACGCGACGACGATCCTGCCCGTGTACGCGGTCCAGACCGCACTCGCCGGCCAGCGTTACGACCTGGGCTCGGCCGCCTCGATGGTCACCGTGGTCCTGATGTCCGGGGTGCTCGTCCTCTACTTCCGCCAGATGCTCCGCCAGGAGGACGAGATCCGATGAGCCGTGCCCGTAGCGCCCGACTGCGGCGGCTTCCGCTGAACGCCGCCGCCACGCTGACCGTCCTGGTCTGCCTGTTCCCCGTCTACTGGATGATCTCCACCGCGTTCAAACCGTCCAAGGACATCCAGTCGTCGCACCCGCAGCTCTTCCCGCACACCTGGACGCTCGACCACTTCCGCACCGCCGTGCAGGCCGACGGCTTCGGGATGTTCTGGCGCAACAGCGTCCTGGTGACGGTGAGTTCGATCCTGCTGGCGCTGATCGTCGCGCTGGCGTCGGCGTACGCGGTGGCCAGGCTGCGCTGGAAGGGGCGGCGGCAGTTCATGCTCATGGTGTTCATCGCGCAGATGGCGCCCTGGGAATCGCTGATCATCCCGATCTACATCATCTCCCGCGACACGGACATGCTGGACCGGCTGCCCACGCTGACCCTCGTCTACTTCATGGTCACGCTGCCGTTCTCGGTGATCGTGCTGCGCGGCTTCATCGGGACGATCCCGCCGGAGCTGGAGGAGGCCGCGCAGGTGGACGGCTGCACCAGGACCGCCGCCTTCCGGAAGGTCGCCCTGCCGCTGCTGGCGCCGGGGCTGATGGCCACCTCGCTGTTCGGCTTCATCACCGCCTGGAACGAGTTCGCCTACGCCAACTTCCTGATCATCAAGCACCAGGACAGCCGCACCCTGCCGGTCTGGCTGTCCTCGTTCCAGAACACCTTCGGCACCGACTGGGGCGCCACGATGGCCGCCTCCACCTTCTTCGCACTGCCCGCGCTGGTGGTCTTCCTGCTGCTCCAGCGCCATGTCACCTCCGGCTTCGCTGCCGGCGCCGTCAAGGGTTAGGCCCTGATCCGCCGGACACGGCCCGACCGACGACCCCGCACCCCCTCCCGGAGGCCCCGTATGCCCGCGCCCCGCCCCGAACACTCCCTCGTCCCCCGGCCCCGCAAGGTCTCCGCCCGCCCCGGCCGCTTCACGCTGACCCCGGACACCGGAATCCGCGCCTACCCCGGCGCGGAGGGCGCCGCCGACCTGCTGCGCACCCTGCTCCGGCCCGGCACCGGGCTCCCCCTCGCGCCCTCCGCCACCGGCCGTATCGTGCTCGCCCTGGACCCGCAGCTGAGCGGCCTCGGCGAGGAGGGGTACGGGCTCACCATCGGCCCGGACACGGTGCTGCTGCGGGCCGCCGGGCTGTCCGGCCTGCTGTGCGGGGTCCAGACGCTGCGCCAGCTGCTGCCCGCCGAGGCGCTCGCGGCGGGGGCCCGGCGGGGCGGCGCGTGGTCGCTGCCGTGCGTGGAGATCAGCGACGTCCCGGCGCATCCGTGGCGCGGCACGATGCTCGACGTGGCCCGGCACTTCCAGCCGGTCTCCTACCTGCGTCGTTACGTGGACCTGATGGCCCTGCACAAGCTGAACACGCTGCACCTCCACCTCACCGACGACCAGGGCTGGCGGATGCCGATCGCCGCGTACCCGAGGCTGACGGGGATCGGCGGCCACCGGTCCCAGTCGATGGCCGGTCCGCCGGGCGGGCCCGTCGAGCGCTTCGACGGCGTCCCGCACTCGGGGGCGTACACCACGCGGGAGCTGCGCGACCTCGTCCGGTACGCGGAGGCGCGCGGGGTGCGGATCGTGCCGGAGATCGAGATGCCCGGCCATGTGCGCGCGGCCCTGGCCGCCCATCCGGAGCTGGGCAACGACCCGTCGCGGCGGCTGGGCGTGTGGACCAAGTGGGGTGTCTGCGAAACGGTGTTCGGGGTGCACGAGGAGGTCTTCGACTTCTGCCGGACCGTGCTCGACGAGGTCATGGACGTCTTCCCCTCGCCGTACATCCACGTCGGCGGCGACGAGTGCCCGACCACCGAGTGGGAGAACAGCCCGGCGGCCCGCGAGCGGGCCGCCGCCGAGGGGCTGCCCGACGCGCGGGCGCTGCACGGCTGGTTCATGGGCCGCATCGGGGCGCACGTCGCCGAGCGGGGCCGGATCCCGGTCGGCTGGGCGGAGACCGGCACCGAACTCCCCCCGGAATTCACGGTGATGACCTGGCGCGACCCGGCCCACGCCCGCGCCGCCGCCCGCCGCGGCCACCAGGTGGTCGCCGCCCACTACCGGGCCACCTACCTCGACTACGCGGAGTCCGACGCCCCCGGCGAACCGCTCACGCAGCCGGGCCCGCCCGTTGAGCTGCGCGCGGTGCACGGCGACCGCTCGCTGACCGACGACTGGGAGCCGGGCGACGCGTCCCGGCTGCTCGGTACGCAGGCCCAGCTGTGGACCGAGTACGCGCGCACCCCGGACCGGATCGAGTACCAGACGTATCCGAGGCTGTGCGCCCTCGCGGACCGCGCCTGGTCCGGCGGCGGCGACGGCTGGCCCGGCTTCCTCGCCCGCCTCGGCCACCACACCACCCGCCTGGACGCCCTCGGCGTCCGCTACCGCCCCCTGAATCCCCGGCCGCTCACCGCGGCATCCCCAGGAACAGCGCCAACTTCGTGAATCCCCGCTCCCCCACGACGTTCCCGGAAGGAACAGACGCATGAAGTCACACGCGAAGAGCCGGCTGCGCGCCGCCGCGGCGGCCGCGGTCACCGTGGCCCTCGGCTGTACGGCCCTGGCCGCCGTCCCGACGACGGCGAGCGCCGCCGGCGAACCGATCGCCGTGCAGTACCGCCCCGGCGCGTCCGGCGCGAGCGCCGACCAGAGCGAGCCCTGGCTGAAGGTGCGCAACACCGGCAGCGCGTCCGTGCAGCTCAGCGACGTGAAGATCCGCTACTACTTCAAGGGCGACGCGGTGGGCGAGGTCTACCGGTTCGCCTGCTCCTGGGCGGTGAAGGGCTGCGGGAACATCACGGGCACGTTCGGCACGCCGGCGCACCCGACCGCCACCGCCGACCGCTACCTGGAGATCGGCTTCACCTCCGGCGCGGGCTCCCTGGCACCGGGTGCCGACTCCGGTGACATGCAGCTGCGGTTCTACCGGTCCAACTGGCAGCCGCTGGTGCAGAGCGACGACTACTCGTTCGGCGCCGGCTCGACCTCGTACGCCGACTGGACGAAGGTGACCGCGCAGCTCGGCGGCGCCACGGTCTGGGGCACGGCCCCGGAGGGCAACGACCCGACCGATCCCACCGATCCGACCGACCCCACGGACCCGACCGACCCGGGCGAGAACGGGCCGACGCTCTTCGACGACTTCAACTACAGCAACCACAGCGACCCGAAGATCGCCGCGCACGGCTGGAGCGTCCGCTCCAACGCGGGCGGGCCCGGCGTACCGGGGGCCACCTGGGCGCCGGACAAGGTCACGTTCGCTACGCAGAGCGGCAACTCCATCATGAACCTGGAGACGTCGACGTCCGGCACCGGCGAGTCCACGAAGCAGACCGAGATCCTGACCCAGTCGATGAAGTTCCGCAACGGCACCTACGCGGCGCGGGTCAAGTTCAACGACGCGCCGAAGTCGGGGCCGGACGGCGACCACCTCGTCCAGACGTTCTTCACCATCAACGACCTCAAGGCCCCGATGGCGGACGACTACGCCGAGTACGACTTCGAGTACCTGCCCAACGGCGGCTGGGGCGAGAGCGGCAACATCCTCTACACGACCTCGTGGGAGACCTACCGGCCCGACCCGTGGGAGGCCGTCAACCAGCACACCGAGTCCCGGCAGAGCTACGCCGGCTGGCACGACCTGGTCGTGACCATCGACAACAGCGCGATCACGTACTACATCGACGGCCAGCTCTTCGGCACGCACGGCGCGGCCTATCTGCCGGAGCGCGGGATGTCGATCAACTTCAACCAGTGGCTGATCGACCTCGCCGGGCAGACGAGCACCAGCCCGCGCGCGTACGACCAGCAGGTGGACTACGTGCTGCACGTGAAGGACAAGGTCCTCACGCCTTCGCAGGTGAACGCGAAGGTGGCCGCGTACCGCACGGCGGGGACGACGTTCCAGGACACGGTTCCGGCCGGGTGATCCGGTAGCGGGACGTACGGGCGGGGCGGAGGCCGACGGGCCTCCGCCCCGCTCTTTCGTATGCCCTCCGAGAGGCGCGCGCGACCTCCCTGACCGGCACGAATTTCCGGGCACCCCCTTGACAGCGCCGCCACCCTCCGGGCAATCTTCCATTAAGCAGAAACAAACTTCCGCAATACGGAAGGAGCGCCGAAACCCTCATGGGCTACCCGGACCAGCGCTTCGATGTGAACCTCTCGATCCTCTTCACGGAACTCCCGCTCCTGGAGCGACCCGCGGCAGCCGCCGCGGCCGGCTTCACGGCGGTCGAGCTGTGGTGGCCCTGGATCGAGACCCCCACCCCCGAGCAGGCCGAGCTCGACGCCCTCAAGCAGGCGCTCGACGACGCCGGCACCCAGTTGGTGGGCCTGAACTTCTACGCCGGACAGCTCCCCGGCCCCGACCGCGGCGCGCTCTCCGTGCCCGGCACGGAGTCGGAGCGCTTCCGGGCCAATATCGAGGTGGCGGCCGACTTCGCCGCCTCGGTCGGCTGCAAGGCGCTCAACGCGCTCTACGGCAACCGGGTCGACGGCGTCGACCCCGCCGCTCAGGACGAACTCGCCCTGGAGAACCTGGTCCTGGCGGCCCGCGCCGCCGACCGGATCGGCGCGGTGCTGCTGATCGAGACCCTGAACGCGCCGGAGTCGCCGCGCTATCCGCTGGTGAGCGCACCGGCCGGGATCGAGGTCGTGGACCGGGTCAACGCCGCCACCGGCCTCGGCAACGCGAAGTTCCTGCTGGACCTGTACCACCTGTCGATGAACGGCGAGGACCTCAGCCAGGTCATCACCGCGTACGCCGACAGGACGGGCCACGTCCAGATCGCCGACAACCCGGGCCGCGGCGCGCCCGGCACCGGCTCGCTCCCCCTGGAGCAGCTCCTGGACGAGCTGACGAAGGCCGGTTACGAGGGCTGGGTCGGGCTGGAGTACAAGCCCGACGACCGCCCGAGCGCCGACTCCTTCGACTGGCTCCCGGCCGCGGCGCGGCCCGCCCGCTAGGGCCCGGAGCCCCTGTACACGCTGATCGGAAGGCACCCTCATGAGCAACAACCTCCCCAAGGTTGCGTGGATCGGTCTCGGCATCATGGGTTCGCCCATGTCGGAGAACCTGATCAAGGCCGGTTACGACGTCACCGGTTACACCCTGGAGCAGGACAAGGTCGACCGCCTGGCCGCGGCCGGCGGCACCGGGGCTTCCTCGATCGCCGAGGCGGTCGAGGACGCGGACGTGGTCATCACGATGGTGCCCGCGTCCCCGCAGGTCGAGGCCATCGCGTACGGCCCCGACGGCATCCTGGAGAACGCGAAGCGCGGGGCGCTGCTGATCGACATGTCCTCGATCACCCCGCAGACCTCCGTGGACCTCGCGAAGAACGCCGCCGAGAAGGGCATCCGGGTCCTGGACGCCCCCGTCTCCGGCGGCGAGGCCGGCGCGATCGAGGCCGTCCTCTCCATCATGGTGGGCGGCGAGCAGGCCGACTTCGACACCGCGAAGCCGCTGCTCGAAGCGCTCGGCAAGACCATCGTGCTCTGCGGCCCGCACGGCTCCGGCCAGACGGTGAAGGCCGCGAATCAGCTGATCGTCGCGGTGAACATCCAGGCGTGCGCCGAGGCCGTGGTCTTCCTGGAGAAGTCCGGCGTGGACCTGGCGGCCGCGCTGGACGTGCTGAACGGCGGCCTGGCCGGTTCGACCGTGCTGACCCGCAAGAAGGACAACTTCCTGAACCGGGACTTCGCGCCCGGCTTCCGGATCGACCTGCACCACAAGGACATGGGCATCGTCACGGACGCCGCCCGCAACGTCGGTGCCGCGCTGCCGGTCGGCGGTGTGGTCGCCCAGCTCGTCGCCTCGCTGCGCGCGCAGGGTGACGGCGGCCTGGACCACTCGGCGCTGCTGCGCTCGGTCGAACGCCTGTCGGGCCGGCCCGTCCAGGACTGACCCCGCCCGCTCGCCCTACCTCCCCAGACTTCCGGACGGTGCCGTCGCTGACACCTGTCCTGTCGCGCCCAGGCGCCGGCACCGTCCGGAACACCCTCCCACCACGAATTTCAACAAACTGTTGACGCCGCAACCGGGGTCTCTTTACGCTCCGGACACGCCCCCAGGAATCTGCCCCCTGGCCGTCGCAGTTCAGCAGCTCCCCGTACGGAAGGTCGCCCCGACACCATGACGCAGCGTGTGCTTACGACCGAGTCCGGCGCCCCGGTCGCCGACAACCAGAACTCCGCCACCGCGGGTGCCGGAGGCCCGATCCTCCTCCAGGACGGCCACCTCCTGGAGAAGCTCGCCCGCTTCAACCGGGAGCGCATCCCGGAGCGCGTGGTGCACGCCCGGGGCTCCGGCGCGTACGGCTACTTCGAGGTGACCGACGATGTCACCGCCTTCACCCGCGCCGACTTCCTCTCCGAGGTGGGCCGCCGCACCGAGACGTTCCTCCGCTTCTCCACCGTCGCCGACTCGCTGGGCGGCGCGGACGCGGTGCGCGACCCGCGCGGTTTCGCGCTCAAGTTCTATACGAACGACGGCAATTACGACCTCGTCGGCAACAACACCCCGGTGTTCTTCATCAAGGACCCGATCAAGTTCCCCGACTTCATCCACTCGCAGAAGCGCGATCCGTTCACGGGCCGTCAGGAGCCGGACAACGTCTGGGACTTCTGGGGCAACTCCCCCGAGGCCACGCACCAGGTGACCTGGCTGATGGGCGACCGGGGCATCCCCGCCTCGTACCGTCACATGAACGGTTTCGGCTCGCACACCTACCAGTGGACCAACGCCGCGGGCGACGCGTACTTCGTGAAGTACCACTTCAAGACCAACCAGGGTGTGCGCTCCCTCTCCGCCGACCAGGCCGCCGAGCTCGTCGGCAAGGACGGCAACTCGCACCAGACGGACCTGCTCCAGGCCATCGAGCGCGGCATGAACCCGTCCTGGACGCTGTACGTGCAGCTCATGCCGGCCGCCGAGGCCGCGGACTACCGCTTCAACCCCTTCGACGTCACCAAGGTGTGGCCGCACGCGGACTACCCGCTCCAGCGGGTGGGCCGGCTGGTGCTGGACCGCAACCCGGACAACGTCTTCGCCGAGGTCGAGCAGGCCGCTTTCTCGCCGAACAACTTCGTGCCCGGCATCGGCCCGTCCCCGGACAAGATGCTCCAGGGCCGCCTGTTCGCCTACGCGGACGCGCAGCGCTACCGCTTGGGCATCAACCACACCCAGCTCCCGGTGAACGCGCCGCGCGCCGCCACCGCGGACAACTACGGCCGCGACGGCCTCCACGCCACGCGGTACGGCTCGCGCCACGACAAGAACTACGAGCCCAACTCGTACGCGGGCCCCGCCCAGACGGACACGGCGCTCTCCGCCCCGCTCCCCGTCCAGGGCTGGACCGGCACCCACGAGGCGCCCCTCCACACCAAGGACGACGACTTCTTCCAGGCCGGCGAGCTGTACCGCCTGATGTCGGCCGACGAGAAGGACCGCCTGATCGCGAACATCGCGGGCGGCCTGTCCCAGGTCTCCCGGGACGACGTCATCGAGAAGAACCTCGCCCACTTCCACGCCGCCGACCCCGAGTACGGCAAGCGCGTGGAGGAGGCGGTCCGCGCCCTCCGCGAGGACTGACCTCACCCCCCGAACCCTGCCCGCGCCGACGCGTCCACCCGGATGAGGGGTTGTGCGCGACGCGGGCAGGACGAGGCCGCGGCGTTGGCGCGATGCCAGTGCGGTGGTACGCGGGAGGGCGGCCCGGTCACCAGACCTGAAGGCCCGTGCAGCCCCCCTTCGCGCCTCCGCCGCGGCCCCTGTTCCCCCTGAACGAGGGCGCGGAGTACGGATACGGTCCCGTACTCCGCGCCCTTTTCGCGCGCTGCCGGTGAGGCGGAAACCGACGTGGCGGTGAGCCGAGGTGCGTCACCTCAGAAGACCGGCGGCTTCACCGTGAAGTTCTCGCCGCCGTACAGGGATTCGTAACGGACTTCTATCACCAGTCGGCGAGTGACGAGATCCCAGAACCAACCGTGCTGGTCGTCGCTGAACTCGTCCAGAGAGAAGAGGAAGGTGGACTGTCCGGCCAACACCACGGCACCGGGACGCAGGGAGTGAGCCTTGGGACTCGTCGGCAACAGCTCCCGGATGCGTTGCTGCGTGTGGTAATCCCACTGCCCGATGACCTGCCCGTCCAAGCGTACGACCGAGCCCGTCACGATGGCCGGCCCGAGCCCGGCATTGGTAAGGCGGAGCCCCGCTTCCGTACCTTCGTACGCCTTCACGCGATGCATGTGAAGCATCGGCCGCACCGACTGTCGACCGTGCCGCCTGCTGTCCCGGGCCTGCGTGTAGCTGACCCAGAGAGAGCCGAGTGCCACGACTACCGCCGCAATGGCGGTGACCGTGTCTGCATCCATGCGGATACCCCCGTGCGAAGCCGCGGACAGTGCTCAGGTCCTCCCCAACCGGGATCCGTTCCACTCCTCCACCGACGAGGGAGAGGAAGGCTTCGTCAGCCATCAGCGGGAATTCCTCGTGTTTCAGGCGTGGGAGGCGTGGAGTTGAGGGGAGTTCGCGGATCCTGCTGAGGCACCTCTGACACCATCGCAAGGAGCCCCCCAGTGCGCCGCCCGACCCGTAGTGCCTTCGCCTCCCTCATCGCCGCAGCCGCCCTCGCCCTCCCTCTCCTCACCCCCGCACCCGCCTCGGCCGCCACCACGACCACCAGCCGCTTCGCGAACTACCGCTACGGTGACTGCCTGCGCGAGAACTCCGAAACCGGCCTCAAGGGCGACCGCTGCACCACCGGACGCGGGAGCCTCCTGTGGCAGTGGAACGGCAAGCTCAACACCATCACCACGCTCAAGAACAACTACTGGGGCCGCTGCCTCGACAGCAATGACAAGGGCGACGTCTACCCCCAGCGCTGCAACGGCGGCTCGTACCAGAAGTGGCGCACCGTCCAGCCCGCCGCCCGCAGCGCCGTCATGCTCCAGAGCGTCGGCACGGGCCGCTGCCTCTACCAACAGGACAACGGCTACTACCGCACCACCGCCTGCGACCGGAACGCCCAGAACCAGCGCTTCACCGTCGGCTGAACGAATCTCCCGGCGGATGCAGGTATGACGAGTACTGCTCCAGCTCGTCCAACTGCGCGACGTAGCGTGGTCCGATCCGCGTGCGCCCGTGGCCGAGCACCCACGGCAGCAGCTCCGGGGTGGCGTCGTATTCGTCATGGAAGCCCAGCTTCAGCTCGGACAGCTGGTCCTCGAAGCACCAAAGATCGACAAGCTCTTCCAGATGTCTGGTCGCGCTCGGGGTGCGGGCGTGTCCCCACACCTCCAGCCACGGGTTCAGAGCACCCGTGACAACCGTAACGATGTTCAGGACGTCGTACGCCGCCGTCGGGGCCGGGTACCGGTCGAGCGTCGCCGCCCACCAGGACGCCCACAGCTCCCGCAGCGCGGCCGTCTCCGCCGGCGGCCACCCCGTCCAGTTCGCCTCGACAAACCGCGTCCCGATCAGCCCGGCGTCGAGGTGCGTCTCACCCCTCACCAGTAGCCGCGCGATCCTGGGCACCATCCGACGCAGCAATTCCTCGGGCTTGTCCCAGTGCGAGAGCACTTCGCTCAGCGGGGTCGTCACAAGATCGTCGGGCACCGCCTCCGGCGGCCCCGCCAGCGCGGCAATGTCGGCCTCGCCATAGCAGTACAGACACCCGTCGAGGGCGAAGTCCTGCTCCGGTACGAACACTTCGTCCAGCACATCCAACGCCCACCGCAACCGCTTTTGCGGATCAGCCATGACAGTCTCCTGCCGGTACTCCACCGCCCAGCGGCGAAGAGCGCGACGTTACGCCATGGCCTTCGTCAAGGAAAACGGATTCCTGCTGCTCATCAGCCTGAACGCCTGAAGAGGAAATGGGACACGCGGCGCCATGAGGTTTGGAATGATC
Organism: Streptomyces sp. NBC_00523; assembly: GCF_036346615.1. Lineage (NCBI taxonomy): Bacteria > Bacillati > Actinomycetota > Actinomycetes > Kitasatosporales > Streptomycetaceae > Streptomyces > Streptomyces sp. NBC_00523. Next base: position 6,086,831 of record NZ_CP107836.1, on the reverse strand, counting down.
ACCGAGAGGCCGCTCCTGCGGCTACGAGCGAAGGGAACGGCACATGGGTCGTCGCGGAAGGCTCCGCAAGGAGACGGCGATCGTGACCGCGACGGTGCGCGAGTGGTACGACGAGGAGGGCTGGGGCGTCCTCGACTCACCCGAGACCCCCGGAGGGTGCTTCGGCCACTACGCCGACATCCAGGCACCCGGCTTCCGCACGCTGTCACCAGGCCAGAAGGTCGACCTCACCTGGGAAGCCCCCGGCTTCAAGCAGGACGGCTACGACTACCGCGCGGTGAACATCACCCCCAAGCCCGCCTGACGCCACCGCTACTACGGTCGCTCCTCCGCCGGGCCTACCGCCACGGCAGCCCGGAACAACGCATCTGACAGAAGCAGCGCGTCGTCGACATCCAGGTAGTCGAAGCGGATGCGATTGCCGCCGTGCCCGCCGCGACAATGCCCGCAAGTGGGCACCGATTCCAGGAGCAGCACCGGCCCGGTCGCGGAGATCACTCGCTCCAGTTTCTGGGCGAACCGCTCATGGTCGTGCCAGTCCCCGAGATCGATTGCGCACAAGGCCGACTCGTCACCGCCGAGACCCCGGTAGAGCAGCGCAGCCGCGTCCGTATCGAACAGGCCGATGTCAATGAGGGACAGACTCCCCACGGTCTGGATGTCCACATGCCGCTCGACGCCGAGGCGGGCGAACGCGCGATGCAGATGCAATGCCGCGTTCTGCGCCTCGGCAAATCCTGTCTCCAACAGCCGTCCGATTGCTCGGACTTCCGGCTTCGAAGGCAGGGTGAGAATCAGCTCATGGCCAGGGCTTGACGCGGGTGCGAGGTGTTCCACGTCTGCGGTGATGCCCTCGGCAAGCAGGTGGGCCCGCACGTCTCCGTGCGTCCAGGGGTGAGCGACCGAGGCAGCCAATCGCAGGCGACAACCACCCGGCACAGGGCCTTCCTCCACCTCGAAGTCGAGACCGGCGTACTCCAGGACAAGCCTCAGGGCGCGGGCCGTGGCCATCGGGGTCGTCATTGGAATGTCCTCTAGATAGGTCGAACACCTGCTGGTGATCAGGGTGTTGGTGTGTATGCCGTTTGACGCGGTCACCGCTCGTTGATGCCGACGAGAACGCGACCGACCAGGTTCGTCTCGGCTCGTACGTTTCCGAATGCCGGCAGGTCACCGTCCGGGGGCTGGCCCGGAGGCGACACGAAAGCATCGAGGTCCTTGTGGGGACCCGTGGCATCGAACGCAATCTCGGCCCACACCACTTTTCCCGGCGCGGGACGAGCCGGGTAGTACCCCCAGGCTCTGCTCATCGCCGCCACGATGAAGATCCCTCGCCCGCCGAGCGCATCGACGCCGACCTCCTTCAGAACGGGCGGCCTCGGATCGCGGTCCCACACGGACAGCCTGACGGCACCGGAGACGACCTCCAGCGACAGTTCGAAGGTCTGCACGCCGCCGGACGACGAGGGCGGAGACGTCGACGCCTCACCGTCCTCCGAGTGCCGCACGGCGTTGGTCGCGAGCTCGGAAGCCAGGAGCTTTGCCGTCTCGACCGCGTCGGAGGCCACTCCCCCAGCCCACGAGAACATCGGCAGTGTGCAGCCGCGCCAGAGCCACGCCATTGGGCGTATCCGCCAACGCGAGCCGACTCCTCCGGGGCTGTTGGTGGGGCATGGCGAGCCTCCTGCTTCAGAGTTGGAACAAGTAGTCACCAGTTACTCGCAATGAGTGACCGGCATCTAGATAACTCCGTTCTCCCGAAGGCTGGTTAGGGCGCTCAAGCACTCTGTCGAAGTTGCGCTGCGCCTGGCGGATCAGGCCGAGGTACGAGTTGTTGACCAGCACGTGCACGTACGGGATGCGGTGCTGGGCGCCCACCGCCAATTCCTCCGGCATGAACCGGAAGCTGCGGTCACGCAGGCTCTCGGTCAGTCAACGCCTTCAACGATCCGGAAGTCGCGCTCGACGCCGTCGGCGAGGGCGGCCAGCGCTTCCTGGTAGGCCGGGCTCTCGCGCGCCGCGACGGCCTGGTCGAAGGTGTCGAACTCGACCAGGACGGTGCGTTCGGCGATTCCCGCCTCGTATGCCTCGACGCGAGTGCCGCGGGAGAGGACGCGGCCGCCCCCGGCTTTGACGGCCGGAGGAGCCAGCTTGTTGTAGGCGGCCAGCTTCTCGGGGTCCGCAATGGCGCGGTAGACGCTGACCCAGTAGCCCTTGGGCATGGAATCTCCTGTGTGTGGTGGTGAGTGTGTCCGGCTTACGGGGTGGCCTCGGGGAAACGGGCGCCCCAGGGCTCCTCCTCCAGGAGAAGCGCGTTGGCCAGAAGGCTGATGGTCCGGTACCAGCCGACCAGTACGAGCAGTTCGAGTACGTGAGTCTCGTCGTAGTACGCGCGCAAGGCGTCCCAGGCGGGTTGCGTGAGCTGCGCCGTGTCGTTGAGTTCGTCAACCGCGTGGAGCAGCGCCGTGTGGCGTGGCGACCATGGGGCGCTGGCCACCGCATCCGGCTGGGCAGTTGCCCGGAGCAGTTCGGGGGCCAGTCCGGCCTGCGGCGCCAGGGTCGCGGCGTGGACGCCCCATTCGTAGGCACAGGCCGACCGCGCGGTCACGCGGGCGATGACAATCTCCCGGTCCATGGCGGGCAGGAGTCCATGGCCCAGCAGCCCGGCGCCGAGGGCGAACATGCGTGAGGCCAGCTCCGGGTTGCGGTGCAGGACGCGGAACAGGGCGAGCGGCTCGTGCGGCACACCCGGCGGCATCCAGCGGCGGAGCGCCCGGTCGACATCGGCGGTGTAGGGCGGGGTGAGCGGTTCGATGCGGGGCATGTCGGCACCTCATGCTTCGATTTTCGAACCACTATATGCTTCGAGAACCGAAGCGCAAGGAGTGAGCATGGAAGCCGGAGTGCCACGTCCGGGTCAGCCGGTACGGGGGTCCGCATCGGGACGCCCGGTGATGGCCGCACTTGACCTTCTCGGACGGCGGTGGACGATGCGGATCCTGTGGGAACTGAGCCAAGCCCCGGCCGGATTCCGGGAGTTGCAGCGCCGGTGCGAGCGTATGTCCTCCAGCGTGCTCAGCACCCGGATCGAGGAGCTGTCCGCCGCCCGCCTGCTCGTCCTGGACGGCGACGGCTACCGCCTCACCCCGCTCGGCCGTGATCTTGTCGAGGCGCTGAGCCCGCTGGGCGCCTGGAGTCGGCGCTGGGCCGAGGAAATGGGGCCCGCGACGCCAGGAGAGCTGGAATGATCACCACGTGGCCGACACCTGCGGCCACGAGCGAAGGGAGCGGCACATGGGCCGTCGCGAACATCCTCGCAAGAACACGGCAGTCGTGACCGCGACTGTGCGCGAGTGGAGCGACGAAGAGGGGTGGGGCGTCCTCGACTCACCCGAAACTCCCGGCGGGTGCTTCGGCCACTACTCCGACATCCAGGCGCCAGGCTTCCGCACCCTGTCACCAGGGCAGAAGGTCGATCTCACGTGGGAAGCACCCGGCTTCAAGCAGGACGGGTACGACTATCGCGCACTCAGCATCACCCCAAAGCACGTCTGACACCAAGGACCGCAGGTGGGTTGCGGTTGAGCAAGAGGCAGCGAGGCCGAGGAAGGCTTCGCCGGTCAGCAGCGCGTTTCCCCCCAGGCATAGGGGTCGGCTTTCGTGAATCCTGTCGAGGTACCTCCCAAAACCACCGAGAGGACTCGGCCGCCAACAGCTGGACCAGGCCGCTCCGGCTCCTCTCGTCCACCGCGGCCCTCAGCGTGGCGTCGGAACCGGCGCCAGTGCAGCAGGAACAACGTGAGCGGAGTGAGGCATTGCCATGCCACTATCGACGGGTGGCGCGCCAGGTGCCACAAGCCGCGCGACGGACGTCGAAGCCGGGGGAAGTGCGTTGATTCTGGGCACAGTTGCGGTGACAGGGGCAGCGGGGAATATCGGCTCCTTGGTGCGTGAGGCGCTACGACCCGAGGTGAAACGTCTCGTCCTGCTCGACCGCGTGCCGCTCCGCCCGGAGGCCGAGAACGAAGTCGTGCACACGGTGGACCTGCGGGACGCCGCCGCCGTGGAATCGGCCCTCACCGGAGCCGACCGCGCGATCCACCTGGGCGGCATCCCCGACGAGGCGCCTCTTCCTGATCTGCTCGAAGCCAACGTGCTGGGCACGCACCACGTCCTGGAGGCGGCACGGCGTACGGGCATGGAGCGGGTGGTGCTGGCGAGCAGCAACCGCGTGGGCGGGTTCTACGCCACCGGTCATCTCACCGAACCGCAGGAACCGGCACGGCCTGACGGCCTCTACGGCGTGAGCAAGGTGGCCGTCGAGGCCCTCGGACAGTTGTACGCCGACAAATTCGGCCTGTCGGTGATCTGCCTGCGCATCGGCAGTTTCGAGCCTGCACCGACCGAACCCCGCCACCTGGCCACCTGGCTCAGCCCGCGTGACACCATCGGCTACATCCGAGCCGCCCTGACCGCGCCGCCCTCCACGCGCTTCGTCACGGCTTACGCCGTCTCCGGCAATACCCGCCGCTTCTGGACACTTCCCGACACGTCCGAGCTGGCCTACGTCCCCGTCGACAACGCCGAAGCCCAGGCCGCGGACATCCCCGGAGACCTTGCACCCGATCCGACCGCAGTCCAGGCCGGCCCCTACGCCGACCCCGAGTTCACGCTCAAGCACCTCCGCCCCTGACCTGGGTCGGAGGGACGTCACCGGCACACCGAGGCGGTCCGACAGCGGCCGCCGCCCCAACCGACCAGGGCCCACCCCTCTATACACCGCATGTATAACCGGAATGTATAGTCACCGTCATGACCTCCCCGCCCTCCACGTCCGTGTCGACCTCGCCCCACACCCTCGGCCGCCCCGCCACCGTCACTCCCGTGCTGTGCGCCGCCACCGGTATCGCCCTCGGTGTCCTGACGAACCTGCTCCAGGGGTGGCTGCCCTGGCCCTGGAGCCAGTTGGCGAACTCCGGCGGGGTGTGGTCGGTACTCGCCTTCGCCACCGGCGCGGTCCTCGCGGCGCGCGTCGGCGACGTCCGCCGCATCGCCGCGGCCGGTGCGCTCGCGGAGATCGGCCTCGTCGTCGGCTACTACGGTTACGCGGAACTGGGCCGCGGAGGCATGGGGAGCCTCACCTTCCCCCTCGTCTGGCTGGTGATGGCCTGTGTCGCCGGCCCGCTCTTCGGCGCGGCCGGCGCCTGGTCGCGGCGCAGTCCCCGACTGTGGCGGCGCGTCGCGTCCCTGGGCGCGGTCGGCGGCCTCTTCGGAAGCGAGTCCCTGCACTCCTGGCTGACGCTCGGGTACGCCGACCAGGCCATCGCCTGTGCCGTAGCCGCCTGCGCGCTGCCCCTCGCCCTCGCCCGCACCTGGCGTGAGCGCGGCCTGGGCCTCGCCGTGACGGCTCTCGCTTCCCCGGTGGCCTACGCAGCCGTGTACGGGCTGCTGGATCAGATCTCCGGCTAGAGCCTGTCTGACAAATGATCACCGAGCGGGTTCGCGGAGCCAGAGGATCAGGCATGCCAGGACGACTCCGGCTCGGTAGCGGTCGGCGAGTTTGTCGAACCTGGTCGCGATCGAGCGGAACTGCTTGAGGCGGGCGAAGCATCGTTCGACTACGTTGCGGTCGCGGTAGATGGCCTTGTCGAATGCGGGTGGCCGGCCGCCGAGGGTCCCGCGCCGTCGGCGGTTGGCCGCCTGGTCGCGGCGCTCGGGGATCGTGGCGACGATGCTCCGACGCCGCAGTAGGTGGCGGATCGCCCTGCTGGAGTACGCCTTGTCGCCCAGCACGCGTTCGGGTGTTGTGCGCGGGCGCCCTTCTGCGGCGCGCGGGACGCGGATCCCGGCGAGGACCTGGCCGAAGGCGGTGGCGTCGTTGACGTTGCCGGGCGTGAGCACGATCGACAGAGGAAGGCCCCGGCCGTCGACGGCGAGGTGGACTTTGGTGGTCAGCCCTCCCCGGGAGCGGCCGAGGGCCTGGCGCGCCTGCGCGCGGCCCCGATCTTCCGGTTCGTCCCCGTCCGTGTCCCCTTTTTGCGGGCGCCGGCGGCGTGCTGGTGGGCCCGGTTGATGGTGGAGTCGATCGAGACGCTCCATTCCACTCGGCCCACCGCGTCGTCGCGGACCTGGACATGCTCCAGCAGCTTCGCCCAGGTCCCATCGGACTCCCAGCGGGCGAAACGCTCGTAGACGGTCTGCCACGGCCCGTACCGGTCGGGGAGGTCACGCCACGGGGCCCCGGTCCGCAGGCGCCATAGAACCCCGTTGACCACCTGACGGTGGTCACGCCACGGACGGCCACGCCCGTCCACCTGCGGCAACAGCGGTTCTATCCGCTCCCACGCCGCATCCGTCAGCTCACCTCGACCCGTCACAAGATCAATTATCGACCGACCTCAGTCGCCCATGAACCACAGGTAGCTGCCCGGCGTTGCCGCACACGCTTCCAGGAGCACACCCAGGTCGAGGAGGGCCGCCCGCTGCCCCTCGTCTGAGCAGTTGCGCACCAGGACAGCAACCTCCTGACGAGCGACTTCGGCCTCCTGCTCGTTGAACATGGTGTCCCCGTACGGGTCAACCCAGCCCAACTTGCCGGGCCCGTGGCGGTCGAGCGCACTCAGCGCACGCGCCAGCGCGTCGCCGTGTGCGTAGGACCCACGAAGCAACGTCGTCCGAGACGGACCCTTGCGAGGCCTCCCGGAGTGCAGTTCAAGCTCGATGCCCATCGACCCTCCAATGATCTCTGCCTCACAGCTTCGCAGAGATCATTTGTCAGACAGGCCCTAGCCCTTCCGGGCGGGGCGCGAGCCCTGACGGGCCCGGCGCCGATGAAGTGCTCGGTCTGTGCGCCGCGACGGCCTACGGCGATGGCAGGAGCGTCGGTCTTGGCAAGCACCGGCGCCCAGGAGATCGCAGGGCACCACTTCGATGAGGGTGTCGCCCCAGGGTTCAAGTCCTCTCAGGCACAGCGGAAAGAGCACCTACGGAGGTTCGTAGGTGCTCTTCGGGTACGGCCGCAGACTCTAAGGGATCACGCCTCCGCGAACGGCCTGATCGCCGTAGGTGCGTGGGTCGGGTCCGTCGCCACGTCCTCGAACTCGTTGACCGAGGCGATGTCCGTGCCGCTCATCGCGATGTTCGTGACGCGTTCCAGGATCGCTTCGACCACCACCGGGACGCGGTGTTCCGCGGCCAGCTTCTTGGCCTCCTCGAAGGCCGGGAGGAGGGCGTCCGGTTCGGTGACGCGGATGGCCTTGCAGCCCAGGCCCTCGACGACCTTGACGTGGTCGACGCCGTAGACGCCCAGCTCCGGGGAGTTGAGGTTCTCGAACTCCAGGTTGACCTGGAAGTCGATGTCGAAGTTGCGCTGGGCCTGGCGGATCAGGCCGAGGTACGAGTTGTTGACCAGCACGTGCACGTACGGGATGCGGTGCTGGGCGCCGACCGCGAGCTCCTCCAGCATGAACTGGAAGTCGTAGTCGCCGGAGAGCGCGACGACCGAGCCCTCCGGGTCGGCCGTGGCGACGCCCAGCGCGGCCGGGATCGTCCAGCCCAGCGGGCCCGCCTGGCCGCAGTTGATCCAGTGGCGCGGGCGGTACACGTGGAGCATCTGGGCGCCCGCGATCTGGGAGAGGCCGATCGTCGTGACGTAGCGGGTCTCCGGGCCGAACGCGCGGTTCATCTCCTCGTACACCCGCTGCGGCTTCAGCGGGACGTTGTCGAAGTGCGTACGGCGCTGCAGGGTCGCACGGCGCTCCTGGGTGGACGCCGCCCACGCCGAGCGGTCCGCGAGCTTCCCCGCCGCCTTCCGTTCGCGGGCGACCTCCACGAACAGTTCCAGCGCCGCCTTCGCGTCGGAGACGATGCCGAGGTCCGGGGCGAAGATCTTGCCGATCTGGGTTGGCGCGATGTCCACGTGGACGAAGGTGCGGCCCGCCGTGTAGACGTCCAGCTTGCCGGTGTGGCGGTTGGCCCAGCGGTTGCCGATGCCGAGGACGAAGTCGGACTCCAGGAAGTTCGCGTTGCCGTAGCGGTGCGAGGTCTGGAGGCCGACCATGCCGGCGTTCAGCTCGTGGTCGTCGGGCAGGATGCCCCAGCCCATCAGGGTCGGGACGACCGGCACGCCGGTCAACTCGGCGAACTCCACCAGGAGTTCGGAGGCGTCGGCGTTGATGATGCCGCCGCCCGCGACGAGCAGCGGGCGCTCCGAGGCGTCGAGCATGTCCAGGGCGCGCTCGATCTGCTTGCGGGTCGCGGCGGGCTTGTGCACCGGCAGCGGCTCGTACAGGTCGGGGTCGAACTCGATCTCGGTGAGCTGCACGTCGATCGGCAGGTCGATGAGGACCGGGCCGGGGCGGCCCGTGCGCATCAGGTGGAACGCCTGCTGGAAGACGCCCGGGACCTGCGCGGCCTCCAGGACGGTCGTCGCGGCCTTGGTGACCGGGGCGGCGATCGAGGCGATGTCGACGGCCTGGAAGTCCTCCTTGTGCAGGACGGCGGTCGGCGCCTGGCCGGTGATGCACAGGATCGGGATCGAGTCCGCGATCGCGGAGTACAGGCCGGTGATCATGTCGGTGCCGGCGGGCCCCGACGTACCGATGCAGACGCCGATGTTGCCCGGGCGGGCCCGGGTGTAGCCCTCCGCCATGTGGGAGGCGCCCTCGACGTGGCGGGCGAGCGTGTGGTGGACGCCGCCGGCCGCCTTGAGGGCCGCGTAGAAGGGGTTGATCGCGGCGCCGGGCACACCGAACGCGTTGCTGACGCCTTCGCGCTTGAGGATCTCGACTGCCGCGCGGGCAGCGGTCATACGAGGCATTGAGTGCTCCTGCTCGTCCCTGGGTGGAGTCGGGGATGGAGTCGGGCTCTGTCGCGCCACCTGAGAGCACCACATCACCGGTTCCGCATTGCGGAAAACTTCTTCTGTTATGTGGAAGCAAATCTAGGCCGCGCCCGGACCGCCGTCAAGGGAGGCGGGACGCGCGCGGAGAAGGGCGCCGAGTGGAGCGAATCCGCACCCGGCGGCGGGCTCTTGGGGGAGCATGGAGGGATTACGGAAGTGGTACGGAGGGAGCACGGGGTGGAGTCAGTGCCGGTACGGTGCCCGGCCTGTCGCCGCGACCACGCGTACGTGACCCCCGTCTACCCGTGCCCGTGCGGGGAGCCGACGGCCCCGCCGCTGCTGCGCGGCGCACCCGTCGTCCCGATCACCCATCGCACCTGGAACGACGACTGGGTGACCGTACGGTGCCGGGGCTGCGGGCGGCACGACCAGTGGCCGCAGCCCGAGCTGTGCTGCCCGTGCGGGGCGGTGCTGCGGGTGCCGGTGCGGCCGGTGGCGTCCGCCGGGGCGCTCCGGCCCGCACACATACCGCTGCCGCGCACGGCGGCGGCGCCCCGTCCGGCGTTCCGGCCGCTGACCATCCGTACCGCGCGGGACGCGGTCGCGGCGGCGGCGCTCTATCTGACCTGGCTGGGCTTCCAGGACGTGACGCACCCGGTGAACCGGCCGGCGTCCCGGATCGACCTGCGGGCGTCCGGGCTGATCGCCGAGGTCGACTCCACGACCCGGCCGACCGAGCTCCGGGACGTCGAGTGCCTGTGGCTCAACGCGCTCAACGGCTCGGTGCGCGGGGTGCTGTTCTCGCTCGCGGGCTATACGCCGGAGGCCCGGAAGCGGGCGGACACCCTACGCGTGCCGCTATTCGTCCTGGATCTCACCGGCACGCCGCAGCCGTTGAACGGCGCGGCCGACGAGCTCGTCAGCACCGGGGCCTGACCGCGCGCAACCCATCAGAATCGGACACCCGGGCCGGGCGACGTGTCGTGCCTCACAGAAATCGCCCGGCCACCCTGCGTGTGATCCGTCACGTTCTGGCCAACGGCCCCCGATGTGCGGTTCGTTGTCAGTGGCGGGCCCTACAGTGGAGCGCATGGTCTTAACTCCACGGACTTCACCACCCTCGGACACGCCCGCGCACGCCCCCGCGCTCCCCAGGCGCTCCGCCCTGGAGGCCAACGAGGCGATCCGCGCGCTCGTGGACGCCCGCGCGGGCCAGGACTGGTCCCCCGTGGAGTCCGCCGCGTACGAGGTGCTCCTCCTGCAGTGGGCGGCGGCGACGCGCGGCGACGCGGGGGACGTGATCGAGGCGGCCTGAGCCGCTAGCGGCTGTAGGTCTCCCGCAGTTCGATCTTGCGGACCTTGCCGCTGACCGTCATCGGGAAGGTCTCCAGGATCCGGAGCAGGCGCGGGATCTTGTAGTGGGCCAACTGCCCCTCGCAGAACGCCCGTACGTCGTCCAGGGCCGGCGGGTCGGCCGGGTCGGCGGGGATGACGCAGGCCAGCACCTCTTCCCCGTAACGCTCGTCGGGCACGCCGACCACCTGTACGTCGGCGATCTTCGGGTGGCGGTACAGGAACTCTTCGATCTCGCGCGGGTAGATGTTCTCGCCACCCCGGATGATCACGTCCTTGATGCGGCCGACGATCTGTACGTAGCCGTCCTCGCGCATCACCGCGAGGTCGCCGGTGTGCATCCAGCGCCCCGCGTCGATAGCCTCCGCGGTGCGGTCGGGCTGGTCCCAGTAGCCGAGCATCACGCTGTAGCCCCGGGTGCACAGCTCGCCGGACCGCCCGCGTTCCAGGGTCACCCCGGTCGCCGGGTCGATGACCTTGACCTCGATGTGCGGCATGACGCGGCCGACGGTACCGGTGCGGCGCTCCAGGTCGTCGTCGCGGCGGGTCTGGGTGGAGACCGGGGAGGTCTCCGTCATGCCGTAGCAGATGGACACCTCGTCCATGTGCATCTCGGCCACCACCCGCTTCATCACCTCGACCGGGCACGGCGACCCGGCCATGATGCCGGTGCGCAGCGAGGACAGGTCGTACGAGGTGAAGTCCGGCAGGTTGAGCTCGGCGATGAACATCGTGGGTACCCCGTACAGCGAGGTGCATCGTTCCTGCTGCACGGCGCTCAACACGGCGGCCGGTTCGAACGAGCCGCCGGGGATCACGATGCAGGCGCCGTGCGAGGTGATGCCGAGGTTGCCCATCACCATGCCGAAGCAGTGGTAGAAGGGCACGGGGAGGCAGACCCGGTCCTGCTCGGTGTAGGCGACCAACTCCCCCACGAAGTAACCGTTGTTGAGGATGTTGTGGTGCGAGAGCGTCGCACCCTTGGGGAAGCCCGTGGTGCCCGAGGTGTACTGGATGTTGATCGGGTCGTCGCAGGACAGCTCCGCCTCGCGGGCGGCGAGCTGAGCAACCGTCACCTGAGGTGCCACGGAGAGGAGTTCGTCCCATGAACCGTCGCCGATGTAGTGCACCGCGCGCAAGTCCGGGCAGTCGGCGCGGACCTCCTCGACCAGGGCGCGGTAGTCGCTGGTGCGGTGGGCGAGGGAGGCGGCCAGCAGGGAGATCCCGGCCTGCTTCAGCACGTACTCCAACTCGTGCGCCCGGTAGGCGGGGTTGATGTTCACCATGATCGCGCCGATGCGGGCGGTGGCGTACTGGACGAGCACCCACTCGGGGCAGTTGACCGCCCAGATGCCGACCCGGTCCCCCTTGGCCACGCCCGACGCCATCAGCGCCCGCGCCAGCTCCTCGACGGCCGCGCCGAACTCCGCGTACGTCCAGCGCCGCCCGGACGGTACGTCGACCAGCGCCTCGCGGTCGGGCCAGGCGGCGACGGCCCGGTCCAGGTTGCGTCCGATGGTGTCGCCGAGCAGGGCGGTGGTGCCCGTGCCGTGCGCGTACGAAAGCTCGGTCATGCCAGGTCCCCCTCGGCGTACTCGGTGCCGCCGCCCTGGGCGGTGCGCTCGCGCAGTTCGATCCGGCGGATCTTGCCGGAGACGGTCTTGGGCAGCTCCGCGAACTCCAGCCGCCGCACCCGCTTGTACGGGGCGAGCACGGACCTGGAGTGGGCGAAGAGCACCTTGGCGGTGTCCGGGCCGGGCTCCCAGCCCTCGGCGAGCACCACGTACGCCTTCGGGACGGAGAGGCGGACCTCGTCGGCGGCCGGGACGACGGCGGCCTCGACCACCGCCTCGTGCTCCAGCAGGGCGCTCTCCAGCTCGAACGGGGAGATCTTGTAGTCGGAGGACTTGAAGACATCGTCGGCGCGCCCCACGTAGGTGATGTAGCCGTCCTCGTCGCGGGAGCCGATGTCACCGGTGCGGTAGTAGCCGCCGGCCATCGCCTCGGCCGTGCGCTCCGGGTCGCCGTGGTAGCCGGTCATCAGGCCCACCGGGTGGGTCGACAGGTCGAGCGAGATCTCGCCCTCGGCCGCGCCGGGCTCCCCGCTCACCGGGTCGAGCAGGACCACCCGGAAGCCGGGGCTCGGACGGCCCATGGAGCCGGGCTTGAGGGCCTGGCCGGGGCTGTTGGCGACCTGGACGGCGGTCTCCGTCTGGCCGAAGCCGTCGCGGATGGTGATGCCCCAGGCGCGCCGGACCGCCTCGATGACCTCGGGGTTCAGCGGTTCACCGGCGGCGACGACCTCGCGCGGCGGGGTCTTCAGCTGGGTCAGGTCGGCCTGGATGAGCATGCGCCACACGGTGGGCGGGGCACAGAAGCTCGTAATGCCGGAGCGGTCCATCTCGGCCATCAGGCGGCCGGCGTCGAAGCGGGTGTAGTTGAAGATGAACACGGTCGCCTCGGCGCTCCACGGCGCGAAGAGGTTGGACCAGGCGTGCTTGGCCCAGCCGGGCGAGGAGATGTTGAGGTGCACGTCGCCGGGCTTGAGCCCGATCCAGTACATCGTCGCCAAGTGGCCCACGGGATACGAGACATGGGTGTGCTCGACCAGCTTGGGACTGGCGGTCGTGCCGGAGGTGAAGTAGAGCATCAGCGGTTCGTCCGCGTCGGTCTCGCGGTCCGGTGTGAACGGGCGGGGCGCCTCGGCGGCCTCCGCGTAGTCGAGCCACCCCTCGGTCGGGGCGCCGACGCAGATACGGGTGTAGCGGCCGGGCACCTCGGCGAACTTCGCGGTGTCGGTGTCGCGGACCAGGACGTGCCGGACCCGGCCGCGCTCGACGCGGTCGCGCAGGTCGGCGGGGCCCAGAAGCGGGGTCGCGGGGATGACGACGGCGCGGAGCTTCATCGCGGCGAGCGCGGTCTCCCACAGCTCGACCTGGTTGCCGAGCATGACGAGGATGCGGTGCCCCTCGCGTACGCCCTGGGCGCGCAGCCAGTTCGCGGCCCGGTCGGAGCGGGCGGACATCTCGGCGAACGACACCTCGGTGCGGGTGCCGTCCTCCTCCACGATGTGCAGGGCGGTGCGGTCGTTGTCCCGGGCGATGACGTCGAACCAGTCGAGCGCCCAGTTGAAGTGGTCGTCGCGGGGCCAGCGGAAACCGTCGTAGGCGGCGGCGTAGTCCTCGCGGTGCCGGAGCAGGAAGTCCCGGGCCGCCCGGAACGTCTCCGTCGCACTCGTTTCCGGCATGTGCCCTCCTCTTTACCGACCCGGTCGGTCCTATGGCTCCTCACATGATGTAAACAGTGACCCAGGTCTCACCACCCCCGGACGGGGGTGTCGCGGGGCCGCCATTCCATCGGGGGCCGGGCAGAGAGGCGGCAGGGTGCCGGAATCGGTCGACGCGGTCGAAATGCAAGCGGCGCTGCTTCGGCTGCGCCGGACGAGCGGGCTGCCGGTCGCCTTCGGCGGGCTGCTCGCGGACAGCCGCCACGCCAGGATCGCCGAGGTGAACGGGGCGCGCACGGCGGCGCTGCGCGGGCTCGTGATCTCGTCGGGCAGCGGCCTGGGCGGCAAGTCCATGGCCCTGTCGAGGCCGTGCGCGGTGACCGACTACCGCTCCTCGCGCCACATCAGCCACGAGTACGACACGGCCGTCGCGGCGGAGGGCCTGCGCTCGGTGGTCGCCGTCCCCGTCGTGGTGCGGCGCGAGGTGCGGGGGGTGCTGTACGGGGCGCTGCGTGAACCGCTCCCGCTCGGGGACCGCACGTTCGACGCGGCGGTGGCCGCGGCCCGGGACGTGGAGCAGGCGCTGGTGGTCCGGGACGAGGTGCGGCAGCTGCTGGCCGCGACCCGCCCGGAGCCGGATGCCGCTGCCGTGGCGGCGGGGGCCGCGGGGGCCTGGGAGGACGTCCGGGAGGCGCACCGCGAGCTGCGCGCCCTGATGCCGAAGGTGCTGGACCCGGCGCTCCGGGACGAGCTGCTCGCGGTGTGCGGGCGGCTGGCCTCGGCGACGGGCACCCGGGAGCCCGGGGAGCGGGAGGTCCGGCTCGCGCCGCGCGAGATCGATGTGCTGGCGTGCGTGGCCGCGGGCGCCACGAACACGGTGGCGGCGGACCGGCTGGGGCTGCGCCCGGAGACGGTGAAGGGCTATCTGCGGTCCGCGATGCGGCGGCTGGGGGCGCACACCCGGCTGGAGGCGGTGGTGGCGGCCCGGCGGGCGGGGCTGCTGCCGTAGGCGCGTCTTGCGCCGTCGGACGTACCCCGCACCGCAGGACCCCCAACGCCGTAGGGCGCCCCCGCCCCGTAAACCGTCCCCCGCATCCGCGCCCCCGTCAGCGCCCCAGGTCCACGAACGCCCCGAAGCGGACGTCGTACTCCGTCGCCGGGGTCATCGCCGCCATCAGGTCCCTCGCCTCGCCCGTCACGGCCTCGCGCTCCGCGGCCGTCAGCGGGCGCACCTCCTGGACGGTGACGACGGCGGGGGCGTCGCGCGCGGTGTCCAGCCGCCAGACCGCCGCGAAGAGCCCGTCCACCAGCACGCTGCCGTAGGTCTGGTTGCCCACCCCGTTGAGGCCCTTGAGGGCCGCCGGGATGATCCGGGTGCGGTCGGCGTGGCCGAGGAGGACGTTGTCGAACTCGGGCAGGAAGCGCGGCGGGGCGGGGGTGTCCTCGGCGGGGCGCGGGGCGTCGGGCAGGTCGAAGAGTTCGGTGCCGTGCTCGTCGCGGAAGGTGACGAGCCGGGGCCGCAGCCGCTCGAAGACCTCCATCAGGCGGGTCAGGCCCGCCCAGCTCTGCATGTCCCGCACCGACGCGGGTCCGAACGCGCCGAGGTAGCGCAACACGGCGCGCTCCATGTCGGGCGCCGCCTCACCCGCGTGACCGAGCCAGCGCTCGACGGTGGTGAGCGCGACGCCGCCGCTGATGCCCCAGAGGCCGCGCGGGGTCACCTGGACCAGGGGCAGCAGGCAGCGGGCGGCGATGCCGAGGGCCTGCGGGTCCGCGTCGGGCCACTCCGTGAGCAGTCGCTCGCGGATCTCCTCCGGGCTGCGCGGCGCCTCCTCCACGTGCGCCCGGCTCAGCTCGCGCAGCCGGTCCAGGTCCACGCCCGGGAGGCGCTTGCGGAACATGTTCAGCTCGCGGTCGATGGCGGGCTGCATCAGGGGGCGCAGGGTCAGGGCGTCCTCGGCGGTGTGGGTGTGGATGGTCGAGCGCAGGGAGACGATGCGGACGACCTCGCGCGCCTCCATCAGCACCGACAGATCGGCGGGCCGGAAGCCCTGGAGCCGCGCCAGGAGCTGGTAGTACGGCGGCTTGGTGTTCTGCGCCTGGAGGCCGACGAGGTGGGTGACGGCGTCCTTGGCGCTCATCGCGGTCCGGCGCAGCAGGAGCTGGCGGTCCAGGGTCGCCCGGCCGAGGGCCCGGGGCGTGAGCACGGGGACGGGGGCGGCGCCTGCGGGGGTCTTCTTCTTCGCGGCCATGACGGCACGGTACGCGGCCATGAGGCCGGATTCTGACCTAATGGCACACACGAGGGTGCCGCCCCGAGGCGCGACGTGCGGCGGCGCCACGCCCTCCCCCGGCGAAGCCGGGATCGCGGTGGGGCCGCCCGCATCATGGTCCCGTGATCGCCGTCCTGTTCGCCGTCCTGACCGCCCTCAGCAACGGCTCCGCCTCCGTGCTCCAGCGCCGGGCCGCCCTCGACGTGCCGCAGACCGAGGCCATGCGGGTGTCGCTCATCGGCCATCTGCTGCGCCAGAAGGTGTGGCTCGCGGGGATCGCCCTGGTCATCGTCGCCGCCGTCTGCCAGGCCGTCGCGCTGGCCACCGGGCCGATCTCCGTGGTGCAGCCGATCTTCGTGATCGAGCTTCCGGCGACCCTGCTCCTGGCCGGTTTCATGATGCGGGCGCGCCTGCCACGGACGGTCTGGCTGGGGGTCGCCGCCGTGACGGCCGGGCTGGCCCTCGGCATGGCGACGGCCGCGCCGGGCGGCGGAAGCGACAGCGTGCACGGGGCGGCGTGGGTGCCGGCGCTGATTTTGACGGGCGTGGCCGAGGCGCTGCTGATCGCGGGCGCGCTGGCCACCCGGGGCGATGTGCGGGCCGCCCTGCTGGCCACGGCCGCCGCCTGCGGTTACGCGCTGACCGCCGCGCTGATGAAGGACGCGATGGCGCGGCTCGACACGGGCGGCGCGGGGGCGCTGTTCAGCTCCTGGCAGCTGTACGCGATGGCGGTGGCGGGGGTCGGTGCGCTGTTCCTGCTCCAGAACGCCCTTCAGGCGGGCACCCTCGTCGCCGTTCAGCCGTGTCTGACGCTGGGCGACGCCCTGATCAGCGTCCTGTACGGGGTGACCCTGTTCGGCGAGGAGGTGCGCACCGGCTGGTGGGTGCTGCCCGAGCTGCTGGCCCTGGGGCTGATCGCGGCGGGGTGCGTGGAGCTGGCGCGGTCGCCGCTGGCCACCGGGAACCCGACGGCCCCGGCCCGCGCACGCCGGGTCGACTGACCGGGCGCGCACGGACCGGGGCCGGGACGTACGCGTACTACTTGCTGATCGCGAAACGCATCAGGGCGTGCTCATCGCCCTGCTTGATCTTGCCGGTCTCGTTGATCACCTGGAGCTTCCAGCCGGCGCCGACGCGCATCGCCTTCGCCACGGCGCAGCCGTTGTCGTTGGTGAGCAGGCTCGGCCAGATGTCGGCGACCTGCTGGCTGCTGCCGCCCGTGGCGTCGTAGACCTTGATGCTGACGTTGCGCGCGTTCTGGAAGGAGCTGCCCTTCTTGTACGCGGCGGCGACGAAGACGATCGCCGTGACGTTCGAGGGGACCTTCGCGAAGTCGACGGTGACCGTCTCGTCGTCGCCCTCGCCCTTTCCGGTCTGGTTGTCACCGCTGTGCAGCAGCGAGCCGTTGCCCAGCGGGTCCAGGGAGTCCAGGCCGGCCAGCCGGACCGGGTCCGCGCCCTGCATCGCGATGGCGATCAGGTCGAGGTCGGTGCCCTTCTTCTGCTTCAGCTTCCCCATCAGCCCGCCACTGCTGCCGACGGTGGGGTCCCAGGAGACGCCGATGGAGAGGTGGGTCACCCCGTCCAGGTCCGCCGGGCCGTCTTCCTTCTTCAACGTGATCATGCGTGATCCTCTTCGTGGCGAGATTCCTACAGGGTGAGTCTGCCTGGTGTCCTCCCGCTCCCCCTCACCAGGGGCAAAATTTCGACCAAGTGTGGGAGACACCCGGCCGGATTGTCCTGCCTCGGCATGATGTACGGGTACGTGTCCCCGTGATACGGACACGGCGACGACGCCCGGTCCGGGGTTGCGGACCGGGCGTCGGTTGTCGGCCGTGTCAGGCGGCGTCCTCGCGCACCACCATCGGGGCTCCGAGGTGCTGGTGGCCGCCGCTGGCGAGCATGCGCACCTCCGCGTGATCGCTGATCTCGGCGCGGACGATTCCGGTGTCGTCCTCGTAGACGGGGTGTCCGCCCGCACCGCTCTGTGCCGTCCGGTGGACGGTGACGGCATCGTCCTCCACAGCCGAGGACTGGAAGACGAGCTCGTAGCTTTCCGGATAATCCATGACGGGCTCTCCAGACGACTTTCCCCGGGCCGGCCCCACGGGCACGCCCGGCCTGCACCCTCCATGGTTGCGCAGACCCGGGCCGGACGCAGGGGCGAGCGCGTCCTGCGGGCCGGGGCGGGGGCTGCCTATGCTGAAGGAGAGCCCCGCCGCGGGAAGGGAAGCGCCATGGACGAGGCCGGCCTGGGGGACGACGTCTATCAGCCCCAGCAGGAGTCGGAGGCATCCGATCCGGTCGAGCAGCTCGACACGGAGGACACCTTGGCCGATCCGGACGTGGACGACGTCCTGGACCGGGGTTATTCACCGCCCGAGCGCCCCTACGCGGTGGACGACGTGGGCACCACCGCCGCCGAGCAGCACCGGGGCGAGTCCCTGGAGAGCCGGCTCGCGCGAGAGCGGCCCGAGGACGGCGGGCCGCCCGGCGACGGGGTGGGCGATGTCGTGGACGGGGACGGCGAACCGTGGGACCGCGAGGTCGGCACCGTCCGCGCCGGACGGCTCACCCGGGACCTGGACATCGACGACCCGGACAGCACCGCGGGCGAGGACGTCGGGATCGACGGCGCCGCCGCCTCCGCCGAGGAGGCCGCGGTGCACGTCATCGCGGACGAGGCGTAGGAAGGCCCGTTCTCCCTTACCCCGGAGGTAATCGACGCCCCGCGCGGCCTCGGACATCGTGTTCCTCACGAGCACAGCGCTCCCGGCCCACCGGCCGGGAGCCCTATCGGAGGGACCCATGATGACCACGTACGACGACGCCGTGCAGCGCTACTTCGCCGCCTGGAACGCCGGTCCGGACGAGCGGGAGAAGGCCGTCGCCGCGGCCTTCACCGACGAGGCCGCGTACACCGACCCGCTGGCCGACGTACGGGGCCACGAGCAGCTGGCGGCCGCCATCGGCGGGGCCCAGCGGCAGTTCCCCGGATTCACGTTCCGCCCGCTCGGCGCGGTGGACGGGCACCACGCGCTGGTCCGCTTCGGGTGGGAGCTGGTCGCGCCCGACGGCTCGGCGCCCGTGGCCGGGTTCGACGTGGCGACGCTCGCCGATGACGGCCGGATCGCCTCGGTCAGCGGCTTCCTGGACCGGGTGCCGGCCGCCTGATCACGCGGCGGGGTGCGAACGGCGGCGCAGGGCCGCGTCGGTGAGGTCCGCCGGGTGGTAACCGGCGTCCCGGGACGAGAGGTTGGTGCCGGGCGGGACGATCTTGTCGATCCGGTCCAGCACGTCCTGGCTCAGCCGCACCCGGTCCGCGCCGAGCTGGCCCTCCAGCTGTTCCAGGGTGCGCGGGCCGATGATCGCCGAGGTGACGGCGGGGTGTTCGAGCACGAAGGCCAGGGCGAGCTGGACGAGGGTGAGCCCGGCCTCGTCGGCCAGCTGGGCGAGCGCTTCGGCGGCCTCGAGCTTGGCGGTGTTCTCCGGGGACGCGATGTCGAAGCGGCCCGCCTGGCGTGCGGCGCGGCTGGAGTCCGGCTGGACGGCGCCCTTGCGGTAGCGGCCGGAGAGCCAGCCCCCGGCGAGCGGGCTCCAGGACAGCACGGCGAGGCCGTACCGCCGGGCGGTGGGCAGCACCTCCCGCTCGATGCCCCGGGCGAGGATCGAGTACGGGGGCTGCTCGGCGACGACGCGTTCACGACCGCGCCGCTCGGCGGTCCACTGGCCCTCCACGATCGCGGACGGCTCGAACGTCGAGGTGCCGATGTAGCGGATCTTGCCCTGGTGGACCAGGTCGGAGAGGGCGCCCAGGGTCTCATCGAAGTCGGTGCCGGGCTCCGGGCGGTGCACCTGGTAGAGGTCGATCCAGTCGGTGCCCAGCCGTCGCAGGCTGTTCTCCACCTCGCGGATGATCCAACGTCGGCTGTTCCCCTGCTCGTTGGGGTCGGTGCCGAGGCTGCCGTGGAACTTGGTGGCGAGCACGACGTTGTCGCGTCGGCCGTTCGCCAGCGCCTTGCCGACGATGGTCTCGGACTCCCCGGCCGAGTAGACGTCGGCGGTGTCCACGAAGTTGATGCCGGAGTCCAGGGCGTGGTGGATGATCCGGACGCTGTCGGCGTGGTCGGGGTTGCCGCGGGCGCCGAACATCATGGTGCCCAGGCACAGCGGGCTGACCTTCACTCCGGTGCGGCCGAAATCGCGGTACTGCGTCATCGTGCGTTCTCCTTGACGAGTTCACTGACATTCAGGTGGTCGACGGCCGCGCCGGGGCCGGTCTCCCGGAAGGCGTCCCACAGCCGCCGGTAGGGGCCACGGGCGGCGAGCAGTTCGGTGTGGGTGCCGGTCTCGACCACGGTTCCCGCGTCGAGCACCACCACCCGGTCCGCCCGGGCCGCCGTGGTCAGCCGGTGGGCCACGACGACGGTCGTACGGCGACGGGCCAGGACCTCCGTGGCCGCGGCGACCCGGCGCTCGGTGGCCAGGTCCAGCGAGGCGGTCGCCTCGTCGAGCAGCAGCACGTCGGGGTCGACCAGTTCGGCCCGGGCCAGGGCGAGGAGCTGGCGCTGTCCGGCGGAGAGGTTGCGGCCCCGCTCCCCCACCGGGGTGAGGTAGCCGAGCCGGAGCCCGGCGACCATCTCGTGCGCGCCGACCGCCCGGGCCGCCCGCTCCACCTCGGTGTCCGTGGCGTCGGGCCGCCCGTAGGCGATGGCGTCGCGGACGGTGCCGCTGAACAGGTGCGCCTCCTGCGGGACCACGCCGAGCCTGCGCCGGAAGGCGGTCAGGTCCAGGTCGCGCAGGTCGTGCCCGTCCACCCGGACCGCGCCCGCCGAGGGGTCGTAGAACCGGGCGAGGAGCTTGACCACGGTGGACTTGCCCGCGCCCGTGGCGCCGACGAGCGCGACGGTCTCGCCCGGTTCGATGCGCAGGCTCACCCCGTGCAGGACCTGCTGGCCGCCGGCGCCCGCGTATCCGAAGGACACCGCGTCGAACTCGACCTCGCCGCGCAGCGCGGGCACCGGGCGGGGGCTCGGGGCGGGCGGGGTGCCGGCGGGGGTGTTCATCAGGGCGCGGAGGCGGCCGAGGCCGACCACCGCCTGCTGGTACCCGTCGAAGACCTGCGAGAGCTGCTGGATCGGCGAGAAGAACAGCTCCACGTACAGCAGGAACGCGATCAGGGTCCCGGCGCTCAGCTCGCCCGAGCGGACCTGCGCCGCGCCCGCGGTGAGCACGGCCGCCGAGCAGAGCGTGCCGAGGAACTCCACGAACGGGAAGAACGTGCCCATGTACCGCTGGGCGCGCAGCCGGGAGTCGCGGAAGGAGCGGGCCAGTACGGCGAAGTCGGCGGCGTTGCGCTGCTCGCGGCGGAACGCCTGGGTGACGCGGATCGCGGTGACGTTCTCCTGGAGGCAGGCGTTGACGGCGCTGATCCGCTCCCGGGCCTCGCGGTAGGCGGGGACCGAGTAGTGGCGGAAGACGGCGGTGGCCGCGATGAGCAGCGGGAGCGCGGCGAGCAGGACGAGCGCGAGTTCCGCGTCGATCACCAGGAGGGCGACCAGCACTCCGGAGACGGTGAGCAGGCTGACCACGGCGGTGATCAGGCCGGTCTGCAGGAAGTTCGACAGGGCGTCCACGTCCGTGGTCATCCGGGTCATGATCCGGCCGCCGAGTTCGCGCTCGTAGTAGTCGAGGCCGAGGCGCTGGAGCTGGGCGAAGGTCTTCACACGGAGGGTGTAGAGGAGGCGTTCGCCGGTGCGCCCGGTGGTCCGCACCTGGGCCACGCCGATCAGCCAGTTCGCGGCCACCACAAGCCCGGCGGCCGCCGCGGCGGCGAGCAGGACGTGCCCGGCCTGGTGGGCCACCCCTCGGTCCACGCCGTACCGGACGAGGACCGGCACGGTGATCTGGGCGCCCGCGTCGAGCGCGACGAGCAGCAGGCCGAGGAGCAGCGGCAGCCGGAAGGGCCGGAGCAGGGCGCCGAGCCCGAAGCGGGCGTCGGCGGCGACGGCCTGTTCGGTGGGCACCTCCGGGTCGGCGGCGGGCAGCGGGAGGCGGGCCAGACCGGCGAGGAGTTCGGGGCTGGGCGGGGCCGAGCCGAGCACCCCGCCGCCGGGTCCCGCGCGTCCGGGCCCGGAGGTGGCGGCGGCTTCGGCGAGCGCCTGGGCGGCCCGGACCGCGGTGCCCTCCAGCTGCTCGTCCTCGTCCTCCTCGGGGCGCAGCCACAGGTGCGGGGTGGGGCAGCCGGGGTCGGGTGCGAGGGGGGCGTCCGCGCGGTCGTCCGCGCGGTCGTCCGTGGCCAGGAGGTCCCGGAACAGGGCGGATCGGCCGCGCAGTTCGTCGGGCGTGCCGGTGTCCGTGACCCGGCCGCCGTCGAGGATGGCGACGCGGTCGGCGAGCTCCAGGGTGGAACGGCGGTGGGCGATGATCAGGGTGGTGCGGCGGCGGTCGTCCGCGCGCAGCCGGTGGTGGATCTCGGCCTCCACCCGGGCGTCGATGGCGGAGGTGGCGTCGTCCAGGACGAGCACGGCCGGGTCGCCGATGAGGGCGCGGGCGAGCGCCATGCGCTGGCGCTGGCCGCCGGACAGGGTGAGGCCCTGTTCGCCGACGAGGGTGTCGTAGCCCTGCGGGAGCCGTTCGATGAACTCGTCGGCGCGGGCGATGCGGGCCGCCGCGCGCACCTGTTCGTCGGTGGCGTCCGGCATCCCGTACGCGATGTTGGCGCGCACGGTGTCCGAGAGGAGCAGGCTCTCCTCGAAGACGTAGCCGATCCGGGAGCGCAGCGAGGCGAGGGTGAGGTCGCGGACGTCGGTGCCGCCGACCCGTACCGCGCCGGAGGGCACGTCGTAGAAGCGCGGCAGCAACGCGGCGGCGGTGGACTTGCCGGAGCCGGCCGGGCCGATCAGGGCCAGGGTCTCGCCGGGGCGGATGTCCAGGGTGAAGCCGTCCAGGAGCGGGGAGCCGTCGCCGTATCCGAAGGTGACGTCGTCCCAGGAGAGGGCCGGAGGCGTGTCTGGCAGTTCGCGGGCGTGCGGCGCGTCGGTGATGACGGGGGCCTCGTCCACGACCTCCAGGACGCGTTCGGCACCGGCCCGGGCCTGCTGCCAGACCGTGAGCAGGGTGGCGACCTGGCGTACGGGGGTGACGAAGGAGCCAAGGTAGGTGGTGAACGCGAGGAACGTGCCGAGCGAGATCCGGCCGTGCAGGGCCATCCAGCCACCGAGCGCCAGCACGGCGACCTGGCCGAGGGCCGGGACCGCCTGGAGGGCGGGATTGTAGCGGCTGGTGAAGCGGACGACGCGCAGCCGGGACGCGAACAGGTGGCGGGCGCGCCGTTCGAGGCCGGTGAGCTCGCGCTGCTCCTGGCCGAAGCCCTTCACGACGCGGACGCCGGTGACGGTCGCCTCGACGGTGGAGGCGACCTCGGCGGCCTCCTGCTGGGCGTGCCAGTTGGCGGGGAACAGGTCGCGGCGGCTGCGCAGCGCGATGAGCCAGAGCAGCGGGCCGACGACGAGCGCCACGACGGTCAGCAGCGGCGACAGGAACGCCATGACGGCCAGCGAGAACAGGAACATCAGGGCGTTGCCCGTGAGGTTGGGCAGGAACTGGAGCAGGGTCTGGATGAGGGTGATGTCGGAGATGGACCGGCTCACCACCAGCCCGGTCCGCAGATCGTCCTGCTGGGCGCCGCCGAGCCGGAGCAGCGCGGCGAACGCGTCGTTGCGCAGGTCGTACTGGACTCCCAGCGAGAGCCGCCCCGAGCGGTAGCGGCGGGTGAAGCTCGCGCCGAACCGGAGTGCGCCGAGTGCGGCGAGCAGCCCGGTCCAGGGGACGAGCGAGGCGGTGGTGCCGGCCGCCACCCCGTCCACCACGTGCCGCAGCACGAGGGGCAGGGCGGCGGTGGCGACGGCGGCGGTCACGGCGGCGCCGAAGGCCATGAGGAGATCGGTGCGGTGGCGCAGGCAGTAGCCCAGCAGCCGTCGCGCCCAGCCGGGCGGCGGCTGCCGGAGCGTGCCCCCGCCCGGACCGGTCCCCGGGTTCGGACAGTCGGTCACCGGGCCTCCGCCAGGCCGATGCCGTACTCGCCCGCGCCGCGGACGACGTCGTCGAAGAGGCGGTTGGCGGGGCGGGGCAGCCCGTAGTGGCCGCGCAGGGTGCTCGCGGTGTACTCGGTGCGGAACAGGCCGCGCTCCTGGAGGATCGGCACCACCCGGTCCACGAAGACCTCCAGGCCGGACGGGAGGACGGCGGGCATGATGTTGAAGCCGTCGGCGGCCCCGCTGTCGTACCAGTGCTCGATGGTGTCCGCGACCTGCTCGGCGGTCCCGGCGAAGGTGCGGTGGCCGCGCCCGCCGCCGAGCCGTCCGATGAGCTGACGTACGGTCAGCTTTTCGCGCCTGGCCAGCTCCACGATGAGGGTGTAGCGGCTCTTGGCACCCTCGATGTCGTCCTCGGTGGGGATGTCGTCGGGGAGTTCCGCGTCCAGGTCGAGGTCGTCGGGGGCGATCTTCAGCCGCTTGGCGAGCTGGAGCTTGGCGTACTCGGGGACGATGAGGTTCTCCAGCTCGGCGTCGAGCGCCAGCGCCTCGGCCTCCGTCTCCCCGATGACGGGGACGATGCCGGGCAGGATCTTGATGCCGTCCGGGTTGCGGCCGAGGGCGGTGGTGCGCTCCTTGACGTCCTTGTAGAACGCGATGCCCTCCTCCAGCGTCTGCTGGGCGGTGAACACCGCCTCCGCGTACCGGGCGGCGAAGTCCTTGCCGTCCTCGCTGGAGCCGGCCTGCACGAGCAACGGGTAGCCCTGCGGGGGGCGTTGTACGTTGAGCGGTCCGTCGACCCGGAAGAACTCGCCCCGGTGCCCGATCTGCTTGACCCGCTCGGCCAGGGCGTGCACTCCGCGCTCCTTGTCGGCGATCACCGCGTCGTCGGCCCAGCTGTCCCAGAGCTTGGTGGACACCTCCACGAACTCCCCGGCGCGCCGGTAGCGGTCGTGGTGCAGCGGGGTGTCGTCCAGGCCGAAGTTGCGGGCCGCGTCGGCGCCCGCGGTGGTGACGATGTTCCAGCCGGCCCGGCCGCCCGAGACATGGTCGAGCGAGGCGAACCTGCGGGCCAGGTTGTACGGCTCGTTGTAGCTGGTCGACGCGGTGGCGATGAGGCCGATGTGGCGGGTGGCCCCGGCGAGCGCGGTGAGCAGGACGGTGGGTTCCAGCTTGGCGGCGGGGCGGCGGCCGGGGTCGCCCATCAGGACGGGGCTGTCGGCGAGGAACAGCGAGTCGAGGCGACCGCGTTCGGCGATCCGGGCGAGGTTCTTGTAGTGCTCGATGTCGGAGTTGGCCTCGGCCGGGCTCTCGGGCAGCCGCCAGGACGCCTCGTGGTGGCCGGTGGACATGAGGAAGGCGTTGAGGTGGAGCTGCTTGCGCTCAGGCGTGCGGGGCATGGGAGTCCTTCTTCGCGTCGATGAGGGGCTGGGGCTGGGCTACCCCGAGGGCGGTGAGCAGGGTGTCGCGGTATTCCTGGAAACGCGGGTCGCGGCGGGCGCGCGGGGTCGGCAGGTCGACAGTGAGATCGACGGAGATCCGGCCGTCCTCCAGGACCAGGACGCGGTCGGCGAGTTCGACGGCCTCGTCCACGTCATGGGTGACCAGGAGCACCGCGGGGCGGTGGCGTTCGTAGAGCTCGCGGAGCAGGTCGTGCATCTTGATCCGGGTGAGCGCGTCCAGGGCGCCGAACGGCTCGTCCGCGAGGAGGAGTTCGGGTTCGCGGACCAGGGCGCGGGCGAGGGCGGCGCGCTGCTGCTCGCCGCCGGACAGCTCGTGCGGCCAGGAGCGGTCGCGGCCCTCCAGGCCGACCTCGGCGAGGGCGGTGAGGCCGCGTTCCCGGGCGCCGGGGCCGCGCAGGCCGAGGGTGACGTTGTCGATGAGCCGGAGCCAGGGAAGCAGCCGGGAGTCCTGGAAGGAGAGCGAGACCCGGTCGGGGACGGTGAGTTCGCCGGAGCCCTCGACGGTGTGGTCGAGGCGGGCGACGGCGCGCAGCAGGGTGGACTTGCCGGAGCCGCTGCGCCCGAGCAGCGCGGTGAACTCGCCGGGGGCGACGGTGAGATCGAGTTCCTTGAGGATGTCGCGGTCGCCGAAGCGGCGGACGAGCTTGCGGGTGCGGATGGCGGGGTGCGCGAGGGCCGTCGCGCCGGGGGCGGTCAGCCCGCCAGGGTGCGTCGCCATGACAGGACCTTCCTCTCCACGGCGCGTACCGCCGCGTCCGACGCGAAGCCGAAGATCCCGTAGGCCACCAGGCCCACGATGATCACGTCGGACTGGGCGTACTGCTGGGCCTGGAACATCATGTAGCCGATGCCGCTGGTGGCGTTGATCTGCTCGACCACGATCAGCCCGAGCCAGGACGCGGTGACGCCGAGGCGCAGCCCGACGAAGAAACCGGGCAGTGAACCGGGGACGACGACCTTGCGGATGAACTGCGCGCGGCTCAGGTCGAGCCCTTCGGCGAGTTCGACGTAGCGGCTGTCGATGCCGGTGAGCGAGGCGTACGTGTTGATGTACATGTTCACCGCGACGCCGAGCGCGATGACGGTGACCTTCATCTGCTCGCCGATGCCGAGCCAGAGGATCAGCAGCGGGAGCATGGCCAGGGAGGGGATCGCCCGCTTGATCTGGAGCGGTCCGTCGAGAAGGTATTCGCCGGTCCGGCTCAGTCCGGCGGCGACGGCGAGGAGGACCCCGGCGCTCACCCCGAAGAAGAGGCCGAGCCCGGCGCGCTGGAGCGAGATGAGGACGTTGTCCTGGAGCCGGCCGCTGGAGACCAGGTCCGAGGCGGTGGCGAGGACCGTGCCGGGGCCGGAGAGTATCCGGGGGTCGAGATAGCCGGTGGCGGAGGCGGCCCACCACAGGGCGATGACCAGGACCGGGCCGATGAGCCGCCCGAAGGGGACGGCCCGGCCGGGGCCAAGCCGTCTGCGGGTGCCCCTGGGTGCCGCCGACGGCGCCTTCGCCGGGGCGGCGGCCGCGGCCGGCGGCGGGGCGGGGCGGGTGGTGTGGGTCAGCAGCTCGGTCATGACTTCTCCCGGTACTCGGCGGATACGGCCTGGGCTGCCAGCGCCTCGAAGCGGCGGTCGAACAGTTCGGAGGCGTCCTGCTCCGGTACGAATCCGCCGGCGGCGAGCAGGTCGGCGGTCTCCTGTTCCCAGGCGATGGCCGCGTCCCAGGAGGCCGGGAAGAGCGGCTTGTTGAGCGAGGCGACGATGC
Organism: Streptomyces sp. NBC_00523; assembly: GCF_036346615.1. NCBI lineage: Bacteria > Bacillati > Actinomycetota > Actinomycetes > Kitasatosporales > Streptomycetaceae > Streptomyces > Streptomyces sp. NBC_00523. The sequence goes on along the minus strand of NZ_CP107836.1, from coordinate 6,059,883 downwards.
GCTTGCCGTCCTCCCGGGAGACGCCCTGGTCCTTGACGTAGTACGTGTCGATCCACTCGTCGGTGTTCTCCCACGCCCAGACCTGGCCCCGGGCCCACAGCGGGATGAAGCTGCGGACGGCGGCGGCCTTGGCCCGGTCGTTCAGCACCTCGTTGGGCGCCCAGAGCACCGAGAGCAGGTCCACGACGTCGGTCTTCACGCCGCGTGCCCCGTCCTTCTCGTACTGGGTGAGGTACTTGGTGAGGGTGGGTTCGCCCAGCGGGGCGACGTCCACCTGCTTGGACTGGAGGGCGGTGAGGAACTGGGTGCTGGGCAGGGCGACCAGCTCCACGTCCTTGTTGCCGATGCCCGCCTGCTTCAGCGCCCGCAGCACCACGACACCCTGGGCCTGCCCCTGGGAGAACCCGATCTTCTTGCCCCGGAAGTCGTCCACGGTCCGGATGTCGGAGCCGGGTGCGGTGGCGAAGACGTACGAGGGGTTGTTCCGCACCTGCACGGCGACGATCTTCGCGCCGACGTCGATGGCGTGGGCCTGGATCGGCGGAATTCCGGCGTTGACGGCCAGGTCGATGGAATGGGCCCGGAATCCCTGGATGATATCGGGGCCCGCGCTCAGGTTGGGCCATTGGGAAACGGTGAAGGGAAGGTCCTTCTCCAGTCCTGCGGGGCCGAGTTGGAGGCGGGTGGAACGCACGGCGACGGAGAGTTTCGTGCCGGGTGGCGGCGCTCCGGACGGCAGTTTTCCGGCCGGTTCGGCGCTCGCGGCGGATTGCGTCTGCGGCGAGCAGGCGGCGAGCGTACCGACGAGGGCGGTGCCGCCGAGGGCGAGGAACGAGCGGCGGCCGAGGACCGGCGATGTGCGGTGGCGTGGCATGGGAAGAGGTCCTGATCCGGTCAGAGGGAGAGGTAGGAGCCGTCGTGGAAGAGCAGCGGGGCGCGGCCCTCGTCGAGCTGGGCGTCCACCACCCGGGCGATGACGATGCGGTGGTCACCGGCAGGGACGATCTGCTCGGTCTCCACCCGCAGATGGCCGGCCACCCCGTCGAGCAGGGGCTCGCCGCCGGGCAGGCGGTGCCAGCGGGTGGGGGCGGCGAAGCGGTCGATGCCGCTGGTGGCGAAGGTGGCGGCCAGGGGCTGCTGGTCGGCGCCGAGGAAGTGCACGACGGCCGTACGGGCGTGCTCGAAGTGCGGCCACGACGAGGTGGTGGTCCCTATGCCGAACGAGATCAGCGGCGGGGTCAGCGAGAGCGAGGTGAGCGAGGTCGCGGTGAAGCCGACCGGGCCCCGGCCGGAGTCGGTGGTGATGACGACGACCCCGGCGGGGTAGCGGCGGAACGCCTGCCGAAAGCGGTCGGGGGCGATCCCCGCCGGGGCGGGGGCGGCGGCCTGGGCCGCGTACGAGGGCACAGTGACGGTCAACGTGTCTCCCGAAGGTGAAAAGCCCGAAAGGGCAGCACGAAAAAGGCAGCTGGAATTGCGCGAAGGCGTGCATGAACACGGCGAGGCGCGCGGACGCGCGGAACGTTCGCCGGATATCAGCGGGTGTTTACCGGAGACCCGGACAGCGGCCGCGACAGGAACGCGGCGCGGCGGGCGCGGACGAGCGGAAGCGCGGCGTCATCGAGGACGCTTTCGCTGAATTCCGCTGTCGGCTGGTCATGAATCCATCATCCCGTGGCCGTTCGCGGCCGGTCAACAATGCAACTGACTGAATTAAGTCGGATTACGGAAGGGGCGCGGCGGGTCCGGTATCAGGAGACCGCGGGCAGCGCCGGCCACGGCCCCAGCGGGTCCGTGTACAGCGACCCGAGCGCCACCGCCCCGCCCGCCACAGCCAGGACGGACCCGGTGAAGCTGCTCGGCACCACGGCCCGCTCGGGGTCGTCGCACACCACCGACCGCTCGGCCACCTCCGCCCGCAGGCCGGCCAGGCACTCCGGCATCCGCCCGGCCCCCGGCTCGACCACGACCAGGACCTCCGGGTCGAACATGTCGAGGAGCAGGGCCGCCGCCCGCCCCACCAGCCGGGCCCGCCGGCGGAACAGCTCCACCGCCCGCGCGTCCCCGGCCAGCGCCCGGTCCAGCAGCTCCGGGAAGGACCCGGTCACCAGCCCCTGGGCGGCGGCGCGCCGCACCATGGCCCGCTCGGAGACCTCCGACTGGAGGCAGCCGGACCGCCCGCAGGAGCACGGCTCCGCACCGCCCGATCCCCCGGCCCCCAGGGGCAGATGGGCGACGCTGCCCGCGCCGGAGCGCGGTCCCCGGTGCAGGGCGCCGTCGGTGGCGAAGGCGGCGTCCACGACCGCGCCGACGAAGAGCAGGACGGTGCTGGCCCGCGTCGATTCCTGGCCGAACAGCTGCTCGGCCCGGGCCAGGGCGCGGGAGTGGCTGTCCACATGGACGGGCAGCCCGGTCGCGGCGGCGAGCAGGTCGCGGGCCGGGACGTCGTGCCAGCCGAGCTGCGGGTGCGCCACGATCACCCCGTCGACCGGGTCGACGCGGTGGCCGGTGGCCAGGCCGAGGGCGAGGACGGTCCGCCCACCGGCGTGCGCGGCGACCAACGCGGGCAGCCGGTCGGCGAGCTGGGCGAGCAGGTGGTGGGGGTCGGTGGAGCCGTGGGGCCGCCGGTCCTCGGCGACGATCCGGCCGCGCAGGTCCATCAGCGAGAGGGTGGAGTGGGCGACGGCGATGTGGGCCCCGGCGACCAGATAGCTGCCGGTGTCGATCTCGACGGGGATGTGCGGGCGGCCGAGCCCCTTGGGTCCGGCGGTCTCGGCGGCCTCCCGGACCAGTCCGCGGGCGAGGAGGCGGCCGACGTGCCCGCTGACGGAGGCGGGCGAGAGGCCGGTGAGCCGGGCGACCGTGGACCGGGCGACGGGCCCGTGGTCGAGGATCGCGCCGAGGACGGAGCCGGTGCCGGTCGGACGGCGGCCGGGCACCGGGGCCGGTATGTCGGCGCGGCGCAGCGGGGTGGCGCGGGTGTCGAGGGAGCGGCGGGCGGGGGCGGGGGCGGAGAGACGTTTCACCGTGTCTTCCAGACCTCGGGGGCGGCGATGGGCGCGGTGTCGGCGCGGCACGGGAGCCGGGGCGCGGAGGGCGCGGGCGCGGTGCCTCAGGCGCGGTGACACACGGCGGAGCACACCCGCTTGAGGTCGATGTGACCCCGCGTCGTGAGATGTGCGGATCGCTGCATGCCGCGCAACGTAGCCGGACCGGCTCAACCCGGTCAAACCATTGCCGCATCCTGGACAGCTCCGGGCGTGACCGAACGTTTTCCGGAATTCACCTCTGATGCCTTGTCATCGCCTGTTCTACGCGCATAGCTTGTGCTCCCTCACCACACTCTGAGGGGCATTCTCCGTGCGCATATCCACCACCCGTTCCGCCCTGCTGGCCGGCGCGGTAGCCGTGACGCTCTCGGCGACCGCGCTGCCCGCCGCCTTCGCGGCCCCGTCCGCGACCGCCGTGATCTCCGAGGTGTACGGGGGCGGCGGGAACTCCGGTGCGACGCTGACCCGCGACTTCATCGAGCTGGCCAACGCCGGCTCGGCCGCGTACGGCCTGGACGGGCTCAGCGTCCAGTACCTGCCGGGCGCCCCGTCGGCGGGCTCGCTGTGGCAGGTGTCCGCGCTGACCGGCTCCGTCGCGCCGGGCGGCCGCTATCTCGTCGCGGAGGCGGCGGGCACCGGCGGCACGGTGGCCCTGCCCACCCCGGACGCCACGGGCACCGTCGCGATGTCCGCCACCGCCGGCACCGTGGCCCTGGTCTCCGGGACGGCCCCGCTGACCTGCAAGACGGCCGCCGATTGTGCCGCCGACACCCGGATCGTGGACCTGGTCGGCTACGGCACCGCGGTCGTCCGGGAAGGCAGCGGACCGGCCAAGGGCACCTCGGCCACCGCCTCCGTGGCGCGGGCGGCCTCGCTGGCGGACACCGACGACAACGCCGCCGACCTGACCGCGGGGGCCCCCTCCCCGGTGAACGCGGCCGGGGAGACCTCGGGCGGCGGCGAGGACCCGGGCGACCCGGGCAACCCCACCGAGCCCGGCACCGTGCGGATCCACGACATCCAGGGCACCACCCGGGTCTCCCCGCTGGACGGCCGGGCGGTCACCGGGGTGCCCGGCGTCGTCACGGCCGTGCGCACCTCGGGTTCGCGCGGCTTCTGGATCCAGGACACCGCCCCGGACGCCGACCCGCGCACCGCCGAGGGCGTGTTCGTATACACCGGCTCCGCCGCCCCGGCCGTCCAGGTGGGCGATTCGGTGCTGGTCAGCGGGACCGTGGACGAGTACTACCCGTCGTCCACCACCCAGTCGGTCACCGAGATCACCGCCCCGAAGGTCACGGTCGTCTCCTCCGGCAACGCGCTGCCCGCGCCGGTGGTGCTGGACGCGAAGACGGTGCCGTCGAAGTACGTGCCCTCGGCCGGGGGCGGCTCGATCGACGCGCTGCCGCTGGAGCCGTCGACGTACGCGCTGGACCTGTACGAGTCCCTGGAGGGCACCCGGGTCCAGATCGCCGACACCCGCGTCACGGGCGCGACGACCAAGTACCACGAGGTCTGGGTGACGGTCGAGCCGAAGCAGAACCCGACCCGGCGCGGCGGCACGCTCTACGCCTCGTACACCGACCAGAACACCGGCCGGATCAAGGTCATTTCGCTGGATCCGGCCGCGCCGGTGCCCACCGCGAACGTGGGTGACGTGCTCGCCGGGACCACCTCGGGCGTCCTGGACTACGACTCGTACGGCGGCTACAACCTCCAGGCCACCGCGCTCGGCAAGGTCACCGACCACCACCTGAAGCGCGAGGTCACGCGCAAGCAGAAGGGCAAGGAGCTCGCGGTCGCCACGTACAACGTGGAGAACCTCGACGCGCTGGACGACCAGGCGAAGTTCGACACGCTGGCCGAGGGCGTCGCGGTCAACCTCTCCTCGCCCGACATCGTGTCGCTGGAGGAGATCCAGGACGACAACGGCGCGGTCAACGACGGCACGGTGGGCTCCGAGGCCACGCTGAAGCGGTTCACGGACGCGATCGTCGCGGCGGGCGGCCCGCGCTACTCGTGGCGCTATGTCGCCCCGCAGGACGGCAAGGACGGCGGCGAGCCCGGCGGCAACATCCGCAACGTGTTCCTGTACAACGCCAAGCGGGTGGACTTCGTGGACCGCCCGGGCGGCGACGCGACGACGCCGGTCGCGGCCGTGAAGACGAAGAAGGGCGTCACTCTGTCGGTGTCGCCGGGCCGGATCGCGCCCGCGAGCGCGGCCTGGGACGACAGCCGCAAGCCGCTGGTCGGCGAGTTCCGCTTCCACGGGAAGTCCGTCTTCGTCGTCGGCAACCACTTCGCGTCGAAGGGCGGCGACCAGCCGCTGCACGGGCGCTACCAGGAGCCGGTGCGCAGCTCGGAGACCAAGCGGGTGCAGCAGGCGAAGGAGGTCAACACCTTCGTCAAGTCGCTGCTGGCGGCGGACAAGTCGGCGCGGGTCGTGGTCCTCGGCGACCTCAACGACTTCGCGTTCTCGCCGACCGTCGGCGCGCTGACCGACGGCAAGGTCCTCAAGCCGCTGATCACCACGCTGCCGAAGAACGAGCAGTACAGCTATGTGTACGAGGGCAACTCGCAGACCCTCGACCACATCCTGACCAGCCCGGGCGTGCGCCGCTTCGACTACGACGTGGTGCACATCAACGCGGAGTTCGCCGACCAGGCGAGCGACCACGACCCGCAGATCGTCCGCGTCGACGTGAACGCCCCGGAGCACGGAAACGGGCACGGGCACGGCGGGCACGACCACGGTCACGGCGGCGGGCACCACGGGCACCACTGATCCGGCCCGCGGGCGGGCGGTTCAGCCGCCCGCCCGCGGCAGCACCGCGTCCGCCGCCTCCGTGCGCGGGCGCGGCAGGGGGGCGACCGGCCGCAGCGCGGGGGCGGGTTCCAGCGGCCGGTCGGTCAGGAAGCGGGCCACCAGGTCCGCCACGTCGTCGGGCCGTTCCAGGACGACCCAGTGGTCCGACTCGCCGATGGTGAGGAAGCGGCTGCCCTCGATCGTCGCCGCGAAGGCCCGCTGGCGCTCCGGCGAGGTCACGGTGTCGTGCTCGCCCGCGAAGACGAGCGCCGGGACCCCGGTCAGCCCGCCGGAGAAGTCCGGGCGGTGCTCCAGCGACCGGCGCAGCGAGCGCTCCGCGTGCGGGGAGTGCGTGAGGGCGTGCACGAAGGACCGGCGGACGTAGCGCAGGGCCAGCTCCCGCCGGTGGACCGGCCGGTCGGGGTCCAGGCACATCAGCGCCTCGGCGGTCAGGGCGGCGAGCCCTTCCGCGTCCCCGGCCTCCAGCCGGTCGACGGCCCGGCTCCAGTCGTCGCGCTGGGCGTCGCTGAGGTGCGACGGTACGCCGCCGAGGACCAGGCGGGCGATCCGGCCGGGGTCGCGCCGGGCGCAGCCGAAGGCGATGGACGTGCCGTAGGAGAAGCCGAAGAGGTTGACCCGGTCGGCGCCCAGGTCGTCCAGGACGCCGGTGACGGCGGCGCACAGGAGGCCGTCCCCGGTGCCGGGCGGCAGCGGGTCGGCGCCGCCCATGCCGGGCAGGTCGAGGGTGATCACGGAGGCGTGCGGGCCGAGGTGCTCGTCCATCTGCGGCCAGCCGTGGATGCCCTGGAGGGCGCCGCCGAGGACGACGACCGGTTCGGTCCGGGGCGCGGGCTGCGGCAGGACGCGGTAGCGGTAGCGGAACCCGCCGACGGTGAGGGTGCGGATGATCTCTTCGGTCATGGAATCTGGTCCTTGGCCCCGGTCACCTGGTGAGGACGAGGGCGGCGTTGTGGCCCCCGAAGCCGAGCGAGGTCTTGACGGCCGCCTCGAACGCGGCGGGCCTGGCCTCCTTGCTCACCACCTCGACCGGGATGTCCGGGTCGGGGGCGTCGAGATTGACGGTGGGCGGGACGAGCTGGTGCTGGAGGGCGAGGACGGTGAGCGCGGTCTCGATGCCTCCGGCGGCGCCGAGGGTGTGGCCGGTCATCGCCTTGGTGGAGGTGACGAGGGGGTGCTCGCCCAGGACCCGGCGGAGCATGGCCGTCTCGATCAGGTCGTTGGAGACGGTGGAGGTGCCGTGCGCGTTGACGTGGCCGATGGCGGCGGGGTCGGTCCCGGCGTCCGCGAGGGCGGTGCGCAGGGCGCGTTCGATGCCGAGCCCGTCGGGGTCCGGGGCGACGGCCGAGTAGGCGTCGCTGGACGAGCCGTAGCCGGTGACGTGGGCGCGCACGGTGGCGCCCCGGGCGCGGGCGTGTTCGGGGCGTTCCAGGACGAGGAGTCCGGCGCCCTCCCCGACGACGAAGCCGTCGCGGTGGGTGTCGAAGGGGCGGCAGGCGGCCTGCGGGTCGTCCAGGCGGGTGGAGACGGCCTTCAGACGGCAGGCGCTGGCGATCAGGAGCCGGGAGCAGACGGACTCGGCGCCGCCCGCGACGACGATGTCGCAGGCGCCGGTGCGCAGCATCTGGTGGGCGGTGCCGATGGCGACGGTGCCGGAGGAGCAGGCGGTGGAGACGGCCTGGCTGGGTCCGTGGGCGCCTAGGTCGGTGGCGACGCTGCTGGCGGCGCCGTTGACGACGGTGAGCGGGGCGAGCTTGGGCGAGACGCGGCGGGCGCCGCGTTCGGTGAGGGCGGTGTGCTGTTCGTCGTAGAAGGGCAGGCCGCCGTGGGCGGAGCCGATGACGACGGCGACCCGGCCGCTGTCCCAGACGGCGGGGTCCAGGCCCGCGTCGGCGACGGCCTCGCGGGCGGCGATGACGGCGAGGTGCGAGAAGCGGTCCATCAGCCGGTGTGCGGCGACGCCGAGCACGGCCCGGGTGTCGAGTCCGGTCACGCTGTACATGAAGTCGCAGGGCAGCCCGGCCAGTTCGGGCCGGTGCGGCACGCAGGGCGCGGTCGCGGGGTCGTTCACGGCGCGCCAGGTGGCCTCGGCGCCGACGCCCGCCGAGGTGACGAGGCCGATGCCGGTGACGGCCGCGGCGAACGGCGGCAGGCGGTAGGGGGCCGTCACGCGGCGGCCTTGCGGCGCACGGCGTCGACCAGCTGGCCGACGGTGTCGCGCGAGGTGAGCTGGACGTCGTCCAGGTCGACGTCGAGCCGGTCCTCGATGAGGAGCCGCAGCTCCTCCAGCGCCAGCGAGTCCAGCCGGAGCTGCCTGAGGGGCACGTCGGGGCGGATCGCCACGGGGTCGGTTCCGAAGTTGGCCGTCAGCAAGGTGCTGATCTCGTCTGCCGTGCTCATGCTCATCGGGCGCTTCTCCGCTGTCGTACGCGGTGACGCCTTGCCGCGTGAGATGTGAGTGCCATCGGGGACGCCGGCCGGTCCGGAGTTCTCTGTTATACGCCCTGTCGGCGGCGGGCCCGGCCCGCGTTCCCCCGTGCGGTGGGCTGCCGTCCAGGTGTGCGAATCCCACGCGGCGCGCGTGTGCTCACCGCCCGTCAACTCCGCCGGAGTGCACGCGCTTCGACACGCCTGCGGGCTGATTGTCATACCCCGGGTGGCTCTCTATCGTGAGCAGGCTTCGCGGCCGGCCGGCCCCGTCGGCCGGCCCTCCCCCACACAGCAGGAGCAGGCATGCCCCCACGCACCGCCCGGACCCGCGCAGCCCTTCTCGCGGCCCTCACCGCCACCGTCCTCGCCGCGACCGGCACCCCGGCCCTCGCGGCGGCGGACCCCTCGCACCCGATGGACCGGGCGTTCACCCGGGCCGCCCGGGCGTTCGACGTACCGCGCGATCTGCTCGCCGCCGTCGGGTACGGCGAGACCCGCCTCGACGGCCACGCCGGACACCCCAGCCAGGCGGGCGGCTACGGGGTGATGCACCTGGTCAGCAACCCCACGCACCACACCCTGGAACGCGCCGCCGCCCTCACCGGCGAACCGGCCGCCGCCCTGCGCACCGACACCGCCGCCAATATCCTGGGCGGCGCCGCCCTGCTGCGCGGTTACGCGGACGGACTGGGCCTCGACGCGGCGGACCGCGACCACCTCGACGCCTGGTACCCGGCCGTCGCCCGCTACAGCGGCACGCGGGGCACGGCCGCCGCGCTCTACGCCGACACGGTCTACACCTTCCTGGCCGACGGGCTCGACGCGCTCACCCCGGACGGCGAGCGGATCACGGTGACCGGGCGGCCGGTCTCCCCGGAGCGGGACGGGGTCGCGGCCGCGGACTCGGGTGCCCGGAGCGCCGACTACCCGGCCGCGCTCTGGGTCCCGGCCGACCCGAACAACTACACCAGCGGCCGGACCGCGAAGATCGACAAGGTCGTCGTCCACGTCACGCAGGGCTCGTACGCGGGCTCGATCAGCTGGTTCCAGGACCCCGTGTCCGAGGTGAGCGCGCACTACGTGGTGCGGTCGTCGGACGGGCAGATCACCCAGATGGTGCGGGACGCCGACACCGCGTACCACGCGCGCAGCGCCAACGCCTCGGCGCTGGGCATCGAGCACGAGGGCTTCATCGACGACCCGACCTGGTTCACGGACGCGATGTACCGCTCGTCGGCCGCGCTGACCGCCTCGCTGTGCGACAAGTACGGCATCCCGAAGGACCGGGCGCACATCATCGGGCACAGCGAGGCCCCGGGCAACGACCACACGGACCCCGGCCCGTACTGGGACTGGGACCGCTACATGGAGCTGGTCAAGGGCACCGGGACGGGCGGCGAGACCCGCGACGGGCTGAGCTTCGCCACGTACACGACCCAGCGCTCCGGCTCGACGGGGCCTCAGGTCACCGCCCTGCAGCGGCTGCTGAACGACCAGGGCTACGCGGCGGGCGAGGCGGACGGCAGCTTCGGGCCCACCACGGCGGCGGCGGTGACCTCGTTCCAGTCGGCGCGCGGGCTCGACGCGGACGGGGTCGTGGGGGCCAGGACCTGGACCGCGCTGCTGTCCGCCGGGTCGACCCCGGTGCTCGCCGAGGACGCCACGGGCGAGGACGTGAAGCGGCTCCAGCGGGCCCTGACGGCGGCGCTGGGCTCGACGGTGGACGCGGACGGCAGCTTCGGCCCGGCGACCGCGACCGCGGTGCGCTCCTACCAGACGGGGCGGGGGCTGACGGCCGACGGGATCGTGGGCCCCGGCACCTGGGCGGCGCTCCAGGCGGGCCGCTGACCGAGCGGTGGCGCCCCGGGCCGGTCCCGGGGCGTCACCGGCCGACGCGGTCGTAGCAGAGCTCCACGACCCCGGTGCCGAACGTGCGGGTCCCGGTGAGGCGGAGGGTCGTCCAGGTCTCGCGCGCCGGGAACATGGGCTTGCCGCCGCCGATGAGGACCGGGTGGACGTAGACGCGGTACTGGTCGATCAGGTCGTGCGCGGCGAAGGACGCCGCGAGGTCGGCGCCGCCGAGCGCGAGGTCGCCGCCGGGCTGCTCCTTGAGGGCCCTGACCTCCTCGGGGACGACCTCGCGGACGATGGTGGTGTTCCAGTCGGCGTGTTCCAGCGTCCGCGAGTAGACGTACTTCGGCATGTTCCGCCAGATGACGGCGAAGTCGGCCATCGGGCCCTCGTTGGCGGGGTCCTGGTCGGCGGTGGGCCAGAAGCCCGCCATCAGCTCATGGGTGACGCGCCCGTCCAGCATGCCGCCCATACCGGCCAGTTGCTCGTTGTAGTAGGTGTGCAGCTCCTCGTCGACCGTGTGCCACTCGATGTTCCGGTCCGGGGCCTCGATGAAGCCGTCGAGGGACATCGACATCCAGTAGATGATCTTGCGCATCGGGTACCTCACCGGGCGTTCGGGGACGGGTCGGGAAGCGCCGCCGACGTTACCGTCCGCCCTTGACGCCGAGCCGGACCGGCGCATAGGTGTCGGGCATGAGACTCGGAGAGGCGCGCGCCGCCGCCGCGCACTGGGTGGCCGCGCACGCCCGCCCCGCGCCGGACTACCTGGGGGCCTACTTCAGCGGCTCCACCGTCGGGCGGCCGGACGACGCGGAGCTGCCGGTCTCCTCGGACGTCGACGTGGTCGTGGTGACGGCGGGCACCGAGGCTCCGGCGAAGCCCGGCAAGCTCACGCACCGGGGCGCGCTGCTGGAGATCACCTACGAGCCGTGGTCCCTGCTGGCCGACCCGGAGGTGGTGCTGGGCGCGTACCACCTGGCGGGCGGCTTCCGCCGGGACACCGTCATCGACGACCCCACGGGGCGGCTGCGCGCGCTGCACGCGTACGTCGCACCGCGCTTCGCCCGGCGGGACCACGTGCGGCGGCGGTGCCTGGACGCCCGGCACCGCGTCGAGACCCGGCTCGCCGCTCTCGACCCCGCGCAGCCGTTCGCGACCCGCGTGATGGCCTGGCTCTTCCCCACCGGGGTCACCACGCACCTCCCGCTGGTGGCCGCCCTGCGCAACCCGACCGTCCGGCTGCGCTACCCCGCCGTGCGCGACGTGCTCACCGCGTACGGGCAGGAGGCGCGGTATCCGGAGCTGCTGGCGCTCCTGGGCTGCGCCGAGGTGTCCGCGCCGCTGGTCCGGCACCATCTCGCCGAGCTGACAAGGACGTTCGACGCCACGGTCCCCGTCGTGCGCACGCCGTTCTTCTTCGGCGGCGACCTCACCGAACGGGCGCGGCCCGTCGCCGTCGACGGCAGCCGGGAGCTGATCGACCGGGGCGACCACCGGGAGGCGGTGTTCTGGATCCTGGCGACCTTCGCCCGTTGCCACACCGTGCTGGCCGTGGACGCGCCCGCGCTGCACGCAGCCCGGCTCCCGGCCTTCCGGGCGGCGCTCGCCGACCTCGCCGGCATCGCGGACACCGGGGACCTGCTCGCCCGCCGCGACGAGGTGCTGCGCTTCGTGCCCCGGCTGTGGGCGGTCACGGAGGAGATCCTGGCGGCCAATCCGGAGGTCGTCGGGTAGGGCGGGGCTCTGCTACCTTGCCCGCGTGTCTCTTCCTCGTGCGTAGGACCCCGTCGAGACCGCGCCCGGCGTACCGGGTGCGGCCATCCGGTGTCCCCGCATACCCGTGGCGCGGCGAGTCCGCGCCACCCTCCCGAGGAAGACCGTCGTGTCCACTCCTTCGTACGTCGCTGTTCTGCGCGTGCCGCACGCCGCGCGCGCCTTCGCCGCCGCGCTGACCGGGCGGCTCTCCTACGGAATCGCCCCGCTCGCCCTGCTGCTCGCCGTCAAGGACGCCACCGGCTCCTACTCCGCCGCGGGCACCGTCATGGCCCTGTTCGGGGCCGCCAGTGTGTTCCTGTCCCCCGCCCGTGCCGGGCTGATCGACCGCTACGGGGCGCGCCGCGCGCTGCCGCCGATGGCCGGTCTGTACGCGGTGCTGCTCACCGTCCTCGCCCTGGTCACCTGGCGGCCGGGCGCGTCCCCCGTGGTCCTCGGGGTCCTCGCCGCGGCGGCCGGGGTCTGCACTCCGCCGCTCGGCCCGGTCATGCGGACGGTGTGGAGCGACCTCGTCCCCGACCGGGAGCTGCTGCGCCGCGCGTACAGCCTGGACGGAGTGGCCGAGGAACTGCTGTACGTCTCCGGGCCGTTGCTGGTGGGCGTCGCGGTGACGGTGACCGGGCCCGCCGCCGCCGTGCTGGCCGGTGCGGTGCTGATCGCGTTGGGGGCGGGGGCGCTGGTCGCCTCGCCCGCCGTGCCGCGCGGGAAGCCGGACCACCGCACGGCGGCCGACGGACCGGCGGCGCCCGGTCTGCGGCTGAGCGCCGTGCCCGCGCTGCGGCGGGCCGTGCTGCTGACGGGAGCCGTGGGGCTCTGCCTCGGGGCGCTGGACCTGCTGGCGGTGGCCCTCACCGAGGCGATGCACCGGGCGTCGGCGGTGTCCTGGGTGCTGGCCGCCCTGTCGGCGACGAGCGCCGTCGGGGGGTTGGCCTACGGGGCGCTGCGGTGGCGGGCCCCGCTCGGGGTGCGGCTGCCGCTGCTGGCCGCCGGGCTGTCCGGCGCGGTGGCGGCGGCCGGTCTCGCGGGCAACGTGTACGTGCTGATCGCCGTGGTCGGGGCGGCCGGGCTGTTCCTGGCACCGGCGCTCACGACCGCGTACCTGATCGCGGACGAGTCGGCGGACGCGGCTCGGCGCACCCGGGCGGGCGCCTGGGTCAACACCGCGTTCAACGCGGGCTCGTCGGGCGGGACGGCGGCGGTGGGGCTGCTGGTGGACCGGCTGCCGCTCGCCCTGTGCTGCGCGGTGGCGGCGGCCCCGGCGCTGCTGTGCGCTGCGGCGATGTGGGGCGCCGGTGTCCGGACGGGGCCCGAGGCGGCGAAGGCGGTCTGACGCACGGAGGCGGCCGCCCACCCGGGAAGGGGTGAGCGGCCGCCTCGTACGCGGGTTCAGCGGAAGCGGGTCACTTCAGGCCGAACGCCCGGATGATCTCCTGGTCCACCGCGAGACCGCCGGCGGCCTCGGCGTGGGCCTTGAGCGAGACCGCCTTGGCGCCCTTCTTCGGGGTCTTGAACCGGGCGGTCCAGGATCCCGTCCGGTCCTTGTCGAGCGACACCGGGCTCCAGGTCTTCCCGTCGTCGTAACTCACCGACAGGCGGGCCTTCGTGGCCTTCACGGCCCCGTTCAGCCACTCCTGCGTGGTGGACGACAGACCGACCTCGGTCCACTTCCCGGCCCGCACGTCACCGGCGAGGTCCGTGGCGACGTCGTAGTCCAGCTGGAGCATCGGGATGTCCACCTGGTACGGACCCTCCGGGTCCAGGGCGCCCGAGACGAACGACCACTCCGAGTGGGTGCGTACGGACGTCTTCCAGGTGTCCGCGTCGCGCGAGGCGTCGAGCACCAGGCGGTAGGGCAGCTTCTCGTCGGGCAGGTCGCCGATGTAGCCGGCCCGGCCCGGGGACTCGTCGAGCAGCTTGTCGCCCTGGTAGACCGTCACCTTGCCGGTGTCGTACTCCTTGTCCGGCATGGAGCCCGAGTGCCCGGCCCCGGCGTCCGTCCACGGGGTGATGTTGTACTGGATGTCGCCGTACTGCGAGCGGTTCGGGCCCCAGTAGGCGGTGCCCAGGCGCGGCCGGGTGACGGGGGCGAACCACTCGGCCTTGTTGGTCGAGCCGGCCCGGTAGTCCATCTCGCCGCCGCGCTCCTCCAGCGCGGTGTCGCTGCCCTCCTCGTTGAACTGCGAGTGGTTCTCGTACCAGAAGGAGGCACCCGGCAGCGGGGTGACCCACTCGGTGCGGGTGCCGGGGAACTTCTCGTACTCCTCGAAGCCGAGCCCGGGGCCGTACTCGGGGATGTCGTAGCGGAAGCCGCCGCCGATGACGTCGCGGTGGCCGTAGAAGGTGTTCTGGATCTTCGCCAGGTCACGGGTGGCCGGGTCGAAGGCGAGCGAGCGGTTCGGGATGGTGCCGTCGTGGCGGTCGACCAGGTCGTAGACGTAGCTCGCGTACTTGTGCTGCTCGACGGTCAGCTTCTCGCCGTGCTGCGCGGCCTTGACCAGGCGCTCGCCGGCGATCCGCTGGACGGAGAGCACCGGGATGGGGAGCGTGGTGCCCCAGTCCGCGTAGGACTCCATCAGCCGGCCGTCGCCGCGGTTGACGACGAACAGCGCCTTGGCGCCTGCGGCGACCGCGGCTGCGGCGCGGTCGGCCGGGGACACCGTGTCACTGGCGCGGATGACCACGGCCATGCCCTTGGCGTCCACGCGCTTGTAGTCGGCGGCGGAGCCGTTGCCCGCGAAGACGCTGCGGAGCTTGTCCCTGCTGTCCTCGGCGACCGCCGATCCGCCCTGCGGGGTGACCGGGACGTCCCGGCCGTCGGACGTCAGGTCGATGAGCTTCTCGCCCTGGCGCCAGCGGGTCAGGAAGGAGAAGTCGCCCTGGGTGACCTTCTTGGTGGGGCTCGCCCACAGCTGGTCGTACGTCAGCGGGATCTGGTACGCGTCGCGCAGGACGGTGCCGTCCGGTGAGGTGCGGGCCATGTCGTAGCGCAGCTGCCGGGTCTCGCTCTCCTTCGGCGTGCTCACGCTGATCTTGCGGGCCTTGGAGGCGTCGAGGGTGGCCGTGACCGGCTTGTTCAGGATGATCTCGGGGGCCGCGAGGAAGACGACGGCCTTGGAGTCCGCGGTGTCGCCCTTGACGTCGGCGGCGGCCCAGGCGGTGTAGTTGCCCGGGGGCAGCCTCAGCGTGGTGTCGCCCGACACCGCGATCGGCGACAGGTTCGGGTCGCCGAGGGCGCCGAGGACGACGGTGCCGTCCATGGGCTTGCCGGAGCGGTCGCGGAGCCGGAGCGTCAGGTCGTAGAGCTCCTGCTCCTTGGTGAGCGCGAAGCCGGTGTGCGCGACGACGGCGCCGGACGCGTCCTTGGCGATCACCTGGCCGGAGAACGTGGTGCCCGCGTCGACCTTCGACGGGTCGAGCGTGAGGACGGCCTCGGCGGTCGAACCGGCCGGGACGGTCAGCTGCTTGACGGACAGCGTGTACGCGTCCGAGTCGCTGTCCGTCGCCAGGTCGAGGGTGACGTCGGCGGTGCCGGTGTTGCGGTAGGTGACGGTGCGTTCGGCGACCGGGTCGGAGGCACTGTGCGGCCAGTCGTACGCGGCGACCTCGACGGAGCCCGTGGCCTCGATGGTGGTGTCGATGGCGGCCTTCACGTCGAGGCGGCCGGTGCCCTGCTCGTACGGGGTGTAGTCGGGCAGCACCTTGGACGAGGTCATCAGCGCGTCCTTGATGCGCTGGCCGGACCAGTCGGGGTGGCGCTGCTTGACGATGGCGGCGGCGCCCGCGACGTGCGGGGTGGCCATCGACGTACCGGACATCGACTGGTACATGCCCTCGATGCCGGGGACGGACTGCGACGCGGCGGCGTTGATGTCGACGCCGGGCGCGGACAGGTCCGGCTTCAGGCCGTAGCTGCGCACCAGCGGGCCCATGGACGAGAAGTCGGCGCGGCCGTCCTGCTTGTCGACGGCGGCGACGGTGAGCGCCTTGTCGGCGGAGCCGGGCGAGCCGATGGTGCCCGCGCCGTACGCGTTGCCCGCGGCGATCACGAAGAGCGGGCCGCCGTCCGCGGAGAGGGTGTTGACGGCCTGGGACATGGGGTCGGTGCCGTCGTCGGCGACCGGGGAGCCGAGGCTCATGGAGACGACGTCGGCGCCCTCCGCCTTGGCCCACTCCATGGCCTCGATGATGCCGGAGTCGGCGCCGGAGCCCTCGTTGCTGAGGACCTTGCCGACGAGCAGTCCGGCCTCGGGTGCGACGCCCTTGTTGACGCCGTCGGACGCGGCGCCGGAGCCGGCGATGGTGGAGGCGACGTGCGTGCCGTGGCCGTTCTTGTCGTCCACCTCCTCACCCGGGACGAAGCTCTTCGTCTCCAGGATGCGGTCCTTGACGTCCGGGTGGTCCTCGTCGATGCCGGTGTCCAGGACAGCGACCTTGATGCCCTTGCCGTCGTAGCCCTCGGCCCAGGCCTGCGGGGCGTTGATCTGCGGCACCGAGTCCTTGAGCGCGGCCTCGGCGCGGCCGTCGAGCCAGAGCTTGGCGATGCCGTTGTCCAGCGAACGGGCCGTGGCGGTGCGCGCGATGTCGTTCCAGAAGGCGCGGGCGGTGTCCTTGCCGGCCTTGAGGGCGGCGCCGTGGATGGACTCCAGCTGCCGGACGGTCCTGCTGCCCTGCGGGGCGACGGGCAGCGAACGGGCCTTGGCCGCGGGGTAGGTGGCGATCAGCGGGATGCCGCCGGTCCTCTTGTCGTCGTAGCCCATCTTCGCGAGCGCCGAGACGTTGAAGAGGCGGCGGTCCAGCTTCCCGGCCGCGAGGAGGCTCTGCGCCTCGTCGGGCAGGACGTAGATGTCGTCCCCGGCCTGCTGGACGTGGACGCCGCCGGTCGCGCCCTCGGGGCGGTCCACGGTGACGGTGTCCTGGTGGCCCGCGCCGTCGGCGTAGTGGACGACGTCACCGGTGACGAGGGTGATGTCGTAGCGGTGAACGGGCCCCGCGGCGGGGGTGGTTGCCGCGGTGGGGGAAGCGGGGGCGGCGTACGCGGCGCCCGTGACGGGCAGCAGCGCGCCGCTCATCAGGGCCGCGGCGGTGGCTATGACGAGGGTGCGTCGCCCGGCGCGTGCGGGTCTCGCCCGGCCGGTCGCGGTGGAGGGGGAGAAAGTCATGGGTGATGATCTACCGGTAATCCGGCCGCCGTGGGACGGTCCGCGCCTGGCGCGAATGTGCCGTGGCGGCTAACCGCCGGTGGTGGACGCCTCGCCTCCGAGGGCTACTTCAGGCCACCGAGCCGATGCGCCCCGCCGGGGGCAGCCCGCCCGGGTGGTGGATCGGGGTGTGCGCGCCGGTCAGCGGGGCGCCGCTGCCGCCGCGCCGGGCCGCGACGATCTCGGCGGCGATCGACAGGGCCGTCTCCTCCGGCGTACGGGCTCCGAGGTCGAGCCCGATCGGCGAGTGCAGGCGGGCCAGCTCCAGCTCGGTGACCCCGGCCTCGCGCAGCCGTTCGTTGCGCTGGAGGTGGGTGCGGCGGGAGCCCATCGCGCCGACGTACGCGACGGGCAGCTTGAGCGCCGCCTCCAGCAGGGGCACGTCGAACTTGGCGTCGTGCGTGAGGACGCACAGGACCGTGCGCGCGTCCACCGCGGTTCCGGCCAGATAGCGGTGCGGCCAGTCCACGACCAGCTCGTCCGCGTCCGGGAAGCGGGCCTTCGTCGCGAAGACGGGCCGCGCGTCGCACACCGTGACGTGGTAGCCGAGGAACTTGCCGGCCCGGACCAGGGCCGAGGCGAAGTCGATGGCCCCGAACACGATCATCCGGGGCGGCGGCACGCTGGACTCCACGAGCAGCGTGAGGGGCTGCCCGCAGCGCGAGCCGTCGGCGCCGATGGTGAGGGTGCCGGTGCGGCCCTGGTCCAGCAGGGCGCGGGTCTCGGCGACCGCGGTGCGGTCCAGCTCGGGGTGTCCGCCGAGCCCGCCCTCGTAACGGCCGTCGGGGTGCACCAGGAGCGGCCGGCCGAGGAGTTCGGCGGGCCCGTCGGTGATCCGGGCGACCGCCGCCGCCTCCCCCCGTACGGCGGCGGCGAGCGCGGCGGCGTACACCGGGCGGGCGGGGTCGTCCGCCCGGACCGGGGTCACCAGGATGTCGATGACGCCGCCGCAGGTCAGGCCGACCGCGAAGGCGTCCTCGTCGCTGTAGCCGAAGCGTTCGAGGCGGGTCAGGCCGTCCTCCAGCGCCTCCTGGCACAGCTCGTACACGGCCCCCTCCACGCACCCGCCGGAGACCGAGCCGATCGCCGTGCCGTCGCGGTCGACGGCGAGCGCGGCCCCCGGCTGGCGGGGCGCGCTGCCGCCGACGGCGACGACGGTGGCCACGGCGAAATCGCGTCCCTGCCCGGCCCAGCGGTCGAGCTCTTCGGCGATGTCCAGCATCTCGGTCTCCTTGCGGGTGAGTGGGGCGGCGGATCAGCTGACGCCGAGCCAGCTCTCGATCGGGTGCAGGGCGAAGTAGACGACGAAGATCACCGTCAGGCCCCACATGAACGCGCCGACCTCGCGGGCCCGGCCCTGGGCGGCCTTGATGGCGACGTACGAGATGACGCCCGCCGCCACACCGGTGGTGATGGTGTACGTGAACGGCATCAGGACCACCGTCAGGAACACCGGGATGGCCACGGAGCGGTCGCTCCAGTCCACGTGCCGGGCGTTCTGCATCATCATCGCGCCGATGACGACGAGAGCGGCGGAGGCCACCTCGGCGGGCACGATCGCGGTGAGCGGGGTGAAGAAGAGGCAGGCGGCGAAGAACAGGCCGGTGACGACGGAGGCCAGACCGGTCCTGGCCCCCTCGCCGACGCCGGTCGCGGACTCCACGAAGACCGTCTGCCCGGAACCCCCGGCGACACCGCCGATGGCCCCGCCGGCGCCGTCGATGAACAGCGCCTTCGACAGGCCCGGCATGCGGCCCTTGTCGTCGGCGAGACCGGCCTCCGTACCGACACCGATGATGGTGGCCATCGCGTCGAAGAAGCCGGCGAGCACCAGGGTGAAGACGATGAAGCCGACGGTCATCGCGCCGACGTCGCCCCAGCCGCCGAAGTCGACGTCGCCGAAGAGCGAGAAATCCGGTGAGGAGACCGCGGAGCCCTTGAGCTCCGGCGGGCCGCTGCTCCAGATCTTCGGGTCTACGTCCGCGACCTTGTTGATCACGAAGGCGACCACGGTGCCGACGACAATGCCGATGAGGATCGCGCCGGGGATGTTGCGGGCCTGGAGCATGAAGATCAGCAGCAGGGTGACCGCGAAGACGAGGACCGGCCAGCCGGCGAGTTCACCGGCGGGGCCGAGGGTCACCGGGGTCGCGGTGCCCTTGCCGACGAAGCCGGCCTTGTAGAGCCCGATCAGGGCGATGAACAGGCCGATGCCCATGGTGATGCCGTGCTTCAGAGGAAGCGGGATCGCGTTCATGATCAGCTCGCGCAGACCGGTGACCACCAGGAGGCAGATCACCACGCCGTACATCACGCACATGCCCATGGCCTGCGGCCAGGTCATTTCGGGGGCGACCTGCGAGGACAGGACGCCGGAGACGCTGAGGCCCGCGGCGAGCGCGAGCGGGACCTTGCCGACGAAGCCCATGAGCAGGGTGGTCACGGCCGCCGCGAGCGCGGTGGCGGTGATCAGGGCGGGCTGGCTGAGCAGATTGCCGTCGACGTCCTTGCCGCCGAGGATCAGCGGGTTGAGCAGAAGGATGTACGCCATGGCCATGAAGGTCGTGACGCCGCCGCGCACTTCCCGGGCCACGGTCGAACCGCGGTCGGATATGTGGAAGTACCGGTCGAGCCACGATCTGCCGGCGGGGACGCGCGAGCCGGGGCCCGCGTCCTCCGCACCGGTCTTCGGCTGCACTGACTGCTGGGTCATGATGCCTGACTCCCAAGGTTCACAGGGGCACCCGCGATGAAGAATCAAGATGCGGGATTTGGGATGACTGCGCTGGCGGCACGACCCGGGGGACGGCCCGAGACGAACTGTTCATGCAGGAGGGAACGGAACGGGTGGTGCTGTTCCGGTGCGGGGGGTTCGGGGCCGCGAGCGGGGCGGGACCCTGGGCCTCCGGGCGGTGCGGGCCGGGAAGTGTGACGTTCGCCGGTGGCACGCACCGCCCGGAGAGCGGTGGGGGCGGAGCCCCGGTCAGACGCCGGTGAGGTGTTCCGGCCGGACCGGCGTCCGGTCGAGCTCCAGACCCGTTGCGTTCCGGATCGCCGCGAGGACGGCCGGGGTGGACGACAGGGTCGGGGCCTCGCCGATGCCGCGCAGCCCGTACGGGGCGTGGTCGTCGGCGAGTTCGAGCACGTCGACCGGGATGGTCGGCGTGTCGAGGATGGTGGGGAGGAGGTAGTCCGTGAAGGAGGGGTTGCGCACCTTCGCGGTCACCGGGTCGACGATGATCTCCTCCATGACGGCGATGCCCATCCCCTGGATGGTGCCGCCCTGGATCTGGCCGACGACCGACAGCGGGTTGAGCGCCTTGCCGACGTCCTGGGCGCAGGCCAGTTCGATGACCTTGACCAGGCCGAGCTCGGTGTCGACCTCGACCACCGCGCGGTGCGCGGCGAAGGAGTACTGGACGTGGCCGTTGCCCTGTCCGGTGCGCAGGTCGAAGGGCTCGGTGGGCCGGTGGCGCCACTCCAGCTCGACGTCGATCGCCTCGTCCTCCAGGACGTCCGCGATGTCCGCCAGCACCTCTCCGCCGTCGGTGACGACCTTGCCGCCCTCCAGGAGGAGTTCGGCGGTCGCCCAGGCGGGGTGGTAGGTGCCGAGCTTGCGGCGGCCGAGCTCCAGGAGCTGTTCGCGGACGGCCTCGCAGGAGTTCTTGACCGCGCCGCCGGTGACGTACGTCTGACGGGACGCGGAGGTCGATCCGGCGGAGCCCACCTGCGTGTCGGCGGGGTGGATGGTGACCTGGGCGACGCCGAGTTCGGTACGGGCGATCTGGGCGTGCACCGTGACGCCGCCCTGCCCGACCTCGGCCATGGCGGTGTGGACGGTCGCGACGGGCTCGCCGCCGATGACCTCCATCCGGACCCGGGCGGTGGAGTAGTCGTCGAAGCCCTCGGAGAAGCCGACGTTCTTCAGGCCGACCGCGTAGCCGATGCCGCGCACGACGCCCTCGCCGTGCGTGGTGTTGGACAGGCCGCCGGGCAGGGCGCGGACGTCGGCGTGCTCGCCGGCGCTCTCCCACTGGCGCTCGGGCGGCAGCGGCATGGCCTTGACGCGGCGCAGCAGTTCGGCGACCGGGGCGGGCGAGTCGACCGCCTGCCCGGTCGGCAGCAGGGTGCCCTGCTCCATGGCGTTGAGCTGCCGGAACTCGACCGGGTCCATGTCCAGCTGCGCGGCCAGCTTGTCCATCTGCGCCTCGTAGGCGAAGCACGCCTGGACGGCGCCGAAGCCGCGCATGGCGCCGCACGGGGGGTTGTTGGTGTAGAGCGCGATCGCCTCGATGTCGACGTCCTCGATGACGTACGGGCCGACGGCCAGCGAGGAGGCGTTGCCGACGACGGCCGGGGACGCGGAGGCGTAGGCGCCGCCGTCGAGGACGATGCGGCACCTCATGTGCGTGAGCTTGCCGTCGCGGGTGGCGCCGTGCTCGTAGTGGAGGCGGGCCGGGTGGCGGTGGACGTGCCCGAAGAAGGACTCGAAGCGGTTGTAGACGATCTTGACGGGCTTGCCGGTGCGCAGCGCGAGCAGGCAGGCGTGGATCTGCATCGACAGGTCCTCGCGCCCGCCGAAGGCGCCGCCGACGCCGGAGAGCGTCATGCGGACCTTGTCCTCGGGCAGGCCGAGGACGGGCGCGATCTGGCGCAGGTCGGAGTGGAGCCACTGGGTCGCCACGTACAGGTCGACACCGCCGTCCTCGGCGGGTACGGCGAGGCCGGACTCGGGGCCCAGGAACGCCTGGTCCTGCATGCCGAAGTAGTAGTCGCCCTTGACGATGACGTCGGCCCGGGCCTCGGCCGCGTCCGCGTCGCCGCGGACGATGGGCTGGCGGTGGACGATGTTGGGGTGCGGCACGTGGCCGATGTGGTGGTCGTCGCGGCCCTCGTGGATGAGGGGGGCGCCGGGCGCGGTCGCGGACGCCTCGTCGGTGACGACGGGCAGCTCGCGGTAGTCGATCCGGATCTTCGCGGCGGCGCGGCGGGCCGTCTCCGGGTGGTCGGCGGCGACGAGCGCGACGGGCTCGCCGTGGTGGCGGACCCGGCCGTGGGCGAGGACGGGGGTGTCCTGGATCTCCAGGCCGTAGTTCTTCATCGCGGCGGGCAGGTCGTCGTAGGTGAGGACCGCGTAGACGCCGGAGGTGGCCAGCGCCTCGGAGACGTCGATGGAGACGATCTCGGCGTGCGCGACGGTGGAGCGCAGGGTGTGGCCCCAGAGCATGTCCTCGTGCCACATGTCCGAGGAGTACGCGAACTCGCCGGTGACCTTCAGGATGCCGTCGGGGCGCAGCGTGGACTCGCCGATGCCGCCCTTGGTGCGGCTGCCCTGGTTGATGTTGGTGGGGGAACCGGTAACGCCCATGGCTCAGACCGTCTCTTCCGCGCGGGCGGCCGCGAGGCGGACCGCGTCGAGGATCTTCTCGTAGCCGGTGCAGCGGCAGAGGTTGCCGGAGAGCGCCTCGCGGATGTCCGCGTCGGACGGCTGCGGGGTGCGCTCCAGGAGCTCGTCGGCCGCGACCAGGAGGCCGGGGGTGCAGAAGCCGCACTGGACGGCTCCGGCGTCGATGAACGCCTGCTGGATCGGGGAGAGCTCCCCGGTGTCTCGGGTCTCGTCGCCCGCGGCGGGCTCGGCCTTCCAGCGCTTGGCCCGGTCCAGCGAGGTGCCGCAGGCGCCGGAGGCGCAGCCGGTGCCGGGGTGGGCCTCGGCGCGGTGGGCGGCGAAGTCGGCCAGGCCTTCTACGGTGACGACGTCGCGGCCCTCGACCTGGCCGGCGGCGACCAGGCAGGAGCAGACCGGGACGCCGTCGAGGCGGACCGTGCAGGAGCCGCACTCGCCCTGTTCGCAGGCGTTCTTGGAGCCGGGCAGGCCCATGCGCTCGCGCAGGACGTAGAGGAGGGACTCGCCCTCCCAGACATCGTCGGCCTCGTGGCGGCGGCCGTTGACCGTGAAATTGACGCGCATGATCAGGCGGCTCCTTCGGTGCTGCGGCCGTTGCCGCGGTATGACTCCCAGGCCCAGCCGAGGGTGCGGCGGGCCATGATCCCGACGGCGTGGCGGCGGTAGCTCGCGGTGCCGCGCACGTCGTCGATCGGGTTGCAGGCGCCCGCGGCGAGGGTGGCGAACTGCTGGGCGACGGACGGGGTGATGATGGTGCGGCTGTCCCAGAACCCGCCCTCCTCCAGCGCGGCGTTCAGGAATGCCTCGGCCTCCTTCGCCCGTACGGGTGTCGGGGCGGCCGATCCGATGCCGGTGCGGACCGTGCGGGTCTCGGGGTGCAGGGCGAGGCCGAAGGCGCAGACGGCGATGACCATCGCGTTGCGGGTGCCGACCTTGGAGTACTGCTGCGGCCCGTCGGCCTTCTTGATGTGCACGGCCCGGATCAGCTCGTCCGGTTCGAGAGCGTTGCGCTTGACGCCGGTGTAGAAGGCGTCGATGGGGATCATCCGGGTGCCGCGTACGGACTCGGCCTCCACCTCGGCGCCCGCCGCGAGGAGGGCGGGGTGGGCGTCACCGGCCGGGGAGGCGGTGCCGAGGTTGCCGCCGACGCCGCCGCGGTTGCGGATCTGCGGGGACGCGACGGTGTGCGAGGCGAGCGCGAGACCGGGCAGCTCGGCCCGCAGGTGCTCCATGATCTGGCTGTACGGGACCGAGGCGCCGAGCCGTACGCTCTCCTGGCCCACCTCCCACTCGGTGAGCTCACCGATGCGGTTGAGGTCCAGGAGGTATTCGGGGCGCCGGTGGTCGAAGTTGATCTCGACCATCACATCGGTGCCCCCGGCGATGGGCACAGCCGTCGGGTGCTCGGCCTTGGCGGCGAGCGCCTCCTCCCAGCTTGCGGGGCGAAGGAAGTCCATGGTGGCTCTCTTCTTCTCAATCGGGTCTTCACGCTGGGCTGGGTGACGGCCGGCCCTCGAACTTGTTCATGTCTTGTTCACGCGGTGTGTGGCCCAGTACACAAGCCCTGCTCCACCTGGTGCAGTCACCGAACCCATGAAGCAGTTGGCTGGTCTCCGCTCATGTCTTGTAGATTCGAACGAATGGCGGGGCTCAACAGCCTCACCGCAACACCCAGACTTCACCCGTACCAACGAAAGAGATCGGCGGCGACCAGATGCGGCTGCGCGCACTGCTGGAGAACGACGCGCTGGGCCTGCGGCTGCTCGGCGGCGACGAGGAGCTGGACCGGTCGGTCCGCGGGGTGATGACGACCGACCTGCGCGACCCGAGCCGCTACCTCACCGGCGGCGAGCTGGTCCTGACCGGTCTGGCCTGGCGCCGGGACGCCGCGGACTCGGAGCCGTTCGTGCGCATCCTGGCGGGTGCCGGGGTGGCCGGTCTCGCGGCGGGCGAGGCGGAGCTCGGCGACATCCCGGACGATCTCGTGGAGGCGTGCCGCCACCACCGGTTGCCGCTGTTCGCGGTCCACGAGACGGTCGCGTTCGCAACGATCACCGAGTACGTGGTGCGCCAGGTGTCCGGCGAGCGGGCGGGCGACCTGGCGGCCGTGGTGGACCGCCACCGAAGGCTGATGACCTCGGGCCCGACCGGCGGCGGCCCCGAGGTGGTCCTCGATCTCCTGGGCTCCGACCTGGACCTCCACGCCTGGGTGCTCTCCCCCACCGGGCGGCAGATCGCGGGCGCGGGCGCCCCGCTGCCCGCCGCCGCCGGGGCCGAGCTGGCCGGGCTGCATCTGGCCGCCGTCCGCTCCGGCCGCCGCGCCCCACACCGGGCGACCCTCGGCGGTACGACGTATTCGCTCTTCCCGATCCGGAACAACGGCCGGGGCGGCGCGGTGCCGCCCGCCCGCGACGTCCGGGAGTCCGTGCTCTCCGACTGGCTGCTCGCCGTGGAGGCCGACGCGAGCGACTGGCCGGCCGCGCGGCTCGACCTGCTCCAGGGCGTCACCCAGCTGATCGCCGTCGAGCGCGACCGGCGCGACGCGGCCCGCACGGTGCGCCGCCGGCTCGCCCAGGAGGTCCTGGAGCTGGTCCAGGCGGGCGCCGCGCCCGCCGAGATCGCCGCCCGGCTGCGCGTGGCGACGCCGGTCCTGCTCCCCGGCCTCGGCACCGCGCCGCACTGGCAGGTCGTGGTGGCCCGGGTCGAGTGGGACGAGGACGGCGCGTCCGAGGTCCGGGGCGGCCCGGTCGCCCAGGCGCTGCTCGAGGAGATCCTGGTCGACCCGGCGGTGACGGGCCCCGATTCGGCGGACCGGATCGCCGTCGCCCACACGGGTGACGAGGCCATCGCCCTGGTGCCGCTGCCCGCCGCCCCGGACCGGCCGGACGGCGAGGCGGCCGAGGGGCCTTCCGACGACAGCGGCACCGAGGGCGAGGACCCCGCCCTGCACGCCGACGCGCTGCTCGCCGCCGTGCGCGCCCCGCTCTCCGCGGGCCTCGGCGACGACGGCCGCCTGACACTCGGTGTCAGCGCCTCCGTGCACTCGGCGGAGGGGCTGCGCGGCGCCCTGGAGGAGGCCCGGCACGCGCGCCGGGTGGCGGCGGCCCGGCCCGGCCGGGTCTGCGCGGCCGGCCACCACGAGCTGGCCTCGCACGTGCTGCTGCTGCCGTTCGTCCCGGACGACGTGCGGCGGGCGTTCACCGCGCGGCTGCTGGACCCGCTGCGCGAGTACGACCGGCGCCACCGCGCGGAGCTCATTCCGACCCTGGAAGCCTTCCTGGACTGCGACGGTTCGTGGACCCGCTGCGCGGCCCGGCTGCACCTGCACGTCAACACGCTGCGCTACCGGGTCGGGCGAATCGAGCAGTTGACGGGGCGTGATCTGGCGCGCCTGGAGGACAAGCTCGATTTCTTCCTGGCCCTGCGGATGAGCTGAAATCCCGGGCCGGGCAAGGGTCCCGGGGGCGTCCGGCCCCGCGTCGCCGATTGTGAAAAGTTTCACCTGACATTGCCTCGACCTCTTGGCCCGGCGTGCCATTCCGTGCTGTGATGCGGCCCATACTCAACAGCTCGACGGCGCGCTCGGGGAGGGCAATGTGGCGCATACCGCCATGTCTGGTTCCGGAACGACAGCAGATGACGATCCT
The DNA here is from genome assembly GCF_036346615.1 of Streptomyces sp. NBC_00523. Taxonomy (NCBI): domain Bacteria; kingdom Bacillati; phylum Actinomycetota; class Actinomycetes; order Kitasatosporales; family Streptomycetaceae; genus Streptomyces; species Streptomyces sp. NBC_00523. The sequence continues at coordinate 6,033,703 of NZ_CP107836.1, read as the reverse complement.
CCGCTCCAGACCGCGGTATGGCGGCTGCGTTCGCGCGGCTGCTGGACGGACGCCGCGGCCCTGCTGGAACACGACGCCGCCACCGACCCGGCCGCGGCCCTCCAGCGGACGGCCCTGCTGACCGAGCGCTGCCTGTACACCGGGCAGGGCTGGACGGACGCCGAGGACGCCCTGCGCACCGCCGAGGCCATGGCCCACGACGACGAGGAGCGCGGCGCGGCGGCCTGCGAGCGCGGCTATCTCGCCTACGCCTCGACCCTGCTCGGGGTGCGGGACCGGGCCGACGAGGCCCGGGTGGCGCTGGGCCGGGCCGCCGCCCTGCTCTCGCCCGCCGCCCAGGGCCGCCCGCTCCTCGACTTCCGGCGCGGCCTGATCGCGCAGAACATCGCGGACTCCCCGCAGGCCGCCCGGGCCGCCTACCGCAGGGCCCACGCGGGTGCCACCGCGCAGGGCGACGCGCTGCTGCTCTCCTCGACCTGGCGCCATCTCGCCCTGATCGCCCTGCGCGAGGGCGAGCTCGCGGAGGCCCGGCACGGCTTCGCGGAGTCCCTGCGGATAAGGGAGGAGCTGGGCTACCTGGTCGGTACGGCCCCGGCGCTCATCGCGCTGGCCGACGCCGAGCCGGAGCCGGAGGCGGCGACCCGGCTGCGCGCCGAGGCGGCCCGCCTCTTCCGGCTGCTGGGCGGCGTCCCGACCTGGCTGGGCCCGCACCTGGACCAGCCCCCGCCGGAGACGATCGAGGCGAACTGAGCGCGGGCACCCAGCCCGTCCCCGTACGCGCGAGGGCTTACGGGGTCAGCCGTCGGCGCCCGCGAAGTGTTCGCGTACGAGCGACTGGACGACCGCCACGTCCTGGGCGATCAGGGCGTCGAGCAGCGCGGTGTGCTCGGAGGCGTCGGCCAGCAGGTCGGCGCGCCGGGTGACCGGGTTGTCCACCAGGGGCCACTGGGAGCGGCGGTGCAGGTCGTCGGCGACCGCGACCAGGCTGTGGTTCCCGGCGAGGGCGAG